>CAMIZL010000023.1 GCA_946403295.1 uncultured Clostridia bacterium | reverse complement strand
AAAAACAGCGTCCAGAACATAATCATTCGGATTATATGTATAGCCTATTTTTTTTTATCTTCGTTGTTATACATAAAATCAAAAGATTATTTTTTCTTTTTTGTTTTTTTATTTTTTTCAATTCTGATCCCTATCACGGGACGCACACCAACTTCAGCAGAGTTGACCTCAGTTCCTCCAAAAGGTATAAATCCTTCACTTTGCACTTCAATAGCCATGGAATTGTCCTTCCCCGGTGTTCTCAGCCACCAATCAACAGTACACTTATTGTCCTTAGTCAAAACGTCAGTTTGAATCACATTTGCAAGACCTTGCGCAATAGCATAGTCGGTAGGTGCGCATCGTCTGTTCTTATCGTCATAAGATCTAAAGGTATCAAAACCCAGTGCCGGATTTACCAAATCGCTTTCTGACAAAAGAAAGACTTTATCCTTGGTATTATTGCCACCGTAGCATCCTGCGGTCGAATATGTGGCATTTAACAGGCCGGCCGTCATTATCAGTTTCTTCTCTTTGGAGTTAAAGGCTGCCTCATAAAACTCTTCGTTAAGCCATTTTCTTAATGTACATGTCTCCCATGTGACATCTTTCAATTCGATATTATACGGTAAACAATCTAAGGCATATTTACTTATTACAATTATAAGATCCTTTGTTTTTTGAAGAACGACCCATTCAATAGGATCACGTCCATCTGTCGGAAAATCTTTTTCATACGCACCAAACTTGATCGTTTCACCGATCTTAACCTTTGAAAAATTGTATTTCTTCTTATATCCGTTTTTTCCGGATGTGATCTCAACCCTCTGAGGCTCAGATGTCCCGCTTTTTTTATCTCCTACACAAGCTCTGACCTTGACAAAAGTCTCTCCCTTGGGAACATTTTTTATCGTGACTGTTGTTGTCTTAAAGCCGTCCGCTTCACATATGTCTGCAAGATAATAATCTCCGTTTTCATCTCCATAGAGATTTATAGATGTCAAATCCGCATTGTAATAATATAGACGGTCTTTATTCTCAACTTTATAAGCTTCATATCCGATATCTGAATCAATCCATATCTCATAGGAATCGATTTTATAGTTTATGGGGTCGATCGTAACAAGAACGTCTGTTTCGTTCACTACCTCGGCACCGATCACAGGGTGAATTAAAAGGAGATCGTCTTCAGATACCTCTGTATCTATATCTGCTTTAGTTAGATTTGCCGAGATACTTCCGAACTCCATAACGAAGATAAGAATTACTGCAATTGCCTTACATAATTGGTAGAAGTTTTTTTTCATTTTCTTTAAGCTCCCTTATATATATTTTTTATGTTTAATCGACAAGATTTTCATGTTTCTTATCGATAAACCATCAATTCATTTCGGCAGATATGCGATCTGCCTGAGTTTAATAAAACAACACATCAAACACCCTGTTGCTCCGATTACAACACAGATCAACAGAATCAAAAGTTTTTACATCTCCATCATTCTCAACGTTATACTCCTGTTCAGTTTTGTTTCTTGTCAAATGAGCATCAATTTGTTTCCTGTAGATACGCCACATTCCAGGAGTGTTTTTTCCTTCTCAAGGACCTTATGAGCAAACATATCGCACAGCATAAGCCTTGACGCGTCCCCGGCCACCTTCATTCTTTCTTTTTGACACACCATCTCGCTTATTTCTTCTATGATGGTTTCGACCTTAACATTTTCGTTCAATTGAAAATCATAGCTTTTATCAAGACTGGTAACAAAAATGTCCACAAGAATCATTTCAAAACTCCTCCTAAAAAAGCAATTGCTGTACAATCAATGTCTTACAATTCATTATCTTCCGTCGCTTCTTCACATTCACTGCAAATACTATCAATGAATGATCTCCTGTGATAGCGTTTTATGTTGCGTTCGCTTTCCCTGCTGTCCTTCAAACAGATCATGCCGTTTTCGTTTCTGATCACGACAGCTTTTGCGACCGGTTCTTTTGACTTTACGTCTTTGATCATGACCTGAAGTAACCTGTTAGGCAGAGATTCGATCTCCTGATCGGGTATCGCAATATTGTCTTCGATCTCCCCCCACAACATGTCCATTTCTTCGTCCTTGGTCTCTTCCGGCAGGAGTTCGGAGTTTGTGAGGAAATTCGAAAGTTTCTTTTCGATCCCGGCACCCAAATGAACATAATCGACTCCGTCTGTCGCCGGCCTCATATAAACGATCGATCTATCACCAACGTATATGCACACAGGCGCTTTTTCCTCGTCCGTATATTCTATCGATATCACCTGTTTTGCGTCCTTGATCGATTGAAATATGCTTTTTATCTCGGGTGACATTTTAAAACCGTCACCGCATGAGGTGAGCACTTCCTTTTTGCAAAGAGAAAAGATCGCTCGTTTTATCTGCTCATCATTTAATTCACATTTTTCGTTCTGCCGCATTTCGAAACCGTGTAATTCCCTGATCCCGCATGATCCCGCAAGCAAAATGAACTCATCCTCATTTAAGCAGAACAATCTGTCAATAAGCCTTTTCTCCATCACAACTCCTTTATGGTCTGACGATACGATCTTGAAACGGGGACGATAAAGCCGTTTGAAAGCTCTATTGTACTTATGTTCAGGATCTTTCTTATGTACTTTTTGTTCACGATAAAACTTCTGTGACATCTGACGAACATTCCGGGCAGCTCACCGTCAAGTTCATCGATCGTTCCGTAAAACCCATATTCGCCTTCGAGTGTCTTAAGATATATCTTTTTGTCTCTTGATTCAAAATAGTAAATCTTACTGTACGGAATGGTATATTTTCCTTCTCTTCCGTCTACCACAAATGCCTGATCGTTATTCTCCCTTTGAGAGATCCCTTCCGTCAAAAAACTTCTGAGTGTCTCAAAAGCATTCTCGAAGCTGACAGGTCTTATCAGGATCGCGTCCGGTTTGATACCGGGCTTTAGATACTCCGTCGGAGACATGCTCATTTCAACCACAAGCAAGAGATTCATTCGCGGATATCGTTTTCGAAGATCATAAAGAAGTTCCATGCCCCCTGACACATCGTAACAACAGAAATCAATAATCCTGTTACCCGCCAGGACCTGATCGATCTTTTCCTTTTTTATGCCCACATATTCAAAATCTTCATCACCTAATAATTTGAATATGCATTCATCGACAGCTACATGTATCAGATTGTTTTCATCTTCGTGATCATCTATTGTCACCAGATTTATCATCCGAATCTTCCTTTCTGTAAAAAGGAACTACAACAGTCTCAACAGTTTCATCATCATTTGTGGGCAACATACCGATGCCTGCGGGAAGCTTCTTGTTCTGATTTGCATACGGTATATGATCAAATGTCAAAAGCCTTTGCCCCGCAACATTTCCGCCGAAATGAATTCCGTTCTTTTCCTTGATGAATGACGCATATGTATTCATTCCTGCTATGTCGGCCGCATTATCCTGATTTAACTGAGCGAACCAGAATACATTGTGGATCGCACCTTTTTCAAACAGATTGCACATAAATCCGGACAGATCGTCGATTCCCTCTCCGGGTTTTCTGACAAGATTCACAAAATCGGGAAGGTTGCCGATAATAATGATCCGTTTTGTAAATCTCTGCATCTCCCTGAATATTTCCGAATCCGTCAAGCCTCTTGAAAGGCATTCTTTCTTATAGGCATTTCGCTCCTTGAAATCCGGAAGGAGTTTTGAGCAGAAATCGTATAAAGCTTTTCCATCGCCTACGTATTCGGCGGAAATGTCATCTGCCAAAGCTTTCAGCTCTCCCGCCGTATCGATAACGGTAACCGTTGTGTTCATCATGGATGCCGCAAGCATAATTATACGCAAGAAATTTGTTTTTCCCGTCCTGCTCTTTCCCGAAACAATATACGTATATACGCTCTCAAGATTGATGCCGTAGACGGTTGCTGTTTTCTTATCGTATCCGACAGGTATCCTGATCCCTTCGGATACCATGCTTTTGAATTCAGGCAGCGCAGAGAACTCGCTCCATACAGGCTCTTCCGGTATTGTCGGTATCTCTCTGGCAGCTTTTCCCGTCCATTTTGATGCAATGTCGGCGGAAATGCTCTTGATCTTCTCGCTTCGTTCAAAATCATCCGCCGCTCTGATGGGAAGTGCGGTCTGGTATTCGAGTACCGACTCGCCGAGCTTGAAAATACCGCGACCCTGAACATTTTCTTCGGGTGTAACTTCAACACGTGTCGTGCGGACAACTTCGGAATATTGATATTTGTCATTAAGCGATAGCGAAAGTGTATTTCTGAACAATTCTCCCATTCTTCCGGGGATCTCCGCACTTGAGAATCCGCCCGCTGTAACAACAATATAAATACCGCAGGAATTTGCTTCCTTAAGAAGGTTTATCATTCGTTCATCATATTTTGTTTCGGTCTTTGTCCTGAATGAGGAGAAATTATCGATAACGATAAGTATCGCGGGAAGCACATAGCCGTTTGAACGAACGTATTGACTGTAGTTACCTCCTTCAAATATCTTTTTACGTTCCTGCTGAACATTTTCTATGAACGTAAAGAATTTTGATACTTTTTCATCGTCATCCTCAAACATGATACCGCCGACATGAGGCATCCCGGCAAATGCACCGAGCTTCTTGGCGCTGTAGTCAAGAATATATGCGTTGACCACATCGGGCGAATATCTGAAGAAGAGCGAGTACAGATATGTCGAAAGGAATGTACTCTTTCCGGACATCGCGGCACCGATCACTGCAAGGTTTCCTTCGTTTGCAACATCAACGGTAAGAGGGTTCTGAGCCTGATTTTCGGGATCGTCATAAAGGCCGACCATAACATCAAGCGAGAAATGATCCGAAGGTTCGGGCCATTCCGTTCCGTTATATGCTTTCTCAGTGTATCCGAGAAGTTCATCGAGATAAAGCTCCTCGGGAAGTACGGGAAGCCAAAGCCTGAGGTCGTAATGGAATCCGTTTTTGTCCGCTGTTCTCGCCAAATAGTCAACAACGGCATCAAGCTGTGTTTTCTCTTTTGATTCGGGTAATTTCTTTCTTAATTCCTCCGCCTTTATCGATACTCTCTGAGGGAAATCTTCGCCTCTCTCTTCTGCGGAGATCACCGCCGAATATACCGCGATGAAATCCTCGATCCTGCGGCTGTTGAATTCTGAAACGGGATATTCTATTCCCCTCTTTTCCATCTCGGCATAGAACAGTTCCACAACATGAGCCATCGTTGACATACTGCCGCAGCAAATGCTCACGTCAACAATGCCTGCCGCTGACAAGGAAGAATCCATGCAATCGATAAGCGTTTTGATCCATTCGATCTTTTTCTTTTCTTTTTGTTTAACCTGCGAATAACTTCCCGAAATAGCGGTACGTCCGTTGCTTCCGACGATCTTGGCTATGTCCGACTGTACCGTTCCGCTTTCATCATATACAGCACCGCTCCATGCGGACTGGAACAATTCATACAATTCGTCGTTGCCGACCTGCATGTAACATCTTCCTGCCTGCGTGATATACGCGGCATCAGGCTTATGAAGCATATCCATACTGTCCTGACGGTCCTGGACGCGCAAACAGAGTCTGAATTTAGAGTTACTCCAGATGTTGTCGTCAACGGTTCCGCTGGGCTTCTGGGTAGCAAGTATCAAATGCACGCCGAGCGAACGTCCGACCTGTGCAACGGATATAAGCTCCTTCATGAACTCAGGCTGCTCTCTCTTAAGCTCCGCAAACTCGTCGATAATGATGAACAGATGAGGCACGGGAATATTGGATTCGTTGTTTTTGTACAATCTGGTATACAGGTTTATGTTATTGACGCCATATTCATTGAAGATACGCTGTCTTCGTTTGTTTTCACTCTTAATGGAAACCATGGCTCTGCGGATCTGGTTTCCCGAAAGATTTGATATCGCTCCGATAATATGAGGGAGTCCGTCGAACAAGTTAGCCATTCCGCCGCCCTTATAGTCGATGATAAAGAAACCGATATCATCGGGGCTGAAATTTAAAGCAAGTGAAAGCATGTATGTCTGGAGGGTCTCCGATTTACCCGAACCTGTAGTTCCGGCCACAAGTCCGTGAGGACCGTGATATTTTTCGTGAACATCAAGATAGCAATCGGCGCCGCCGGCTTTTTGACCGACCAGTGAACGAAGGCTTTCGTATGTACGGTTCTTTCTCCAACGGTCGATCGCATTGAGTTCATCGGGTTTGTTTACACCGTACATATCAAAGAACGTCAGCACGTTAGGTATTTCACCGCCGTTTTCTTCTTCTTTGACTTTGATCGATGAAAGATTACGGGCAAACCTTTCAAGGAGATCGCGATCGACACTGTCAAACGCTATCTCTGTCTTTTCCCGGTTTGTGTCCGTAACATTGTAGATTCCGTGATATTCGGGAGTGTTTTCAATGATAAACTCGCACTCATTGGGAAGTTCGTCATAACTTCTTGCCAAAAGAACGGTCGTTATTCCGTAATTGATCTCCGTATGGTAAATATATTTTCCGATAAGCTCGCCCTCAAGAAGCTCAGGATTCCTTACGAAGAGGATATAGTAAGGTCTGGGGATACCGACCTTTTCCTGACGTTCTCCCGATTCTTCGGCTCTGAAACGAAGGGTCTGCGTGATCTCATAGAATACATCGCTGATCTCAGCCTTATCCGTTCCCACATATCTGACTTTTCCGTCTTCTCTCCAAACATGGGGGAGCCATTTTGCGTAATTCCATTTATCACCGTCACCCTCTTTTTCCGCATCGAAAACAAACGCCATCTTAACGTCTGTGTAGCAATCGGAGGCCGCTATCTGTGTAACGAGATCTCCGACAACGTCATAGCAGCCCGCATAATCCTTTCCTCCGATCACGCCTATGATCCTGTTTGCAAAAAGATCCACACATACAGGCACATCAATGAGCATCTTGTAGCTTTCCTTGATCATCGAAGGCTTAAGGCCGAGTGAGTCGTCGATCATGCTGAAGCTCTCTTTTGGAACAACTATCTCTGTTTGAAAAGGAACTTCACCGATACCGAGTCTGTGCTGCAGGAAGTCAAAATGTCTCACGTTCCTGTTCCACAATTCTATCGAATTTCTGTTATACGAACACAAAGTAACGGGATCACAGTACATCTTTCTCATGGATTCCGTATTGTTGTCGTATTTTTCTTTGATCCTTGCGGATCTGTCGATAAGATACTGACTGTAGCGCTCAAAACGTTTAAGCTCCTCGGCGCGTCTCTTCTTTTTTTGGAAACGCAGATTCTTGATGGCCCAAAAAACGCCGAGCAATGCCGAACCGAGTGCCGTGATGATACCGGTGTACATAAATGCACCGGAACCCGCACCCGATCTTTGCGAAGAGATGATCGCCATACTGGTACCGAGCATCATCGGAAGCGCCATGGTAAGCGAAGGACCGATAGTCATGATCAAAGGCGTATTGTCAACTTCCTTTGCTGCGGGAGGTGCTTCTATCTCAAAAGGTTCGTCCTCGATCTTAAGGATATTTCGGGGGGCGCGATGGAAAAGATTGTCTTTCTTATTTGCACGCGATTGCTTTTTCTCTTCAACAACTTCGGCTTTGGGCTGAACGTACTCGTTAAGAACATTGGTTTTAACAACGAGTCCTTCGATCGCGGTATTGACTGCCAGGAAATCTCCGAGGAAAATGATCTTAAGACCGTAGATATTGATGACATCTCCGTAAACGAGCTGTCTGGACTTCTCTATTCTTATATCGTTGATAAATGTTCCGTTGGCACTGTAATCCTCTATGACGCATGTACCGTTATAGACTTTGATCACCGCATGACAGGGATGACCCGAAATAAGATTATGATATTGATAACAAAGATCGGCGCTTTCGTTGCTTCCGATCACTATCTGATTGTTTACCGGGATCTGATATTTGTCATATACCAAAAAAGAATGATCAGTTTTTTTCACAATAACAAACAACTGGTAATCACCGGCCAGCAGTATCGTAAAAGCATCCTGATCATTAATGGGTTTTCGGTCATAAAGATATGACCTGTCCGTATAAAAAATATTGTAGAGATTGTTTTTCTCAACGAAAAACCACTGTCCCTCAACAATTTCCATAGAGACAGAGAAATCGTGCGGAAATCCAAACACCTTCCCCGATACTTTAAGTTCGTAATCCGCATTATCCATGGCGGGCAAAAGGACTTCCTTTAACCCCATGCTGCTGTATATAGAAAGAATATAGCTCATTCGCTTATGCCCCCATACATCATATAGTTAATCCGGTCTATTCGACATCAATCGTAATACTCTTAGAATACCCACCGTACACAAAGGAAACATAACCCTTGCCTTTTTTTACACCCCTGACCGTTACCGAATAATCATCGGAAGAAACCACTTCCAAACAATCGTTGACTGTCCATGTACCTGTTTCAGGCCCCTGATAACGCACTATCTTTTTCTTGAATCCGACATCTATGCTTTGAACATCACACCTCAAAGTCATATCCGTCAACGGATTGACATCGTTGCCACCCCCTGCGTTTCCGGAGCCGTTTCCCTTGTCGGGCTCCGTAGGCGTCTTCGGAGTAGTAGCCTTTTTATCTGTCACAGTTACACTGCAGACCGCCGATTTCACACCGCTTTTTGTCTTTGCATAGACAGTAGTCTTTCCTGCCTTTAAAGCGCTTATCTCACCCTTTTTGCTTATCGATGCAACGGTTTTGTCTTCACTGTACCAAGTAACGCTCTCTTTGGGAGTTACATCCGCCTTTAAGGTTGTCTTAGCACCCTTTTCGATAGAAACGCTCTTATTACTGAGCGTCACGGTTTGAGGCTTAACCTCCACAACGCAGCTTGTTTTTTTCTTGTTGCCGTTGATATCGAGCATCGTACAGGTTATGGTTGCCGTACCGGCTTTTACGGCCTTAACGACTCCGTCCGTAACGGTTGCTACCTTGGGATCGGAGCTCTCCCATGTTGTCTTTGTGGCAGCCGCTTTTTCGGGCTTCTTAACGATCTTTGCCTCATATTTTGAGATATCCCCTTTAAGTCCGAGTGTAACCTTTGAACTGGAAAACGATATCTTATCGAGCTGTGCACATGAAGCAAGGAGCAAATTGTAAACTACCTGGTTCCTCTCAAATGATCTCACGGACACATCATCTTCAAAGCAGTCATACATTATCTTAAAGAAGTAGTTTCCCGCCGGAAGGGATTTGAGAAGGAGTTCTTTTCTTTTCTGCATTGTATAGCTGTACAGAAGTTCGGGCGTCTTACCGACCTCTCCCGAATAAAGTTCCATTCTGATCTGTCCGTTGTAGGAATTGAGCGGATCGATCCTTATATACAAGCCTTCCTCATCCGTTTTTAACCTTATCCAGTCCGTATTGTCATCGCCGCTTATACCCCATGTGTACAGCTTGGCGAATCTGTACATTCTTTCCGTTCCGTCAACGGCCTGGAGCTGTGAATAATCATACGTATTATTGTCTCCGTCGTCGTAAAGGTTTACGGTCTCAAGCGTCATGCTTGATTTTATCTTGCCTGTGGTGATGCTTTTCCCTGCATCGCCTATGACAAGATAATACTTTCCGGGCGCAAACAATCCCTCGGATCTATATGACCAGCTTATCTTTTTATTCTTCGGTGTGATCGTCTCACTGTAAATGGAAGCGCTGTCAACGGATGAACAGGTGATCTTGATCGCAAGGTCACTGTTCACGTCAGATGAGGAAACCTTAAATGCGGCGCGACTGAATTTTTTGATCTCAAAAGAAAGAGCAAGTACATTCTTGTCCGATGTAAGCCCTTTTGAAGTATTTGTTTTTCCGTCTTTCAGTGTGCCAAAAACCACGCGGTTTTCGTTATATGCTTTTGAAGCAACCGAATCAAAGCAAACAATGCAAAAAAGAATTGCAAAAACAAATGCACCGCAGATTTTTAAAGATTTACAGAGTTTTTCGTTTCGACTCATTTGTGGCTCCCCTCCGATAATAAATCTACCGTTTTATATTACCCTAAAATCACAAAATAATCAAACGAGTATAAATAAGATTTTATTAAAAATTGTTTATATATTTGTTTTTGGGTTGTTTTTTGCATTCTTCATTGCGTTTTGTGTTCCGATTTATTACATTTTGGTTTTTGTTAAGTCGGCATTTTTGTGTAATCCGTCACATTTTGGTTAGCCGGCAATCCCGGGGTGTTCCTTTCCGCTTCTACGAAAGATCGAACATGTCCGTAAACGAGATCTGTTCCGTATCGGGAAGCTCATTTAGAAGTCCGAGCTTTGCCATAAGCTGCACTATCGTATCGCTCACTTTACAACTTCTCCTGAAATCGTCTTTCGAAAGGAACTTCTTTCTGGAAGAAACATCTTCTATCATCTCGGCAGCCTTTTCTCCGAGTCCCTGCAGAGTAACAAGCGAAGGCATGAGCGCACCGTCCACTATCGTAAAATGGCGGGCCTTTGCCTTATAAATATCTATGGGCACGAATTTAAAGCCTCTCGCATAAAATTCAAGTACGAGATGCATGTCATCGATTTCTTTGTCATCCCTTGCGGTCCTGTTAAACTTCGGAACGCTCTTGTTCATCGCAAGACGCGTGAGCAGTTCTTCCTTGCCGCGAGCCATCTTTTCGTAATCAAAGCCCGTAGCTCTGATACTGAAATAAGCGGCATAATAGGCAAGCGGATGATATACCTTAAAATGAGCTATTCTGAAGGCCATGACCATATATGCGCAGGCATGTGCTTTCGGGAACATATATTTTATCTTCTTACAGGAATCCCTGTACCATTGCGGAACATCATTGTCTATCATGGCCTGTTCCATTTCGGGCTGAAGACCTTTTCCTTTACGGACCGACTCCATCGTTTTGAAAGCGAGTCCGGGTTCGATCCCCTTTGAGATAAGATAGATCATGATATCGTCACGTGTACAGATCGCCGTCTCGATCGTGCAATCGCCGTTTTTGATATAGTCGCTCGCATTGTTCGTCCATACGTCCGTTCCGTGCGAAAGACCCGATATCTTAACCATGTCCGAAAATGTCTTCGGCTTCGCATCCTTTAACATCTGCATTACAAAGTTGGTTCCGAGCTCGGGGAGTCCGAGACATCCGAGATCTATACCGTCTATGTCCTTGGGATCGGCTCCGATCGCTTCCGTCGATGAAAAAAGCGAAAGCACTTTCGGGTCGTCCATAGGTATGGTCTTTACATCGATCCCCGTGAGATCCTCAAGCATCCTGACCATGGTCGGATCGTCGTGCCCGAGTATATCGAGCTTCAAAAGGTTGTGATCAATCGAGTGATATTCAAAATGAGTTGTTACGATCGGGCTGGTAAGATCGTTTGCGGGATGCTGCAGGGGCGTGAACGAGAATATGTTCTCTCCGTGAGGCAGCACGACGATACCTCCGGGATGCTGTCCGGAAGTACGCCTTACTCCGACACATCCTTCGGCAAGCCTTTCTTTCTCGATCGTCCTCAGATTCATACCGCGTTCTTCATAATATTTTGAGACAATGCCGAAAGCTGTTTTCTCCGCAAGTGTACCGATCGTACCGGCGCGGAAAGTCTGACCCTGACCGAAGATAACTTCGGTATAGTCATGTGCCTTACTTTGATATTCTCCCGAAAAGTTAAGGTCGATATCGGGCTCTTTGTCTCCGTAGAATCCGAGGAAAGTCTCGAAGGGGATATTCTGCCCCTCCTTTACGAGAGGCTTACCGCAAACGGGACAAACTTTATCGGGAAGGTCGAATCCCGATCTGTTTGCATATTCCTTACATATATCCGAATCAAATTCGCTGTAATGGCATTCCTTGCAATAATAGTGCGGAGGCAACGGATTGATCTCAGAAATTCCGGCCATTGTCGCAACGAACGAAGAACCTACGGAACCTCGCGATCCGACGAGATAACCGTCTTCATTTGATTTCCATACGAGTTTCTGTGCGATTATGTACATAACCGCAAATCCGTTCTTTATGATCGAATCAAGCTCATGCTCAAGTCTGCTTGAAACGGCTTCGGGAAGCACATCACCGTAAAGTGAATGCGCTTTGTTCTCACATATCTCGCGGAGGGTCCTGTCCGAATCCTCGATCACGGGAGGACATTTGTCGGGACGCACCGGCTCTATCTTCTCGATCGAATCGAAGATCTTGTTGGGATACTCGACAACGACTTCGTACGCACGCTGTTCGCCCAGATATGCACATTCACTGAGCATCTCATCCGTTGTATGAAGGAAAAGAGGTGCCTGCTCATCCGCGTCCTTAAAACCTTTGGATGCCATGAGTATCCTTCTGTACACCTCGTCCTCGGGATCAAGGAAATGTACGTCGCATGTTGCTACGCACGGCTTGTTGTCCCTTATCGCAAGATCGGATATCTTCATGTTTATGCGTTTCAGGTCTTCAACCGAATTGACATCGGGGAATCGCGGATCGTTTATCATATAGGCGTTATTGCCTACCTGCTGGATCTCGTAATAATCGTAGAACGAAGCTATCCTGTCGATCTCTTCGGCGGGTTTTCCGGTAACGATCGAACGGAAAAGTTCGCCGGCTTCGCACGCGGATCCCACGATGATACCCTCTCTGTTTTCACGCAAAAAACTCTTCGGAATCCTCGGGTATCTTCCGAAATAAGTCAAATGCGCATATGATACAAGCTTATACAGATTAACTCTTCCGATATCGTTCTTGCATAAAAGGATTATGTGGTGCGAGGGCATGTGACGGATATCTTCTTCGCTGTACTTTCCGTCTTCTCCGCGCTTATAGGTCTTGCCCTTATCATCGGTAACGACATCGACCTCGTCGTCAACAATATAGCCCTCACATCCGTATATTATCTTGAAGTTCTTTACTCTGTCCTGCAGTTCTTCGGGGAAGGCCTTCGGCGAAAGCGCGTGAAAAGCCACCGGGAACGCCTGCACAACACCGTGGTCCGTGATCGCGATGCCGCGATGTCCCCATTCGACGGCACGACGTATAAGAGATTCAACAGGGACCACGCCGTCCATATCACTCATCATGGTGTGGGCATGAAGCTCGATACGCTTAACCTCGGCATTATCCTTTCTCTTTTCCCTGAAATCCTTGATAGATCTGATGCCCTGTATGGACTGGAGGGTAATGTCCTTGTCAAAGGAATCGTAATCGACGATACCCTTGATCATGACAAATTTTCCTTTTTTCATCTTTGAAAGGACCGCGTCCTTATCCTCGGGTGTAAGGAAGATCTTTCCGAGTATGGAATCCGTAAAATCGGTTATCGCAAAATTAACAAGCACCTTGCCTGTTTTGGTCAGACGATCCTCACATTTCATGACCATACCGCGTACGCAGACCTGCCCCATTGATTCCGCAATGTCGGCAAGTCTGACGGGATCGCCCTCAAAATTTCTTCCGTAGAAGATATCGGGATCCACGGGCAGATTGTTGTCATTCTTCCATTTCGAACGTGCGCCTTTTCCCTTGTAGGCCTCGCCTTTTGCGGTTTTCTGCGCGCCCTTCGGATCCTGCGGGGCAGGCGTTTTCCCGGGTTCATCCTTGATCGCAACGTTTTCTTTTGTAAGGTTTTCTTTTATTGCGTCATTTTCTTTGTTAACTGTGCTTTCATCCGTTGCCGCGTTTTCCTGCGATGTTTTTCCGGAATCGCTTTCGTCACGGACGTTCGCGGACCGGGCATTTATGATATCGAGCTCATCGTCCGGAAGAAGATCGTCAAACCAGTCGTCGCCCGTACCGGAAACATTCTTCTCATTACTTGCTGCTTCGATCTCTTCTTTCCTGATGACCCTGACGATCTCGTCACGACGCGATCTGTCTCTTTTCTCGGGCTCATGGTATTTGAACTCAACTTTGACATCGATCCCGAAACGCTCACGCCAATGATCCACGATTATGCCCGCAAGAACATTTTGCTTCTCTCTGGCTATATAGTTTTCCTCTATGTCGAGCGTAATCTCTCCGTTTGCGGCACTGACACGAGCATTTCTGTATATGGTGGCAAGCAGACCGCTCTTTGCTCCGATCTCTTCCGCCATATAGAGCCTGTACTTTTCCCACATGGCATCAAAACCGGTGTTATCGTCAAAATCGAATTTCATTTTGAGGACAACAAGCCTTCCCGCCTTTGAAAAAACAGAATCAAAAAGCGCCTTTTCCATTCCGGCTATCTGCAGACCCGTGATATATTTCGTACTGTTTGCATGAATTATCACTTCATCCGCATCGGGAAGCGCAGTTATCCCGCTTACCGTAGCCTTTGAAAAGACGTTTTGAAGTTCTTTATCTGTTTCAAGCGTAGGAAATGCATCAAAGAACAGCATAAGAATCCAGCTCCTTTTTTAGCTCACTGAGGATCATGTCTTCCGGAACCTTTCGGAGGATCTCTCCGTGTCTGAAGATAAGACCCATACCGTTACCTCCCGCAACACCGAGGTCGGCTTCCCTTGCCTCTCCCGGTCCGTTGACGGCACAACCCATAACGGCCACTTTTATATCGAGGTCATAGTTTTCGCAAAGCTTCTCAACCTGTGTTGCGAGCCCGACAAGGTCGATCCTTGTACGTCCGCATGTAGGACATGACACAACATCGATCCCACCCTTCCTGAGTCCGAGAGTTTTGAGAATACGTTTTGCTGTGATCACTTCAAGAACCGGATCTGCGGTCAGGCTTACCCTCACCGTATCGCCGATCCCGTTTCCGAGGATCATTCCTATACCGACGGCGGACTTTATGATACCGCATGTGGGCGTCCCCGTTTCCGTGATCCCGACATGTATCGGATGCTCGGTCTTTCCTCTCAAAAGCTCGTGCGCGGCAACCGACATCATTGTATCGGAAGATTTTATGCTGATGACGATGTTGTAAAAATCAAGGTCTTCAAGGATCTTAACACTCCGAAGAGCACTTTCCGCAAGTCCTTCGGCCGTAACCCCGCCGTATTTTTCCACCAGAACTTTTTCAAGTGAACCGCTGTTAACGCCCACTCTTATAGGGATCCCGCGTTTCGATGCTTCCCTGACGACAGCCTTGACATTATCGATCCCGCCGATATTTCCCGGATTGATCCTGATCTTGTCGGCACCGTGTTCCATAGCCATAATGGCAAGTCTGTGATCAAAATGTATATCGGCGACAAGCGGTATGCTTATTTCTTCTTTGATCCTGTCGATCGCCTTTGCGGCGTTCTCATCCGGAACGGCACATCTGATTATGTCACACCCGGCGTTTTCAAGCTCTTTGATCTGGGCTACGGTAGCCTTGACATCATCGGTTTTTGTATTGGTCATGGACTGGATAGCTACCCTGTTACCGGCTCCTATCGCAACATTACCAATCCTCACTTCATGAGTTTTCATTCTGTCCATAACCATACTCTCTTTCCGCTATACAAACAGTCGCATAATATCTTTAAAGAAAACAAATATCGTAACTATCAACAATAAGATCACGCCCACGAGATGGACTATTCCTTCTTTTTCGGGCGGAATGGGTTTGCGTCTCACAAGCTCTATAAGAGCAAACATCATCCTTCCTCCGTCAAGCGCGGGGAGCGGCAAAAGGTTCATGACACCGAGGTTTGCACTCAGAACTATGATCCAGTTTATAAGGTTCATCACCACGATGAACGTTCCTTGATCTTCTACGGCTTCTATCGTATTGTCAAGCTCCTCGACTATCCTTACCGGACCTCCGACATCATCCGACGAAAGCCTGCCCGTAAAGAGCATCACAAGACTCTTGAGTGTTCCGACGATATTATAGCGAAGCTCATAAAACGAATATTTTATTATTTCGAGCCCTTCCACGTCGGATCTGAAATTGCTGTTAAACGACAAGCCGGCATCATAATCTTCAACAACCTTCGGCACCACGGTAAAATCAAGTTCTGAACCGTTTCTTTCGACTTTGAGCGACACAGGTCCCCCGTCAAACGGATTAACGCTTATATAGCTGTAAAGTTCATTGCCCGAAGCTATCTTACTGCCGTTCAGTTCGAGTATGACGTCTCCCTTTCTGACTCCGGCAAGATATAGTGCCCCGTCTTCCGAGATGTCGGCTACCAGTGCTTTGTTGTCATCGACCATATACGTGAATCCAAGCTTATAAAGCTTATTGTATGCCGGCGTGACAACCGTTTTGGTCTCTATACCGTCTCTTTCGTAAGATATCTCGAGAGGAGCAGAGTTGATCGGATCGTAACGAAGCTCAACCGCCAGTTCTCTTCCGAGATGAACATCCATATCATTGTACCCCGTGATGATATCTCCGGGACGGATCCCTGCCATGTAAGCAGGTCCGTTTTCGGATACTCTCGTAACTTCGGGTGAATCATAGCCGACGAAGCCGATCACGATAAGGCTCACGATAAACGCAAGGATGAAATTGAAGATCGGACCCGCCGCATATATGCAAAGCTTAATGAGCGGTTTCTTGGCATTTATCGTTCTTTCGGGATCGACGTCGGGATCTTCGGGAGAAGCCATCTGACATGCACCTCCGAAAGGCAAAGCCCTTATCGAGAAAAGGGTCTCGCCCTTTTGAAAACTGCAAAGCTTCGGTCCGAATCCCACGTAAAACTGCGGAACCGCAACATTGTACATTTTACACATAAGAAAATGGCCGAATTCGTGGAACACGATTATCAGCCCAAGGAGAAGAACACCGATGATTATACTTATAACTGTACTCATTCAAAAACCACAGCACATGCACGTTTGGATTTAGCTTTAAAAGCTACGGGCACGTCACGGAATCAATACGAAGAGATCAGCCTGCAGGCCAGTTCTTCGGTATTGTCCCTGATCTCAAATATTTCGGTAAGAGACGGTTCCTTTGAAGCAGGGATCGTTCTCATGCACTCCTCTATTATATCATATATCCCGGGGAAACCTATCTTTCCGTCGAGAAATGCCGCAACAGCAAATTCATTGGCCGCATTGAAGACCGTACATACACCGCTTCCTTTTGAAGCAGCCTCAAATCCGAGAGGCAACCCCCTAAGGACTTCCATGTCGGGAGCCTCCAGCCGGATCGCTCCGAGTTTTGCCAGGCTCATACGCTCCACCGGCGATTCAAGCCTGTCGGGATAATAGATCGCATGCTGGATCGGTATCCTCATGTCGGGAGGCGCGATCTGAGCGATGATAGAGCCGTCCCTAAATTCCACAGCCGAATGGATGATGCTTTCGGGCTGGATCACAACCTCGATATCCTCGTAGGGAACATCGAAAAGCCAACGTGCTTCCATCACTTCCAGCGCTTTGTTTACCATCGATGCCGAATCGATGGTGATCTTTTTCCCCATGGCCCAGTTGGGATGACAAAGAGCATCTGCCGCAGTTACTTTCAGAAGATCTTCACGGCTCTTACCTCTGAAAGGTCCACCCGAAGCCGTGAGAAGGATCTTTGATATCTCCTCTTTCCTGCCACACCCGAGGCATTGCCATATAGCGCAATGTTCGCTGTCTATGGGACGAATGAAATGCGACTCGTTCCATTTGTGCGATGTGATGATATGACCGGCACAGACCATGGTCTCTTTGTTCGCAAGAGCTATATCGCAACCCTCATCCATGGCCGCAAGAGTCGGTTCTATTCCTATCATCCTGACTATGGCATTTACAACCATGGATCCCGGTCCGCCGCATATCGCCGTCTCACACAAACCGCTCATTCCCGAAAGAACCTTTACAGGCATGTCACGCAGAAGTTCTCTCAATTCTTTGGCGGCGTTCACGTCATACATACAACAGATCTCAGGTTTAAACTTTCTCACCTGTTCTTCCATTGTTTTAACGCTCTTGTCAGCCGCAAGCGCTTTTATCCTAAAGCCTCCGCGCTTTTCAAGTATCTCCATGGTCTGTATTCCGATCGAGCCGGTAGAACCGAGGATTATAATATCTTTCATGTCATAACCTCATCACGTTTTTTATCCGATGATCATCAAAAGGAAATAAATGATCGGAGCCACGAAAATAACGCTGTCAAATCTGTCAAGGATCCCGCCGTGCCCGGGGATGAGCGAACCGTAATCCTTTATGTCCTTATTGCGTTTGATGGCCGAAGCCGCCATATCGCCGATCATCGAAACCACCGAAGCGACCGCACTCACCACCGTAAAAAGGAACACGGGATTGTCGTACACCTTCGAGAGGTCATCCTTAAAGATCAATGAGTAGATAAGACCGATAAGTGTAGCTCCCACAACTCCTCCGATACATCCCTCCACAGTCTTTTTGGGCGAGAGTATGGGAGCGATCTTATGCTTTCCGATCAGGATACCGGTAAGGTACGCCATGGTGTCGGCTCCCCACGAAGCGATGAATATGAGCCATACGCTGTAGGCACCCGCATCACTGATACGGAGTCTGTAAATATATGAGATCGTAAGCGCCACGTAGAAAAATCCGAAGAACACCATTGTGATCTGTTCGGAATTAAACTTAGGGAACGCGAGCACATAAACAGCCAGAAGGATCACCGTAAAAACTCCGATAATAACGGGAAGTGTTCCGCCGACTTTGCTGCAGCCCGTAATGATCCCGAAGTCCCGGGTGCATTCGGCGACCGAGAAATAAAGCGCCGCCGCGGCCAGGTATCCCACGATACCGGCAGGACTTTTGTTCACGCCGACTACTTTGTACAGTTCAAAGAGGCCTATAAGCGTTATGGCGAACAAAACGCCGAAAAGAACATAACCACCGAGAACCATGGACAGAACGGTGATGATCATGAGTATGACCGAACTCCCGAATCTCACCAGGAAAGAATGCTTTAATCCGCTGTCTTTATTCTTCATTACGACCCCCAAAACGTCTGTCTTTTTTGTTATAGTATTCGACTGCCTTTATGAGCTCCTTCTTGTCGAAATCGGGCCAAAGAACATCCGTGAAATAGAGCTCCGAATATGCGGACTGCCAGGGCAGGAAGTTTGAAAGCCTGATCTCGCCGCTTGTCCTGATCACAAGATCGGGATCCGGCATATCGGCCGTATCAAGGTATTTGGAAACCGTTTCTTCGCATATGTCTTTCGCCGAAAGTCTGCCTTCCGAGCAATCCGAGAGCATCTTTCCGAACGCCCTTACAATCTCGTCCCTTCCGCCGTAGTTTAGCGCAACCGTAAAAGTAAGACCCGTATTTACCGCCGACTCGCGCGTGAGCGTCTGTATGCTTTCGCGCAGATCTTCGTCGAGCCTTGACGTATCTCCGATCACTCGCACTCTCATATTGTTCTTCTTGCTTCGTTCAAGGCAGTTCTTCATGTATTTGCGGAGGAGGTCCATAAGCGTTGCGATCTCGCTTTCCGACCTTTTCCAGTTTTCCGTGGAAAACGCATATACTGTCAGATATTTAATTCCGAGCGACCACGCGTCGTCACAGATCTGCTCGACAGTCTTGCTGCCTGCCGAATGACCGGCACTTCTGGGCAGAAATCTTTTCTTGGCCCATCTTCCGTTGCCGTCCATTATGATCGCGACATGCCCGGGGATCTTTAATTCCTTGAGCTCGTCTTTTTTCTTTCCGGCCAAAATCTTATCCTCTCATAAAAAGGTCGGGAATGTTACCACTCCCGACCACCGTATTATCAATTTCGGGGCATCATACTGTCATGATCTCTTTACTCTTGCTGTCGATCATCTTGTCAATGTCGCCTACATTCTTCTCTGTAATTTTGTTGATATCTTCTTCGATCTGCTTTTGAACATCCTCGGAGATCTCGGATGCCTTGCCGAGCTTCTTTGCAAGGTCGTTGGCATCACGTCTGATGTTACGGATGGCTACCTTTGCATCCTCACCCTTCTTCTTAACATCCTTAACGAGTTCCTTACGTCTGTCCTCAGTGAGCTCGGGGAACACAAGTCTTATAACCTTGCCGTCGTTTGTGGGATTGATACCGATCTCAGCCATGTTGATGGCTTTCTCGATCTCCTTGATCATCTTTGACTCCCAGGGCTGGATCTGGATGATCCTTGCTTCGGGTACGGAAACGTTTGCCACCGCATTGATGGGTGAAGGTGTTCCGTAATAATCTACCTTGATCTTATCGATAAGATGGGGATTGGCACGTCCCGCTCTGACCGATGCATATTCCTCCGCAAGCACATCAATGGTCTTCTTCATCTTTTCTTCAAAAACTTTAAATCTTTCGTCCATATGTAAACCTCCTCTTTCTCAATTGCGTTTTCCTGCCGCGATCGGTTCCCCGCAAAACATTTTGCTAAGCAGGCTTCCGTTAAATCTTCAGTCAACGGTAACAACCGTTCCCGTCTTCTCTCCGGCCGCGCTCCTGGCGATCGAATTCTCCTCATTGAGCGAGAATATGAGAAGCGGCATCTTGTTCTCACTGCAAAGTACCGCGGATGCGGCGTCTATAACGCCAAGTCCCTTTGCTATCACTTCTTTGAGTGAAATGGTGTCATATTTGACGGCAGTGGGATCTTTCTCGGGATCGGCACTATATACACCGTCGATCGACTTTGCCATCAGGATGCTTTCGCAGTCAAGCTCGATCGCACGAAGAGCACATGCCGTATCTGTCGAGAAATAAGGATGTCCTGTACCTCCGGCAAGGAAAACCACTTTCCCGTTTTCCATATCCTCAATGACATCATCCTTGTTAAAGAGTTTCGCGATATCGCCGCAGATAAACGGGGTATAAACCCTTGTCTTAACTCCGACCGTACGTAAGATCTCCGACATGAATACGCAGTTCATGACCGTAGCGAGCATTCCAACCTGATCGGACTTAAGTCTGTCGATTCCGCCTCCGGTTCTTCCTCTCCAGAAGTTTCCTCCTCCGATGACGATCGCCACCTGTGTGCCGTTTTCGACAACGGTTTTTATCTGTTTTGCAACAGCAAGACAGGTTGCATCGTCAAAACCTGTCTTTTTTTCAGCGGCGAGAGCCTCGCCGCTGAGTTTGATCATAATTCTGTTAAAACGTGCCATGTTCAGGTTCTCCGGATCATTCAAAGATATCGTCTACGCTGACGGACGAGTAAATAAGAGAACAGAAGCCTTCGAGAATAGCTCCGTTGTTCATCTGAACCGACTTAGCTTTTACATTGCCCTTGATTATGGCTGTTGAATCTATAACGATAGGTCCCTGAATATCAAGCTCACCCTTTACGGCGCCGGCAACAACTGCCGATCCTGCCTTGATATCACCGACAACCACCGTTCCGAGACCGACTTTAACGGTGCCTTCACTGTCGATGTTACCGTTAAGTCTCTTGGCGCTGACAAATACATCGGATGCCGTCGAATTGCCGGCTACATTACCCGAGATCGTAAGCTTGCCCACGCACTCGATATCGCCGTTAATGGTACCCATAACGTTAAGTGAGCAGTCCGAAATGATCGATCCGTTGATAGTGGTACCCTTTGTGATAACGGTAACCTGATCATCGTTCGCACCGCTTCTTGCGGGTGCCTTGGGAGCACTTTCATCAAGGCTCTTAAATGAAATTTCTTCTGCGGGTGCCGCAACTTCTTCCTTCACAGGCTCCTCGATCGCAACCTCGGGAGCACCGAGATCTATAACAGGCTCCTCTTGTGTAGCTACGCTTGCAAAAGGATCGTCCCCAAGCTCTTCTTCCTTGGGCTCTTCTGTCACAACAGGATCCTCGATATCATATTTTTCGTCAACAACCGCGATATCATCACTGTCGCTGCTTCCGTCAAAAAGACTCTCGAGCAGAGATGCATCCACATCCTCATCAGCTGTAACATTCACAAGATCGTCGGCATTATTGTCAACTTCTCCGTTAATATCCTTGAAAAAACCCATATTAGCCTCCTCTTACACAATAATTCAATGTAAATCTTAAATCATTATATTATATCATCCAACAAATGTCATCATTTTATTCAGAAAAAAGCAGTCGGCATATATATTCAAAAAGCGGCCGGCATATTTATTCAAAAAGCGGCCGGCATTTTTGCCGACCGCGTAAGATACGATAATAACATGATCCGAAGGGATAGATCTCAAACGTGTCGCGAAGAACCCGAGAACGAACGTCCGCCGGACGAATGAGACGAACCGCCTCCCGACGAAGACTGTCTTCTTACTCTCGAAACGGTCTTGTACAGGAAGAAATCACGTGAATTCCTGAGGTTGAAGCTACCGGGCACGATATAGTCCGAGGCCTCTGTCTTGATCGCAACGCTCTTTAACTGACCCTTAAGTACACTTACCCTTATAAGGCCTATGATAAGACCGATCACGAGGAATATAACGCATCTGAAAATCCACTGTCTGACCACTCTTGAGCCATAGCCTTCAAAGAGTTCTTCCACTTCATTGATGTAGATATCAAGTACCGCATCAAAGTTATTGTTGTGAAAGTCGGTCATCATATCGTCAAGGATAGATTCCCTGTCATCAAATGTAACGACATCACCGATCACATCAACAGACTGGATCGATACCGATCTGTCCGCCATCGTGAACATAAAGATGATACCGTCATCCGAGTATCTTCCGCCATCCGAAAACGGCTCGTTATAAAAATCTATGGCGTATAATTCGGTTGCCTCGAGTTCATCGGGAATATTATATTCCGGTCTGGCCGGACGGTCGATATCAAAAACCGCAACAACATCGGCACCGTATTTATCGCTCAATGCCTGAAGACGGCTTTCGAATTCAGCCTCTTTTTCATCACTGATAAAATCGTCGAAGTCGAACAATTTTTGATAGTCCGTTGCTCCCTTACCGATCTTTGAATCATCTGCTTTTGCTTCTCCTCCGAAAAGGAATATGCTTGCTGCTACCGCTAAAAGAGAGGCAAGCATGAGTGATCCGAATATCTTTTTCATTGTCTTGTCCTCCTTTCTTACAGTAAGCCTATGAAGTGCAGCAGGAACCATCCTGCGGCAACAACGGCGGTACCGACAAGCGTTCCGGTAAAGAGGAACTTCTTATAGAGTCCTTTATCGCAGGGAAGATTTCCCACAAATTTACCGGTCTGTCCGTTCATGGCAAATACATATTTCTCGCCGTTCCATGTGGTATTTAAGATCCACAGCGGAAGAAGCGCATATCTTGTCTTGCCGTTACTGAGTTTTATGTTGTTTGCTTCCGTCGAAAGAGTCGTATATTCGGATGCCGTAGCCCTGAATGCGGCTTCTGTACTGTTACGGATACGCCTGTTCGCACGCTCGATCGAATCTTCGGGCGAAACATCGTATTTATCCGCACAATATCCCGCAAGATATGCAGACTGGAATTCAACTCCATCCTTTACGTCAAAGGGTTCAACGGAATCCATGAGCGCATCGTCCATCTTTTCGGAACCGTCAACGGGTATGTTGGCGAATGCCATGCTTCCCGAACGAAGGACTCTGTAATAGCTGGTCTCCGTGACATCATATTGTCCCGATGTATAACGGCGCACTTTTGTCCCTTTGAATACCATATTGGCATCCGCATTCGAATCAAAGATCCAAAATGGAACATAAACGCCTTTGATCTCGTCTATGTGATTCTGATCCTTAAATACCCGGGGCAGAAGCTTCTTGCCTGTAAGATGCTTGTTGAAGGCTTCTTTTGCGGCTTTTTTATCAAGTTTGAAAGGAATTACAAAATCGGGTTTCAATCCGCCCACGAAACCTGCCGTCATAACGATGGGGTTGTCGCAGAAAGGACACGACGACGCTGTTGTCGTAGAATCAAATGTGATCTTTGCTCCGCAGGATTTGCATTCGTAGCTTACCATGCCCGATGCCTCGGCATCGCCCCATTCAAGGCCTGCTTTGGTATCCCATGAAAGATCGTCGTTGATGGTATCTTCGGAAATGGCATCATCCATTTCCTTAAGTGTCTCCATCTCGAATTCGGTATCGCAATAAGGACATTTCATCTTGCCCACGGTACTGTTATATTCAATTGCACCCGAACAGCACGGACACTTGTATTCAAGTAAAGCCATGTCTACTCCTCTTCCCATGAGCATACAACCCCCCGGTGTCCCTTACGGGGGACACGGGGGTTGTCATACGCATGTGATAATTAATATGATTTTTAAGCCCTGGGTGAACCGCAATTGCTGCAGAACTTACCTGTATTGACAGTTCCGCACTTGCATGTCCATTCTCCTGCGGGAGCGGGTGCGGGTGTACCGCAGTTGCTGCAGAACTTACCGGTGTTGACAGTACCGCACTGGCATGTCCACGAACCTGCTGCGGGTGCGGGAGCCGCTGCCTGTTGCTGCTGTCCCATTGCGAAAAGATTCTGGGCGTTTACTCCGCCTGCCTGAGCTGCCATACCCATGCCCATAAAGCCTGTCATGGCGCCTGCGGAATTCTTTGCCGCATCCTGCATAGCCTGGCTCTGTGCACCGACAAGAGTTGCGGCTGCCATGGTAGGATCGCGGTAGATGGCATTTCTCTGAGCCTGACGGATCATCTCCTCGTCCTGAGGATCCGCATTGATCGAATTGATATTAAATGTATGAAGTGTGATACCACGATTGTTTGTCCACTTCTCAACAAGGACTTCACGAAGAGCCTTCTCAAGTTCAAGTGTATGGCCGGCGATCGAGCTGTAACGGATTCCCTGATCCGAAATCTTGCTGAATGCGGGCTGAAGAGCTGCAAGAAGCTCGCTCTTGAGCTGTGCGTCGATCTCCGAACGATCGTAAGTATTTGTCACGTTACCGCAAACGTTTGTGTAGAAAAGAAGCGGATCGGTGATCTTGTAGGAATATACGGCATTACATCTCATCCTGATGTCGATGTCGAGGCCGATATTCGTATCAACTACTCTGAAAGGTACGGGGCTGGGTGTACCAACCTTGTTGTCGATGATCTCTTTGGTGTTGAAATAATATACCCTCTGATCCTTGCCTGTGTCTCCGCCGTATGTAAAACGCTTTCCGAAGGTCTTGAAGGATTCGATGATGCTCTTTCCGAGGCTGCCTGCAAAGATGCTGGGTTCGGATGAAGTGTCATATGTGAATTCGCCGGGCTCGGCACAGAATTCAACTACCTTTCCCTGATCAACAATGATCATACACTGACCGTCCGCTACGCAGATACCGCTGCCGTTAGAAATGATATTGTCGCTTCCCTTAGTGTTCGAAGAACGGGATCCGATCATCTTCTGTCCCTTAACAACAAGAATGTCCTTGTCTATTGCCTCGCAATAAAAGAATTCTTTCCACTGATCGGCGAGGACGCCACCTGCTGCTCCGAGAGCTGCCTTAATAAGTCCCATGTGTAAACTCCTTTCAATTACGCATTATAACCGCCGGACTCTTTTTGCGTCCTTTCGGATGCATCTTTATCGAGCCGGTATCTGTCATCAATTATATGTTTTTTCTCTACGTAGTGCAATAGAGTAATAACACATCTCACAAGTGCGCATTTTGTTTTTTTGTGGTAATTATACGGACCCAAATCGCCGAAGACAGACAAATCAGGCGTTTTTGGTTGAAATATCATAAACGTTTATGTAAAATATCAGTGTTGTGTTATTTCCACCCAAACCGAAAATTGGACGTATTTAATTTGCGGATTCCGCAAATTAGACACGGACGTACCGGGAAGAATGTAAAGGAGCTGCGATCAAGATGGGAAAACGTTCAATAAAGGAAAACAAAAATATCTATCAGCAAAGCCGTGAAAGCCTTGAGCTGACGCGAGAAAAGGCTTCGGATCTGATGGTCTTCATGTCCGCAGACAGGATTGAGAAGATCGAGAGTGAGAAATCGCTTCCTCATCCCGATGAGATCCTTGCAATGGCGGAAGCATACAAAGCTCCTGCTCTCTGCAATTATTTCTGTTCTCACGAATGCCCCATCGGAAGGAAGAATGTTCCCGAGCTTCGTCTTAAGGATCTCTCACAGATCGTACTCGAGATCATATCCTCTCTCAATCATTTCGAGAAAGAGAAAGACAAGCTCATCAACATCTCCGTTGACGGCGAGATAACCGAAGAAGAGTACGATGAATTCGCGATCATCGAAAAGCATCTTGATGATATATCTCTTTCGGTCCGTTCTTTAAGACTCTGGGTCGAACAGACGATCGCAAACGGTCATATCGACAAAGAACAGCTCAAAGAAGCAAGAAATCGCGCTCAGAACTGATCCCGACCGCGATCCGTGTTTTCGGTGTTTGATATTATATCTGTTTTTTAACTATGGTATATTCGTTACCTGCACGGTAATACGGGCATCCCGTCCTTGAATCACCGGCCATGCGTGCATAATCGTCTTCGTCTATGAAGCTTTCCACGCAGTAGTATTCGCCGTATTCGTCATCATATTCGTAATACATGCATCCATCGCAAGACGGGTGCATTATTTTTTTATCTCCGGTCTTATTTTTCATCGCAAATACCTATCTGTATTCATAAGTGAGATTGGCGCCCATATAGAAAAATATAAGTGCGAGGCTGTAAAAACCTCCGCCTATCATATCCGTGAGCCAGTGTACGCCCGAAAACAATCTGCATAAAACGACAAGCACCGTAAGGAATGCCAGGACTATCGAAAGAACAAATGCCGTCTTCTTGTCCTTCATCACACGTCCGAGCGCAAATATGGCAGGGATAAAGATACAAACCGCGAGCAGCGTGTGCGATGACGGAAATGACGATTCAAGTGTCCCGTCGACCTCCAAAACCGGTCTGTAATTGATGACAAATTTATCAAAGACCACATATATGATCCCGACCGCAATATAAAGCACTCCCATACTGAGGATACAATAATCGACTTTAAATATCTTCTTTCTTTTGATCAATTGATATACACCCACTCCGGCGAATGCAAGCGCCGTAAGTATTGCGATATAACCTCCGAATTCCGAGAATCCGTAAAGGACTCTGTTTGTTCCGAACGCATCGGCGAACGCGCTGTTAAGACCCGCCAGTCCGACCGATGAATCCTTCGGTCCGATCGCCCTTACGTCAATTCCGGCCACCATGACGGTAAAGAGCATCGCCGCCGACATGAAACCTATTCCCCAGAGTGTTAATTTCTTTCCTAAATTCATTTTCGTATTCCTCTCTTTATCCGCGGATCTATTCTCAGGTTCATCCTGCGGATCGTTTGTTTTTCCCCGCTTCTCCTGCGGGTCGTCCGGCTTTCCCCCGCTTCTCCTGCGGGTCGTCCGGCTCTCCCCCGCTTCTCCTGCGGGTCGTCCGGCTTTTCCCCCGCTTCTCCTGCGGGTCGTCCGGCTTTCCCCCGCTTCTCCTGCGGGTCAGACAAGTGCGGGAACGTAATCGTCTTCGTAGTGCATATGAAGCGTTCCGCCGTAAATCATATATCCGAGTTTTGTATAAAGTTCCACCGCATAGGTGTTCACACCGTACACAAAAAGCGTTGCCTCTCTGTATCCACGCGCCGCAAGATATCCGCACACCCCGCGGAGCAGGTTTTCGGTGACCCCGAGCCTGCGGTATTCTTCGATGCAAAATATATTTTCCGTCGACACACTGCCCGGATTGTTTTCCCAAACCGAAACCGCAGCCGCCACTCTCCCGTCGATCCTCGCAACGAACTGTACGCCGTTCTGCTCCCGAAGTCTGTATTCCAGCTCATTCTCGCTGTCCGGAATGCCGAATGCCCGGCCGTTTGCCTCAAAATATCCGTCGAGTCCTTTTATGTCCGTGTCGCCCTCCGCCCTGACGGCTTCAACGCAAACTTTCAATTCTTTTCCGTTTTTCGCACGGACCGTAAAATCGAAATCTCCGTTTCCCGGTATTTTCATGGTTTCCGAGAGGTCTTTTCTCATGCGGTGCATATAGTGTTCCGCCCTGAATCCGAACGACACGAGATAATTCATATAATCGGCGGACGAAGCCGAACAAAAAGTCCGAAGGATGATCCTCTTGTTTTTTTCAGATCTACAGATCTTTCTGTAATCGTTGATGAGCGCATCGATGAGCATCGCGGAGATCTCAACCTCATTTTCTCCGTGAACGGCCTCAAAATCCATGTTGAGGTATCCCGGGTGTTCCCTGTCCGCATATTTGTATGACGAAGTAACGGTCAAAAAACATATCCCGACGAGATGCCCGTTTTCTGCCGCAACGCTAATGGTCTCTTTAAGGACATCCGCGTGCTTGACGGTTTCCTCAAAAAGCGTACCGAAAAGCTCTTTTGCTTCTCTCGAAAAGCTCTCATCATATCTGCATATTTTAATCACGTCAAAAGCCTTTCTTTATCCGAGCGAAGTTGAGATCACTCCTTCGGGTGAGATCCTAAGTTCACCGTACGAATCCACTCCGCCCTTAAGTATTAAGGCAGGTATGATCTTGTCCTGCCCGTTGAACATCGTGATCGCGATGTTTTTTTCGGCATTGTCATCCGACGCGATCACCGCATCAATGTCACGAAGTCCCTGGATCATTTCGTTAAGATTGAATTTTTCGTTTATCAGAAGTCCCGAAAGTATTATCACATAATCGGCTCCAAGGATCTTGCAATTATCAACACTTTTTTGGATCGTATCCACGAGATACGAATTTGATCTGCCGCAAAAACTGTACGCCATCCTTCCGTCCTCGAACAGCATGTCGGCATGTGTATCCTGTGTCAGTGGATCGGTGACCGCAACATATCCGATCTTTACCGTTTCAAATTCCGTCACATCACATCGAACTATGTCGGAAGTGATATCGTCCCGGAACCCGCTGTAGCGGAAATTGCACGACATACCGACAGGTCCGGCGGCATTCTTCATCTCAAGAAGCCCCTCGATCCCGAAATCAAATTCATGTTCATTTATCACGACATGACTATAGCCTGCCGAAGCCATGGCCTCAAGCGTTTTTACGGCGTTGTCCGTATTTCCCGAACCGTCGGCACTTACATGGTTTCCGCAGTCAACAATATCTACCGATATATTTGATCTTCCGATCTCTTTTGCGCGATCCGTGACCGGCCCGAAATCAGAAACGGTCTGTGCCGCCCCGAGGATATTTCCGGTACAAAGTATCGCTACCTCTTCATGAGTCGTTATCTCTTCGATCTCCTCCTGTACCGGCTGCTCCGATATCTCTTTCTTCTCTTCCTCAGAGGAACAAGAAGCGGCAAAGATCATAACAAAAGCCAGCATCAAGGCAAAGATTCGATCTCTTGTAGTCTTTCTCATAAAAAGCTCCCTTTTCTCATTTAATTCCCTGATACAGTATAATGTTCATCTCCCTGTTTCTCAAGTCCTTTTTATGTGCGTTGAAATGCATGGTAAAAGAATCTATAATAAACTGTAGTATCGCGGCCGTGCACATATGCGCTGCCGTATAAACGTTCATAAAAAGGAGGAGTTATCATGGAAAATGAAGTAATTCAGGAAGCGGCTAAGGAAAGCGGATTCATAACGGATGAATTCTTAAATTTCCTGTCCGAAAAAGGCACGGACATCCTTTTGTCCTTTATCGGCGGTCTCGCACTTCTTCTCATCGGTCTCAAGATCGCGAAGAAGATCGTTAAGATGATCGACAAGAGCAAAAGAGTTCAAAAGATCGAGCCGAGCGTCAGAACATTTTTGAAAAGCGCTCTCACGGTGATCCTTTATGCGGCAGTGATCTCAAGTACCGCTATCATCTGGGGTATTCCGACCACATCGTTTATGACAGTGTTTGCTTCGGCCGGCGTTGCAGTCGGACTTGCTCTTCAAGGATCGCTCTCAAACCTTGCCGGAGGCATCATGATCCTGCTCTTCAAACCGTTCAAGGTCGGTGATTACATAGAAGGTTCTTCATGTGCCGGTTTTGTCCGCGAGATAACCGTCATATACACAAAACTCCTCACCGTTGACAACAAGGTCGTTGTCATCCCCAACGGTTCCCTTACAAGCGCCAACATCACCGACTTTTCGACGATGCCTTTAAGACGTGTCGATCTTATGATAAGCGCTTCATACGGTGACGATATCGATAAAGTCAAGAACATAATCCTTGAAACGGTGAGCGCTCACGAGCTCGTTCTCAAAGATCCCGAGCCGTTTGTCCGTCTTTTCGCGCACAAAGAAAGCTCACTCGACTATACCGTAAGAGTTTGGGCAAAAAGCGAGGATTATTGGACGGTTTATTTCGATCTCACCGAGGAGATCAAGAAAGCTTTCGATGCAAACGGAATATCAATCCCGTTCAGACAGCTCGATGTTACGATAAAACAGTGACTTTATATTCTTGACATCCAGGCCATCGCAAGATCCGGCCACATCCCGACGTCCGCGAACATCTTCGCGGGGTCACCGGAGAATACGGGAATACCTTCGCCTTTTTGCAATTCCGGAGGGACCGCCTCATCGCCGAGGCCTTCGTCCGCTCTCGCTTCTTCGGTGATCGGATCGGGAAACTGTTCTTTAAGTTCCCTGACTCTTCGCTCCGAAACGTCAATCCCTTTGCCTGCCTTGACAGCCTCAACGGCGTACTCGACCTGTTCCATGGTAAAATCGGGCATATTGCCCTTAAAGAAATCGGCATTCGGAACAGAAAGACCGTGGAAGCCTCTCGGGAATACGTAATGAGCAAAATAAACACCCTTCTCCTTTAATGCCTTCGCGAAGAGATATGAATTTTCGACGGGTACAAGATTGTCGTCCGCCGTCTGCCAGATAAAGCAGGGAGGAGTGTCCTTTGTAACGTGCTTTTCAAGCGAGAAGTACTCTTTCTCCTTTGCGGGCTCGTCGTAACCGATAAGAGCCTGCATTGAATATGTGTGGGTAAATTCTCCCATAGTGATAACGGGATAGGAAAGGATCACACCGTCAGGTCTTGCAGAGATCTTATCGTAGGCGGGGTTGGGGTCCTTTACATCGTTATAATGTACCGCAAGGCTGCCGCATACATGGGCACCCGCGGAGAAACCGCACATGAATATCTTCTTACCCTCGATACCGTAAACGGACGATCTGCTCCTGATGAACCTGACCGCGCGTGCCGCGTCATTCATCGGCTGGAACATAAGCGGAACCGACATCGTGATATCCGACGTATATGTGAGGACAAAAACATTCATCCCCCTGTCAAAGAACTCGATCGCGGGGATCTGTGCTTCCGAGGGCACAACCATACAATATCCGCCGCCGGGCACAACGATCATGCAGTCATGCTCGACTCCGTCCTCATGAAGATACGCGCGGATGTTCGGGGTGAATCCGTATGCCGCCCTGTAACTATACTCGCCATCCTGCCATATATTCTCTCTGAAACATTTCATAACGATAACCTCTGCCACACAAATCAAAAGTCGGGGAAACCCCGACTTTTATTGTAGCATATTTTTCAATGTAAATATCATATTTTTTCGAAAACCGGGGTGTATTCGAGCGGTGCTTTGACACTTACCGTCTTTCCGCCCACGAAAACAGCCTCATCGTCGCCGGAAACCTCTCTGTGCACAAGCCTCCACTGTCCTGCCGGGAGATAAACCTCACGCTCAAATTCGTTATAATGCAGGATCGGCGCTACAAGGTATTTCGGACCGAACATGTATTGATCCGACAGTTCCCAGCACGCGGCGTCTTCGGGGAATTCGTAGAACATCGGCCTTATGAGCGGTGAGCCGTTCCTGCTTGCCTCCTCGTAAAGCGACTTGATGTAATCATGCATTCCGATCCTGATCTCGTAATACCTGCGCATGATGCGGTAATTGTCCTCTCCGTAGCTCCAAAGCTCGTTGGGCTGCCCGGTGTTCATGTAGCCTCCGCCGCGCTCCCTGTCGTCAAGTCTTGGGATCGTGTAGGGGCCGCGGTCTCCGTGCATCCTCAGGACTGCCGAATATACAGCAAACTGGTACCAGCGGATGAGGAGCTGCAAAAATCCGGGGTCATTCACATCATCAGTCATGAAACCGCCGATATCGGTAGTCCACCAGGGTATTCCTGCCATTCCGATATTAAGGCCGGCGCATATCTGGTCCCTGAAGGCCTCAAAAGTCGAGGGAACATCACCCGACCAGATCACATTGCCGTATTTTTGCGAACCCGCCCATGCGCACCTCAAAAGATTTACAACGGGTTTATCGGATTCCTTTCTCATAGCATCATAATAGATACGGCTGTACATCTGCGGGTACATGTTACTGATCGCAAGCGCGGGACCGTCGCAATAACGATAATGGTCAAAATCATAAACGGTCAGATCGGGCTCCGAGTTATCGAGCCAGAAGGCATCGATCCCGAGGTCGTAATAATTCTTTTTGCAGATATCCCAGACATACTTTCCGGTCTCGGGATTAAAGGGATCTATCTCAACGCAGTCGCCCTGAAAATCATATGTCTGGACCGCTCCGCGTTCGGTCTTCATAAGAAGCCCCATTTCTGTCATGGGATGGAAGTTTTCGCTTCTCCTGTCGACGGACGGCCAAACCGAAATAATAACATTGATCCCCATGGAATGAAGCTCGTCGATCATGGCCTTGGGATCGGGCCAGTATTTCGGGTCAAATTTCCATTCGCCCTGAACAGTCCAATGGAAGAAGTCGATGACGATCCGGTCGATCTTTATGCCTTCTGCCCTATACTTCCTCGCAACCTCAAGTACTTCTTCCTGAGTGCGGTATCTGAGCTTGCACTGCCAAAGTCCCATAAGATCCTCGGGGAATTCGCCGGCTCTGCCTGTAACGGCCGTATAGTTTTCAAGGATCTTTTTCGGGGTATCGGCAACAGTGATCCAGTAATCCATCTCCTTCGTGGCGGCTGCGATCCACTCGGTGTAGTTTTTTCCGAATGTCACCCTGCCGACCGCCGGGTTATTCCAAAGGAAGCCGTATCCGAGCGAAGAAAGCGCGAAAGGAACCGAAGCCTGCGAATTTCGCTGCGCAAGCTCGAGGATACAACCCTTAAGCTCCATGCTCTCCTGCTGGTATTGTCCCATTCCGAAGATCTTTTCGCCGTCGTTCGCTTCAAACTTGACATTAAGGGAGTACTCGCTTCCGCCGATCACGCCTTTCCACTCGCGGTTCACGATCTTGAGACACCTGCTCTCCCTTGAGATCGTGCCGCCGTAGGAACGGAAGTACTCCCTCAGGATAAGCCTGTCATCCCTGTAGAAGGTGATGACGCCTGCGAAATTGACAACAGCCTTAAGTCTGCCGTTGGTGATCGTGGCAAGAGGTTGCTTGGTAACGGAACCGTCTATATTTTTAACTTCTTCTGACGAAAGGACAATGACCGGGTTCGTCTCATCGGGCTTTTCGCTCAGTGCCCAATTCTTTCCCGTGAAATCACGCTGCATGGTGGCTCTGACACGAAGCGAATCATTGCCCCAGCCCCTGATCTCGAGCATTTCACCGCCGCGGTAACATAAAAGTGCTCCGTTCTTTTCTTCGAATTTCATGCCTTCTCCTCTTTATGATCAAGTTTCTTACCGGAAACACTTTTCCGATGATCTCATAACTTTGATTATGAAAGAAACAGGGGCTTTTGTCTATAAATTTTCATGTCACGGCAATATCATTTTTTGTTCGAAAAAAACAGAGGTTACCTGTTTTTTCGCATAAGCTTTCCCACAAGCGAGATTGCGGGGCCCAAAAAGATTGCCATAAGGATCACACCGATAACAGGGACTCCGCCCGCAATAATACCGACACCTATCGCAGCAGCATCCCAGAGTATCCTGACTGTCATTGTGAGGAGCTTCTTCTCCCCTGCAACCTTCTCGCCGATCAGGATGGGGATCCCGTCGTAGGGTGCAACGCCCATATCGGAATTGATGTAAACTGCCGCGGAAATGATGAATCCGAAAAGGGTCACAAAGAAGATCGCCCATCTGCTGATCGGAGTCGTAAAGGTATCAGCCGGAAGGAGCATGCCCCAGATCCAGTCGAAAAAGTCCACGTAATAGCCGATAAGCACCATGTTAAAGATCGTTCCGAAACCGATGAGCGACCTTTTGAAGATCAGTACAACGATCAACATAACGATGTTGATGATGAGCTGCCAGTTTCCGAGGCTGAGCCCGACGGCACGTGACGCCGAGAGGTTCATAAACGTTGCCGGATCAGTTCCGAGGTCGCAGAGTACAAGGAACGACAAAAAGAAACCCATTCCGAAAACTGCTACGAAACAGGTTATGATCTGCCCGGGTTTCCATTTGAAATTATAGTCTGTCTTCATAATTATTTATTTCCTTCATATTTCGCCATAATTGTCATATTCTTTCATATTTCACCATAATTGTCATATTCTTTCATATTTTACCATATTTCATCATATTTCATCATAATTGCCATATTCTTTCATAAATAAAATCAGCTCATAGTTTGTGCGCAACTTAAGACGCAGGGCGGTAAGCCCTGCGTCGGGATAATACACTTAAATTTTTCACACACCTGCGACGGCATCCTTCATGGACTTTACGTACTCTCCTACATGAGGAGCAGCGTCTCTGCCGTACTGCTCGATGATCTTGACGATGGCGGAACCTACGATCGCGCCGTCCGAAACACGTGCTGCGTTAGCTGCCTGCTCGGGTCTTGAGATCCCGAATCCGATCGCGCAGGGAACCTTGGTGTTCTCACGAACGACCTTCACGATCGAATCAAGATCTGTCTTGATCTCACTTCTCATGCCGGTAACACCGAGACTGGATACGATGTATATGAAGCCCTCCGCCTCTTTGGCGATCATGGCGATACGTCCCGCCGAAGTGGGCGCGATGAGCGAGATAAGGCTCACGTCATACTTCTTACAGATCGGTGCGAATTCATCCTTCTCCTCAAACGGAAGATCGGGAAGGATGAT
>CAMIZL010000022.1 GCA_946403295.1 uncultured Clostridia bacterium | reverse complement strand
TCGTTAAGGTAAGGTGTTGCGATATGTTCCCGCATACGGTGCACGTGGAGACGGTATGTTTATTGTCCCATACTTCATGAGGCATAGCATCATATCAATGTATAACAAAAGTAGCGAAATAGCAACCAATGGCTAATGTATCTTTGTGTTGAGAAACGATATATTGGTCCTGGAGGTGATGAGAATGATTTTTTCAGAGAAACTAAAACTGATTCGCAAGAGTAAGGGAATGACACAGGAAGAACTTGCGGAAAAGCTTGATGTATCAAGACAGGCGATTGCAAAATGGGAATCAGGACAGGTGTATCCTGACATTAGTAATCTTATTCAGATAAGCAATCTGTTCAACGTCACTGTAGATTATCTGGTTCGAGATCAGGAATGTATGGTTAACTATGAGAATACCGAGGATAAAGATATCAGCAAACTGATCGAGTTCCGACTTGAAGCCAATGTGAATACTTATGCCGCCTATATGAATGAGGCAGATTCAACAAGGCTGGATTCTCACGACTTTTCATACAGCAGCGGACCATATACATATCATGACACGTATGTCGGTGGTGAAAAGTTTGCCGGTGAAGAAGCAATCTGGGTCGATGGCAAAATACAGTATGCGATGAATTATCTTGGAAGGGTATTAGATCAGCGATTCAGTGGTGATTTTTTGAAAGAAGCTCTTCGTAAAGCGGATAGAAAAACGCCGTATCGAGGACCGGAGTATTATCAGTCAGGTGAATATACATATAAATGCAGCGTTACCGGGGAGTTTTCCTGGTTTCAGGGATACGAAGAAATCTATTGCAATAATGTGAAAGTATACGAATGTTATTTCCATGGCGGTATCATGAGGTAAACAACTTGTCTGCACTCCGAGATTAAATTCCGCATTGATTATGACGCCGAACTTGGTGGCAAGGTGTTGCTCAACGAAACCTTCTTTGAAGGAGAAGGAGAATATCACGATGGAGTATATGAAATAAGTAAAAGTGTTTGGAAACTGTGATAATCCATTATGGATGTGATGCAAAAGAGAAATACGGCTATCCGGAATTTGAAAGAAATGCATTTACAAGTTTTCCGGATGGAAAATAGATAACATAATGAAATAAGATAAAAAAGGAATCGAGGCAGCTCGATTCCTTTTTTTTCGCAAATTTTTATAACCGTTACAAAGTTGGGCTATACCTCTTAAATAAGCTTATAACAACTATCAGGATTTGATTATGGACACCTATTTGTTCAAGTGGCAATATAAGTTCCAACAGTTAACAACCACCTAATGAAAACAATGCAAAAACATTAAGAATGCTTATGTTAAACAATCAAAAATATTAGAAAGGAAGTAATGATTATGGCAGACAAAGAATATGGTTTTGACACGTTGAAGATTCAGGCAGGATATGATTCTGCTGATAATAAGTATTCGGTTTCACCTCCAATCTATCACACAGCAGCATTTGATTTCAGAGATACTGAGCATGCTGAGAATTTATTTACTTATAAGGAAGCAGGATTTCTTTATACAAGAGTCGGCAATCCTACGGTAACTTATTTTTCTGAAAGAGTTAAGGCCCTCGAAGGTGCTAAGAATGCTGTGGCAGTAGGATCAGGAATGGCAGCAATTGCATACACACTTCTAAATCTTGCAGCAAAAGGCGGAACAATTCTCGCTTCACCTTACCTTTATGGAGGTACGATTGATAGTTTCGATAGACTTTTTCCGGAAGTTGGAGTGAAAATAAAACTTACAAGAAGTGTTCTTGATCCGGAAGAACTTGATAAGGAACTATCTGAGGGAGATGACATTAAGGGAGTGTATCTTGAGTCGATATCCAATCCAAATGCATATCTTCCGGATATTGATGCGATATCCGAAGTGGCCCATAAGCATGGTGTACCGGTTGTTGTTGATAATACAGTTGCAACTCCTTATATCTACAGACCGCTTGAACATGGTGCTGACATCGTTGTTTATTCTGCGACCAAGGGACTTACAGGACATGGTAATATCATCGCAGGTCTTATTCTTGACAATGGTAAGCTTGACTATTATACCCAGGACAGATATCCACAGTTTTATGAGCCAATTGTGATGCTTAAAGGTAAGAGTCCTAAAGAAGTGTTCCCGGACAACTTTTTCATATTCCGTGCAACGCTTGTATACCTTAACCTTTTGGGAGCTGCACTTTCACCTAATGATGCGTATCTTGGAATTCTGGGCCTTGAGACTCTTTCGGAAAGAATTGCGAAGCAGAGTGCAAATGCTTTAAAGATTGCTGAGTATCTTGAAAACTCACCGGCAGTAGAATGGGTTCGTTATCCTAAGCTTGGCTCATATAAATATAAAGAAGTTGCGGATAAACATCTGACAAATGGTGGTGGAGGACTTCTTTCTTTTGGAATCAAGGGAGGCAAGGAGAAGGAAGCACTATTCCTTAATAATCTTAAGCTATTCCATTATCTTGTAAATCTTGGCGATGTGCGTTCACTTATCGTAAATTCGCCGGATACAACTCACAGTGAGCTTACAGATGAAGAGAAAGAGCTTGCAGATATCCCTGCAAATCTTATCAGAATTTCAGTTGGGCTAGAAGATGTGAATGACCTAATCGCAGATTTAGATCAGGCGTTCAAGTTGGCTGGACTTTTGGATGCTGATAGCTCTGTTGCTTAATAGGCGCATAAAAGACGTATGTAAAACATTTTGTAGAGTATGAAAAAGAGAAATTAAATAGTGTTTACAAAGGAGCATGATATGAAAAAGAAAAATTGGGTAAAAAAGATGGTTGCAGTTGGGCTTGTTTTTTCACTATTAACGGGCTGTGCAGTATCATCTAATGATAGCGAAAAGGTATCTTCATCCGATTCTACTATTGAAGGAGGAGCAACTGCGACAGATGGGGATTATAAGTATGGCAAGATTGATATCCCCGGAAAGGATGGAGCTCTTTGTGGAGCGCCTATTTATATCGCTTATGAAAAGGGTTACTTTGCGGAAGAGGGATTTGACGTAACTTTGATTTCTGCAGATTTTGAGACCAGAAAGATTGGGTTGAACAACGGCACAATCCCGATTGTAAATGGAGATTTCCAGTTCTTCCCGTCTATTGAGAATGGAATCGATGTAAAGGTTGTAGATGGTCTTCACGAGGGATGTATTAAATTTGCGGTAAGAACTGATTCTGATATCGAGACTGTGGAGGATTTGAAAGGCAAGAAGATTGGTGTGGATGAAATCGGTGGAACTCCTCATCAGGTGGCGAGTTTATGGCTTGAAAATGCTGGAATATCTGCAGATCCTGCCGATGGAGAGGTGACATTCCTTCCATATTCTGATGGAAATCTTGAGTTTGAAGCTTTAAAAAGCGGAGATATTGATGTTGCAGCGCTTTGGGATCCACTTGGATCAATTCATGAAAAGGCAGGAGATGTCAAGATAATCTTCGATCTTGGAACGGATGAGTATTTTAAAGATAAATTCTGCTGCTTCTTATATGCTTCTACCAAAGTACTTAAAGAGAATCCGGAGGAAGTTGCCGCATTGCTTCGTGCTTACAGAAAAGCGCAGGAATGGATATATGAAAATCCTGAAAAAGCGGTCGATATCATCGTAGAGAAAAATTATGCTGCGATTGAAGACAGAGAATTGGCAGTAGAACTTGTAAAGAGTTATGGATATCCGTCTGCAACACAGCATGCAGAAAACTGGGATGAGCTTGTAGAAGAAAATGTGAGATATTTTGCGAATGGTCTCTATGACATTGGATATCTTGAAACGGATCCGAAAGAGTTCACAAATAATATATATCAGAAAGTAGATGTGGGAAATTGATAACGTTAAAAACAGTTAAGCAAAAGAAAAATGACTTGAACATCAAATTCATGCTTCTAAAGATACTATTTACAATATCCGGTTTTATCGTGGCAATATTGGTAAATGTCCTGTTCCCTCAAAAGGCAGATGTAACATTCAAAATATATACGTTAAATATTTTGAATCTGAGGATTGCTTTTGATATTAATAGTGCTTACATTGTGGTTTTGGTAGCATTGATTCTGATATATGCAATATCCGGAATACGGTCGATTTTTCAAAAAGATAAAAGAAAACTTTATGCAAAAAATGCAGCATTTAGATTTGCACTTGGAATAGCTCTTGCCATATGGGATATAGGAGGAACTAAGATTCAAATCTTTGCACAACCGTTTTTTCCCGGACCGGCTCAAATTATAGAAGCATATATTGCAGAAGGAAGCTACATAGTACAGAATACGCTATATTCTATTAGGCTTTATTTAGCCGGCTTTAGTTGCGGGGTACTGCTTGGAGTTGGAACTGGTATATTGATTGGATGGTTTCCGAAAGTATATTATTGGGTATTTCCTGTTCTTAAGATAACAGGAGTCGTGCCGGCAGTTGCATGGATGCCTTTTGCGCTTACACTTTTTCCAACATCATTTAGTGCAGCAGTATTCTTAATTGTAATTTGTGCTTGGTTTCAGATAGCATTCCTGACAGCTCAAGGTATACAAAGTACGCCTAAGCAGAGCTACGAAGCAGCAACAGTCCTTGGGGGAGGGCAGATTAATCAGATACTGCATGTTGCCATACCGCATGCGATGCCGGATATATTTACCGGCATCGGTTCGGCAAATGCTATGGCATTTACTACGCTTGTAATGAGCGAGATGTTGGGTCAGCCGGGAGGTCTTGGATATTATATCAACCAGTCCAAGGTATGGAGCGCATATTATAAGGTTCTTGCCGCTATTGTTATCATGGCTGTCCTTTTTTCGTTTATCAATTTTCTGATTGGTCTTATCAGGAAAAGAGTACTCAGATGGCAACAGGGTGTTATAAAAGTATGAAACGAGGAAAAGTACAGCTATGAAAAGTTCTATCAGCATAAGTAATGTAAATCGTATTTATAAAGATTCAGATGGTAACAGAGTTGAAGCTTTGAAAGATGTGGATCTCGAAATAAAATCCGGAGAGTTTATATCAATTATAGGACCATCTGGGTGTGGCAAGACAACACTTCTTCGTCTTATAGCAGGGCTGGACAAACCTCAGACAGGGCAGTTATTCATAGATGGGGCACCAATCACAGGAGCTGATCCGTCCAGAGGATACGTATTTCAGCAGGGAAGCCTTTTTCCGTGGTTGAGTGTTAGGAATAATATTGCTTATGGTTTAAGGGCAAGAAATGTTTATAGAAGCAAAAAAGAAAATATAGAAAACTATATTGAACTTGTCGGACTGAAAGGATTTGAGAAGTCGTATCCACATCAGATTTCGGGTGGTATGGCGCAAAGAGTCGCCATAGCAAGAGCGCTTATAAATGAACCTAAGGCTCTTCTTTTGGATGAACCTATGGGTGCTCTTGATTCTTTTACCAGGGCGGCTCTTCAGGATAAACTCTTGGAATTGTGGAAAAAGGATGGAACTACTATTGTTTTGGTGACGCATGATATTGATGAAGCGATATATTTAAGCGATAGAATTGTCATCATGACGCCAAGACCAGGTAAGATTAGTAAGATTATAGATGTGAATTTGTCCAGACCAAGACAGAGAGGAAGTGTATCGTTTCTTGAAATGAGGCGACAAATCCTTGAATTTTTCGAATTGGCACAGGCGATTCCGCAACCGGAATACAATATCTAAAGAGAATGTTTATAAATGAGTTTTAAATCAGATAAATGGGAAGGATGAAATATGAATTATTTTAAAAGAAATTTTGTAAAGTTCATTGAACTTGTACTTTCATTAATACTTGCAATCGGATCGTTTACAGTATTCGCAGCTTGTCCGTTGTCGGAAGAACATGTAATGGCTTGCCATTATGCACAACTGGCAGTTACGACACTTGGCTTTATTCTTTTTGTTCAGTCATTGGCATCAGTTATTATAAGTAATGAAAAGGTGAAGCTTGGTATAACACTTGCACAGATCCCAATTGCGGTAGCCGTATTTTTAGTTACTGGAACTGTTTTTTCACTTTGCATGATGAGCAGTATGAGATGTATCAGTATCTTTCAGCCTGCAGTAAGAGTCATTAGCGCGATTGTGTTTGTTGTATCGGTTGCAGATGTAGTTATTAGTGTTATCAAAAAGAATAAGCAGGGAGTTAATAAGTGAACATAGCGAAACTGCCGTTAAAAAATATATTCAGTTATAAAAAAAGAACGATAGGATTAACTCTAATACTCGTAATTTTGACAATGTCATTATTTGGGGGAAGCATCTTTATCAAAAGTCTTAATAACGGACTTGATAGTTTGAATGAAAGATTGGGCGCAGATATCATTGTGCTTCCAAAGGATGCAGAATCAGAGGTAGATCTTCAAAATCTCCTGCTTCAGGGAACACCCGGATATTTTTATATGGATAAAAATATTTTAAATGACCTTGAAAGTATTGAGGGAGTAGATAGGATATCGACGCAATATTTTCTGGTGTCGGCCAATGCAGACTGCTGTAGTGTTAAGGTTCAGATAATCGGATTTGATGAAGAGACTGATTTCACAATCAAACCTTGGTTGCATGAAAGTTATCAGGGCGTGCTTAAGGATAATGAGATCATTGTTGGTTCAATGCTCTCTACTAAAGTGGGCCATACCTTGAGATTGTATGGAAAGGAATTTCTTGTAGTCGGCAAGCTTGAAAAGACCGGAACAGGACTTGACACTGCGGTATATACAACAGGTGATACAGTAAAAACTTTAATAGAGGCAGCGGAGGATAAAGGGATTAGCATATTATCAAAGCAAAGCCCGGATGATGTTATATCTTCTGTTTATATTGATGTAAAAGACGGATATGACATTGATACGATCGTATCTGATATTAATCTCAACAACAGCGAAGTCAAAGCTGTTAGAGCAAGGACAATGATGACTTCGACCTCGGATCGGCTAGGTGTCATCTCTTCTGCAATTTCGTTTTTTGTCAAAATCATATGGGTGTTTGCAGCAATTATTTTGATAGCAGCTTTCTACATCATCACAGGTGAGAGAAAGAAAGAGTTTGCAGCGCTTAGAGTAATCGGAGTTTCACGAAAGAAGCTGGGTGTTTTGGTTATGTCAGAGGCAATTATAATTGGAATTATCGGAAGTGTGTTTGGCATCATCATCACGGGAGCATTTATGTATTCATTTAGTGTTCTTATTGGTTCCAGACTTGATCTTCCGTATTTGCTTCCCGGTGTGATTGCAACCACATACTATATCCTTGTAACCTTTATAAGCGTTGTGCTTCTTGGAACAATATCGGGTTTGATATCAGCCTACAAGGCTGTGTCAGTGGATACAGCAAGGATATTGAGAGAGTAGGAAAGCAACAACATATTCGAAGGGAAATAGCGAATATCATGATGATCGATGCAAAGAATATATTAGTTTCTTATACTAAAAATGGCAAAAAGGATAAGACTATCTCTATCATAAATTCTGTTGATATAACCATTGTTCCCGGTAAGGTTGCGGTTATCTTCGGAAGATCCGGGAGTGGGAAAACAACGCTTATCAGCGTGTTGGCCGGTTTGTTGAAACCGCAAGAAGGAAGCGTTTTGTATGATGATATCGATTTATATCAGCAGAACGATGATTTTATTTCTGACTTTAGAAGCAAAAATATCGGGTTTATTCCGCAAGGCCAAAGTCTACTTAGTAATTTAACTATTAAGGAGAATATACTTTTAGCAAACAATAATGGCAATGATTCAGATAGAGCAGATGAGCTGATTGAGCTCCTAGGACTTTCCAATCGAGAGGAGTATCTGTCAAGTCAGTTGTCTGGAGGAGAACTCAGAAGATGTGCAATTGCAAGAGCACTAATTAATCAGCCTTCTGTAGTATTTGCAGATGAGCCGACAGGTGATCTTGATGATTATAATACACAAATTGTATTCGAACTTCTTCGACAAAAAGCAAAAGATGGTGCGGCTGTTGTAATCGTAACGCACGATGAGTCAGCATACAATTATGCAGATATAGTATATCGAATGGATGGCGGAGTGCTTGCGTTAAGAGATATTCAAAAATGAATCAAGAGATAATGAAGCCTATAATCACTGCTTATTACCGGAGATATCTTTTTGAAATAAGACATTTGTCAATAGATGTGTTAGCATATTATTCAAACAAAAAAGTGATACGAGGGATTTTGAATGACACTGCAACAGCTACGCTATGCAATGGTTGTGGCGCAAACAGGCTCTATGAACAAGGCAGCAGAGAGCCTGTTTATGTCACAGCCTACACTTACCAATAAAATAAGAGGTCTTGAAGAAGAGTCAGGAATAACTATCTTCAATAGAACCAATAAAGGGGTTAACCTCACAGCTGAAGGATCTGACTTTCTATTTTATGCAAAGAAAGTTTGTGATCAGTATGATCAGCTCATATGGCGATATGATGGCAAAGGTAATGCCAGAAAAGTATTCAGCGTTTCGACACAACATTATTCCTTTGTGTGTGAGGCATTTTCAGATACTGTTAAAGACTATGATGCTTCAACATATCATTTTTCAATTCTTGAAACGACTACTTCCAAGATAATAGAAGATGTAAGCACATCAGCAAGCGAGGTTGGGGTTTTGTTCCTTAGTGATTTCAACAAGGAGGCCTTAAAGAAACTTTTTGTAGATAATTCTCTGACATATAAGAAGATTGTAAGTTGCAGATTTTATGTATATCTGGGAAAAAATCATCCGCTTGCAGACAGAGACATAATAGACTATGAAGATATCACAAAATATCCTATTTTAACCTATGAACAGGGAAAGGATAGTCCTTTATATATGGCGGAGGAGATTTTTGGAGAGCAGGATTATCCGTATTCAATAAAGGTTTCGGACAGAGCATCCATGCTTCAGATTATGAATAAACTGAACGGATTTACTTTTTGTTCGGGAGCTGTCAGAGGCGCCGTAGGATGGAGTGATTATAAGATTATCCCGCTTAGAGAAAGCGCACACCTTCCGTATAGCTCTATGGAAATTGGTTATATACATAAAGATGGACTTAGCCAGATTGGCAAAAGATTTGTAGAGGAGCTCTATAAGGCAGCTCCATCAGAAGAATAAGTGATAAATAAATGGGCAAGGAATGATATTCTTTGCCCAATTTTTATAGGTCGGAGCTTGTAACTGCCCTGCACCGGTCTTACTTACGTTCAGGATCTTTTCTGCGGTAGATCGGAGTATGTCCGTCGCAGTAACCGGAAGCCATAACTGTCACGTAAGCCGCAATGCTGACCGCTACAATAAGTATCTTAGCTATCACTGTGAACAGTGTATTGGCTTTATCGATATCGACCTTAGGTGATACGTAATTGTCATAATATAATATATAGCCATCGATCACCGATTCTCCGTCGGTCAAATTAAACTCATAATCACGTTCGGTCATTATTTCCGTGTGAAAACCGATCCTGCCATTTGATCCTCCCGCCAGGGCGCTCTCATATACGCAAGTGGGGATCACAGAAAGGACCTTTGTTCCGTCATCAAAAACCAGCAGATAGTAATGGGAGTTGTAGCCAAATCTCTCATTGATGATATCACCCGTAACAATATGCTCCGCTGTCATCATTCCAAGTGGAACAAGCCGCGTTACGGGGGAGCTGATATCCGTATCCATCACTTTTACCTGCCCTACATCCACAGTCATATTATGATCTTTATGATTCCAGAAATCTTCACTGCTTTTTAATTCATAAAAACCCGGCATCCTGTTGTCAGTACTTTCAAACACCTCTATAGCTGTCTTCATCACGGAATTATTTGCTATTATCTTAACGCCTGTCATAACTGCGGCAAACCCCACCAGAAGGCAGAAGGTGATAAGGAAGTATCTGATAATACCCTTAAATGCGCCCTCACCGTTATTTCCTTCTTCAGTGTATTGTCTCATGAAGTATAGCACAAAGATAAAGAAAACGACGAATGATATGATCACCGGGATCAGGCTGATGCATTCGCTCAAAAATCTATAGGAGCTGTCAGCAATTCTTTCAAATGCTGTGAGAACTCCCACCGGTACAAGGATCACAGGGAAAATGATCCTTAAGACCTTAAACCCTTTTGTTATATAGCTACCCTTATCTTTACAGTTTTCTGCAAAGCCGTTGCAGATAAATACCAATATGAGGATCGACAGGACTATATCCGCAACGTCTGTGAGGCCACCAAAAACCAAATAATTAGTTAAAGATATTTCCCTGTAGACTTTTACAAAGAATCCCAAAACCCGGACGATCGCCAAAGCCTTAAGAAGCTTTCCTCCCTTTTCGAACCAAAATGAAGATGTCTTTACGTTCTTGTCTTCCGCAGCCTCTCTTTTAACCAGGGCAGCCAGGCTGTCACCCCGGTCCAAAATAGCCAGGACCGGCATCAATGCTATCACTGCAAGTATATCTGAGGCCAGCATTGTGATGCCTCCATCCGAAAGCAGGGTCTCAAGTAAGTAGCCAACAACCGTAAGTACAAGACTCAGCACCACCCAGACCAGCATTCCCTTCGCGCCTGCGAAAAAGAGTTGCGGATATTCCTTTTCATTGATATTATGTTTTTCAATAGACATAGAACTTTCCCCTCTTTTATATGAAATATTCAAAAAAAACCGCCGTTTCAGATTTTACCACATCCCAGTGTAAAAAAACAATAAAAATGGGTCTTTGGTGACGGGGTTATGGTGTCAGGCCGTGTTTTCCTTGAAGATGTAATGAAACCCTTGGGACTGACTGTAACTGATGCGGCACAGATGCTTGGAGTCAGCAGAAAAGCACTTTCCGAATTTGTAAATGAAAAGGCTTCTCTGAGTCCGCTAGATGTTGGGGGACTAATAAATGCTAACCCACGTGGAGACTGTGGTACTTTTACAGAAAACAGGTGAAGGCGCAAACAGTGACCTCACCTGATAAAAGCACATAAAGGGGTGAATCATGTATACATTTGAAAGCAGGATCCGTTACAGCGAATCCGATGAAAACGAGAGATTGACGCTCACGGCGCTCTTAGACTATTATCAGGATTGTTCGACGTTTCAGTCGGATGACCTCGGGATAGGCATGGCATATTTAAAACCCATGAATCTCGCATGGGTCTTAAATTCATGGCAGATCGATATTGAGAGATATCCCGCGGAGGGCGAACATGTGACGATCGGAACGATCCCTTATATGATAAGAGGTCCGCTCGGTTACAGAAATTATTTTATGGAGGACAAAAGAGGAAAACGTATCTCTGTCGCGCAAACGGTATGGACGCTCCTGAACATGGAAAAAGGAACACCCGTGTCCGCACCCGCGGAGGTCGTCGACGCGTATAAGGTGGAGCCGAAGCTTGAGATGGAATATCTGCCGAGAAAAATAATGCTGCCCGGTGAAGGAACGATGCTCGAACCCATAAATGTGGCAAAGCATCATCTTGACGCAAATCATCACGTCAATAACGGACAATACGTCAGGATGGCCATGGAGATGCTCGAGGAAGACATAGAAGTTCGCCGGCTCAGAGTGGAGTATAAGGCTCAGGCAAGACTCGGAGACGGGATATATCCCGTTTATTACAAAAACGGCTCCGTATATGTTGTTTCTTTAAACGATAAAGAGTCAAATCCCTATGCGGTCGTTGAATTTACCGTGTAGATTCCGCCGGAACCTTGAAAAATCTTTGCAAATGTAATAAAATCGCAGTGTCGTTATGTTTATGACGGCATTGCGATCATTTTTTGGAGAGTCGGGAGGAAGAATGGATTTTTTTACTACGATCTCGGAACAATTTTATAGTTGTTTTATTAAGGAAGACAGGTACAAGCTGCTTCTGGGAGGAATCGGTGTAACGCTCAAGGTATCGCTTGTTGCGATAGTTCTTGGCATTATCATCGGTTTTTTTATAGCGATATGCAATTTGTCCAAGAAGAAGGTGCTTCGCGGCCTGGGGCTTGTTTATACCGATATTATCCGCGGTACTCCGTCCGTAACACAGCTCATGCTTATTTATTTCGTGGTGTTTGCGACCGTGCTGTGGGATAAGTGGATCATATGCGCCATAGCATTCGGTATTAACTCCGGCGGTTATGTAGCCGAGGTCATCAGAGCGGGAATCCTTTCGATAGACAAAGGTCAGACCGAAGCCGGAAGATCGCTCGGCCTCAACGGCAGGCAGACGATGATACATATCATTCTTCCGCAGGCGATCAAGAACATCTTCCCTGCATTGGTGAACGAATTTATCGTGCTTATCAAGGAAACCGCAATCGTCGGATATGTCGGGCTAGTCGATATTCAGAAGGCCGGAGACCTCATCAAGAGTACGACGTTCAAGGCATTTATGCCCTTGTTTGCGACAGCGTTCATCTATTACGTGATCATCAAGATCCTCAATATAGGTCTTAAGCGTATAGAAAAGAAATTACGGCAGTCCGAAGTCAGATGATAACATTCACGGGGAATCAGGCATGATAAAGATAAAGAATTTAAAGAAGAATTTTAACGATCTCGAAGTATTGAAGGGCGTGAACGAACATATCCGTCCCGGTGAGGTCGTTTCGGTGATCGGACCTTCGGGTTCGGGCAAATCGACATTCCTGCGATGCATAAATCTTCTTGAAGATGTTACGGAGGGTGAGATTTACGTTGATGACGAGCTTATCACCGCGCCGGGCGTTGATATAAATCTGATCAGACAAAAGATGGGAATGGTATTCCAGCAGTTTAATCTGTTCCCGCATTTGAAGATCATGGACAATGTCACGCTTGCGCCCGTACTCCTCAAAAAAATGACGAAAGAAGAGGCGAAGGAAAAGGCGCTTGAATTGCTCGCGAGAGTAGGGCTTTCGGAAAAAGCCGATTCATATCCGGCGTCGCTTTCGGGCGGTCAGAAACAGCGTGTTGCGATAGCAAGAGCTCTTGCCATGAACCCTGAGATCATGTTGTTCGATGAACCCACATCGGCACTTGATCCCGAGATGGTAGGAGAGGTTCTCGATGTTATCAAAAGCCTTGCCAGATCAGGCATGACGATGGTCGTAGTCACGCATGAGATGGGATTTGCGAAAGAAGTTTCTTCAAGGGTGCTCTTTATGGATCAGGGAATAATAATGGAGAGCGGTACACCGGAAGAGATATTTGACAATCCTCAAAACGAGCGCACGAAGCTCTTTCTCAGCAAGGTACTTTGACAGGGATACACGAAGCTTTTCGCCGGCTGGGTTTTGACACGCGCGTGAACCCGGGGGATTGGGAGCAAAGGATTCATTATATGATAATCAACGGCGGAAAGATCGCCGTTTAATAGGAGGGACAGATATGAAAAAATCATTTAGGATCATTGCTATCGTACTTATCGCGGTTCTCGCGGTCGCTTCTTTAACGGCCTGCGGAAAATCTTCGTCGGAAACGATCAAATTCGGAACAAATGCGGAATTCCCGCCTTTTGAATTTGTGGCTGCAAAAGGATTGATCGGTGAGTTCGACGGTATCGATATAGCGATCGCAAAGCAGATCGGTCAGGACATGGATAAGGAAACCTTGATCGAGAACATGGAATTTGATTCGCTTCTTGTTGCATTACAGAACAATCAGCTTGATGCCGTTATCGCAGGATTGACGGTTACAGAGGATCGTGCGGAATCGGTTGATTTCTCGATCCCTTATTATTCGGCTACTCAGGTCATCATTACAAAAGAAGGCTCTCCCATAAAGTCGGCTGCAGACCTTGCGGACAAATTCACGGCGGTAGTTCAGGGATATACCGGTGAGACATGTATAGGTAAGCTCGGATACAGATACGAGTCCTTCAAAAAAGGAACAGAGTGCGTTATGGAGCTTGTAAACGGCAAGTGTGACGCAGTCGTTATCGATTCGGCTACGGCTTCAAAATATATCGCCGATAACAAGGGACTCGTTATAGTGGAAGATAACCGGGCATTCGATAACGAAGAATACGCGATCGCAGTTGCCAAGGGAAACAGTGAGTTGCTTGAAAAGATCAATGCTTCGATCGAGAAGATGCTTGCAAACGGAACTATTGCCGGACTCGGCGATAAGTATTGCAACGCGGAATGATCGTAACTTTATAACAATATTTTGCGGACCCGCATAGGCGATATGCGGGTCCTTTTATTCGGCAGGGGCGGGATCGCCCGGGAGAAAAACTTTATAAATTCTTTAAACTTTCCAAAGGATTGTTTTAAGATCCGGTTATAGAATCGTTTACAGAAAAACGAAAGAGAGGAAAGAACAAATGGTATCTGTACTGAAAACCGATTCGCTGACTAAAGTTTACGGCAGGACCACTGTGGTAGATCATGTATCGATGCGCATTGATCAGGGCGATATATACGGACTGATCGGAAGAAACGGCGCCGGTAAAACAACGTTTATGAAGATGATCGGCGCCATCGCCGCGCCTACTTCCGGTACATATGAATTTTTCGGAGAGAAGGACAACTCAAAGACATTACCGAGGATAGGATGTCTTATAGAAAGCCCTTCGCTTTATTCCGAACTTACCGTATATGAGAATATGATGTTTTATAACAAACTTCTCGGGATAACCGATCCGAGGAACATCGACGAGATAATCGACTACATCGGCCTTGGCGAAGCAAAAAAGAAGAAGACAAGGAAGCTTTCGCTCGGAATGAAGCAGCGTCTCGGAATAGGGATCGCGCTCGTCGGATATCCCGACATGCTGATCCTTGACGAGCCCATCAACGGCCTCGATCCGACCGGCATCGTAGATATCAGGAATCTGCTTTTAAAGCTTAACAGAGAAAGGGGAATCACCCTCCTTATATCGTCCCATATCCTCGGAGAACTCGAGAGACTGGCGACAAAATTCGGAGTTATCGACCGCGGAGTGCTCGTCGATGAACTGACGAACGAGGAACTCCTAGAGAAGAACCGCCGCGCGGTAGGCATTCAAGGACTCGATCCGAGGAAAGTTGTGGTAACGCTCGAGGAAATGAACCTTAGGGATTACAAGGTGCTCGACGGAGGAAAAGTCCTGGTTTATTGCGATACCGGGCTCAGCGGAAAGATAAACCGCGCACTCGGAGAAAAGGGCATGTATGCCGAAAGTATAAGCATTGAAGGACAGGATCTTGAAACCTATTTCGTTGAAAAAATGGGAGGAGGTACAAAAAATGCATAACGTTATCTCGGCTCAATTATACAAATGTCTGAGGACAAAAAGCTTTTATGTTTTGGTTGCAATATCTTTTATCAGTACTTTGTTTGATCTGATCACGGTTTCGGTCAATCTCAGGGTAAGGCCCGAGATGATTATCGAAGGTTTTGATTCTATGTACGAAGCACTCAGCGGAGGTTTGTATTTCCTCTTTATCGGTATATTCGCATCCCTTGTTTTCACATCGGATTATTCGTCGCAGAGCATCCGTCAGATCATCGGAAAGGGAACAAAACGTGCATCATATACGTTCGGTTCGATATTTACCGTTTTTGTACTTTCGCTCGTGATCGCAGCGGTAGCTTACGTGGCGGCATTCCTGAGGGGTACCTTCGTTGGAAACGGGACCGGACCTTTTGACGGACTTATGATCCTGAGATTTGTGTGTGCAGTCCTTGTGTTTGGCTTTATGTATGTGTCGTTTACGCAATTGGTGGCCAATATCACGAGAAAAACGAGCTGGACGTTGATCATAGCCATCTTCACAGCTTCGATATTACAATTGTGCGCGTTCACTTTGACTGCATTGACAGAGAAAAAAATGCTCTTTGACCCCATAACGCTCATGGATCTGGCCACATCGACGTCAACGGCGCCGGCTGATTACCTGTTTGCCGTGATCCCGTATTTTTGTGCTGGTATTTTACTTACTTGTGCGAGTATAATAGTATCCGACAGGAAAGATTTATGATCGTGCCGCTCTTTTGCGGTCCGATACGAAAGAGTGGATACTTATAATGGCAAGAATACTGATCGTTGAAGATAATACTGAGATCCATGATATGGAAAAGGAGCTCCTTACAAAGAGCGGATACAGCGTTGTATCCGCTTTTTCGGGTACGGAAGCTCTTTTTGTTCTTGAGAAAGAACAGATCGATCTTATAGTGCTTGATCTGATGCTTCCGGGAATGGCGGGAGATGAAGTGCTCGAAAAGGTCAGAATAAGTTACGATGCGGCGGTTCTTTGTGTCACAGCCGTTGATTCGGTCGAATCGAAAATAAAGCTGTTGAAACTCGGCGCGGACGATTATCTTGTAAAACCGTTCAATTATGAGGAATTTGTTGTCAGGATAGAAGCACTTTTACGGCGCGTGGGGAAGACGGGTAAAGTGACGGAAAGCGCAAGCGGATCTTTGGGCGCGCGTGACGGCGGGGAGAAAACGGACATGATCGTTTTTCGTGACGTCGAGATAAACCCTTTAAGCCGTGAAGTAAGAGCGGGAGGAAAACCGGCAGATCTGACCCGAAAGGAATATGAGATACTTGAACTCATGATGAGATATCCCGGGAAAGTCTTTACACGTGAGAATATCTTCGAGACGGTCTGGGGAGAAGAATCTCTGCCGGAGGACAATTCGGTTAACGTTCATATCGGAAATCTCCGTAAGAAACTTGCGGCGGCAGGCGGCAGGGATGATTATATCAAAACGGTGTGGGGTATAGGTTTTAAGATGTCAGAGGAGTCATAATGAGAATAGTTGCCATTATACTTTTGATCATATGCATTTTACTGATCGTTATCCTCAAAAGGATCAAAACGGCGGCGCGTGATCTGGCACGGCAGGCCGACGATATGATCGGGGAGAGTACAAATCAGCTGCTCCGCAATACGGAAGGGATAAAACTTTTTGTACCGATGATCGATTCGGTAAACGGGCGGATCGAAGAATTAAGAAACAAAGCGAGAGATGCGGAAAGGATGAACCGGGAGATCAGGGAAAGCCTTACCGAGATTTCGCATGATCTGAGGACACCGCTTACCGCAGCGAGCGGATATACCGGAATGCTCAAAAACATGGAACTGACGGAGGACGAAAAGAAACGCTATATCGAAGCCATCGAGGAGCGGTTCGAAACATCAAGAAATCTTGTCGATCAGCTGTTTTACTATACACGTATGGAATCGGGCGCGCTGGAGTTGCAAAGGGAAGAAACCGATATCCGCAGGATACTTACGGATATGCTGGCTGTTTTCTACAGCGATTTCGAAAAGAGAGGCTTCGAGATGCAGGTTGATATAGATGAAGCGCCTCTTATCGTCGAGGGAGACAGCGACGCTTTTAAGCGCATATTCTCAAATATAATTTCGAACGGACTCAAGCATGGGGAAGGCAGCTTTAAGCTGTCACTGCGAAAGGAAACGCCGGACCCGAAATGCCGTTTTGAATTCAGTAACCGCGCGACAAATATCTCGAAAGAGGATGCCGGCAGATTGTTTGACAGGTATTTTACAAAGGATCATGTCAGAAGCAGCAGCAATACCGGTCTCGGACTCGCGATCGCCAAAAAGCTGACGGAAAAGATGAACGGTACATGCAAGGCAGAGCTTGTTGACGAGATACTTGTCATTACGATAGAATTTCTGCTTAAATAGATCGATCGAAAAGGAAGAAAACCGATATGTCGGATATCAAAAAATCACGGGTAGCAATAATCCCCTGCGACACCTACGATGAGGACACCGTATACGAATGCCTGAAAAAAGGTCTTCGGGAGTTAGGAGGAATAGAAGAATTTGTCAGCCCCGGGGAAAAGATACTTGTAAAGCTCAATCTCCTCAGCGCCGCCCAGCCCGAAAGAGCGGTCACAACACATCCCTCGGTCCTGAAAGCGGTACTGAGGATCCTGAGTGAAGCAGATTGTTCCTTTGTCAGATACGGAGATTCACCCGGATACGGCACCTGCGAAAGCGTTATCAAGATGCTTGGTGTCGAAGAAGAATGTTTCGGTGCAAAGAGCACTTCGATGTCTGAGGCTGTACATGTCGATTTCCCGGAAGGAATGACATGTCGCGAATTTGATTTCTGTAAGGAAATAGTCGAAAGCGATGCCATCATAAACGTTTGTAAAATGAAGACCCACGCGCTTGAGAGGATCACGGGCGCGGTAAAAAATGTATACGGATTTGTGTGCGGATACCGAAAAGCGGCCGGTCACGTGAAATTCCCCAATGCTACCGTCTTTGCGAGAATGCTTGCGGATATCCACAGATGCACGAAACCGAGACTTCATATTATGGACGGCATCGTGGCCATGGAGGGAAACGGCCCGGGTTCGGGCGATCCCGTACCCATGAATGTCCTTATCGTGTCAAGGGATCCGGTAGCGATAGATGCGGTCTTTTGTTACCTTGTAAATCTCGATCCCGAGATAATCCCCACCAATTCGCAGGGAATCCGCATGGGGATAGGAACCGACAAAGAGGAAGAGATCGAGATGATCCTTTGCGGCAAAGACGGTTCACGAGTGATCACAAAAAGCGAGCTCTTTGAAAAGTACGGAAATCCCGATTTTGATGTGCCGAGGGGAAAACCGAGAGGAACATTCCTGATGAGATATTCGGGCCTGATGACGAGGCTTGCGCGCCGGCCCGTGATCGACACGAGTAAGTGCGTCAAATGCGGCATATGCGTTAATCATTGTCCCGTGCCGGGAAAAGCCGTCGAGTTTAAGAACGGAAAGGATAATCCGCCCGTTTATGATTATAAAAAGTGCATCAGATGCTACTGCTGCCAGGAAATGTGTCCGAAACACGCGATCTCGGCAAAACACGGCCTTTTGATCGGAAGGAAAAGGAAGGACAAACGATGAAAAAATATAAATATGTGTTTTTTGACCTTGACGGGACGCTCACACAGTCCGAATTCGGGATCATCGAATCGGCCCGGAAGGCACTCGAAGAATTCGGAATAGTTAATGAGGACTATGAAAATCTTAAGAAATTCATCGGTCCCCCTCTTTACGTATCATTCAGCGAGCGCTACGGAATGAACGATGAACAGTGTGCGGAAGCGATCAAATATTACAGAGCCCACTACGAGGCGGAGGGGATATTTAAGGCTCCGCTTTACGACGGGGTCAAAGAAATGCTCGAAAGCCTCAAAAACGGCGGTTGCAAACTTATGATGGTGACATCAAAACCCAAGGTGCTCGCCGAGATCGTAGCCGGCAATAACGGCATAAAAGAGTATTTTGATGCGGTCGTGGGGCCTTCGAAGGAAGACAGGAATCCGAGCAAAACGAGACTTATCCTTGAGGCGATGGAAATACTCGGACTCGGCGACAGTGACCGCAGCGATATCGTTATGGTGGGAGACCGTTTCTATGACATCGAGGCCGCTGTCGAGGTCGGGATCGATTCGATCGGCGTGGTGTACGGATACGGCTCCGAAGAGGAGCTAAAAAACGCGGGAGCGACTCTTATCGCGGAGCGGGCTTCCGATATCACGGCTTTAATACTTTGAAGCCCGAAAAGATGATGAACCCAAAATATTAGGAGAGCCCATATGTCAAGAGTTGTAGTCGGCATGTCCGGCGGTGTGGACAGCGCGGTTGCCGCATATCTTCTGAAAGAAGCCGGTCACGAGGTGATCGGTGTGACTTTGCGTACCTGGGAAGCGGATGACGGGTCGCTCAGTCGCTGCTGCGAGATAAATGACGCACAGGCAGCGGCATGGAAACTCGGTATCGGGTTCCGGTCGTTTAATTGCCTGCGTGAATTCAGGGAAAAGGTTACCATGCCCTTTATCGATGATTATATCCGCGGACTGACGCCGAACCCCTGCATTGAATGTAACCGCTTCGTCAAGTGGGAGAAGCTTCTCTATGCGGCCGATGTTCTCGAAGCTGATTACGTGGCGACGGGTCATTACGCTTATGTGGTCAAGCTTCCGAACGGGAGATTTTCGGTTAAACGCGCCAGGCATGCGCAGAAAGATCAGACCTACATGCTTTATAAGCTCACACAGGAGCAGCTCGCCAAAACGCTCATGCCGCTCGGGGGATATACGAAAGATGAGGTTCGCGAGATAGCGCGTAAGATAGGACTTACGGTTGCCGAGAAACCCGATTCCCAGGAAATCTGTTTTGTGCCCGATGACGATTATGCGGGATTTATTGAAAAGAATGCATCGAATCCCTTGTTTTATCCTGAAAAAACCGGATCCGACGCGGGTTGCGAAAATGCTTCCGCCGTAAGGATCCCGGGAGAAGGCAGTTTTATAGACACGGAAGGAAACGTCATCGGAAAACATAAAGGCATCATCCACTATACGGTCGGGCAGAGAAGAGGACTCGGTCTGCCGCTCGGATATTATGCGTATGTTAGCGAGATAAGACCGGATACAAATGAGATCGTCGTAGGTAGAGAAGATTCGATAATGCATAAGAGCATCATATGCAGAGACGTAAATTATATGGGACTGCCCTGCCCCGAAACGGGAGCCGTTTCGTCCCTTTTCGTTAAGATCAGATACCACCACGAAGCAAAACCCGCGTTTGTGGAGACACTCGGGGACGGAAAGGTCAGGGTGACTTTTGAAGATGCCGTACGTGCACCGGCACCCGGACAATCGGCGGTATTCTACGACGCCGGGGGTTGTGTGGCCGGAGGAGGCATAATCGAGTCCGCAAAGTAACGATCATCGACAGTCTGCGGTACAGAGATTGACTGACAGTCCGCCGGGTAACGATCATCGACAGTCTGCGGTATAACAATTATTGAAAAGACTGACAGCGGATTATGAAAAGTATTCTTGTGGACAAGTGATATATTTTTATTTATACTGAAATTGATGACAGAAAACAGGTGTCGATTATTAAATCGGAATCAATAGGAGGAACTCAAATGGCTTGCTTTACTGTTTCACTCGCTGAGGCGATCGTTGTAAAAGTAGTAGAAAAGAAAATTGCAAAGAAGGAGAAACTCGCTGAATCCGATCACAGATCATCGGCAGAGAAGCCCATTATCCCCTTGTCTACAAGACTCGGATGGCTTTCGAAACTTTTGTTCGGAGGAAGTGCGCTTCTTGCATTCGAACATGTATGGCACGGAGAAGTTGTTCCGTGGTTTCCTTTCCTCACCGCTATGAATGATCCTGCGGATGCCATGGAGATGCTGACCGAGATAGGAACGGTCGGAGTCGGAATGGCCGCACTTGTTACGGCTATCTGGTTCGCTATGAGCAAGACTGCTCTTCATATAGTGGGACGTCCCGGATTAAGAGGATCAAAACTATAATTGGTATGTAAAGGGGAGAAAAAATGACATTACTTATAACAATATTTGCAGCTGTTGCTGTTACAGTAAAATGGTATAACCGTAAAAACGATGATATGAGACTCGGAAGTCTTGCTCTTATGTATTGGGGCGCTTCGCTTATGTGGTTTGTTGATGCGATCGCCGAGTATATTGAGCTTGAGGCGGAATTCTTTACACCCGGAGCAGCCGATATGCTTAATGATTCGTTCCTCGGTCTTTCGGTTGTAGCGCTCGGACTTGTTATCTGGGTAATAAGACTTCTTGTCGCAGATCCCAAGGGCGTCGTTAAGAAAATGTTTACCGGCAGTAAAAATGCTGCCGATGCGGAGATCGAAAAAGAATGATCGCAACCGATCGTAAAAAATATTTAGAGTTTGGTTTATGATATCTGCCCCTTTTTCCGGACAAACGGAGAAAGGGGTTTTATTAAATCTATATTTGGTATTGAAAATAATGAAAAACCTGTCATAATTAACATGTCAGGCGTAACATAAATAATGTTATAGCTAAAACAAAAAGGGAAAAGAGGGCACAAAAATGAGTAGGAAAAAGAAGAAACATTTTCTGGCAGTAGCGGTTTCGCTACTGGCGATGATCATTTCCGTGATCATGCTTTCGGGCGTTACGGCATCTGCGACCGTCGTGCTGCCCGACGAAGAGATCGCGACATGGCTCGGATTCAGGAAAGGTGCGGCGTCGTTTACATTTGACACAGGAGTTCCGAGTCACTATAACGATGCGGCTCCCGTGTTCGAGGCCCACGGCTGCAGAGCAACATTTAATATTGTTGTAAACTGGACGAGTGATGAAGACTGGAACGGCTTCCGTGGCCTGGCCGCTAAAGGGCATGAGATCGGAAGTAACAGTAATTCCAATCCTAACAATTCCGGAGCAGGGGAAAGAGGAAGTTCAAAAAGAAACATAAACGAAAAAATAGATCAAAACCGCGGATGTATTACGTGGGCATACCCTAAGGGATATGTCGGTGAAAAAGAAGAGGTAAACGCTCATTACATAGGTGGAAGATCAATAACGTGGGATCCCATTTACGCCACCAGAGCATGTATAAACAAAGAGGGTCCGGATGACTGGGCCGAAATACCTTCTTTACTTACCGGAAATGACGGAAATATTAAAACCGCAGACGATTTTATCGATATGTTCCAATATGTGATCGATAACGATAAGTGGGTGGTATTTACTACAATGGCTATAGCAGGAAAGATGAACCTATTCAATACCTATTCACCGACTGCTCTTGAAGATATTGACGAAGCGCTTGATTGGGCAATGCAAAACGGCAGGGATCTCTGGGTCGCACCGATGGGGCATGTCATCATGTATGTCAAGGAGAGAAATGCTTCCACTCTTCAAAAAGTGTCAAGTGATGCTTCTTCCATGACATATACTCTTAAACACGATATAGCTGATGATATTTGTGATTACGATTATCCTCTTTCGATAAAGATCAAGCTTCCGGATGATTATTCGCAAGTATATGTACAGCAGGGCAATACGGTATTGAAGTCGTATACGGAGAATGGATACGTATTTTTTGATGCGATCCCTAACGCCGGCAACATCGTAGTCTCCAAGCAGGTTACGGTGCAGGCAAGCGGTTATAAAGGTACTTATGACGGACAGGCACACGGAATAACAGTCTCTGTTATCGATCCCGTGAGCGGTGCGGCTATCAGATACGGAAAAACCGAGGGCGTATATGATCTTGATGCAAGCCCTACGATCACCTATGCTTACGAAAGCCCCCTGAAGGTTTTCTATATCGTTACGGCAGACGGTTATGTAGCAAAAACCGGATCCGAGTCTGTGACTATTGAAAGCGTACCTGCAACCGGAGGCGGATCGACGGGAGGCGGCTCAACAGGAGGCGGCTCAACAGGAGGCGGCTCGACAGGTGGCGGATCGATCGGAGGCGGCTCAATGGGAGGCGGCTCAACAGGAGGCGGTTCAACAGGCGGCGGATCGACGGGAGGCGGCTCGATCGGAGGCGGCTCAACGGGAGGCGGCTCGACAGGTGGCGGATCGACGGGAGGCGGCAGCTCAATCGGCGGCGGCTCGACGGGCGGCGCAGCACCCGGTGGTACAACCGCAGGTGGCGGTGATTCTTCCGCAAAAGAAAACAAACCTGCCGAAGAAAACAAAGATACAAAGACTGCCGACGAGAAGAAAGACGACCGGGACAAGGCTGAACAGAAGGGCGAACAGGAACCTAAGGTAGTTAAGAATAAGGACGGTTCGGTCACCACGACAAATGTAACGGCCGGGAAAAACGGATCGAAGACGGTTGAATCGGTTACTGAAAACAAAGACGGTTCGAAGACAGAGAAGAAATATTCCGTTTCAAAGAAGGGAACGGTGAAAGTGACCGTTTTCGAAACGGAAGAGAAGAAGGTTAAGATTCCCAAATCCATAGAGGTTGACGGCAAAAAACGTGAAGTAAACGAGATCTCCAAAAATGCTCTTAAGAACAATACGACCATGACGGGCGTTAAGATCGGAGAGAACATCACATCGATCGGAGCGGGAGCGTTTAAGAACGACAAGAACCTGAAGAAAATCGAGCTTACGGATTCCGTAACAAAGATCTACAAGAATGCATTTAAGGGCATTGCCAAAAATGCGGTCTTCAAGATCAAAGCTTCGTCACAGGCAGAATTTGAACGTGTTGTTGAACTTCTTAAGGCTTCGGGCGTAGGTAAGTCTGTGAAATTTGAGAGAGTGGAGTAAAAGAACCTCTTTAGGCTCCGTATAAGGACAACAAAAAATGACAGATTGCGGGGAGAGACCGATCGTTAGGTCTCTCCCCTTATTATTGACGTCGGATCATTATCGGAAAATACCGGCACGGATAATAAAATCGAGTGCATAAGTATTGTCGATATGGTAAAATTTTCGTATTGAAACTACTGTAAACGATTTAAAAACAGTGTCTGATATCAGCAGACCGTAAGACCCGAAAAGAGATCAAAAAAGAGAACAAAAGAGAGATCGAAAAGAGATCAAAAAAGAGATCAAAAGAGAGATCAAAAAGAGATCAAAAAAGAGATCAAAAGAGAGATCAAAAAGAGAGAGAATATGACAGGAACGGAAGAAATCCTTGAAAAAGTTGCAAGCGGCCGGATGAGCGTTGCCGAAGCGGAAAAAGCTTTAAGGAGCGGATCGTATGCGGAGCTTGGGTTTGCCAAGCTTGATACGGGAAGAAGCGAGAGAAGCGGATTTCCGGAAGTGGTTTATTGCGCAGGAAAAATGGATGAGCATCTCAAGACCATTTTTCAGCGTCTTTATGAGAATGAAGGACGTGTTCTCGGTACGCGTGCGAGCGAACATCAATATGAGATCGTCAGGGAAGTCGTAACCTGCGCAAAATATGACCCTGTAAGCCGTATCATAACGGCAGGAGAACCTGTCACGGATAAAAAGGGGATGATAGCGGTCTGCTCCGGAGGAACGTCCGATGTGCCCGTTGCCGAAGAAGCCGCACAGACCGCAGAATTCTTCGGATGCAGGGTGGAAAGGATATATGACGTCGGTGTGAGCGGGCTTCACAGGCTTCTCTCAAAAACCGACGTGATACGAAAAGCTAATTGTGTCATTGCGATAGCAGGCATGGAAGGAGCACTCGCCAGTGTTGTTGGCGGGCTTGCGAGAGTACCCGTGATCGCCGTTCCTACTTCGGTCGGTTACGGGGCAAATTTTGAGGGACTGTCGGCGTTGCTCTCCATGATCAATTCATGTGCGAACGGAGTGGCAGTCGTAAATATCGATAACGGCTACGGAGCCGGATATCTTGCAACACAGATCAACAGACTGGCGGTAGGGAAAGGAAAGGATCATGAAGACTCTTTATCTTGATTGCGAAAGCGGCATCAGCGGTGATATGATCGTCGGCGCTCTTCTTGACCTCGGAGCGGACGAAAAGGTAATGAGAAAAGCCCTTGAGGGACTCGGCTCAGAGGGCGTTAAGATCGTTACGGAAAGGGTAATGAAAAATGCTCTCGACTGTTGTAACTTCGATGTGGTACTTGATGAGCAGCATGACAATCATGACCACGACATGGAATATCTATACGGTCATTTAAGCGGACATGAGCACGGTCACGACGATCACCATCATGACCACGATGACCACGACCATGAGCACCGGCACGACCACGATCATAACGATCATCACGATCATGACCACGACCACGGTCATCACGATCATGACCATCATCACCATGAACACAGAAATCTTTCGGATGTTGAGAAGATCATGGACGGACTCGAGATGACGCCGAAAGCCAGAATGCTTGCCGGCAAGGTATTTGAGATACTTGCGCAGGCCGAGGCAAAGGCTCACGGCAAGGATGTGAGAGAAGTCTGTTTCCATGAAGTCGGGGCACTTGATTCGATCGCTGACATAGTGGCGGCGGCGGTTTGTTTCGACAATCTCGGTATCGACAGGGTCATAATCCCCAAACTTTGTGAAGGCACGGGAACGGTAAGATGTGCTCACGGAATACTTCCGATCCCGGTTCCCGCGGTAATGAATGTCGCATCCATGTACGGACTTGCGATCAAACAAACGGAAAGACCCGTCGAGCTTATCACGCCCACGGGAGCTGCATTTGCGGCTGCCGTTATGACAGACAGGAAGCTTCCCGAAACGTTTGTGCCCATAAAGGTCGGACTCGGTGCGGGAAAACGTGCATATGAATATCCGAGCGTTCTTCGCGCCGTGATAATTGACGATGTTGACAGAAGAAGCCCCGAAGGAGATACGATCTGGAAGCTTGAGACCAACATTGACGACAGCACGGGAGAGGAACTCGGATTTGTGCTTGAACGCCTACTCAGCAAAGGTGCAAAAGATGCGTTCTATACACCCGTATACATGAAGAAAAACAGACCGGCGTGGCTGCTTACCGTCATCACGGAGAGGGAACTGATCCCCGTGATGGAGGATATCATATTTGACAACACAACCACGATCGGTATCCGCAGGCAAAAGATGGAAAGAACGGTCCTGCCCAGGCAGAGCGTTACCGTGTCGACGGGGTACGGAGATGTGGAAGTCAAGGTCTGCATGCATAACGGTGAAGAAAAGGTATATCCCGAATACGAGAGCGCCGCGCAGATCGCGCGCAGAGAGGGCGTTTCGATCAAAAACGTTTATGATACGGCGGTGAGGGCATACCTCGGAGAATAAGCATAAACGTAAAGACATTTGTAAAGAGCCCGGATAAACACGATCAATACGGAAGGACATATATGAAGAGCTTTGATGAACTGGTTAATGTGGTGGCCCGCTTAAGAGGCGAGGGAGGATGTCCCTGGGACAGGGAGCAGACGCATGCTACGCTTAAGACGACATGCATCGAGGAGGCAGCCGAGGTCGTGTGCGGCATAAACATTTTGGAGAAGACGGGCAATCCGTCGAATCTTCTCGAAGAGCTCGGCGATCTTTTGCTTCAGGTCGTTATGCAGGCTCAAATAGCGGAGGAAGAAGGGCTGTTTTCGATAGATGATGTCAACCGCGTGATCACCGAGAAGATGATACGCAGACACCCCCACGTGTTCGGTGAGGTCACTGTTTCGGATTCGGGCGAGGTGCTGCGCAACTGGGAAGAGATCAAGAAACTCGAAAAGAAGGGCAAGATCGACGACGGTCCCTATATAGACGATGCGTTCACGGAATCGGCGGCTCTGATAGAGAGAGCCAGGCAGAGAAAGGCGGAAAGGAGTAAGAAATGATAAAGCTTACAATACACGAGAACGAAAAGAAGGGTAAGATAAGCCCCGAGATATACGGTCATTTTTCGGAGCATCTCGGAAGATGTATCTATGAAGGGATCTTTGTCAGTGAGGATTCACCCGTCCCGAACAAAAACGGTATGAGAACCGATGTTGTGGAAGCGCTTAAAGACATGGGCATACCCGTTCTTCGCTGGCCGGGCGGCTGCTTTGCCGATGAATACCACTGGAAGGACGGCATCGGACCGAAAGACAAGAGAAAACGCATGATAAACACGAACTGGGGCGGCGTGGTCGAGGACAACAGTTTCGGTACGCACGAATACTTCGAACTCTGCGATCAGCTCGGATGTAAGACATATATCAACGGCAATGTGGGCTCGGGCACCGTACAGGAGATGTCGGAGTGGATCGAATATATGACGTTCGACGGAGAATCTCCCCTTGCCAACGAGAGACGTAAAAACGGCCGGGACAAAGCATGGAAGGTGGATTATTTCGGTGTCGGCAACGAGAACTGGGGTTGCGGAGGAAACATGCATCCCGAATATTATGCCGATGTCTACAGAAGATATCAATCGTTCGTGAAGATGTACGACAAGGAAAAGCCCATAGCGCGTATAGCCTGCGGACCCTCGGATTTCGATTACGATTGGACAGAGAGGATCCTCGGCCGACTCTTCACGCGTTGCTATGATCATCTTCACGGAAATCTTGACGGATTGTCGCTACACTATTATACTCTTCCTCATGATTGGGATCATAAGGGGAGTGCGACCGATTTCACGTCCGACGAATGGTATATCACACTTGCCAAGACGCTCAAGATGGACGAGATCATCACAAAGCACTCTAACATCATGGATAAGTACGATCCGAAGAAGATCATAGCGCTTATAGTTGACGAGTGGGGTTGCTGGTATGATGTCGAAGAGGGAACAAATCCCGGATTCCTCTATCAGCAGAATACGATCAGGGATGCGCTTGTTGCGGGTATAAATCTCAATATCTTTAATAAGCACAGCGACAGAGTACGCATGGCAAACATCGCCCAGACCGTCAATGTTCTTCAATCCGTTATCCTGACAGAGGGACCGAAGATGGTACTTACTCCCACATATCACGTATTCAGGATGTATAAGCATCATCAGGGAGCACAGCTTCTCACAAGTTTCCTTTCGGAAGTCGGCGAGACGGGCATCAAAGATTATCAGGTACCGGAAGTGACGGAATCTGTTTCGGAAAGCCCGGACGGGATCATAAACGTTACACTCAACAATCTTTCACTCGAATCGGGGAAGGAAGTAATGATCAGGTTTGATGATCTTAAGGTTTCATCGGTTGAAGCGACGGTCGTTACCGGAGACATGAACGCTCACAACACATTTGACAAGCCTGAGGTTGTGACAACCGAGAAACTTGACGACGTAACGATCACAGGGGAAGGTATCAGGGTGGTCCTTCCTGCCGCAAGTGTGACTTTACTCAGAATAAAATGATCAAAAAAATGCAAGACGATGAAAAACACATGAAAAAGCCTTGCAAGCGCTGCCTGTTACGGGATATCGATCCCGCACGGTACGAGGCGGAGGTAAGGCGCCTTATCGATCTGCTGCCGCCCGGGGAGAAGGCTGCGGCCGATGTCTATGGATCACGGCTTAACAAATGTACGGAGTGCGATTACCTGAAGGACGCTTTTTGCGGGGCTTGCGGTTGTATGGTTGAACTGAGAGCGGCAAAAAAGACCGGAAAATGTCCCTATGGGAAATGGGAAAGATAACACCCGTGCGGGAAACGGGACTAAACGTGATACGTATGAAAAGGGACTGAACAGGATACATATAAAAAAGGGCTGAACAGGATATGTATGAAAAGGGACTGAATGCGATACGTATGGCAGGTGGGGATCGGAAAGAAGCGCAGACACTGTATTTTGGAACCGTTTGGGGGAGAAAGAAATGCATTACATTGAGATCAATGGGCTTCGAAAGACTTTCGTTGTAAAGAAGAAAAGGGAAAAAGGAAAACTGTTTCGTAAAAAGGAAACCGTAGAGGCGTTGAAAGACGTCTCTTTTTCCGTGGAAAAAGGAGAACTTCTCGGGTATATAGGTCCGAACGGAGCGGGCAAATCGACGACCGTAAAGATCCTTTCCGGAATCCTCACACCTGACGGGGGAGAGGTTTCGGTCGGGGGAAGAGTTCCGTGGAAAGACAGGAAAGAATATGTGAAACACATAGGCGTTGTTTTCGGGCAAAGAAGCCAGCTTTGGTGGGATGTGCCGATCCTTGACAGTTACTCGCTGCTCAAGGATATATACAGGATACAGACAGACGATTATAAGGACAGACTTGAAGAACTCACCGATGCGCTTCAGATCGAAGAACTCCTGAGGACACCGCTGCGGCTCTTAAGTCTCGGACAACGTATGAAGGCGGAGCTGTGCGGGTCGCTTCTCCACAGGCCGGAACTCCTTTTCCTCGATGAGCCGACGATCGGTCTCGACGCGGTGAGCAAGCTCGCTCTCCGTGACTTTTTAAAGAGGGAAAATGCGGAACACGGAACGACTGTCATGCTCACGACGCATGATATGGAAGACATTGCCGCGCTCTGCTCGAGGGTACTTGTGCTCGGACACGGCAGAAAGCTCTATGACGGGAGACTTCAAACCCTCCTCGAGCAATACGATTATGACCACAAAGTCAGCGCACGGTACGAAGACGAGGATTCGGGAAATATCGACCACCTGATAGCCTCCATGTACAAGGAGCTTGATCTATGAAAGCATATTTGACGGTTTTTCGAATGAGAAACAGGATGGAGCTGCAGTATCGCGGCGCGGTGATCGGCGGGATCATATGCCAGATGTTTTTCGGCCTTATCCTGATCGCGCTTTACAGAGCGCTCTATGCGGGGAATCCCCAGGCGATCCCGATCGAACATGTTTCCTGCTATGTCTGGATGCAGCAGGCTTTCTTCAGGATGCTCGTTGCGACGGATCCCGATCTTCTCGATAAGATCCGAAGCGGAAATATATCCTATGATCTGTGCAGACCTGTCGATATGTACTGGTTCTATTACGCACGCATTATGGCACAGAAATTGATGGGAAGTTTGATGCGAGGGATCCCTATGCTCGTATTTGCGGCAATCCTGCCGAAGGGCTGGGGGGTGACGACTCCGACAACGTTCTGTGGGCTGATCACGGGGCTTGTCGGACTTTTCCTTGGGCTTGTCTGCATGTGCGCGCTAGAGAACATAACCATGGCATTTACCATGAGGACGCTCGACCCGCGAGGGATGCAGTCTCTCATGAATCTTTTGATGGTGACCATGTCCGGAAATCTGCTTCCTTTGACACTTTTCCCGGACAGCTGGCAGAAGGTCATCACGATGCTTCCGTATGCCCAGCTTCTTGACGGTCCGATCAGACTCTACACGGGTGAATATGTACCGGCCGATGCACCGCGCATCCTGCTCGTGCAAGGCATTTGGGCCGTGGCTTTGATAATCACGGGCTACGCCATGTGGAATGCAAACAGGAAGCGCATCATTGTTCAGGGCGGATAAGGCTTCGGTCAAAAATGCCGCGAGGAAACGCATTCGACAAATCGAATGCAAAGAGAATGATTATGACTCAGTCAAAAAATACCGCGAGGAAACGCATTCGATAAATCGAATGCAAAGAGAGGGTTGATCATGAACACCATTCATCTTTACCTGCGTTCGATGGCGATGCTTCTGAAAAGCCATCTGCAATACCCGACTTCGTTTTTTATGCAGACTCTTGCCCAGCTCGTTATGGAGGGCGGAGAGCTTATGGTCGTTATACTTGTCGTTGACAGGTTTGAAAATCTTGGGAGATGGGCCGGAGGAAATCTTTATTTCTTCTTCGGTCTTATGTCGGTTTCGTTTTATCTGACCGAACTTTTCGGAAGAGGCATCACCGGTGATTTTCCGAGCATGGTAAGAACCGGAAAGCTTGATACGCTGCTTTTGAGACCGAGAGGGATCCTGACTCAGGTATTCTGCAGCGGAATGGATCCGAGACGTATCACCTGCATCGGTGTAGGAGTGGCAGCTCTTGTTATGGGCAGCATTAAAAGCGGAGTAGAGTGGTCGTTTTTGAAGGCTCTCGCTCTTTGCGAATCGATCGTCATGAGCTGTCTGCTGATACTCGGATTGTTTATGATAGAAGGCATTTTGTGCATTCACAGCGTTAAATCCGTGGAGCTTGTAAATGCCATCACATACGGGGGCAGAAGCGCCTGCCAGTATCCTATTGACGTATTCCCGCGTCCTTTAAGGATACTCTTCTCGGTTGTGGCACCTTTCGCCATGACCATGCATGTGCCTGCTGCTTATATACTCGGAAAGCCGCTTTACGGTTGGCCCCTTTGGACAGTGTTTGTTACACCTCTTTCGGGGGTTGTTGTCTTCTTTATCATGACGATCCTTTTTAACAAAGGCATAAAGTTTTACAGATCGACAGGCAGTTAAATCCTTTGTCGACGGGGAGTAAGATTTCTCTTAACGGAAAGCCGAAATCTTCCGTCAATGGGGAGTAAAATTTTCTGTTGACATTGAGGTTTTAAAGTGATAAAGTACAAATAATTTAACAAACCAACAAACCGTTGACGCGGAGATAACGGCATTGATGCCTTTACAGAGAGCCTGCATTGCTGAGAGTCAGGCAAGAAACACATTGTCAAATGGACCGCTGAGGGCGCAGTCAAAGGAAGGACCTTCCGAGTATTCTGCGACGTTTGGACAGACGTTACTTGTCGGGGATATGTTAGTATCCTGCTGAGCGCACGATTTTCGTGAATCAAGGTGGTACCGCGGATTATATTGATCATTCGTCCTTGACAGAGTTTTTCTGTCGGGGATTTTTCTTTTTCGGCAGATACACTTACAACCTACTGCTTCGTTGAAGTGTTGGGCCTAACGGCCCTGATCATTCCCTTCGGGAATTGAAGGGGCAAGGAAACGCAGTTGACAGATCAACTGCAAAGAGGAGGTTTTTATGAAGTTTTATCCGGAACTCGGTGAAGTTGAATCATTCGCAGCAAGCGGCAAGTACGATGTGATGCCCGTCAGCTGTGAGATAATGTCGGATTTTATCACTCCGATCGAAGCCATCAGGGTATTAAAGAATGTTTCAAATCATGTTTTTATGCTCGAGTCGGCACAGGCTGATGAGATGTGGGGACGTTATACCTTCCTCGGATTCGATCCGAAGATGGAGATAACCTGTATCGGCGGAGAGATGAACGGAGTCCTCGATGCCGGAAGGATGAAGTACGTGACGGGTAATCCCGCAGGCTACTTAAGGGAAGTGCTGGGTAAGTACAGAAGCCCGCGACTCCCCGAGCTGCCTCCTTTTACGGGCGGCCTTGTGGGATATTTCTCCTACGACTACCTCGGCTACAGCGAGCCTGAGGCAAAGACTCAGGCCAAAGATACGGAAGGCTTCAGGGATGTCGATCTTATGCTTTTTGAAAAGGTCATCGCATTCGATAACATAAAGCAGAAGATCGTGTTGATCGCCAACATCCATCTCGACGAGCCGGATGTCAATTACAACAAAGCGGTATGGGAGCTCAAAGAGCTCGCCGGACTCTTAAGGAACGGCGAGAAGAAGCAGGAGCCCGCCGGAAAGCTCCAGGGCGAAGTGACCGCGATGTTCAGCAAAGAAGAGTACTGTGATATGGTCGAAAAGGCCAAGAATTATATACATGAGGGCGATATATTCCAGGTTGTTCTTTCAAATCGCCTCAGTGCACCCTTCGAAGGAAGCTTACTTAATACCTATAGAGTCCTGCGCACCATAAACCCTTCTCCTTATATGTTTTATTTTTCGGGAACGGATGTGGAGATCGCCGGTGCATCACCGGAAACGCTCGTTAAACTCGAAGACGGAGTGCTCCACACCTTCCCGCTCGCAGGAACAAGACCGAGGGGCAAGAGCCCTGAAGAGGACGCTCAGCTTGAAAAAGAGCTCCTTGCAGATGAGAAAGAACTTGCGGAGCACAACATGCTCGTTGACCTCGGAAGAAACGATCTCGGAAGGATTAGCCGTTTCGGTACGGTACATGTTGAAAAGCTTCGCGAAGTACTCAGATTTTCACATGTAATGCACATAGGATCGACTGTAAGGGGCGAGATCAGGGAAGATAAGGACGCGCTTGATGCTGTGGAAGCGGTACTTCCCGCAGGAACACTTTCGGGAGCTCCCAAGATCAGAGCCTGCCAGATAATCGGAGAGCTTGAGAACAACAAGCGCGGAATATACGGCGGAGCGATCGGATATATTGATTTCACCGGAAACATGGACACTTGTATCGCGATCAGGATCGCATATAAAAAGAACGGCAAGGTGTTCGTCAGAAGCGGAGCGGGGATCGTTGCGGATTCCGATCCCGAGAAGGAATATCAGGAATGCCTGAACAAGGCAAGGGCATCTCTTAAGGCGCTTGAGATAGCCAACGATATCGATGATTGAATTTGAGGAGGAAAACAAATGATTCTGCTTATAGACAATTATGACAGCTTCTCGTACAATCTCTATCAGTTGGTAGGAGAGATCGATCCGGATATCCGTGTTATCCGAAACGACGAGATGACTGTCGAAGAGATAGAGAAGCTTGCACCTGACAGGATAATCCTTTCTCCGGGCCCCGGAAGACCCGAAGATGCGGGCGTTACGATAGAAGTGGCGAGGACGCTGTCGCGCAGGATCCCGACACTCGGGGTATGCCTCGGACACCAGGCCATATGCGCGGCATACGGTGCGACCGTAACATACGCCAAAAGGCTCATGCACGGAAAACAGTCGGTAGTAAGATTCGCGAACGGATGCAAGCTCTTCGCTGATTGTCCCGCAGAGGCACCGGTTGCAAGATACCATTCGCTGGCGGCCGATCCCGACACGATCCCGGAAGAACTTCTTGTTACCGCACTCACCTCGGAGGGTGAGATAATGGGTGTAAGACACAGAGATTATCCCATCTACGGTGTACAGTTCCATCCCGAATCGATCCTCACGCCGGACGGAAAGAAGATGCTCGAGAATTTCATAAAAGAGATATGATCGGTGCATATAAGCGTTAGCAGCTTTAGGATAACAAGCGGGAATCATCGGTAATTCAATTGCCGAGTAGTTCACAAATAAAACAGTTTGATATAGACACGAAAGGAGTAACACCATGATCAAAGAAGCAATCGTAAAAATTGTTAACAAAGAGGACCTTACCTATCAGGAAGCTTATGACGTTATGAACGAGATCATGAGCGGAGAGACATCGCCCACTCAGAATGCGGCATTCCTTTCGGCTCTTTCGACGAAGAGTGCAAAGGCGGAAACTACCGACGAGATCGCCGGTTGTGCGGCAGCAATGAGAGATCATGCCACTAAGGTAGAGACGGGCATGGATATTTTTGAGATTGTCGGAACCGGCGGAGACAACGCTCAGAGTTTCAATATCTCCACGACATCAGCGATCGTTGCCGCAGCAGGCGGAGTCAAGGTCGCAAAGCACGGTAACCGCGCGGCATCGAGCAAGTGCGGTACGGCTGACTGTCTTGAGGCACTCGGCGTGAACATCGACCAGAGTCCCGAGAAGTGTATCGAACTCCTTAATGAGGTCGGCATGTGCTTCTTCTTTGCGCAGAAATATCATTCTTCCATGAAATATGTCGGAGCCATAAGAAAAGAGCTCGGTTTCAGGACCGTGTTCAACATCCTTGGACCGCTCACCAACCCCGGAAGTCCTTCGATGCAGTTGCTCGGCGTTTATGACGATTATCTTGTAAATCCTCTCGCACAGGTTCTTATGAGCCTCGGCGTAAAGAGAGGAATGGTTGTATACGGAACGGATAAACTTGACGAGATATCACTCTCGTCACCCACACATATCTGCGAGATCAAGGACGGATGGCTCAAGCCTTACACGATAAAGCCCGAGGATTTCGGTTTCAACCGTTGTCATAAGGAAGACTTAAAGGGCGGAACACCCGCAGAGAACGCAGCCATTACGCTTACGATCCTCAAGGGCGTGGATGGTCACAGAAGACATGCTGTTCTTCTTAATGCCGGCGCATCACTCTACATCGCAGGCAAGGCAGAGACATTTAAAGACGGCGTCAAGCTTGCCGCTGAGCTCATCGATTCGGGCAAGGCGCTTGAAACACTTAACAAGCTGATCGAGGTAAGCAACAGATGACGATACTTGACACAATCGCCGAAAA
>CAMIZL010000021.1 GCA_946403295.1 uncultured Clostridia bacterium | reverse complement strand
TAGAGCGCCGCCCTGTCACGGCGGAGGTCGTCGGTTCGAGTCCGATCTGGGTCGTCTGTGAGGTTTATCACAGAGAGATTTACAATTTTATAGTGGTTTTCTTTTAGGGTTGCTTAGGATTGCTGAAGGTTGGGCAATCGACTTTTTTCATCATCGCGCTTGCGACTCGAAAAAAGTCTGACAACTCGCTCCGCAGGCTGCGCGACTCTACCGAAAACGATTGCGTTGAAGCATCGCAACGTTTTTCGCCGAGCTCACAAAATTCGTGAAGCGAATTTTGGAGGTTGTATGGGATCTTAGCTCAGCTGGGAGAGCATCTGCCTTACAAGCAGAGGGTCATAGGTTCGAGCCCTATAGGTCCCATTTTTTTAATTATTATACGAGTATGCCGGCGTGGCGGAATTGGCAGACGCCCGGGACTTAAAATCCCGTGAGGCTTACCCCTCGTACCGGTTCGACCCCGGTCGCCGGCAGTATGATGAATGGTTGTACGATCAGATCGTATCTGATCATACAGCCAATTTTTTTTCTTTTCTTTAAAATTGTATTGTGATATAATATGATAAACAATTGTTCAGGGAGGGAGCACTTATGAAAAAAACCAAGATCCGTATAGCCGTTTCTGTTGTTCTTCTTTTTGTTATACCTTTGATCGTTTCGTTTTTATCGCCTTTGGACCGTTCTACCAAATATATTAAGTTTTTCTTTTTCAATGTCCTGTATTTTTTGATACTCGGCGTCCATATCGGAAAGGGAGACGAAAAAAAGATCTACTTTATTTTGCTCGCTCTGCAACTTGCATGTATTGGGGATTATCTGATCTGGAAAGAGAATGCCGGTGTTTTCATCGAAGTAGCCGTCTTTTCCTACGTGATCTGTCTGGCCGTTGCGCTCATCGGCGTATTTTGCTCTTCGTTTATGCATGCGGAAGATAAAGAAAGGGCGTTAAATTATAAGAAGATATTATTGTGGCCGATGTTGATATCCGGCATCTTTAATTGTGCGGGACTCCTGATCAACCTTTTTTCGTATGTAACGACAAAGGATATTTGGCTTGCGATTGATAGTTCGGGTGGAGAGTGTACCGGAAAAAGTGGCTTTGGAGTGCATGAGTCAAGGGATTACCCGCTGACATCGTTGCAGGAATCTGCGGAATTTCCTCTCGAATTTTCATTTGAATTATTTGAGTTTCTTTTGGGATTTTTTGGTTTGTTTATGATTTTATTCATAATTTTTATGGTTTATGACATATACAGCGATAAATCGGCCGACAGGAAACAGAACGTCGAAAACATATAAGGACATGTAAAAAATTTCAAAAAATTAACGGACAAAGATTGAATTGTTTTTCCTTGACACAATCGTATATTTATGATATTGTATTTTCTTGCGAGGCCTAATGCGAAGTAATCAATATAAGGCTATCCGTCATGATGCATAGCATCTGAAGATGTGTGTGTAGCTCAGCTGGATAGAGCGTCTGGCTACGGACCAGAAGATCGCGCGTTCGAATCGTGTCACACACGTGAGCCATACCAATCATCGGTATGGCTTTTTTGTTAGATTATTTTTGGATTTTATGTATAATAGGTTATAGGGTATATTCGGTACTTCGGTCGGGTATCCGGCGAGGAAACAGAAGCGGCTCAGGCCGCTTCTAAAGAAAAACCGGTACTTCGGTCGGGTATCCGGCGAGGAAACAGAAGCGGTTTAAAAACCGCTTCTAAAGAGGAGAACAATATGGACTGGTTTAAACATGGAAGAAAGGTGTTATTGAGGAAACTTCTACTTGCCATAATTGATATCGTTACGGTTGCGGTTGCTTCTATAGGAGCGCTTCTTTTAAGGTTTGATCTTTCGTTCGAGAGGATTCAGGAACCTTACCTTAACATTGTGCTTGATCTGTTGCCGGTTGCGACGGCAGCAACGATCATTATTCTTTGGGTTCTCCGCCTGTATAACAGCCTTTGGACATATGCGGGCATTAAGGAGCTTGAGAGAGTCGTTTTCGGAAGCGTTCTTTCCACTGTATTCTACGTGATATTGATCTATGTATTCCATTATGACGAATACAGACTTCCCCGCAGCTTCTATTTCCTTTATTTTTGCCTGCTCCTGATAATACTTGCGGTGAGCCGCTTCGGTTACAGGGTTGCCAGAACGATGATCAGGAACTATGTTGACCGCAAATACGGCAGCAATGTTATGGTCATAGGTGCCGGTGAAGCCGGAAGCATGATAATCAGAGAGATGACGAACAACGATGATACCCATAAGACTGTTTGTTGCGTTATCGATGATTCAAAAGAAAAGATCGGTAATTACATCCTTGGCGTTAAGGTCGTCGGAAATACCGATGACATTCCTTACTATGCCGAGAAATATAACATTCGCGAGATCATAATCGCTATTCCGTCCATAAGTAAGAAAGAGACGGGACGTATCGTAAATATCTGTAAGGGTACCAAGTGTGCCCTTAAGATCCTTCCCGGCATCAAGGAGCTTGTTGACGGCGGAACCAAGCTTTCGCAGCTTCGTAACGTTCAGATCGAAGACCTCCTTGAAAGAGGTTCGATCGAAGTTGATATTGATTCCGTAATGGGCTTTGTTACGGGCAGGACCGTACTCGTCACGGGCGGAGGCGGATCGATCGGAAGCGAGCTTTGCAGACAGCTTGCACGCCATGGCGTCGGTCAGCTCCTTATAGTTGATATTTATGAAAATAATGCTTATGAGATAGAACAGGAACTTCGCAGGGATTATCCCGATCTTAACCTTGTTGTTATGATCGCTTCGGTACGTAATACAAAGAGGATCGACCTGATCTTCGAAAAATACAAGCCTGAGATCGTTTTCCATGCGGCTGCGCATAAGCATGTGCCTCTTATGGAAGTCAGCCCCAACGAAGCAGTTAAGAATAATGTTTACGGAACACTTAAGACGGTTCGTGCCGCTGACAAGCACGGCGTTGAGCGTTTTATACTTATCTCGACCGATAAGGCTGTTAATCCCACAAATGTCATGGGTGCCACCAAGCGCCTTTGCGAGATGATCATCCAGACCTATGACAGGATCTCGAAGACAGAATTTGTGGCCGTCAGATTCGGTAATGTGCTCGGAAGCAACGGCAGCGTTATCCCTCTCTTTAAGAAACAGATAGAAGAGGGCGGCCCCGTGACCGTAACCCATCCCGATATCGTAAGATTCTTTATGACCATTCCCGAAGCGGTTTCGCTTGTCCTTCAGGCAGGGGCATTTGCGAAAGGCGGCGAGATATTCGTTCTTGATATGGGAGAACCCGTAAAGATCCGCACACTTGCGGAAAACCTTATCAGGCTTTCGGGTTATGTTCCCTATCAGGATATAGACATTAAATTCACGGGCCTCAGACCCGGTGAAAAACTATACGAAGAAGTCCTCATGGATGAGGAAGGACTTCAAAATACGGCGAACAGTCTCATACATATCGGAAAGCCCATCAAGATGGATTACGATGACTTCCTTGCTAGGATCGACGATTTCTATGATTATGTCAAGGAAGAGCCTGATGACATCAGGGAGAAGCTTATGGAGCTTGTTCCGACATATAAGCCGGCAAAGAACTGAAAGATAAAGGGGAATCAAAGTGGCAGAAAGCATAGCAACATGGTTTGCGGCAACATTTGAGGGTCTTCCTCACGAACTTATCATTTTCTTCGTGTCTATGCTTCCGATAGTCGAACTGCGCGGAGGTCTTATCCTTGCACCGCTTTTCGGCATGAATATCGTAAAAGCGATCCTTATCTGCCTTGCAGGAAATATCATACCGGTTCCTTTTATCCTCCTGTTCATCACGAAGATCATGGATTGGCTGAAGACGACCCGCATCCTCAAAGGCTTTGCGGAAAGACTCGAAAAGAAGGCCATGGGCAAGAGTGAGAAGATCGCGCGTTATGAATTCTGGGGGATAGTACTTTTTGTCGGGATCCCGCTCCCGGGAACGGGCGCATGGACGGGATGTTTTATAGCCGCACTTCTCGGAGTCAAGTTTAAAAAGGCTTTTCCTGCGGTGATCATCGGACTTCTCATTGCTACAACCATCATGTGTCTGATCACGTACGGAATACCCGCCCTCTTTTAAGAGACGGCGGGATAAGGGGTAAAGAATCGGGAGAAAAAGAGAGACATATCTTCAATCCGGTTATCGTTTAAAAGGGGCTTTGTGCACCGTATGAAGAGGAGGACTTATGGGAAAACCTCTTACAAAGGAAGACGTTCTTGAAATTCTCGATCGTTACAGGATCGGAAAAAAGCCTCTCGCCAAGCTTCTAGGCTGGGGAGTTACAACAGTCATGCAATATTTAAATTGCGAAAACATTCCCAATAACGAATATTCAAAAAAACTAAAAAGAATTCTTGACGATCCCGGATATTACAGGGAAATACTTATAAGCGGAAGAAATAATATCACAGCCGTGGCATTTAATAAAAGCCTTGCTGCCGTCGACAATATGTTTAAGGGGTCACCGATACTCGAGTGTGCCGCATGGGCATGCGCGTGTATGGATGAGAAGCTGGCCGAGGCGGGAAGACAGGAATCGGGAGAAGCACATGCCGTGGGCCTCTTAAGGCTTGAATCGGTGTTGTTGTGGTCGCAGATATTTGCGATCAGGTTGCTGGGAAAACCTCTCTTTGAAGACGAATTTCAGCCCGGTAAAACAGGAATGCCGTATAAAGCGGTTGAAGACGATTATGCGAGAATCGTCAATATGCCCTTAATGAGTGACGATTTGCTCACCCCGGAAAAGAAAGAACTTATCGCGAAGGTTAATGATGTCCTTATGTGGTACGGTCCGACCGCCCTTTCGGCGCTCATGAAAGCGGAAAATTACAGACTTTGCGGTGCACCCGGGGCACGAAAGAGGAGGATCGTCAAAGCGGAAACATTGAGAAAAGCGTATGCGGAAGTGTTCGATCAGGCCGGTGTGAGAAAACTTAAAGACATTGGGACGTACCTGCAGAAGAGGATCGCATTCATAAAAAAATCAACCGCGACGAAATAAAACTGTCTCAATAACGATGAGCGCGAAAAACGGATCAACAATGATCGATCGTAACATTAATAATCGAGTAGGCTGACTCCTACTCGATGCGACGGACATCTCGCGTACTAGTCCGCTCGATGACCGTTCACTCAGCCATCTGTACGTGAGGCTTTGCCTCACTTTGTATCTGCTATCACGATTTTCGATAAGAAAGTAAACTTTCTTCCGAAAACCGTGATAGCAGATACAATTGCAAGCAAGCTTGCAACAGATGGCATTCGTTTATCGCACAAAAAAGAGGATGTCGGCACAGGCCTTCATCCTCTTTGCTTTTTATCCTGTTATCAGAGCTGTGCAAGTCTTGTGGTGACTTTTTCGTACATATCGGTGTACTTCTCGAGCTTTGCCTTTTCTTCCTCAAGCTTGGCTGCGGGTGCTTTGTTTACGAAATTGGGGTTCGCGAGCATGCCGTTGACACGTTTGAGTTCTCCTTCAAGACGTGCCTTTTCTTTGACAAGACGCTCCTTCTCTTTCTCGAGATCCACAAGGTCCTCAAGAGGAATGTAGATCGTCGCACCGGGGATAACCGATGAAACGGCGTCATCCCTGATACCTGCTTTGTCGGCTGCCGTAAATACTTCCGAAGCTCCGCAAAGCGAAGCAAAGAAGTTCTTTGAGTTGTCGAAGATCTTCAATATGGAAGCGTCTTCGGAAACAACGTGAACAGCAGCTTTGCGTGAGAGCGGAACGTTCATGTCCGTTCTGAGAGCACGGATGGCTTTAACGGCTTCCTTGATGAGCTCAACCGATTCTCTTTCCGAAGGGAAGAGAGTTTCGCGACTTCCTTCGGGCCATGAAGAGATCATGATCGATTCGTTCTTGTCAAGTGTTCCCTGCTCCTCTTTCAATGTGCAGAAGATTTCTTCCGTGATGAAAGGCATGTAGGGATGAAGAAGCTTCAGTGAGTCAACGAGTACATGTGAAAGTGTCCACATGGCTGCTTTCTTTGAGGTTACGTCGCTGCCGTAGAGACGGGCTTTAACCATCTCAATGTACCAGTCGCAAAGTTCTTCCCAGATGAAGTCGTAGATCTTCTGGGCTGCGATACCGAGCTCGAACTTCTCAATAGAATCGGTAACTTCCGTTACAACCGTGGCAGCCTTCGAAAGGATCCAGCGGTCGGCGTCTTCGAGAATGTCGCGAACGCTCCCGATGGGCGCTTCGAAATCAATGCTTATGCCGGCTTCCCTGCACTGGTCCATGTTCATCATGATGAAACGGGAAGCGTTCCAAACCTTGTTTGCAAAGTTACGCGATGCCTCAACACGTGACATGTAGAAACGCATGTCGTTACCGGGTGCATTACCGGTGATGAGTGTGAAGCGGAGCGCGTCGGCGCCATACTTCTCGATGATCTCAAGAGGATCGATACCGTTACCGAGCGACTTGCTCATCTTGCGACCCTGATCGTCACGAACGAGACCGTGGAAGAGTACGTACTTGAAAGGACGCTCATGCATCTGCTCATATCCGGAGAAGATCATTCTGATAACCCAGAAGAAGATGATATCGTAGCCGGTTACAAGTACATCGGTAGGGTAGAAGTACTTAAGTTCCTTTGTGTCCTCGGGCCATCCGAGTGTCGAGAAAGGCCAGAGAGCCGACGAAAACCATGTATCGAGTGTGTCGGGATCGCGTTCGATGCGTGTGCTTCCGCACTTCTCACATTTGTCGACCTTGTCGCCCGAAACGGTGATATGACCGCAGTCGGCGCAGTAGTACGCGGGGATCTGATGACCCCACCAGAGCTGACGGGAGATACACCAGTCGCGGATGTTGTCGGTCCAGTTGTAGTAAGCTTTATCCATACGCTCGGGGATGAGCTTGATGTCGCCGTTCTTGATGCACTCTACAGCGGGCTTGATAAGCTCGTCCATCTTAACGAACCACTGCTTCTTGATCATGGGCTCAACGGTTGTATGGCAGCGGTAGCAGGTGCCTACGTTGTGAGCGTGATCCTCGATCTTAACGAGAAGTCCCATCTCGTCAAGTTCCTTAACGATCTGCTTACGTGCTTCGTAACGGTCAAGACCGTTAAACTTGCCGCCGTTTTCGTTGATGGTGGCATCATCGTTAAGGATATTGATCTCGGGAAGATTGTGGCGCTTTCCTACTTCAAAGTCGTTAGGGTCGTGAGCGGGTGTGATCTTTACAACACCTGTTCCGAATGTCATGTCAACGTAGCTGTCGGCGATGATCGGGATCTTTCTGTCTACGAAAGGAAGCCAGAGTGTCTTTCCAACAAGATCCTTGTATCTTTCATCTTCGGGATTAACAGCCACGGCGGTATCACCGAGCATTGTCTCGGGACGTGTTGTGGCGAAGATGAGGAATTTCTCTTTTGAAATGCTTCCGTCATCCTCTATGAGAGGGTACTTGATGTGCCAGAAATGACCTGCCTGCTCCTCGTATTCAACCTCGGCATCCGAGATGGATGTGTTACAAACAGGGCACCAGTTAACGATCCTGGAGCCTTTGTAGATGAGACCCTTTTCATAAAGGGAAGTGAATACCTTGTTAACGGCCTTGTTGCAGCCTTCGTCCATGGTGAAACGCTCACGGTCCCAGTCACATGACGAACCGAGCTTCTTGAGCTGCTCAACGATCCTTCCGCCGTACTCTTTCTTCCATTCCCAGGCGCGCTCAAGGAATTTCTCACGTCCGAGCTCTTCCTTAGAGGTGCCTTCCTTCTTTAAGGTCTCAACGATCCTTGCCTCCGTAGCGATGGAAGCGTGGTCTGTTCCGGGCTGCCAGAGCGCATTATAACCCTGCATCCTCTTTGTTCTGATGAGGATATCCTGCATGGTGTTGTCGAGAGCATGACCCATGTGAAGCTGTCCCGTGATGTTGGGGGGCGGGATCACGATAGTAAAGGGTTTCTTTGTCTCATCGACTTCGGCATGGAAGTACTTCTTCTCGAGCCACTTCTTGTATATACGGTCTTCGATTTCGGAAGGGTTATAGGTTTTGGCAAGTTCTTTTCCGGCCTTGCTGTTATTAGCATTGTCAGCCATAGCTTTGCTCCTCCTCACTTCTTATTTATATATAATTACATAGAGTTGATAATATATTGAAAATACCGCATTTGTCAAGTCCGGACCGGTTCGGGAACCACAAGTATTGCACTTTGCGCGGATCGGCTCGGGGACTACAAGTATTGCACTTTACGGTAAATATGATATAATCTTCAAGTTGATTAACTAAAAGAGAAGTTAAGGAAGAAGAAATACTCATATGAAAAGAGAAGATGTCAGAAACATAGCCATTATCGCTCACGTAGATCATGGCAAGACCACACTTGTTGATTGTCTTTTAAAACAGAGCGGTGTTTTTCGCAGCAATCAGGTTGTCGAAGAAAGAGTCATGGACTCAAACGATCTTGAGAGAGAACGTGGAATAACAATCCTTTCAAAAAACACGGCTGTCAATTATAATGGTGTAAAGATCAATATCATCGACACACCCGGCCATGCCGATTTCGGTGGCGAGGTTGAGCGTGTGCTTAAGATGGTAAACGGGGTTATACTTGTAGTTGATGCATTTGAGGGCCCCATGCCCCAGACGAAGTTCGTACTTAAGAAAGCGCTTGAGCTTTCGCTTCCCGTCATTGTTTGCATCAACAAGATCGATCGCCCCGAGGCAGACCCCGAGCGTGTTATCGATCAGGTGCTCGATCTTTTTATCGAGCTCGATGCAAGCGAGGATCAGCTTGATTGTCCTTTCGTTTATGCTTCGGCAAAAGCAGGTATCGCGATCCTTGAGCTTTCGGACAGCAGAGAGAACATGAAGCCTCTCTTCGATACTATCCTCGAATACATCCCGGCTCCCGAGGGAGACCCCGATGCCGGTGCGCAGGTGCTTATCAGCACTATCGATTATAATGAATATGTCGGCAGGATCGGTTGCGGTAAAGTTGATAACGGAACCATCAAAGTCGGACAGGATGCCATCATCGTCAATTACCACGATCCCGATAAGCAGAGGAAAGTTAGGATCAGCAAGCTTTACGAATATGACGGACTCAAAAAGGTGGAAGTTGAGTCGGCAACGGTCGGCTCGATCGTAGCGATATCAGGTATCGATGATATTCATATCGGTGATACGATCTGTTCGGTTGACGCTCCCAATGCGATACCTTTTCAGAAGATCTCGGAGCCCACGCTTTCCATGAATTTCATGGTAAACGATTCGCCTCTTGCGGGACAGGAAGGAAAGTGGGTAACATCTCGTCACCTTCGCGAGAGACTTTTCAGGGAGCTTAATACGGATGTCAGCCTGAGAGTCGAAGAGACCGACACAACGGAGGCCTTTAAGGTTTCGGGTCGTGGAGAACTTCATCTTTCGATCCTTATCGAAACAATGCGCCGTGAAGGTTATGAATTTGCGGTAAGCAAGGCACAGGTCATTTTTAAACAGGGCGAACACGGCGAAAAGCTTGAACCCATGGAACGTGCCATAATAGACGTTCCGGACGAGTTCTCGGGCAGTGTTATCGAGAAGCTCAGCCAGAGAAAGGGCGAGCTCCAGGGCATGAGCAACGCGGCCGGCGGTTATACAAGACTTGATTTCCTCATTCCCTCGAGAGGACTTATCGGATACAGGGGAGAATTCCTTACCGATACAAAGGGTAACGGAATCATCAATACGATATTTGAAGGATATGCGCCTTACAAGGGAGATATCGCTTCCAGAAAGCAGGGCAGCCTTATAGCTTTCGAGGATGGCATAAGCGTTACATACGGCCTCTATAATGCCCAGGAGCGAGGAGTTCTCTTCATCGGTGCCGGCGAAAAGGTATATTCCGGCATGGTTGTGGGACTCTCCGGTAAGGGCGAGGATATAGAACTCAATGTTTGCAAGCGTAAGCAGATGAGCAACACCCGTTCTTCAAGCGCGGATGAAGCATTAAGACTCACTCCGCCCAGGATCCTTTCGCTCGAGCAGGCACTCGACTTTATCGATAACGATGAGCTTTTGGAAGTTACACCCACGAGCCTCCGTATAAGAAAGAGGATCCTCGACAGTACTCTCCGCAAGAGAGCGAACAGATAAGAAATTTGACGATCAACAGGGATCGATTAATAGGGTTGACACATTTTGACCAAGCATTCGGATCATTTTTCGAAATGCGGCACACGGCAGGGAAACATCTCCCTGCAGGAAGGAATTGATATGGAGAGAAGACTCTTTACATCAGAATCGGTAACTGAAGGACATCCCGACAAGATCTGTGACCAGATCTCGGATGCGGTGCTTGACGCGCTCCTTGAACAGGACCCGCAGAGTCGTGTGGCATGTGAAACCTGCTGCACAACGGGACTTGTACTCGTAATGGGTGAGATCACCACGAACGGTTATGTTGACATACAAAAGATCGTTCGCGATACGGTTCGTGAGATCGGTTACGACCGTGCAAAATATGGTTTTGATGCCGATACATGCGGCGTTATGGTAGCCCTTGACGAACAGTCCAGCGATATCGCCATGGGTGTAAATGTTTCGGCAGAGCAAAAGGCAGCTTCGGATATAGATATAACAGATGCAGGCAGCGTCGATGCTGAGAACGAACTCAAAACAAAGTGTGCCGAGGCCGATCCCGACAATGTCGGAGCCGGTGACCAGGGCATGATGTTCGGATATGCGACAAACGAGACGGAAGAATATATGCCCTACCCGATCTCAATGGCGCACAAGCTCACCAGAAAGCTTGCCGAGGTCAGAAAAAACGGTACATTGAAATATCTCCGTCCCGACGGAAAGTCGCAGGTAACGGTTGAATATGACGAGGAAGGCAAACCCGCAAGGATCGACGCGGTCGTACTTTCCACACAGCATGATCCGGATATCACTCAGGAACAGATCCATGAGGACATAAAGAAATATGTATTTGATCCCGTCCTTCCGAAAAATATGGTCGATGAAAATACAAGATATTACATAAATCCCACGGGACGTTTTGTTATCGGAGGACCTCAGGGAGATTCGGGACTTACGGGACGTAAGATCATCGTTGACACCTACGGCGGATACGCTCCCCACGGCGGCGGAGCTTTCTCCGGAAAGGATCCCACAAAGGTGGACCGTTCGGCATGTTATGCAGCCCGCTATGTGGCAAAGAATATTGTTGCCGCAGGTCTTGCCGACAAATGCCAGATCCAGCTCAGCTATGCGATCGGTGTTGCGGAACCCACCTCAATAAACATCGATACTTTCGGCACCGGAAAGTTCAGCGATTCGAAGCTTCTCGGCATCATCAGAGAGAATTTTGATCTGCGCCCCGCAGGCATCATAAAGATGCTTGACCTGAGACGCCCGATCTATAAACAGACAGCGGCATACGGTCATTTCGGACGTACCGATCTCGATCTGCCGTGGGAGAGGCTTGACAAGGCAGAGGTACTTCGTGCGCAGGCATAAGCGTTGGAGCAATAAAATAATCAAGTAGTAAAAGAGGATAAAACGATGGAACAGGAAAAGAAGCAGGTTGAAGCGATCACCTCCATGAAAGAGGATTTCGCCCAGTGGTATACCGACATAGTCATCAAGGCGGAGCTTACCGATTATTCGAGCGTTAAGGGATGTATGGTAATAAAGCCCGCAGGATACGCTATTTGGGAGCTTATTCAGAAACAGCTCGATGAGAGATTTAAGGAAACGGGCGTAGAGAATGTCTATATGCCCATGTTCATTCCCGAGTCCCTGCTTGAGAAAGAAAAGGATCATGTGGAAGGTTTTGCACCCGAGGTTGCCTGGGTTACACAGGGCGGTCTTGAACCCCTTCAGGAGAAGCTTTGCGTGCGTCCTACTTCCGAGACTCTTTTCTGCGACCTTTACAAGAATATCGTTCAATCCTACAGAGACCTTCCCAAGGTTTATAACCAGTGGTGCAGCGTAGTTCGTTGGGAGAAGACAACGCGTCCTTTCCTTCGCTCGAGAGAGTTTCTCTGGCAGGAAGGCCATACGGCACATGCTACAGCCGAGGAAGCTGAGGCACGTACCATTCAGATGCTTGACGTTTATGCGAACTTCTGTGAGGAAGTACTTGCTATCCCGGTTGTCAGAGGACAGAAGACGGACAAAGAGAAATTTGCCGGAGCCATGGCTACATACACGATCGAAGCACTCATGCATGACGGCAAGGCTCTTCAGTCCGGAACAAGCCACAATTTCGGTGACGGATTCGCTAAAGCATTTGATATTCAATATACGGATAAAGACAATAAATTATCATATGTGCATCAGACATCCTGGGGCATGACGACAAGACTTATCGGTGCTGTCATCATGGTTCACGGCGATGACAGAGGACTTAAGCTTCCTCCGAGGATCGCTCCCACACAGGTAGTCATCATTCCCATCATGCCGAACAAGGAAGGCGTTATGGAGAATGCGAAGAAACTTGCGGACAGCCTTAAGGCAAAGGGTATCAGGGTTAAGATCGATGATTCCGATAAGCGTCCCGGTTTCAAATATTCCGAGCAGGAGATGAGAGGATTCCCCGTAAGACTTGAGATCGGTCCCAAGGATATCGAAAGAGGCGTTTGCGTGGCTGTTAGACGTGACACTCTCGAGAAGAGCGAGATGACCCTTGACGGTGCTGCCGACAGCACGGCAGAGCTTCTTGATACGATCCAGAAGGATATGCTCGAAGCCGCAAGAGCACACAGAGACGCTCATACATACGAGGTAACCACATACGACGAGTTCGTCGACACCATCAACAACAAGCCCGGCTTCATCAAGGCTATGTGGTGCGGCGATCAGGCTTGCGAGGACAAGATCAAAGAAGACACTGCGGCAACATCACGCTGCATCCCCTTCGGAGATCACAAAGCGATCAGTGATAAGTGCGTTTGCTGCGGTAGACCCGCAAAGAAGCTGGTATATTGGGGAAGAGCCTATTAACCACCAAAGCTTGCGGAGCGGGTTATGTACGGAAGGAAGTATACTCTATGATCGATTTTGATGAGGAAGTATCAAGATTTGAAATGAGCCAGGAAACAGACGGCGTGGAGGAGAACGTCCTCAAAGCCGACATAAAGGATTTGGCTGATCTTTTCGATCAGTTCATGGGTGGATACCAATATGAACAATAGGCCTTATGACAAGCTCGTGAGGATATCTAACCGCCTTTATAATGATGGACTTGAAAAGGCTAAGGTCAGGGATCTTACAGGAGCTGCGATCTCTCTTCGAAGAAGTCTCTTATATAACAAGTGTAATACCGAGGCGAGAAACCTTCTCGGCCTTGTTTATTATGAGCAGGGAGAGGTAGTCAGCGCCCTTACCGAATGGGTCATAAGCAGAAATCTCGATAATTACGAAAACGATGCGGATTATTTCCTCGAGCGCATTCAGGACGATCCCGATGAGCTTGAGAACATAAACACTGCGGTCAAAAAATACAATCTGGGACTTGAAGCGGCGCAGATCGGCAATATCGATACGGCTATCATCCAGCTTAAAAAGGCTGTCGGGTTGTATCCGCGGTATGTCCGCGCAATGAAGCTGCTCGGCCTCCTTTATATCAGCCAGGATGAATATCAAAAAGCAAAGAAGATCCTTGTTGAAGCCAGAGCGATCGATCATACGGACACGGATGTTCTGCGTTATCTTTCCGAAGTCGAGAAAAATCTCGCGCCTGAGACGAAGCCGGGACTCTTTCAGACACAATCGGCCGCCGAGACCGAATTTGACGAGGAGATGGGTATCGAACATTCGAGAAGAAGCTTTTTCTCAAAATTCTTCGGTGACGATAAACCCAACATGATGCTTTTCATCAATCTGATCGTCGGAGTTCTTATCGGTATCGCGGTTGTTTATTATCTGATAGTTCCTTCGAAGGAAGCAGAGATCAGAGAGGAATACAATGCCGGAAGAGTTGACTACAGCAGTGAACTCAGTGCCAAAACGGCAGCGATATCGCAGCAGGAAAAAGAGATAACGAGTTTGCGCAAACAGGTTACCGACCTCAAAACGCAGCTTAACGGAATTACTTACGATACGATAGAGATCGCGGTCGGAGACGAGACATTTTCCTCGTTCTTTGATGCCTGGAGCAAATATAACGATCTGGTTTCAAAGGAATATTCGGATGAGGAACTCATCAATCTCGCGATGGATCTTTGGGACCTCGATTTTGGAGGAATCCAGAGTAAATACGCGCAGGATATCCTTTCAAAGATGAGGGAGGACATATATCCGCTCGCTGAAAAACTTGTTTATAAGGAAGGAAAACAGTGCCTGGATGACGGAAATATCCCGGAGGCGGTCAGATTGCTGAGCGCAGCTTCGGATTTTGATCCCAATTCCGATGTCGCCCTTTATTATCTCGGAAAAGCACTCGAGGAAGACGGGCGTTACAACGAAGCCATTTTCCACTACAGACATATGCTGACGGTAGCTCCGAATTCCACACTGAGGGATTATATACCGCAGCGACTCGAAGCTTGTGAGAACGCATTGAAAGCTTTGGGAGAAGAAGAAACAGATATTGAAGGACAAAATGAAGAGGATGTTGCCGAGTGACAAAGGCAACATCCTCTTTTTAATTTCTTATTGAAGTTCGTCTGTCCAGAGAACCGAGCGGTTCCTGCCGTGCTGTTTTGCATAATACAGAGCCTTGTCGGCATGTTCTATGAGGTCGACACGCTCGAATGAACTGTTCCAGATCGAAACACCGACGCTTATCGTGACGGAGACCATGGTCACTTCGATCCCGTTGTTGTATGCGATCGTCGAATTCTCGACCGATTGACGAAGGTTCTCGGCGATCTCCATAACCGCAGCGGGATCGCTTATGTCGAGAAGGATAACGAATTCCTCGCCACCGTAACGACAAGGCACGCCGTGTTCGCCGCTTACGCGCTTCATGACGCCCGCGATCATCTTGAGGACCTTGTCACCGAAGGGATGACCGTATGTATCGTTGAATTTCTTGAAGAAATCAACGTCGATCATGAGAGCGGAGAGTTCGATCGAATTCTCGCTCGTTCTGTCCATGATAAGGTTATCGAGATAAGAACGACCGTAGATGCCTGTGAGACCGTCTGTGATGGCTCTGTGGTAGAGACGGGCATTCTCGATGGGAGCGCCGCCCTGGTTGGCTATGAATTCCATCGTCTCAAGATAATCATCACTGAAGATCTGTCTTACAAGTCTCGAATCGAGGTATATAACTCCGAAAAGGACGCCTCTTACGAACATCGGCATAGCCATGGCGGACTTGATGCCGTAGCGTACCATGTTGGTATAGTGCTTACGGAATTCATCCGATTGCATATCGTTGATAACGATGGGTCGCTTGCTCTTTTCAACTTCTTCAAGCATCCAGTCGTATGTGTTGGTATCAAAGTTGCCGAGGTTGTAAACCGAAGCGACATATAATCTCTTTTCTCCGTTTTCGGGGTACAGGAAGAGGATTCCTCTTTCCGCGCCTACAAGCTCAACGGCATCCTTAAGGATCCTCTTTTGAAGTTCCTCAAGCTCGAGCGTGGAGGTAAGGATACTTCCGAGGTGGAGGAGAGTATTGACCTTTCGGTCGATATTCATGCGGTTACGTCTTGCCGTAACGTTGGCGATGAGCGAATTCTCCTTGAAGTCGTCCTGATATTTTTCGGCAATGATCGCCTCACATTGTTTGAGATAAACGGATGAGGACAATGACGAAAAGGTCATATATGCTTCAAAGGTATAATAGCGTGCTTCGTGATTGCGATGCTGTGCTGTAAGGAAGCATCCGTATTCGTAGTCGATGAGAGCCGATTCGTAACGAATTCCCGAGTCTGAAGCAAGAGCGGATGCTTTACGGAAATAATAATCCGCTTTCTCAAGTTTGTTCAGGATGATATTGTAAAGAGCGTTTGCTCTGTATGCCGAGAAGATAAGGTTCGGCCTGTGATCGACCTCGTCGAGAGCTTTCTCGCACAACGATCCGATATCAAGCTCGTGACTGTGGATCTCGTTCATGGCAAGATCGCCGCGCTCCGTATCGAGAAGCTTGATCTTTGCGATACAAAGGTATCCGAACAGCGAGGCGGTGAATTCTCTGACGAAATCATTTGTCTCGTAATATATTCTGGCTGCGTCAAGGTACTTGACGGCATCACGGTATTTGCATTGTTCAATGAGAAGCTCGCCGTATGTGAGATTGAAGAGAGTCGTCATATAAGGAAGCCTCATTTGGCCGACAAGCATCTCGCAACGGGATGATACTTCGGAAGCCTTGGGATAATTTCCGCGGTGTGTATAGCTTCTGATGAGTGCCGAATATGCCTGGCACTGCGCAAGGCTGTCCTTGATCTTCTTGGAGATCTCTATGACTTCGAGGGCGAGCTTTTCGCACTTCTCGTATTCGCCTGCATAGAGATAAGCCAGAACAAGGAATGAATTTGTATTATTGATCTCCCAAAGATCTCCGACCTGTGTGAAATCTTCGGCCGCTTCCGTGAAGAGCTTGATGCTTCGTTCGACATCACCCTGGCAAAGCTTGCAAAGGCCGGAGAAGAAAAGACTTCTCGCGATACCGAAACCGTCGTTGTTGGAACGGCGCATCTTAAGAGAAAGGTGCTGAGCCGAATCCGATAACGAGTCTTCTCCGTGGAGCATATAATAGAGCGAAAGAGCGGAGCATGCTATCGACATCTGGACCGATGAACCGAAATGTTTGTTGGCATACTTGTAAAGCGTGAGGCAAACGTAATCGAAACGCCCCATATCGCTGTATACGTAGATCCAGCAAAGAATTTCGTAGATCGAGACGGTGGTGACGGCCTGCTCGAGTTCTTCTCCCATAAGCGGAACCCTGTATTCATCAAGGGATTTCGGGTTCTTTCCGAGCAATGATTTGTTTATCTTGAGGAGCAATGAAGAGGTCTTGATAGCCATGTTGTTCTTGGGGAAAGCATGGCCGACGTAATCAAGAGCTTTGATAAGGACATCTTCGGCTTCCCTGAAACGGCTCTGTCTGAAATAACCGAGTCCTATGTAATAAAGGAGCTTGGCTATCTGGGTGTTGTCACGAAGGACGGCGAGCAGATCGTTTGCCGCGGCGATCGCATCGTCGAATCGTCCGCAGGTGAGATAAAGCTGTACAAGCGAACGCTTACATTCTTTCCACTCGGCATTTCCGGTGGCGGCCTGACCGTCAAGGAGACGAAGGGCGGTCACATAATAACCGATGGCGGCATCTATCGCATTCGAAGCGAGAGCGGCGCGCGCAGCCGTCATGATGTGGGTACGAAGATCGGCATTGGCACGGGCAGCATCAAGATGGCCGCAAAGTGCGAATATATTTGCGGGATGCGAATCAATCGAAAGCTCGATGGCCTTGGCGATCCACAGATGCAGGCTTTCGAGTCTCGGCTTCTCTATGCGCGAAATGATGGCATCATAAATATCGTTATGAGCAAAAACAAGAATATTCTTTGAAGAGCTGTACTCAACGAGATTGCGCTTGAGTGGAAGATCGAACATCCTGATAAGCTCGTCGACTCTTAAGTCGGTAATGATCGAAATGATGTCGAGCGAGAATTCGGTGCCGATAACCGATGCTATCTCGAGGAGAGTGACGGTGTCCTCGTCAAGGCTGTTGATCCTTCTTTCGATGATCTCTTTCATGTCGCTTACGGAATTGAGCGACTTGAGCTGTTGCCAGTTTTGTTCGAGATGACCGTCGCGGATCGAGATGACATCATCTTCAAGCATTGAACGGATGATGTTGACGGCATAATAAGGATTGCCTTCGGTCTTGGGAAGGAGATATGAGGCAAGCGCCTGACTGTCGTCATGACCGAGGCTCAAAAGGTCCTTGAAGAAACCCGCAAGTCTGGCTTCGTCGTAAGGGAACAGATCGAAGAAGTTGTTGTAGCCTCTTTCGATAAGACCGTCGAGGAAGTTCTTGAGGTAGTCGTTTTCGGATGAAAGGTTGTTACTGTATGAACATATGATGAAGACCTTGTAGGAGGAGACGCTGCGTGCGATCTCTTCGATGAGCGCAAGGCTGGCGGGGTCTGCATTATGAATGTCGTCAAAGATATAAACAAAAGGCTTCTTCTGTGTGTAAAGCGAAAGGAAGAAGGAAGCAAGCTGCATGAGAGTGTGCTGCTGGTCTCTGAAGGCTTCGGGCTCAGAAAGTCCGCCGGTCCTCTTTGGAAGCACGGATCTCATTTCGGGACAGAACGATAAAACCGTGTCGGTACTGCCCGAAAGCAATCCGGCAAGGCGTCGGCCTTCAGTCACCTGAAGTTTCCTGTCGTATTTGTTGAAGAGACTGAGGAAGTCATCAAGGATCTCGCTGAAACCGGAATAAGGAACCGGAGAGGAGATCTGCGAGAAATGACACCTGAAGAACGGTATCGAAGCAGCCACAAGCTCCGAACAGAGGTTGGTGAAAAGATCGCTCTTGCCGCAATTCTTGGGACCGCGCAGCAGGTAGAAAACACCGCCTTTGTCGAAGGCTTTTGTGACGAGTGCTTTTATGTCGTTAAGTTCCTGACGTCTGCAAAGGTATTTCGAATCCGATTCTAGTGCCTTTATGAGATTGGCGCCGCTCGATGAGAAGAGTTCGCTGTCAATGCTTCCGGCAAGGAATCTGTCAATGTCGTTGATCACTTCGTTGCATGTTTGGTAACGCTGATCGGGATCCTTTGCAAGCAGTTTTTGTGTGATCCTCGAAGCTTCGCCCGAAAGACCGCTGACAACTTCGTGGGGCGGCCTGACGGGAACGGCAACATGCTGATATACCATGCTGTCGATGCTGTCGGAGTGGAAGGGGATCGTTCCGGTGATCAACTGGTAAAGAAGAGCACCGAGGGAATAAAGATCCGAACGGCCGTCAATCTTTGTGTCAAGAAGACCGGTCGATTCGGGAGCCATATAGCCGAAATGTTCATCAACCTGCTTGCCCGAAGCGGTTGAATAGTCGATCATGTATGAAAGGCCGAAGTCAAAGAGCTCGGCCGAAAGCTCGCCCTGGTCGTTTTCGTGAAGAGCAACGCATTCCGCGCAAAGATTGCGGTGGTAGATGTGCTGGTCGTGAGCATAACGGAGCGCATATGCAAGCTGACGGACGAGCTTGAGCGCCGTAACGGTGTCAAGTCTTCCGTATTTCACGAGATGATCCGAAAGGAATGTATTGTTGTTGTATTCGTAGATGGAACAGATGGTATTGGCATAATTGCCGGTCTCGAGCATCTTTAAGATGCCGGGAGCTTCGAAATGACGGATGACACCTATGTCTTTTACATAGCAGATCTTGTCGATCTCGTATTTTGTAATGACTGAGGGGTTGACGAGACGGATAAGGACATCGCGGTTCGCTGCGAGATCGTGACCGATGAGAGACATACAAAAAGCGCCCTCTTCGAGCGTGCGTTCTACCTGATATCTGTCAAAGAAAATGACATTCTCGTACGGATCCATCAGGTCGTCTCCTCCTTTTCCCCATAATTAAATCATATTATATAAAAAAATAGGTAAAAAGACAAGGCGGATTTCACGTTTTCTTAAGCTTCTTTTAAGCGTTTTTACTGCCGGAACCGAGAGGCCGGGGGTCGTCTGATGTTTTACAGTGAAGAGCTATGAGAACCTGGGCGGGAAGATAAAATACCCACGAAAGGAAGATGCTTGCTTCTACCATAGTGCGAGGTACAGCTTCGAAGAAGAAAGTATTGAGATGGCGAAGGAGAACGTTTATGTCGCAAAGGACAAAAAGGATCAGACCGAGAGCGAAGATAAAGTCGGTGCGCAAACGGCTTTTTTTGCATCTTGCCACGGAACCCGCTGTGTTTAACGCAAAGGTGATCGCATAGTAAAATACGAGCGTGATAAGTATCAGAGCGACTGTGTCGTAGGAGAGCAAAAGGTCGATGATACACGAGGATACCGCGGACAAAACAAATACAAGACAGGGAATGAGTATGCGCTTGTTCTTTCGTTTGCTTTCGGTCAGGTGGACGTAGTAAAGCGTCTGAGTGACGGAGAAGGACAAAAGGCCGGGGATGAGAAGACGAATGTCATCCGAACAAAAGAGCAGAAAAAAGTCGGCAACGGCGGTAAATAACAGCGCGCTTGTGACGACGGTCCGGTTCCTGTCGCGTCTTTTTATGCACCAATAAAGAGCGAAAGCAAAGACAACAATGATGCCCGAATATTTGAAGATGTCCGACAGAGCGGGGGTCGTGCCGAGTATATCGAGCAAAATGAACGTGACGTATATGATCGCCTCGATCGAGATAAAATATTTGGTTATGAGTTTGTCGTATTGCATTTGGCTGATCCCCTTCGAAACGTGTTATACTCCGGTCCGGCACCGTAAACAAACATGGTCCGGAGTAGCAAAACAAATATGGTCCGGCACCGCAGAATAAATAACGGTTGACATTTATTAAACAATATTATATCATTCGCACCGGATTGTCGAACTTTTTTTCCTTGACTTTTCCTTACCCCGGTTTCATAATAACAGAGGTTTGATTACGAGGTGTGGCTCAGTTTGGTAGAGCGCTACGTTCGGGACGTAGAGGTCGCGTGTTCGAATCACGTCACCTCGATCGGGCCGGAGTGTGTCCGGCCCGTTTGTTTAATGCATCGGTGATGTACCGAAGCAAAAACGATCGGATGGATCTTCAGAGGAGGTTAGGATGCAGCAGGAATTTGACAATGTTTTCGTCTTCGACCATCCCCTTATCCAGCATAAGATTTCGCTGATGAGGGACATCAACACCACTACAAAAGATTTCAGGGAACTTGTTTCCGAGGTCGGCATGCTCATGGCTTACGAAGTAACAAGAAATTTTGAGCTTGAAGACTGGGAAGTGGAAACACCCATTTGTAAGACTACCGCCAAGATCCTTTCACACAAGAACAAAGTTACGCTTGTTCCGGTACTTCGTGCGGGACTCGGTATGGTTGACGGATTCCTCAAGATACTTCCTCAGGTACGTGTGGGTCACATCGGACTTTATCGTGACCATGACACAAAGATGCCTGTAGAGTATTACTGCAAGCTGCCCGATGATGTGGCGGACACACAGGTCATCCTTCTCGATCCCATGCTCGCAACAGGCGGATCGGCCGTTGCGGCAACCAATTTCATCAAACAAAGAGGATGCAAGAATATCAGATGGGTGTCCATCATTTCTGCTCCCGAAGGGATAAAGGCGCTTCATGAAGCCCATCCCGACATCCCCGTATTTTGCGGATGTGTTGATGAAAAACTCAATGAAAATGCCTATATCGTACCGGGTCTTGGTGACTGCGGCGACAGGCTTTTCGGTACCAAATAGTCAAATATCGCGATCATATACAAGCAGGCTCCTTCCGTGATGACGGGGGAGCCTGCTTGCATGAAGGTTAAGAAAGAAGATGAGCGATAAAGTCCTTGTCAAAATCCGAGGGATAACAATAGATGTTATCGGACAATATCTGATCGGGAGGAACGACGGTCTGATTGACGTCCCTGACCATTTCCCTGAGATGATCGATATTTGTGCAGTCCGCCGGAACGATGATCGTTTCGTTAACGGAACTCGGAATGATAAAGAAATCCTTCCCCAGTTCTTCTCTGAATTTTTTTAGGAGCCCGGGGTAGAGTATGCACGAGGCACCGAAATATTCTTTGTCATTCGTGAGGACTTTCATGGGTGAGTGAAGACAGCCACCCATAAAGACGGGGATCATGTGTTCGGGGATACCTCTTTTCCTCATGATGTTGGCGATGAGATCGTCGAGATCTCCGAATTCGGAGGGAAACAGTTTGGGTGTGTTGCGAAGAGCGATCGTCAAGAGCTTGTCCGCATCCAAACCGATGATCGAGGCAAGCCTGTTGTCGATCTTTACGGAACCCGATTCGTCATTCGAAACAGTAACGCTCAGGCAGAATACGATCGCAAGATCGAGAATGCGAAAATGAGGAAATGAATCGAGGATCTCGCAGTTGCGCTCGTAATTTATCAACCTGTAGAAGATCTTGTCCGAAAGCTTTTGGGGATCGGAATAAAGATCTTCGAGCCCTGTTGTTTCCTGATCTATGTTTTCGTAGGATTCGATGATCCGCCGGGTGATCTCTTCCATACTCCATATGCCTTTTTTGTAGGCAGAAAAGAGTTCGTCGACCCGGATGTTCGGCGAGATCTTGTTGTCGCGATGACGGATCGTAAGGCAGGTATAAGTGATCCGGTTATTCTTTTCCTGATCGCTTACGGTCACTTCAAAACCGGGACCCAGTGAGGAAGAAATGTTGTGCACCAATGTGCGTGTGAAACCGTCCATGTCGAGGACAGGTGACGCTGAGATGTTCATAAGACCTCTTTCTTTCGGAAAGAGCGGTGATCCTGATCAGGATGATATCACCGAAAAAGGCGCTCGTCTATCGGCGTATTTAACGAAACGACACCCGCGTTTTTGTGCATTTCGACGGGGAACTTTTTACGCTTTTCGTGTATGAGACATGGGCTCTTCTCACATAATCAATTCTTGTAAAGAGAACATGAATGTGATAAACTTAACTATGTATAAGTGGGCTACGCCCCTTCCAAATAAAGCCTGTTATGCCGGTGGCATATGTGGCGAGGAAACGGAAGCGCTTTGCGCGCTTCCAAAGATAAACCTGTTACCTCAGTGATATGTGGTACGAGGAAACGGAAGCACTAAAGTGCTTCCAAAGAGGAGGAAAATTATAATGCAACTCTTAACAGACAGAATCCGTAAGGACGGGATCATTAAAGCGGGTAACGTCCTGAAGGTGGACAGTTTCCTTAATCATCAGATAGATGTGGAACTGCTCGATGAGATCGGTAAGGAGTTTGCAAGACTGTTTAAGGGGGTTAAGTGTACTAAGATCCTCACGATCGAGGCATCGGGGATCGCTGTCGCCTGCGTGGCGGCGCGATATTTTAACAATGTTCCTGTCGTATTCGCCAAGAAATCCCAGAGCATCAATCTTGAAGGTGATTCTTATGTCACAAAGATCGAATCCTTTACGCACAAGAGGGTTTATGACGTGATCGTTTCGAAGAAATATCTTGACAGCAGCGATCATGTCATCATCATTGACGATTTCCTCGCCAACGGCTGTGCGCTCATGGGGCTTGCGGACATAGTAAAAAGCGCGGGAGCGACGATCGAAGGCATAGGCATTGTCATAGAAAAAGGTTTCCAGAACGGCGGACAGATCATCAGGGACATGGGCATCCCGCTCCATTCGCTCGCTATCGTCGAGTCGATGGACGACAAGACGGGACAGATCGTATTCAGGGATGAGGAATAAGACGGACGGGAGGATACTCCGTTATCATAAATTAAACGGGACACGGTTTTTATGGAGAAGAGAGAAGAAAACGAAAGAGTGATAGTGGACCGCAGGGGCGGCGGTGCTTTTAAAAAATACGTCACATGGGGAATTATGGCATTCCTCGTACTTGCGGCTGCCATAGTGCTTATTTTTCTTTTTGTTCAAAAAGAAGATTTTTCCGATGTTTTTGACAAATTGACATCCGCGCTCGCGCCGGTCATAGTCGGAGGCATCATGGCTTATGTAATGAATCCGCTCATGTCGTTCTTTGACAGGAAGATCTCGCATTTCCTGCTCAAGAGAGCAAAGAAAAAGAGACGTGCGCTTTCATTTTCGAGAGGACTCAGTCTTATCCTCACTTTGATAGTGGTAGTGCTTATCATAGGCGTTCTTGTTTATATGCTTGCTCCCGAGATCGCCAAAACGGTCAAAGTACTTACGGATGAAGTGCCCGGACAGGCAGAGAGGTTCCTTGACTGGTTCAAGGACACCGTCGGCGACGGCTCCTGGTTCGGAAATGTCCTTGCGACGGGTGTTGAGAAAGTCACTTTGTGGATCGAGGACTTTATCGATAACGGAATGCTGTCGTTTGCGGGCGGACTCCTTGAGTCGGTTGCGTCGGGCGTTATCAGTGCATTCAGTATACTTTACAATATAGTTATCGGGCTTGTTTTCAGCATATACATTCTCCTCGCAAAAGAGAGATTTACGGCAAGCTCAAAGAAACTTGTGTTCTCCTTGTTCAAGCGTAAGAGAGCAAACAGGATCATCAGGACCGCGAGAGACTGCCACAGAAAATTTACGGGAGCCATCACGGGCAAGATCCTCGACAGTGCCATTGTCGGTATTATATGCTTCGTCGGTATGACGTTGTTTGAATTCCCTTATGTGGCGCTTATCAGTGTTATCGTCGGTGTGACGAACCTTATTCCGTTTTTCGGACCTTATATCGGAGCCATTCCGAGCGCGCTTCTCATTCTTTTTGTTGATCCGCTCCAGTGCCTCTGGTTTGTTATATTTATCGTTGTCCTTCAGCAGATCGACTGCAACATCCTCGATCCGAGGATTGTCGGAGATTCGATCGGGCTTTCGGCATTTTGGGTACTTTTCTCATGTGTCGTTTTCGGAAGCCTGTTCGGTATATGGGGACTTCTTCTCGGAGTACCCGCAACAGCTTGTCTGCAGATGATCTTCGGAGAGATCATGGATAGCAGGCTCCACAGGAAGGGTCTGCCGTCCACGACCGAAGAATATCTGTCGATAGACAGCGTTGATGAGACAGAGGTCATTGTTATCAGCACCGAGCCCGCCATAAGTGAGGTCGGAGTAAATGTCGCAAAGGACAGCGACGACGAGGCTAAAGTCAGTGCCGCAAAGGGTAACGACGATGAGACCGGAGTCGATGCCGCAGGGGACGATGACAAAGAGGATGCTGAAACAGAGAATAATTGAAAGGTAATACAGTAATTATGGCAAATTTATTAAGCCCCGACAGTAAAGTGATGACGGGGATAAACAAAGTGGTTGATATGATATGGATGAGCGTGCTCTGGTGCTTGTTCTGCTTACCTGTGGTATGGATCTTTTACGCGTTATCGACTATCGCGGCATTCGGAGGCGACCCCGACGCTTATATCGAGATATACAGAACCGCATTCGGAACCGATCCCGCGAGCAATGCGGAAGTGATCGGTCTGATGGTCAGCGAGACGTATTACATCTTACTGATCGAAATGCTTGTTAAGGGAATTCTCATCGGACCCGCGACATCCGCACTTTATTACACAATGGTGAAGGTAATCAGACGTGAGCGCGGATATGCGACAAAGACGTTCTTCCACGGCTTTAAGGTGAATTTTAAGACAGGTGCCCCCACATCGCTCATATTTGTTATTTTCGGTATCCTTATGTTTGTGGATTTCAGATATGTCGATGCGGTAGCGGCCGAGAATCCGACATTTTCGAATGTGCTCAATATAGCACTCATGGTCGTTTGCATTTTTGTATTGCTTATTTTGGTATGGATATTCCCGTTGCTTTCGAGATTTACGATCTCGGTGAAGGCGCTCTTTAAAAATGCCATGCTCATTTCCATAAGGCATTTTATCGGTTCGTTCATACTCGCCGGCGGTATGGTTTTGATATTCTGGATACTGTACAGATTTGCCGGTGACATGGCGAGCATTTTGATCCTTTTCCCGTTCATACTTCCCGCGGGAATAGCGCTTTTGTCGTCATTCATCATTGAGCCCGTCCTTAAAAGATACACGGGCGGTTCAAATCAGTCATCTTCATCGGAAAGCGATGAAGGCGGTGAGAATACCGAAGATCCCGCACAGACGGGAAGCAAAGAAGGATCCGGTGATAACGAATGCATCGTTGAGGGTGAAGAAGTTTCGTCCGTTGATGAATGGTACAACGAGTAATCATAAACGTTAGGTTCAAAAATGTAATTGTGAAACATTGATCGGTAAGATTTGAAAATACTTCTCAGGAGGTAACATATATGATCGAAGAGGATGATGTTCTGTACAAGTACATGAACTGGGGGGCCATGGAGGCGCTGATATATTCCGAGCATGACGATCCTCACTCGTGGCTCGGACCGCATGATACGGAAGAAGGAACGCTTATAAATGCGTTCCTTCCGACTGCACGGGAAGTCAGCGTTGTTATCGGTAAGAATGTTTATCCCATGAGCAGCGTTGATGATTCGGGTAATTTTTCGGTTCTTATCGAAAAAGGCAAGGTCGGAAATTATAAGCTTGACGTTACGTACAGGGACGATTCGAAGACTCTTATTTATGATCCCTACAGCTTCGCCAAGCAGATCTCCGAAGAAGATGAAGACAGATTTATCCGCGGCGTTCATTACGAGATCTACGAGAAGCTCGGTGCGCACGTGATCACCGTCAATAAGGTTAAGGGAACATATTTCGCGGTATGGGCACCGAACGCCCAGCGTGTGAGCGTTGTCGGAGATTTCAACACGTGGGACGGCAGACGTCATCCCATGAGAAAGCTTCGTGCCGCCGGAATATTTGAACTCTTTATTCCCGGGCTCGGAAAGGGCGAGATCTATAAATTTGAGATAAAGGCTCAAAGCGGCCTGACATATCTGAAGGCCGATCCTTATGCGAATGCGGCGGAGATGAGACCCGGAAACGCATCCATCGTTACGACCCTTGATTACGATTGGAAAGACGGGGAATATATGGATGCGAGAAAGAAGCTCGATATCACAAAGACCCCGATGTCGATCTACGAAGTTCATCTCGGATCGTGGATGAGAAAGGGCGACGGCGACAACGATTTCTATTCGTACGGCGAGACCGCGAAGCTTCTTTCAAAATACGTCAAGAAAATGGGATATACCCACATTGAATTGTTGCCCGTTATGGAGCATCCGTATGACGGTTCGTGGGGTTATCAGGTGACCGGTTATTTCGCACCCACATCGAGGTACGGAACACCGCAGGATTTTATGGCGTTCGTCGATCATATGCACAGCGAAGGGATAGGTGTCATCCTTGACTGGGTACCCGCCCATTTCCCGAGAGATTCTTTCGCGCTTGCCGGATTTGACGGAACATGTTTATATGAGCATCCCGACAGAAGGCTCGGCGAGCATCCGGACTGGGGCACTCTGATATTTGATTTCGGACGTCCCGAAGTATCGAACTTCCTGATCGCCAGCGTTCTTTTCTGGACCGAGAAATATCACGCTGACGGCATAAGAATGGATGCCGTGGCTTCAATGCTTTATCTTGACTACGGACGCAAGGAAGGACAGTGGCTTCCCAACAGGTACGGCGGAAAAGAGAACCTTGAAGCGATCGAGTTGTTGAAACATCTCAATTCGGTGTTCCACAAGAAGAAAAACGGAGCGGTCATCATCGCGGAGGAATCGACGGCTTGGCCGAATGTCACAAAGCCTGTCGAGGAAGACGGACTCGGATTCGATCTCAAATGGAACATGGGATGGATGAACGATTTCACATCGTATATGAGACAGGATCCCCTTTTCAGAAAAGGATGTCACGGACAGCTTACGTTCAGTATGATGTACGCCTACAGCGAAGATTTCGTCCTCGTGCTTTCGCACGATGAGGTTGTTCACGGCAAGGGTTCGATGATAAATAAGATGCCCGGAGAGATTGAAGACAAATTTGCGAATCTTCGTGCGGCATACGGATTCATGATGGGTCATCCCGGAAAGAAACTCCTTTTCATGGGTCAGGAATTCGGACAGGTCAGAGAATGGGCGGAGAACAGAAGCCTTGACTGGGATCTTCTTGACGATCCGCTTCATGCAAAGCTTTCGGACTATGTTGCCGAACTTAACAGGATGTACCGCGACATGCCGGCATTTACGGAGCTCGACTGCGATCCCGACGGATTCAAGTGGCTCGGATGCCTCGACGCGGATCACAGTATAGTAAGCTTTATCAGAAAGACACGTAATCCGGGTGAAACGCTCCTGTTTGCGTTCAATTTCACGCCCGTGGAATATAACGACTACAGACAGGCGGTTCCGTTCCCCGGAACATATAAAGAGATCCTTTCGAGCGATGCCGTCAAATACGGCGGTTCGGGCCATGTAAATCCCCGTAAAAAGACGTCGGTAGCGGTTGAAAAGGACGGATGGCAGGATTCCATAGTGATCAAGCTTCCTCCGCTGGGGATGACGGTGTTCACGTGTACGCCGGAAGAACCCGCGGCAAAGAAAACGGTGAAGAAAACGGAGAAAGCTGAAAAGCCCGCCGTAAAGAAAACGGTAAAGAAGGCCGAAAAAGCTGAAAAGCCTGCGGTAAAGAAAACGGTAAAGAAGGCAGAGAAGGTTGAAAAGGCTGAAAAGACGGAAAAAACCGCTGTGAAAGAAACCTCGGTAAAGGCTGAAAAGCCCGCCGTAAAGAAAACGGTAAAGAAGGCCGAAAAAGCTGAAAAGCCTGCGGTAAAGAAAACGGTAAAGAAGGCAGAGAAGGTTGAAAAGGCTGAAAAGACGGAAAAAACCGCTGTGAAAGAAACCTCGGTAAAGACTGAAAAGCCCGCCGTTAAAAAAGCCGTAAAGAAGACCGGGGCGGAGAAACCGGCCGGCGAGCCGAAGATCACCGCCAAGAAAGAAAAGAAAAAAGCAACAAAATAATATTTGACTGTTAGTAATTGATGATTGTTCTTTGATATTCGGACTAAGCAACAGATGATACCGACCTGGTCGGGGCTTGGGTATTAAATGAGGGGCGTGCCATGAAGAATGTTGGAATGATTGTTGAAGAAGGAATTTGTACCGGGTGTTGTGAATGCCTCGGAGCGTGTGATTCAAACAGTATCATGATGATCTACAGCATTGAGGTGGGTCATCCCGTGCCGTACGTTGCGGAAGATTGCAACAAATGCGGACAATGTGTCCTTGCCTGTGAAAGCAGGGATGTGTTAAAGGCGCAAAATTTGTAGCTGTCTGTCGGTTCCCGAAAGGATATACGCATATTTCCGGGAAATCGAGCGATCCGTAAGGATCGATAAGGGTACACTATATTTCTGAGATAATGGGAGGTTTTATGGTAAAGGCAAGATTTGATGCAAATGTATCGGAACTTACGAGAGTGATCGAGTTTGTCAACGGTTCTCTCGTGAAGGTCGGATGGGACAAGGAATTGTTACCGACGATGGATATTGCTGTTGAAGAGATTTTCGTAAACATAGCATCATATGCATATGAAGATCTGCCTGACGCACATAAGTATGCCGATATCACTGTCGATACCGATAAAAAGGGCGGAGCAAAAATAATTTTCGAGGACGAAGGGGTGGAATACAACCCGCTATTGCGCAATGACCCTGACCTTACGCTTCCCGCGCAGGACAGGAAGATCGGCGGACTCGGGATCTACATGGTCAAAATGAGCATGGATAAGGTCGATTATGAACGTATCGGCGGAAGAAATGTTCTTACGATCATGAAAAAAAGCGAATCGGGAGAAAAAGTATGAATATAAACAGACTTTTTAAGATCGTAACGGTGATATTTATCACTTCCGCGGTGCTGGCTCTTGTATTCGGCGTGATCGCCCTGATAAGCGATTACAACAAAAAGAACAAGGGTGACGACGGAAAACAGGCGGTGGTGAAGGAAGAAAGCGAAAAGTCTCCGTCTTCCGGAACCGACGGGAAACAAAAAGGATCGGACGATCGGTCCACGGGAGTCGATGAATCATTAAATACCGCTGCCTCCGGTGAAAAGAAAGACGCGGCGGACAAAGATGACGCACAGACAGATAAAAAGACTGATGCGGTTAAGACGGGAACGGATCAAAATCAGGACGATAACGATACCGTAAAACAGGAAGAACCTGACGCGGGCACATCGGCGCAGACGGCTGCATTCACGGACGACGGACTTCCTATCGGGAACAGCGTTCCGAAAGAGGATCTGAAATTTGACGGAACCGAAACGCATTTCGTACTCCAGAACATAGAGACTTCCGTCAATGTCCGCAAAGAGGCGAGCAGTTCATCCGATAAGGTCGGAGTCCTTTTAAAGGGGTCTTACGGCATAGTGACGGAGGCAGGAGAGGACTTTTCAAAGATCATATGCGGTGACGTCGCGGGTTATATACGAAATACCTATCTTATGACCGGAAGAGCCGCGGATGAGCAGATACAGGGTGTCAGTGCGAGAAGGGTAAGGATCGACAGAGCAGTCTTTATCCGTGACGATGCAAACATGGAATCCAATAAGCTCGCGATCGCAGCGGAAGGAGCCGTTTATTCGGTAGATCCGACAGCTCCCGAGGTTCACGGATGGGTGGCTATCGTTTATAACGATGCGCCTAAGGCTTATGTTTCCGCAAGCTTCTGTACCGTCGAGTGATGAACTTTCCGTGCGTACGGGGGTGACGGCTCCCGGCTGTGGGACCGACGATGTGAATATCCCGCAATCTTGCAAATATGTGAATATTATTGTAAAATAAAACAGTGTGCGCTCGTAGACAGAGAGACGCACACTGTTATTGCGTTAAAACGCAGTCAAGTATACATGAAATGGCCGGGCCGGTAAGATCCGCGCGGGCCAAAAGAAGGAGTTATAAATGATCGCAGCATGTAATGTGACACTGCGTCTTGGAAAGAGAGCACTCTTTGAGGACGTTAACATTAAATTTACGGAAGGAAACTGCTATGGACTTATCGGCGCCAACGGTGCGGGAAAATCCACATTCCTCAAGATCCTTTCGGGACAGCTTGAGCCTTCGAAGGGCGAAGTTGTCATCACACCCGGTCAGCGTCTTTCGTTCCTCGAGCAGGATCACTTCAAATATGACGCATATGACGTAACCGACACGGTTATCCTCGGCAACAAGCGCCTTTACGAGATAATGAAAGAGAAAGACGCCATCTATGCAAAAGAGGATTTCTCTGATGAGGACGGAATAAGGGCGAGCGAACTCGAGGCTGAATTCGCAAACATGAACGGATGGGAAGCAGAGTCGGAAGCTGCCACGCTTCTTAACGGTCTCGGAGTTGACACCGAATATCATCACATGATGATGTCGCAGCTTAAGGACTCTCTTAAGGTCAAGGTGCTCCTTGCGCAGGCGCTTTTTGGAAATCCCGATATCCTGTTGCTCGACGAGCCTACGAACCACCTTGATCTCGAGGCTATCAGCTGGCTCAACGAATTCCTTATCAATTTTGACAATACTGTCATAGTCGTATCCCACGACAGATATTTCCTTAACAAGGTCTGCACCCAGATCGCGGACATCGATTACCAAAAGATCCAGCTCTATGCCGGAAACTACGATTTCTGGTACGAATCGAGTCAGCTCATGATCAGACAGATGAAGGAAGCCAACAAGAAGAAAGAGGAGAAGATCAAGGAATTACAGGAATTCATTCAGAGATTCTCCGCAAACGCTTCGAAATCCAAGCAGGCAACATCACGTAAGCGTGCGCTCGAAAAGATCGAGCTTGACGATATCAAGCCTTCGAGCAGGGTATATCCTTACATCGACTTCAGACCCAACCGTGCGATCGGTAATGAGGTGCTTACGGTCAGCAACCTCTCAAAGACGATCGACGGTGTTAAGGTTCTTGATAATATAAGCTTTGTTGTCGGACATGACGACAAGATCGCTTTTGTAGGCGGAAACAACCAGGCGGCAACCGTCCTCTTTAAGATCCTCAACGAGGAGATGGAACCCGACGAGGGTTCGTTCAAGTGGGGCGTTACCACACAAAGAAGCTATTTCGCCAAGGATAATACGGAAGAATTCAAGGGAAGCGAGACGATCGTCGATCACCTTATGCCTTTCTCACCCGTTGATGACCAGCAATATGTAAGGGGATTCCTCGGACGTATGCTCTTTAAGGGCGAAGACGGCATCAAGAAGGTCAATGTCCTTTCGGGAGGAGAGCGCGTCAGGGTTATGCTTTCCAAGATGATGATCCTCGGTTCGAACGTGCTCGTCATGGATGAACCCACCAACCACCTTGACATGGAATCGATCACGGCTCTTAACAACGCGCTCATCAAATTCCCCGGTGTAGAGCTCTTTACGGCGCTCGATCATCAATTTATACAGACCACGGCAAACAGGATCATGGAGATCCTCCCCGACGGCAAGCTCATCGATAAGGTTTCGACCTATGACGATTATCTTGCAAGCGACGAGATGGCACGTAAGAGAACCGTACTTGCGGTTAACGAAGAAGAGGAAGACTGATAATTCACGGAGTTTATTATGATGATTGACACAAGGTCGGCCGGACTGACCAGGGGAAACGGACAGATCAAAGCTTCCGTATTCGCTCCCGGATCAAAGAGCGTTAAGCTCATATGCAATAAAAAGTCCATAGTGATGAAGGAATCGCAGACGGATCCGGGCTGGTTTGTCTGCTCCTTCAAAGACGAATCGGTTCCGCTTGTCTATCATTTCGAAAATGAAAACGGCGCCTTCTCCGATCCCTTTGCAAAGCTTCTGTGCGAAACAGACGGTTTCGGAGTGAGAAGCGAGGTGCCCGACGCGATCCTTCCCGTTCCGGGGGGAAAAGAGGCCGATAGCAAAACCGCATATAAACCGCACGACCTTCGTTCATCCGTAATATACAAACTTCATGTAAGATGCTTTACGGCCCATCCGTCTTCGGGTGTTCCGGCTCCCGGAACATTTGCGGGAGTGGCGTCAAAAGTCAGATATCTCAAGGGACTCGGCATTACGACTGTCCTTCTTATGCCTTGCTACGATTTCGATGAGATTGTTCGTGACAGGGATTTTACAAGGCCTCCGGAAAGAAAACAGGCGGCCCCTTTTGAGGCTGTGCTAAACCCTGCCGTCATGGTTGCGGACGAGCCGAAAAAACTCAACGTCTGGGGATATTCCGCGCCTGCCGCTTTCTTTGCGCCCAAGGCTTCATATGCATCGCAGCCCTTAAAGGCGGATGAAGAATTTAAGTCACTCATCAGGACATTTCACAGAGCAGGCATCGACGTTATGATGGAGATGTGTTTCCCTGCCGATGTGGCATATACATTTGTAACACAGGTCCTCATGTACTGGAGGAACGAATACGGAATCGACGGTTTCAGGCTGATGGGCGACAACCCCTGCATCCCGATGCTCGCGGTCGATCCGTATCTTACGGGCATGACGCTTATAGCACACGGCTGGGACAGCACGGGCATAGGCGACGAATGCCGCAAAGAAAGGCTCGGAAGCTGCAACGATGCATTTATGGTCAATTGCCGCAGGCTCATAAAGGGCGACGAGGACCAGATAAAATACTTTGCGGGCACGTTTAAGGATAACGGCGGCGACACCGCAAGGATCAATTATTTTGCGGATCATGACGGATTCACTTTGTACGACGTCTTCTGCTACGACGTAAGACACAATGAAGAGAACGGCGAGAGAAACCGTGACGGAAGAGAGATCAACTACAGCTGGAATTGCGGCGTTGAAGGCCCTACGGGCAAGAAGAACATAAGGCTCCTACGGCAGAAGATGTGCAAGAACGCATTGATGCTCTTGTTCCTTTCGGAAGGTGTGCCCATGATAAATTCCGGCGACGAATTTCTTAATACGGCCGGAGGAAACAATAATTATTACTGCTGCGACAACGAGACGGGTTATGTGGTCTGGGAAAAGAATGCCCAGGCCCGCGAGATCACGTCGTTCGTAAAGAAGCTTATCGAGCTCAAGCGCATGCATCCCGTTTTTGCGAGCAAATCGGTCCTTAAGGGACAGGATTATGCCGGACAGGGTCTTCCCGATATCTCGTTCCACGGGATCAAGGCATGGATGCCCGATTACGGTTATTACAGCAGGACGCTCGGAATCCTTCTTAACGGAAAGTACGCGATGAAGGATAAGAGAAATGCCGATGAAGGATTTTTCCTTCTCATAAACATGCACTGGGAAGCGCATGAATTCGACCTTCCGACGATAGATGACAATCCTTATACGAGAATCCTCGCTTCGGATGATACGGCAGTATCGGTCGGGGAAAGAACGTGCGTGCTTGAAGGAAGGACCGCCGTATTGTTCAGAGTGGACGATCCCGGGACAAAGGAAGCGCCGAACAGGAAGAAGGAAACAAAAGGTGCAGGCGGACCGGTCAGAACAAGGAAAAAAACAGAGTCCGAAAAAAAGAATAATGACGTCTTGAAAGGATAGATATATGACCGCACTTCGGGTGAATGACATTAAGAAGTTTATGGAGCTTCTTCTTTCGGGAGAGGCTTTCGATAATTTCATGTTCATCGAGGCCGAGGTTGGCATGGCGATGGATCACAGGATCTCGGGACGCATAAACAGAGCGTTCTTCACTTCCGATGAAAATGAGATCATGGGCGACGGAACATATCATATGTGGACTGCCGCCAAGGAAAGCGTCCGCAGGACGGTATCGGGAAAAAGGCTTCCCGTCAGGATGAAGATCGTGCTTCAAAAAGAAGGCGCGAACGGGACGCAGATCATAAACATTCGTTTCGACCAGAGCGGGCTCGTGGTTGTTACGGGCTTTGCCCAAAAGGGATTTGATCCCGACAAACAGCCTGAAAGAGACTGGGATAAAGAAGCATATGAATTTCTTAAGGGCCTCGGGCTTGATACGGAAAATTGTTAGCACTCGTTTTGTTTGAGTGCTAATTTTTTATTGACATCGGGGACCGGCGTGGTATATGATATTGAAAGAAAGAAGACCGATGCTTTCGGGTATCGGAAAAGGAAACGAAGCATACCGCTTCAAAAGAGGAGAGTGACATTTAATGAGTACGGAAAAAGGTAATCTTTCAATCAATTCGGAGAACATATTCCCCATAATTAAGAAATGGCTCTATTCGGACCACGATATCTTCTACAGAGAGCTTGTATCAAACGGTTGCGATGCCGTTACGAAACTTAAGAAACTTGCGCTTATCGGTGAATTTGAGGAGCCGGAAGGAGAACAATACAGGATCGACGTCAGTGTCAATCAGGAAGAAAAGACTATCACCATCTCGGATAACGGTATCGGCATGACGGCCGACGAGGTCAGGGAATATATCAATCAGATCGCGTTCTCGGGTGCCGAGGACTTCCTTAAGAAGTATAAGGACAAAGCAAGCGAGGATCAGATCATCGGTCATTTCGGTCTCGGATTTTATTCCTCGTTCATGGTTGCGCACAGGGTTACGATCTCGACCCTTTCATACAAGAAAGACGCAAAGCCCGTGTTCTGGTCATCGGATGAGGGCATGGAATTTGAGATGAGCGAAGGTGACAAGACAGAGAGAGGAACAACGATCACGCTCTATCTCAATGAGGACAGCTACGAATTCTCCAATGAATACAGGGCAAGAGAAGTTTTGAACAAGTATTGTTCGTTCATGCCCGTGCCTATTTATCTTAAGAATGAAAATGCCCCCGTGCCTGAGAAAAAGGAAGGCGGGGAGGATAAAAAGGAAGAGGAGAAGTCCCTTAACAACACGACTCCTCTCTGGAACAAGCATCCTAACGATTGCACGGAAGAAGAATACAAGGAGTTCTACAGAACCGTCTTCCACGACTACAAGGAGCCCCTTTTCTACATACACCTTAACATGGATTATCCCTTCAATCTTAAGGGAATCCTTTATTTCCCCAAGATCAATCTCGAATACGAGAGCCTTGAGGGAGTGATCAAGCTTTACAGTAACCAGGTATTTATCGCGGATAATATCAAGGAAGTCATTCCGGAATTCCTGATGCTCCTCAAGGGCGTCATCGATTGCCCCGATCTTCCTCTCAATGTTTCGAGAAGTGCGCTTCAGAACGACGGTTTTGTAAAGAAGATCTCGGATTATATCACAAAGAAGGTTGCCGACAAGCTCTCGGGCATGTTTAAGACCGACCGCGAGAACTATGAGAAATACTGGGACGACATTGCTCCTTTCATAAAATACGGTTGCATAAAGGATTCGAAATTCAAGGAGAAGATAAGGGAATACTGCCTCTTTAAGGATCTCTCCGGCAAATATAAGACTCTTGACGAATATATCAAAGAGATCGGCGGACCCGCAGCCGAAGAAAAGCCCGAAGAAGACAAGGAAGCCGATAAGAATGACGAAGGACTCGAGAAGGTCGAGGGAGAAGTCGTTGACGAAGAAGGCAAAGAAAAAGAACCCGCCAAGAGCAAGGTTTATTACGTTACCGACGAGAAACAGCAGAGCCAGTACGTAAACATGTTTAAGAACGAAGGCCTTAATGCGGTGATCCTGACACATAACATCGATCAGCCTTTCATCCAGCAGCTCGAGCAGGATAACGAAAAGATAGCATTCCTCCGCATCGACGCCGATATCAGCGATTCTTTGAAAGAAGAAGGTTCGGAAGAGGAGGCAAAAAAGAGCGAAGAGGCACTTTCCAAGCTCTTTAAGAAGGTTCTCGGAAAAGATAAGCTTGTCGTTAAGGCACAGACCTTAAAGGATGCTTCGGTATCGTCGGTAATAACACTCTCCGAGGAGAGCAGGCGTATGTCGGACATGATGAGGATGTACAGCATGTCGGGCATGGACGAAGGAATGTTCGGAGAAGGCGAGACCCTCACACTCAATCTTGCCAACCCGCTCGTTAAATTCATTCTCGAGCATAAAAAGGGTAAGAAGGTTGAGCTCATATGCGAACAGCTTTATGATCTGGCAATGATCTCACATAAGCCTCTTTCACCGGAAGCCATGACGAAATTTGTTGCCAGAAGCAACGAGATCATGGAGATGATCTCCAAATAAGCCGTACGGGACATTTGTAAGAGGCCGGCCGGGGGCAGACAATACCGCACGCCGCACTCCCTTACAGTGGCCCCCAAAAGGCGGATCGGAAGGAAATGGAACAAAAAGAATTCAGCATCGAAAGCCTTGAAAATTTCACCACGGAGCAGCGTGTCGGACAGCTGCTCCAGGTTTGGCGCGATTATTACACCGAGATTTTTGAGGTTGACTTAAAGACGGGAAGCTTTGATTCGCTTATGGGCAACGAAAAGAGTTTCTGGCCCAGAAAGGGATTCGTGAACATAGAGGTCATACTTATGGCCGAAAAACTTGTTCATCCCGACGATAAGCAGGCGTTCAAAGAATTTTTCGACCTTGATAAGGTGGGTAAACTCATCAGCGAAGGGATCTTTGTCACCAAACTCAATTTCCGTCTTATCGATGAGACGGGAGATTACCGTTGGGTAAAAGTAAAGAACATAGTTCCCACGAAGCACATTACGGACGAGGTGCGCTTTTTCTCGTGCTTCAGACTCGTTGACGAAGAGACCGGTAAAGATCTTCAGGCGCGACAGGAATTAAATGATGCCGTTGAAATGGCGAAGAAAAAACTCGAGGCCAAGAGCGCCCTTCTTAACCGTATATACAGAGAGATCAAGACACCGCTCAGCGGGATCATCGGCATGACCGAACTTGCCGCCGAAAACAATGATGATGCCGCAAGGCTTGCCGACAGGATCAAAAAGATCAGCGAAGAAGCAAGAAAGCTCGACAAGACGATGTCGCTCATTCGCGAGGACGAGGATACGAGCGAAGATCCCGAGCTCATAAACGACGCTCTTAATGACAAGGCGATCAACAAGATCACATACAGTGTCCGCAAGGAAGTGGCCGACAAGACGGACGACGGGGAAGAAAAACCCGAAATACCCGATGATTTTGTTTATACCTCCGGCAAGAGAAAAGAAGGAAACAAGAAAAAACCGGTTTATAATTTTACAGGCAAGAGGATACTTGTCGTTGAGGACAACGAACTCAATATAGAGGTAATGCGTGAGCTTCTTGAGGGAGCCGGAGCGGAAGTGGACATAGCCGAAGACGGAAGAAAGGCCGTTATCAGATTCGTGTCCATGCCCGCGGGAACATACGATGCGATACTTATGGACATAGATATCCCGATATTGGACGGTTATTCGTCCACAAGATGTATAAGAATCTCGGGAAAGGATGATTCGCGTGACATCCCCATTTATGCCGTGACATCAAATAATTTCAACGAGGATGTTATCAAATCGATCGAATACGGGTTCTCGGCATTTTTTGCAAAACCCGTTGATTTCAGGACGCTTTTTGAGAAGCTGGCGATCGATCTGACTTGACGAAGGACTAAGAAAAAGCCTTGAAACCGTTTGGCTTCAAGGCTTTTGTGGGAAGAGCTGAGAAAGGGACTTGAACCCTCGACCTACTGATTACGAATCAGTCGCTCTAC
>CAMIZL010000020.1 GCA_946403295.1 uncultured Clostridia bacterium | reverse complement strand
ACGCAGTAGTGGTTGAAGCAGGAAGCTCCGACTTCTATAAGTCGGAGTAGTTCACCAAAAATATAGTGTTTTGTACAAATGTTACAATAATAAGAAGTTTCGCCCGTATTATTTCTTCTTGAATAATACGGGCGAAGTGACTATAATAGGGAAAGACCGTGCCCGGACGGGAGTTTTGAAAACCGCTTCTGCGTAAGGGACACGAGTACTATACAGGAGGAATTAGTGATGGGAAGAGTTTTCAATTTTTCAGCCGGCCCGGCCATGATGCCGCTCCCCGTGCTTGAAGAGATCGCAAAGGAAGTTGTTGACTACCGTGGCTGCGGTATGAGCGTAATGGAGATGTCACATCGATCTAAGATCTATCAGCAGATCATTGACGAAGCTGAAGCAGATCTTCGCGATCTTATGAAGATACCCGACAACTACAAGGTCCTGTTCGTTCAGGGTGGAGCGACCCTGGAATTCGCAATGATCCCCATGAATCTCATGAAGAATGGGGTAGCTGATTATATCGTTACCGGTGCTTGGTCAAAGAAGGCAGCTTCCGAGGCTAAGAAGTACGGCAAGGTAAATATCGTGGCATCAAGCGAGGACAGGAACTACAGCTACATTCCTGATTGTTCCGATCTCCCGATTGATGACGACGCTGATTACGTATATATCTGTGAGAACGAGACAATTCATGGAACAACCTATAACAAGCTCCCCAATACAAAGGGTAAGGTTCTTGTAGCCGATCAGAGCTCGATGTTCCTTAGCAAGCCCGTTAATGTTTCCGATTACGGTCTCATCTACGGCGGCGTTCAGAAGAACGTAGGCCCTGCTGGTCTTGCTATCGTTATCATCCGTGAGGACCTCATCCGTGAGGATCTCCCCGCATTTGTACCTACATACTGCCGTTTCGACACACATGCCAACAACGGTTCTATGTACAACACCCCCAACTGCTGGGCTATCTACGTTTGCGGCAAGGTATTCAAGTATCTTAAGAGCCTTGGTGGTCTTGAGGCCATGGACAAGATCAACAAAGAGAAGGCTGCGATCCTTTACGATTACCTTGATTCGAGCAAGCTCTTCAAGGGCACCGTTGACAAGGAGTTCCGTTCACTCATGAACGTTCCTTTCGTTACCGGTGATGCAGATAAGGACGCCGCAGTTGTTGCCGCTACCAAGGCAGCAGGCTTCGATAACCTTAAGGGACACAGAAGCGTAGGCGGTCTCCGTGCTTCAATCTACAATGCAATGCCTATCGAAGGCGTTAAGGCACTTGTTGATTTCCTTAAGAAATATGAGGATGAGAATGCTTAAGAATTCGTTACTCTTCCCCGAGGAAACGGAAGCGGCTTGCCGCTTCCAAAGAGAGAATGCTTAAGAATTCGTTACTCTTCCCCGAGGAAACGGAAGCGGCCTGCCGCTTCCAAAGAGACAACGCATAAAGACGTTTTAAATCCAGGAGGATTTGGGATATGTATAAAGTAAATTGCTTAAATAAGATTTCCAAGGTCGGCATGGCTCATCTTACAGCCGACTATACAGTAGTTGAGGAATTTGGCGATGCTGACGTTGCTCTTGTAAGAAGCGCAGCTATGCACGAGATGGAATTCCCCAAAAGCCTTAAGGCTATCGCACGTGCCGGCGCAGGTGTTAACAACATCCCGCTTGACCGCGCAGCTGATGAAGGCATCGTAGTTTTCAACACACCCGGTGCAAATGCCAATGCCGTTAAGGAGCTCGCTATCGCAGCTATGCTTCTTGCATCACGTGATATCGTCGGCGGTATCGGCTGGGTACAGGACAACAAGGCAGACGAAGCTATCAACAAGTCTGTAGAAAAGAATAAGTCTCAGTTCGCAGGAACAGAGATCCTCGGCAAGACACTCGGTATCATCGGTCTCGGTGCTATCGGCGGACCTCTTGGCAACATAGCTCTTGCGCTCGGCATGAATGTTATCGGTTGCGATCCTTTCCTTTCCGATGCGGCAAAGGCTAAGCTCAGCCCTGAGATCAAGATCGTTGCTACACGTGACGAGGTTTATAAGAATTCCGATTTCATCTCGGTACATACACCTCTTATCGACGATCCCGATCCCGAGAAGAACACAAAGAAGATGATCAATGCCGAGAAGATAGCGCTTATGAAAGACGGCGTGATCATTATCAACCTCGCTCGTGATCTTCTTGTTGATGATGAGGCTATGGCAGCGGCACTTGAGTCCGGTAAGGTTCGTAAGTACGTTTCGGATTTCCCGAATGCTGCTTCCGCAAACATGAAGGGTTGCATCGCGATCCCTCACCTCGGAGCTTCCACCGAAGAGGCAGAAGACAATTGTGCGGTTATGGCAGTCGAGCAGGTAAGAAATTACCTCGAGAACGGTAACATCATCAATTCCGTAAACTTCCCCCGCATCGATCTCGGTGAGAAGGAAGGCACAAGACTTGCAGTCATCTTCGAAGCAGAGAAGGTTGATGACATCGAAGGCGCAGTTAAGGCAGCCGGCGTAGCCGTTACCACCACATGCCTCGGTGTTCGCGGCAAGGTTGGTTACTTCCTCGCAGATGTTAACGGCGCTGTTGATACAGTAGCAGTTGAGGGCATCGCAGGAGTAAAGAGTGCCAGAGCGATCTGAACAGACAGAAACATAGACAAATAAAATAAACTCCCTTCGAGGGAGTTTATTTTATTTGTCTATAAGCTCGTGCTCATGTACATTTCGCTTCTCTTTAATATCTGTCACGCGCTCCTCGAGGAGTTTCATGTGAGAGTTGGAATAGAAAGGATCAAAAGCAAGCTTTTGTGTTCGCAGAGCAAAACATAACCGCTTGAGTTGTTATTTTGATATGGTTGATATAATATGGAAACGGAATGGTTTACCCTTAAAGGAGTTTTCGTATGAATAACAGATTATCCCGCTTTGTTTTGTGTCTCGTGTCGCTCTGCCTTTTTGCGTTCTGTCTTGAACCCTTGGAGGCTCGCGCAGAGGAACCGGAGGAGGTCACTTCGGAAGAGCTGTCAGAAACCACTGCAGAGTCTTCTTCCGCATGCATATGCCGTATAGATGTAACTGCGTTCAGCAACCTTCCGGACAACTGTATAAGCGTTAAGACCGACCTCGGCAAGAGCAAGGTTCAGTACAAGGTCGGGAAGTCGAAGTGGAAGAGCGTGACAGGTCTTGACAGAGACGAGGTCGGCTCGTACCTTATCGGCACAACCGCAGGGGAAAGTATTTCGGTAAGGGTTAAGAAGGGCAAGGATGTTGTCGGCACGAACGCAAGCTTCGGGATCGACACTCAGGGGGAGACCCGTAACGGTGGGATGCGCCCGCCTTACGGTTTCGATCACAGCACGTTTATGAACGAGCTTTTTGCGGACGGTTTCACTTTCACGGCCGAGGACGGCGCGAGGGTGGTCGTTGAACTCACAAAGGAGAACAACGGACCGGGAAGCTCGCCGGTGAATAACCCCAAGTACTACGTGTACTTTAACAAGAACGCGACTGTTTCAAAGGACGAAAAGACCGTGACCACAAAGGGTCCTTCCGGGGAAAAGATCATCATAACGATCGACGGCGCGAAGGTTGAGGACGGACGCGTGGGGATCCCCGAAGATGAGAGCAAGGTCGTTTTCTACATGGGCGGCGACTTCAACCCGAAGAAGATGTCCGTTTATGTCATGGAGCGGAAGGAGAACCTGACGTACGATCCGATGCTCATCGACCTTTATGTTGCAACCGGCTCGAACGCCGTGACACTCGCCAAGCACTGGCCCGAGGACGGTCATTTCACAAATGAGATGACCTTTGGTATCGGCGGTGACCCGTCGAAGACTTACACTCCTTCGACTCCTTTCCCGGGACCTAAGTCTGAGGTAGAGAGCACCACAAGTGTGAAGGAGTCTGCTGATGAAGGCTTGATATACAAGCTTGACAAATCGGGAACAGCGACGTTTATGGGCACAAACTCGACCGCGGGAACACTTACGATTCTTTCTCGGATAAGAGTGTATAATTCTGCTTACGATGTTACTGCAATAGAAAAGAACGCATGTAAAGACAATAAGAAGCTAAAAACCGTTGCTATTCCGTTGACGGTTAAATCGATCGGCACGAGCGCCTTTAAGGGAGCGTCCGGGCTTAAGACGGTAAAGATCTCGGCAGACACAAGTATCAAAATAGGGAAAAACGCTTTTTCGGGAATAAAATCGAAGGCTGTATTCAAGATAACAGCGACCTCGGGAATATTTAAGAAGATCAAAAAGAAGATATCATCTGCGGGGGCTTCGTCTGATGCATCTTATAAAAGAAAAAAGCCTTACGCATCTTCAGGGCGGTGAGACACCGCTTTGTAACGGAAATACCGTTTGGTGGCTTGGAAATGAAGGAACAGACCCGATTCTTTATCTGTACAGTATAATAGTGCAATAAAAAATCGTCGGATACCTTAAGCGGTTCCGACGATTTCTTCGTCAAAAAACGGTTCTCATTCCGAAAGATATTTTACAAGGGACGACACGGCAACAGCGCCGTCTGCCACGGCTGTAACGATCTGTCTGAGGTCCTTTGTGCGGACATCCCCCGCAGCATAAAGACCGGGCATCTGGGTCGAGCAATCAGGGCCGGTGATGATGAAGCCCTCTTTGTTGCATTCGGTGATCTGCGAGAAGAGCTCCGAGTTGGGGGTCATGCCGACAGCAACGAACACACCCGAAACGTCTATGCTGTTTTCTGCGCCGGTGATCACGCTCTTGACGGTGAGTGAGGTCACCATGCCGTCCTCGCCGCAAACTTCCTTGGGAACGGTGTCCGTAAGGAATTCGATATTTTCTGCGCGTCTCGCGAGAGAAACGAGAGAGCCCGTAGCTCTGAAAAGACTGCGTCTGTGTACGAGATAAACCTTTTGGCACATGCGCGAAAGATAAAGGGCATCCTCGAATGCCGTATCTCCGCCGCCGATGACCGCAACGGTCTTATTCTTAAAGAAAGCGCCGTCGCATGTTGCGCAATACGAAACACCCGAGCCCGCGAATTCTTCTTCGCCGGGGATACCGAGCTTTTTATGACCGGCACCCGTGCAGGCGATGACGGATCTCGAAACATATTCCGTTCCGTCCGAGCACGTGATGTGGAAAGTCTTGTCGCGTTCGCGGGTGATGCCTGTAACCTCGGTGGTGACGAAACTGCTTCCGAGCGATTCGGCGTGAGCGCGGAATGCGTCGGCAAGATCAAAACCCGAGATGTTTTTAAATCCGGGATAATTGTTTACTTCGTATGTTTGAAGAACCTGACCGCCGCTTATCCCGTCCTTTTCAAGAACGACAAACCGAAGCTCTGCGCGAGCCGCATAAATGGCCGCCGCAAGACCTGCAGGTCCTGAACCGATGATCACCAAATCGTAATTCATGTTTATTGCTCCTTTTTTATAAGTGACAAACATGTAGGTGACAAACATTATAACATATATTTATAATAAAGACAAAAATAATGGAACCTGTAACCGACCGTTATCGTCTAATGGTCGGAGACTCTCGGACAACGAGAGGGAAAGGAGTCATATGAAGAAGATAATCGCACTACTTTTGGCTGTCGTACTGCTTGGAGGCGTCACGGGGATCGCACCGGCGCAGGCTGCCGCGTACACGGAGGATGAACTGTCGGCAAAGATCCTCTATGTCAAAAATCTTTTAGGTATCGGGGATGAATATACGGAATTCTCACCGAACGTCTGGGACAACAACGGAAGTCAGACATGGTCGTTTTCGTGGAACACTTCCGATTACGGCAAGAGCATTTATGTAAATATCGATGCCGATGATCATATCAGCTATTTAAGCATGTATGAAAATAACAACGGGCCTTCGCAGATCCCTGAAAAGTATTCGGAAGATTATGAGAAGGTTGCGCTCGACTTCATAAAGAAGATCGCCCCGGAAATTTCCGGCCATATCAAGCTGACCGATACGAGCCTGAATTACTACAGCAATTCTTTCACATATTCGTATATGCGTTTTGAAAACGGTTATCCGATGCCCGATAACTATGTCAAGGTGACGGTAAATCATGTTCGCAACGAGGTGGAGTCATTTAATGCATCCTGGGATTATAAGGTAAAGATCAGCAAGCCCGATAAGATCATAAGCAAGAAAGAGGCCGCATCAAAGCTTTCGGGAAAGCTTGATATGGAACTGAGATATATCAGGAACTATTATGATGACAAACAGGGAGTTTTCCTCGCATATATTCCCTCAGACAGTTATTTCTCGGTTGATGCGGTAACCGGAAAGATCTACAAAGAGAAAAGCTATTATACCGACGGATATGCCGAGGCCACCAAAGAAGAATCAGAGGATATCGCCTATGTAAGAGGCATGGAAGATAACGGCGCGGCTACGCTCTCCGACGCAGAGATCAAAAAAATCAAGGAGATCTCCGATCTGATCTCCAAGGAAGAGGCTATTGCCGTTGTAACATCAAACAAGGATCTTCTTCTTGACAAGAGCATGAAGCAGATATCGGCATATCTCTCAAGCAATAGCGAAAGATTTTATTGGCAGATCAGGATGTCCGATCCGAGGCCCGTTGATTACGACTCAAACGATTATTATCGCGCATATGCCTATGCGACAGTCGATGCGAAAGACGGCAGACTGTTGAGCTTCAGTGCAAGCGTCAAGGATTATTATAATTATGAGGATGCCGAGAATATCGAACTCAAGTACAACAAGAGCGAGTGTATAAAGAAATTCGAGAAATTCGCCAAGAACCTTGAGCCCGAAAAATTCGCACAGACAAAGAAGACAAGGGATAACGGCGGTTATGTCGTTTATTATGACTACGTCAAGAACGAGTCTGTTTACGGCGGACGTTTTCTTGAATACACTCGTCTTGTAAATGAGATCCCGTTCTATAACAACTCGATCACCGGCGGCGTTGACAGGGTAACGGGAAAGGTCTACAGCTACAGAGTTGAATGGTCGGACGACCTCGTATTCCCTTCGCCCGAAAAAGCGATCTCGAAGAAGGCTGCTTTTGACAAATACCTTGAAAGCGATGAGTTCATTCTTAAATATGAGCTCACAACGAATGACATTATTTACGATGATGACTATGAGTCCACAACAAAGTCGAGACTTTGCTACGTGACCGACATCAGAGCTCCTTACTTAGATGCGTTTACGGGTAAATTCCTCAGCTATGACGGCACGGAATATAAGCCCGAAAACAGGAACCGTACCTATACGGATGTTGCCGGACATAAATATGAGAAAGAGATCAGATTTATCTCGCAGCTTGTTTCGGTTGTAGACGGAGATAAATTCGAACCCGACAAATATGTCACAAACAGATTTGTCAGCGATTTCTTCGAAAAGTTATGGTACCTCCCTCAAAGAGCGGAAAACTTAAAGATCAATGAAAAGACTGTTAAGCGGGAGGATATTGCCGCTACGATCGTTCAGATGCTCGGATACAAGGAGATCAGCGAACTTGATATATTTGCCCTGAACTATTCGGATGCCGACAAGATATCAAAGAACAAAAAAGGTGCTGTTGCGATCGCCGGCGCTCTCGGCCTGTTTAATGTCAAGAAGGGCGGCAAATTTAAGCCCTCGGCTAAGGTCACCAGAGGTGAATTTGCGTATATCGTTGCAAAAGCACTTGTGATCTCGGAGTCAAGGTATTATTAAATAGGGATACAAAAGGGGGTATTTGTTAGAAAATTGTTTTTAAAAAACTGGGGGTTGACAAAGTTGTTTTTGTGCAATTTGCACAAAAGTATAAAAGCTGTTTTCCAAACAAATTATCCCGTATAAAAGATAAATCGAAAATTAACGAAAGTTATCCACAGAAAAAAGCCTTGATTTTCAATATTTTTGACTTATGCACGAACTTATCAACTTTATCAACAATAAATGACCACTTTTGTAGTCGGATAGGATAAAACGCAAACCGAAAAAATGTTTTGGCATTTGTGATAGTTTTACAAAAAATCAAAACTTATGCTTGCAAAATCATATTTGATTAATGTAGTGGACAAATAAAGGTTTTTTTACAAAAAATCAGAATATTTAAAAAGGGGTTGGACGGACACGTTCAACCCCTTGATCATTGGGCATTTTTGCCTGATCTGTCGGGTGTTTTCCGTGATCTGACGCATCTGTCCCCGTGCCGTTTTGCGCCGTTATGCGACCGGCTATACTTTCTTGTATGAGCAACGTTACTGTGATATAATATAAAAACGATAAATGACAACGGAGGTACACTATTATGCAATACATGATCACGGGAAAGAACATAGTTGTCACGGATGGTTTAAGAAGCGCTGTAACGAGCAAGATCGGCAAGCTTGAAAGATATTTTTCACATGACGTTGAAGCACATGTTACACTCAGTGTCGAGAAAGACAGACAGAAGATCGAAGTTACGATCCCTGTTAAGGGCAATATCATCAGAGCCGAACAGGAAAGCAACGATATGTACGTTTCGATCGATCTCGTAGAAGAGATCATCGAAAGACAGCTCAAGAAATATAAGAATAAGATACAGGAGGCTCGCCAGTCGGGAGCCGTTACGGCAGATCTTTACGAAGAAGAGGACGATCCTTTTGATACGGTTGACATAAAGCGTGTCAAGAGATTTGCCGTAAAGCCCATGGATCCCGTTGAAGCGTGCGTTCAGATGGAACTGCTCGGACATGATTTCTTCGTTTTCCGCAACAGCGAGACGGACGAAGTAAATGTTGTTTATAAGCGTCGCGGTGATTCTTACGGACTCATCGAACCCGAGCTTTGAAACTTTACCATGTGATTTGCGAAGACCCGCAGCTTCGAGCTACGGGTCTTTGACGTGCGCCGGCTCATGGTTTGAAAGCACGGGACTATGACGCGCGCCGGCTCATGGTACGAAAGCACGGGACTTTGACGAGTGCCGGCTCGTGGTTTGAAAGCACGGGACTATGACGAACGCCGGCCCGTGGTACGAAAGCACGGGACTATGACTTGCGCCGGCTCATGGCGCCCGGGCGGGAACGGGCCTGCCCGAACGATAAACAGAAAGGCAACAGACAGGAAATGAATTACAGAATACTTGCTTCGGACATGGACGGGACGATACTTCGCGACGACAAGACGATCTCCGAAGAAACGAAAGAGGCGCTGCGCGCATTTCGCGAGGCCGGCGGATATCTGATAGTGTCCTCGGGCAGACCTTACCCGGCGATGACGGGATATTTGAAGGATCTCGAACCGAATGCGCCGATGGTCACATATAACGGAGCCAAGATCGTGGATCCCGGGGACGGACATGCCCTTTTTGAGGTGGGAATGCTTGAGGAAGATGCCATACGCATTATGCGGGAGGGCGAAAAACGCGGTCATACCGTCATCGTATGGACGGACGACGTCCTCTACGGCAACGAGCTCAACGAAAATATGGAGATATACGTCTACGGCACCGATACGATCCCGATAAAATACGAGTCCTGCGATTTCTTCAAGGGCAGGAGCGTCACCAAGATAATCCTTAACGACGAACCCGCGAAGATCGCGGTGACGATGAAAGACATGGAAACGGCAGGCCTTAAGGAAACGACCTGGGCCACATCGGGACTTGAGTATCTTGAGTTTTTCTCGAGCAAGGTATCGAAGGCCGTGTCGGTCGACAAGGTCGCAAAGATGCTCGGACTTTCGAAGGAAGATGTTGTCGCTGTCGGAGACGGGCGCAACGATCTCGAGATGATCAAATATGCGGCACTCGGCGTAGCCATGAAAAATGCGCCCGAAGATGTTCGGGACGGGGCGGACTGGGTTACCGATTCGAACGAGGAAGACGGGGTCGCAAAACTCATACGGTCGCGTATCTTATGACACGCGTTTCGCGGCGCGCGAACGCAAGGGACCTCGCGTCGTTTTATCATGGGACGCCGTGTCGGTTATCGCAGGGACCTCGTGTCGTTTTATCAAGGGGTCTCCGCGTCGGTTACATTGACATATCGCTGTATCTGTCATAAAATAACTATGATTGGATTCTTATGGGGATAAGCAGATCCGAATCTATAAAACGTAAAGGTTAAAAGGTAAAAAATGAGTAACGAAACTACTGTTAATTCGCCCGAGAAAGAGACGGTCGTGAATGCCATGGAGGGAGTCTCCTTTATCGAGGGGGGAAATAAAAAATCTTTATTCCAGAAGATATTCGGAACGAGAAGCGAAAGGGAGATCAAGAGGATCGAAGCAACCGCAAAGGCTGTAGAGGATCTTGAGCCCGAGATGGAAGCCAAGAGCGACGAAGAGCTTGCCGCCGTTACCGTTAAGCTTAAAGAAAAGCTTGCCGGGGGAGCGACGCTTGACGAGCTTCTTCCCGAGGCTTATGCCGCAGCACGTGAAGCGGGAAAGAGAACGCTCGGTCTCAGGGCTTTCCACGTACAGATCCTCGGTGCGATCATCCTGCATCAGGGCCGTATCGCCGAGATGTTCACCGGTGAAGGAAAGACCCTCACATCCGCGCTCACTGTCTACCTTAACGCGCTTGAGGGCAAGGGCGTGCATGTCGTTACCGTTAACGACTACCTTGCAAAGCGTGATGCCGAGAACATGGGCAAGATCTATACGTTCCTCGGTCTTTCCTGCGGCTATATCCTTAATACGATGGATAACGACGATCGCCGTGCGGCATATGCGTGCGACATAACATACGGAACAAACAACGAGTTTGGTTTCGACTACCTCCGTGACAACAGAGTGGTCTATAAGGATCACATGGTTCAGCGTGAGCTTCACTTTGCCGTTATCGACGAGGTTGACTCCTGTCTTATCGATGAGGCGAGAACTCCTCTTATCATTTCGGGTCAGAGCGGCAAATCAACAAAACTCTACGAGCTTTGTAACATACTTGCGCTTCAGATGACCAAAGGAACGGCGGTTGAGCTGACGAAGATGCAGACGATCATGGCGGCCAAGTTCAATTCCGAAGAGATCCCCGAGGAAACGGGCGATTTCGTTGTCAATGAAAAAGAGAAGACAGTCAACCTGACCGACAGCGGTGTCAGGAAGGTTGAGCAGTTCTTCCATATAGAAAATTTCGCGGATGTCGAAAACCTTGATATCCAGCACAATATCATCCTTGCCCTTCGTGCAAATTACATGATGTTCAGGGATAAGGATTATATCGTTAAGGACGGAGAAGTCCTTATCGTAGATGACTTCACGGGTCGTATCCTTCCGGGACGTCGTTATTCCGACGGTCTTCATCAGGCGATCGAAGCCAAGGAACACGTAAAGGTTCAAAGAGAGAGCAAGACTCTTTGCACGATCACTCTCCAGAACTATTTCAACAAATATGCGAAAAAGTGCGGCATGACAGGTACCGCCATCACAGAGGATAAGGAATTCCGTGAGATCTACGGCATGGACGTTGTTTCGATTCCGCCCAACAGACCCGTTATCAGAAAAGATTATGAGGACGCCGTTTATCGTACACACCGTGAGAAACTCAATGCCATAGTTGATGCGGTGACCGAGTCTCACAGAAAAGGACAGCCTGTTCTTGTCGGAACCGTATCGATCGAGTCATCCGAGGAGATCAGCGCGGCGCTTCGCAAGAGAGGCATTCCTCATAACGTGCTCAATGCCAAGTTCCATGAGATGGAAGCCGAGATCGTTGCCGGAGCGGGCCAGTTCGGCGCCGTAACGATCGCGACCAACATGGCGGGCCGTGGTACCGATATCAAGCTCGGCGAGGGAGTCGTTGAACAGGGCGGACTTCGCATCATAGGTACCGAGCGTCATGAATCGAGACGTATCGATAATCAGCTGAGAGGTCGTTCCGGACGTCAGGGAGATCCCGGCGAATCAAGATTCTACATCTCGCTTGAAGATGACCTTATGAGACTTTTCGGATCAGAGCGTCTTATGGGCATGTTTAAGGCACTCGGCATCACGGACGGACAGGAGCTTCATCACAGGATGCTTTCGAGCGCCATCGAGAGAGCTCAGAAGAAGATCGAGAACAACAACTTCGGTATCAGAAAGAACCTCCTCGAGTACGATCAGGTCAACAACGATCAGAGAGAGATCATATATTCCGAGAGACGCAGGGTACTCGACGGAGAAAATATGCGTGATGTCATCATCAAGATGGTTGAGGACATCGTAGAGACGCATGTTGATTCGATCATAGGAGACGACCAGATACCCGAAGAGTGGAATCTCGAAGAACTCAACGAAGTTCTCCTTCCCATCATCCCGCTTGAGCCCATCGTGCTCACCGAAAAAGAAAAAGAGGGAATGAAGAAGAAGGAGCTGATACATAAGCTCAAGGAAGAGGCAGTTCGCCTCTATGAAAAGAAGGAAGCCGAATTCCCCATCAAGGAAGAATTCCGTGAAGTTGAGCGTATCGTCCTCCTCCGTGCCATCGACACGAAGTGGATGAACCACATCGACGACATGGATCAGCTCAAGGAGAGCATCGGTCTTCAGGCATTTGCGCAGAGAGACCCCGTCAATGAATATAAGCTTCGCGGCTTCGAAATGTTCCAGGAGATGACGGACGGAATCTCCTCCGACACGGTTCGCATGCTTATGCGTGTTCAGGTAGAGCGTAAGGTTGAACGTGAAGAGGTAGCAAAGGCTACGGGCACAAACAAGGACGACTCGGTTACAAACGCGCCCAAGCGTCGCGCAAACAAGAAGATCATGCCCAACGATCCCTGCCCTTGCGGATCGGGCAAGAAATACAAATACTGTTGTAAGGACAGCGGTAAGTTCGAGTGACTGCGCCCAGGGAAACAAAAACTTACTACAAAAGAGAGGAACTGACAATGGTAGCATTAGACCAGATCAAATATTCACTCTCTCAATACACGGGCCAGTTAAAAGAGGTCGGCGATTCGCTCGATCTGCCCGCCAAAAAATTGAGAGTGGAAGAAATAGAAGGCATCATGGAAGAAGAAGGATTTTGGAATGATGCCGACAAAGCTCAGAAATACATGAAAGAGCTCAAAAACCTCAAGGATCTTATCGAAGAGTATAAGGATCTTGAGACAAAATACGAGGACATTGAAACCCTCATCGAGATGGGCAACGAAGAAAACGACGAATCGATGGTGCCCGAGATCGAGGCGGAATTCGAATCCTTCAAGGAGGAACTTGAGGATCTCAGGCTTTCGACACTCCTTGACGGCGAGTTTGACAAATGCAACGCGATCCTTACGCTTCATGCGGGAGCCGGCGGAACAGAGGCCTGCGACTGGGCGAGCATGCTTTACAGACTCTACAGCAGATGGGCCGAGAAAAAGGGCTACAGCGTGGAACTTCTTGATTTCCTCGAGGGTGACGAAGCAGGTTATAAATCGGTAACCCTTCAGATCAACGGCATAAACGCTTATGGCCACTTAAAATCGGAGCACGGCGTACACAGACTCGTGCGCATGTCTCCGTTCAATGCGGCAGGCAAGAGACAAACATCATTTGTTTCGTGCGATGTAATGCCCGATATTGAAGAAGATCTTGACATCGACATCCCCGATGATGATATCCGTATCGATATCTTCCGTTCGAGCGGTGCCGGCGGACAGAAGGTCAATAAGACATCATCGGCTATCAGGATCACGCATTTCCCGACAGGTATCGTTGTATCGTGTCAGAACGAGCGTTCACAATACCAGAACAAGGACAAGGCCATGCAGATCCTGAAATCGAAGCTCCTTCTCCTCAAACAGCAGGCAAATCTTGAGAAGACGGCCGACATCCGCGGTGAGGTTAAGGACAATAACTTCGGAAGCCAGATAAGATCTTATTTCCTCCAGCCCTATACAATGATAAAGGATTTAAGAACCGGTACGGAGACATCGAATGCCAATGCCGTTCTTGACGGCGGGATCGATCTGTTTATAAACAGTTATCTGAAGTGGCTTAAGCAGGGATGCCCTCCTTACAAGGGAGCCATTCCCGAATAATATGATATTTGCGTGGTGATCGCAGGTTTGACTCGGGCCGGATAGACATTCGGCGCGGTGGCGATCGCAGATTTGACTCGGAAAAGAGAAAGGAGAAAGACATGTTTGGACAACAGGTTATTTTTTCGGCAGCTAATCAGAGTTACGGATTTGACAGCATGAAAGTGCGCACGGTCGAATCGGATTATCAAATGAGCTCTATTCCGGGCGCTCCGGATTGCCTCGCGGGATTTGCCAATCTCAGAGGCGAGATCATTCCGGTCTGTGATATTTACAAAAAATTCAATCTTCGCGGTACCGTTGCGGCAGGAAACAACACGATATTCGTTAATACGGAAGAGGGATGCCTCGGCTGTCTCGTTGATGAGATCACCGAGATCGGCGCCGTGGGAGAAGATCTTCAGATGACACTTCCCGTGATCGCGCAGAACGACAGAACGAATTATGTTCAGGGCATAATCCGTCATAAAAATACGCTCGTTACCGTTGTGAATCCCGATCATATCCTTACTCCCGACGAGTGGAAGGTTGTTCATGATATTTTGAAGGATAATTGATGATCGTCATAGGCGGCTGTAAATGAGCTTGTATTTTACCGGATTATCTGGTAATATGTCAGAAACCAATGGCGGCTGTTTTTACGGTCGCCTTATATTTTTTTATGAAAGGAATTAAAAACGATGGAATCCTTTGTGAATGAGGTAAATTTTTTTGAGGGGAACAATCCCGAGGACATCGTGAAAAAATACGGTACCCCCGTATATGTCTATAACGAGAGGATCCTTCGCCACAGGATCAGAAAAGTAGCGGGTGCCGTTAAGAACTTCCCGTACCGTGCAAATTTTTCGATGAAAGCAAATTCTAATCTTGAGATACTTAAGATCGCACTTGAGGAAGGCATAAACTGCGATGCGATGAGCATCGGAGAAGTTAAGCTTCTCGAGCATGCGGGCTTCCCTGCCGACAGGATCTTCTTTGTACCCAATAACGTTTCGGACGAAGAACTTAAATACGCCATAGATCACAACATCACCGTGAGTCTCGACAGCCTCAGCCAGCTCGAGCGTTTCGGCGTATTAAATCCCGGCGGAAAATGTGCCGTCAGGATCAATCCCGGTGTCGGTGCGGGCCACAGCGACAGCGTGGTCACAGCGGGAAAGAACACAAAATTCGCCGTAGAAGAGAAAGATGTTCCCGAACTCAAAAAAGTTGCCGGGAAGCACGGATTAAAGATCGTCGGACTTAATCAGCATATCGGATCGCTCTTTATGGAACCCAAGCCGTACATTGACGCGGCCCGCAATTTCCTTCGCATCGCGCGTAAGTTTGAGGGACTTGAATTTGTGGATTTCGGAGGCGGCTTCGGAGTTCCTTATCATAAGCTTTCGGGCGAAAAAGAATTCGACATGGATCTTCTTACGGAAGAACTTGAGAAGATAATCGCAGATTTCGACAGAGAATATAACGGAAAGATCCTTTACAAGAGCGAGCCCGGCAGATATGTCGTTGCAGACAGTGCCGTTATCCTCGGCCGTGTTCATGCGGTAAAGGAAAGCTATGAAAAGCGCTATGTCGGAACCGACATCGGACAGAACGTCCTTGTTCGCCCCACACTCTACGGTTCGTGGCATGACGTTGAGGTTCTGCGCGACGGAAAGCCCGTGCTTCCTTCGGCCGGCACTCAGGTAGTTTCCGTGACCGGCAATATCTGCGAAAGCGGCGATATCATCGCAAAGGAGAGAGAACTCCCCGTCATAAAAGAGGGCGACCTTGTATGTGTTCTTGATGCCGGCGCCTACGGCTATTCCATGTGTTCGCCTTACAACTCCCGTCCGAGACCCGCTGAGGTCATGATCTGCGAGGACGGAAGCATAAAGTGCATCCGCAGAGCGGAAACGTTCGAAGATCTGATCCGTTTGTTTTAATTTCCGGGACGCAGATGCGTAAGGAGAATATCCGGCGGTTACCGACAAGACGATATGGATAAAAAACCGAGTGAATCACAGACCTTTGTATCTGACAATCTGTGATTGACATTGCTAATTCGGTATAATATAGTTAATGTGTATGCAGAGATATGATTATCGACGTGGGGGTTGAGAAAATGAACAAAAAAACCATATTAATTGGTGTAGGAGCGCTGGCAGTCATAGCGATTGTTGTTGCGCTCATTTTTATTTTCACGGGAGAGGACGCATACCGTTCCATAAAGGTCTTTGAAATAGACGGAACATGTACCGTCGAGCGTGGAAACGATAATTTAAACGCATTTAAGGACATGACATTGTCGTCGGGCGATTCTTTGACGGTCGGCGATTCAAGTTACGCGCGTCTTAAACTCGATGATGACAAGTATGTTTATCTCGAGGCAAACACAAAGATAAATCTTACCGCTACCGGTACGGCCAATAACAGCAAGACCATGGTCTTTATCGAGCGCGGTTCTATGATGACGGAGGTTAAGAAAAAGCTTTCCGCCACCTCAACTTATGATATCGTTACCCCCAACACCACCATGTCGATCCGTGGTACAAAGACACTTACGGAAGTTGTCGAAGACGTTGTTACGGGCCACGTTCAGACAAGTAACGCCGTCCTCGAAGGACAGGTTAAGATAAAGGCCGTTAAGGTTAAAGCAGACGGAACCGTTGTTTTCGTTGAGAAAGACCTCGGAGCCGGCGAAGGAAACGCATTCTCGTCCAACAAAGAAGAACTTGTTTCTCAGGAAGAGATGAAGTCGATCGCCGACACCGGAGCATCTGTGAGCGGTATCTCAGTCGAGATCGTATCCGAAGAAGAGGCAGATGTTGTATTCGATGTGGCAACATTCGAAGCTTCCTTCCTTGAGAACGTAAAGAACCTCCTTATCGCCGACGCAGAAGAAGCTGCGGGTGAGGAAGGTCTTTCGCAGGAAGATATCGACGCCATCAATGCTCAGATGGACGAAGTACTTAAGGCCTATGAGGAGATCGTTAATAGCTCACATAACCCTGACGAAGAGTCTGCGGGGGATGAATATGTCGAAACAACTCCCGAACCTACACCCGAAGTGGCACCGGTTATCCCGGAAGAAAACAATAATGTTATAGCAGATGACACAAGCAACTCACCTACAACGATCATTACCGGCGACGGAGACACGAACCTTGTAGGTCTTGAAGCTGACGAAGAAGCAGCGCGTCTCGCCGCAGAAGAGGAAGCGGCTCGTATCGCTGCCGAAGAAGAGGCAGCCCGAATCGCTGCCGAAGAAGAGGCAGCCCGCATCGCAGCCGAGGAAGAAGCAGCACGTCTCGCTGCCGAAGAGGAAGCGCGTCTTGCCGCAGAAGAAGCGGCACGTCTTGCTGAGGAAGAAGCAGGAGAGGAAGACAAAGAGACAACACCTACTCCCGAGCCTACACCTTCCCCTGAGCCCACGCCCGAACCCGAACCTTCGGCAGAACCGACACCCGAGCCTACGCCTTCGGCAGAACCTTCGCCTTCCGCTGAGCCTTCGCCTTCGGCAGAGCCCTCGCCTTCCGCTGAGCCCTCGCCTTCGGCTGAGCCTTCGCCTTCGGCAGAGCCTTCGCCTTCGGCCTCACCGTCACCTACAGTTGAGCCTACTCAGACAGTTTCACCTACTCCCACACCGGTTACGATAAACTTTACGAGCGCCGATGCAGTTATTTCGTACGGAAATGGTTCGAGTTCTTCTTCCGATACGGTTCGGATCTCCTTCTATCAGGTTAGGATTACAGATGAAAACCGTGAGGAAAGGGATACGTTGTCTCTTGACAGCTTACCGAATACTTATGCTGTAGGAGACAGGCTTCCCGCAGCTCGTCAGGCATCGGGTCAAAGCACAAACGATGATAGTAATGCTATTTACGTTGAAATACCAGATCCTGAGCTTGCAAAAAGATACGAATTTGATGGATGGTATACAAGTGCAGGTAATGAGAAAGTAGTTGTTGCACAGTCAGAAGGCGGAGACCTTTATCCTAAGGTAAAGGAGAGAACATATACCGTCAGGATCCAAAGTACATTTAAAGAAGCGGGTCGTCTTGTATTCCCCGAGAACGACAGTCTTTGGCCTGCAGGCGTAACATACAGCTACAGTCAGGACGAGGGTGTAAATGCCGTGATCATTTCGGGACTTCACTATAACGATCAGTTCACCTTGCCTCAACCGCTGAATCCTTTCCAACCCGGAGGAGAAGGAGCGCTCCATATAGAAGGGGCATATGATTATATATCTACGGAAGCGGCTCCGATTTATTGCGGTGCCGGAGTGGGAAGAAAAGATGAAAATGGAATAGTTGATATAGTTGATGATATAAACGTGGCACGTGTCCTTTTAGGGGACGAGCAATATATCGAACAGATATCCGAACGTTTTGTAAGTTATGTTGATTATGATGACGATAATCATGAAAATTATCTGGCGCCTATAAGCATCGGGGAAGATCTGTCGATTTATTGTTATTTTGCAATTCCTGTAAGTCTTAATGTAGAAGATGAACAGGAGGATGATGTTGAATTCGGACGAATGATGACATCGTCAAGTGCAAGTTCGCCTATCCTTGATGTGATCAAAACTAAAGACGGATATGTGGCATCGGAGGAAAATTGGATTATCAATCTGAAACCCGGAACGAATAACAAACCCGATCAATATTGGTCAATATCAAATGAAAACAATCAGTGGGAGTTTGCAACGTTCTACTACGGAAAACAGCTGGATATTCCCGCATTTGATTACCAAAATGATAATAAAAAGGGAACCGGATATTATTCGGAATACGAAGTTAAACATCTGGAAAATGATTTCTCTGAAACAGATACGACGGTAACTTATTGCAATGAAGCCGGTTCTGACGAAGCTTATGCAGTCAGATTTGAGGCATCCGGAGCAACAAGCGGATTCTTGTATGATTCATGGATGAGCGAAGGCAGATTGATGATGTCTACCATTGAATATGATCTGAGCCTGAAAGAATTTGCGTTCCTTGACCTGTCCGATCCTGATATCAATGTGTCTTTGGGTGACTCATATCTTAATGTCATCAGAACATCCAAAGAGCTGTCAACCGATATATATAAAACCACAAGTATATCAAGATACATACCGTCACATTACACAAATTATATATTTGTTCCCGAAGACGGCCATTATGACTGGGAAAACGGCGGGGAAAAATGGATTCCTACCGGGTATGAAGAAGTTAAAAACGAAAGGTTTATGATCTCGAAGGCGGGATATAAACTTGCGGGATATGAGATTTCCCTTTATCACTGGGACGATACTCCGTATACACAATTCCCCGTAGCGTATGATTATATTATACATTCTTCTGACGAAGATCACACTAATGATATAATGTATGCGGGTGGCGAAGCTCTCGCATACGCAGGAAGTATTGATAATCTTAAATATGTGTTGAAACCTATTTTTGTACCCGAGGTTCCGTTTAGTATTAAGCTTGTACGCGAAACGGGACACATTGTAAGAACTTCGGGTAATGATAATCTGATGAATTATTACAATGTTGAGATCTCACTCAACGGACCTGCCGATGCCGACGGAACGCCTTTTGTTACAGAGATCGATTTACATCCGTATTTCGTGGAAGGGTATAACTACACATTTGGTCAAACCGGTAGTAACATACAATTCGGTTTTCAGGGTAGTGTTATATGGAATGCCGATGATCAGGTTTATGATCTTTATAACGGAAACTATAAATTGAGATCTGTCGCTCCTATAAACGGCAAGATTTTGATCAAGCTCGAAGATCTGCTCGGAGGACATTTTAATGAGATGCAATTTGTTCGCGGTGTCGGTTTAGTGGGCGACAATACAGAAACCCCTGAAGACGAGTCTGTTACGCACTATAAGATAAGAATTATGGGCGAAGAGGATTGCGGAAGGAGTGCACCTGCGGCTAATCCTACATTTGATGACTATTATCCTTGGAAGTCGCATATCGAGGTTGATCCTAATGCATTCTTTGCATTCACCGGTGTTTATGATAAGCGAGGTGATAATGTTAGTATTGCTGCAATTTTCTCCGAAGTAAACGATACTCTTGACAACCTGCTTCTTACTGTTTCGGGAGAAACGGATATGAAGGAAGTTTGGTACGGCGGAACACTTACGGATATCGGACACTATGGGTCAAGATGTTTTGTTGAGGAATATGATAGTGAAGGCCGTGTAACATATGACGAGTTGTCGGAGTTATTCCCTTGGACAGTTACAAGAGCTTCGACAGGTGGTTCGGCTTCAAAGGCGATCAAAGGCAATTTAAAAGCATATCCTCGTCAAAACGATAAATTTGTTGATGAAAACGGACTCCTGTATGATTTCGCAAGCGGTATACTTGTCTTTGAGAGATATGCAAAACTATATATAGATCCCGATCATATGGACAATGTCCTTGTTTATCCTCATGCCGACAATTGTTACCTTGCCATTAAGGACGATGCTTTGGATCTTGAGGCAGAGGGATTGCCGTCTGATTATGATAGCAGGATAAAGACGGTAACAGAATTCAGATATTCAAATCGTAGTAGCTTCTCGTTTAGATTGGATGATGAATGTCCCGAAGGGTGGGTACATATAGAAAACGGTGATAACGTTGACGGATATATCTATGTCGGCACCAATGAAGAGATTGACGGCAGATTGATAATGGGCGAACATACAGGATATTTTGTTCCATTTAGACCGGCATAATAATTTTTAAAATAAGAAGTGGGAATTCTTCGGAATTCCCACTTCTCATTTTGTGCGATAAGCGAAGGCCGTCTGTTGCAAGCTTGTTTGTGAACAGACGGCTGAGTGAACGGACATCGAGCGGACTTGTACGCGAGATGTCCCGTCGCATCGAGTAGGAGTCAGCCTACTCGATTATCCGATCATGAGTTTGTTTATAACATCTTGTTGTTCCCGCAGATCAGGATTGCAGCTCGTCAAGGGTGAGGCTGTAGGCGGGAAGGAATTCCTTGATGAAGATGTCCGCTTCGGGGAGCTCCATCTTTATCAGTGAAGTGTAAAGGGTTTTGCCGGCACTTGAAAATTCGTGATTGCCCATCTTTTCTTCTTCGCGGCATTTTATAAGGGCCGAGAGTTTGTCTGCCGCTTTTACGAGTTTCAGCAGATATGCTTCACAGGGGTCCTCTTTGTTCGGGAAGAAGGCGGGGATGTAATCCTCGCGAAGATCCTCGGGCAGAAGAGAGAGGAGACGCTCTGCGGCGCCGGCCTCTATATCTTTAAAAGCACTTCTGATGTCGGAGTTAAAATACTTGATGGGAGTGGGCATATCGCCGGTGATGATCTCAGTGGCATCATGGAACATGGCGATAACGGCAGCCCTGTCGGCATCAAGAGTTTTGCCGAGTCGTTTATTGCCGATAATGGCAAGGGCATGAGCGAGTATGCTCACTTCAAGCGAATGCTCACTTATGTTTTCTGTATATGAATTGCGCATAAGCGCCCATCTGTTGATATATTTCATTCTTGAAAGCATGGCGTAAAAATTGTTCATGAGTTCCTCTCTAGATCTGAATTTGTCGGACGCTCTATCGCGTTCTTATTTTATCGTCTTCCTTGTTCTCTTAGGTTTTGCTGCCGCGGGAGCGGATAGTCCCGTGCGTGCCAGCAGAGGTTTAAGGAACTGTCCGGTGTAGGATTTATCGCACTCGGCGACTTCTTCGGGCGTTCCCTGTACCAGTACCGTTCCGCCTTTGTCGCCGCCCTCGGGACCGAGGTCAATGATGTAGTCGGCGCATTTGATCATGTCGAGGTTGTGCTCGATGACGATCACGGAATTGCCGCCGTCGGCAAGCTTGTGGAGTATGTCAATGAGCTTGTGTACATCCGCAAAATGGAGTCCCGTCGTGGGCTCGTCGAGGATGTATATGGTCTTGCCGGTACTGCGTCTCGCAAGTTCCGTCGCGAGTTTGACACGCTGAGCCTCACCGCCCGAAAGGGACGTTGAGGGATGACCGAGCTTGAGATATCCGAGACCGACCTCGTTCATGGTACTGATCTTTTTACTTATGGAGGGAACATTGTTAAAAAACTCATCGGCGTCCTCGATCGTCATATCGAGGACTTCATATATATTCTTGCCCTTGTAACGAACCTCGAGCGTTTCCCTGTTATAACGCATACCGTGGCAGACTTCGCACGGAACATATACATCGGGCAGGAAATTCATCTCGATCTTGATGATACCGTCACCGCCGCAGGCCTCACACCGACCGCCTTTGACATTGAAGCTGAAGCGGCCCTTGTCGTAGCCTTTGACTTTGGCATCGGGAGTTGAAGCAAAGAGGTCGCGTATGAGATCGAACACTCCCGTGTATGTTGCGGGATTCGAACGCGGCGTCTTTCCGATGGGCGACTGGTCGATGTTGATGACTTTGTCGAGCTGGTCGAGTCCTTCGATCCCGTCGTGCGCACCGGGGATGATCGTCCTTGCACGGTTGAGGTCTCTCTGAAGACGCTTTGAGAGGATCTCGGTGATGAGACTGCTCTTGCCCGAACCCGATACTCCGGTGATGCATGCAAATACGCCGAGCGGGATGTCAACGTCTATGTTCTTGAGATTGTTCTCTCTTGCTCCCTTTACACGAAGCCAGCCTTGCGGCGCGCGTCTGACGAATGGAACATCTACGCTCAGTTTACCCGAAAGGTAAGCTCCCGTGACCGATTCGGGACAATTGCAAATGTCTTCGACGGTTCCCTGAACGACGAGTTCACCGCCGCGCGAACCCGCGCCCGGTCCGATGTCTATGATATGATCAGCGGCACGCATCGTATCCTCGTCATGTTCGACGACGATAAGCGTGTTTCCGAGATCCTTGAGGTCTTTGAGTGCGGCGATAAGTTTGCTGTTATCGCGTTGATGAAGTCCGATGCTGGGCTCATCGAGGATATAAGCGACTCCCACAAGACCGGAACCGATCTGCGTAGCGAGCCTGATACGCTGAGCCTCACCGCCCGAAAGTGATGCGGTTGCTCTTGCAAGCGTGAGATAATCGAGTCCAACGTTGTTGAGGAATCCGAGTCTGTTCCTGATCTCCTTAAGAAGGAGTGCGCCGATCTGTTCCTGCATGGGCGTGAGCTTGAGATCGTTCATGAAAGCACACAGATCGCAGATCGCCATGCGCGAAAGCTCGTCGATGTTCCTGCCGCCCACGGTCACCGACAGTGCCTCCGGGCGGAGTCTCTTGCCGCCGCACGCTGAGCAGGGGATGACTTGCATGTATTCCTCGTATTCGGCTTTGACCGTTTCGGATGACTCACGGTAACGACGCTTTATGTTGCCGATGATCCCTTCGAAGGCAGTGACATATTCACCCGAGCCTCTGCCGCTTTCGTATCTGACGCGGATCTGTCGGTTGCCGCTTCCGTACATCAATATGTTTTGGTGCTCGACGGGAAGCTCGCAGAAAGGTTTTTTGAGATCGATCCTGAATTCCCTCGCAACGGAGTCGAGAAGCTGTCGCGAGAAGGACCCTTTATCCCAGACGGACTTCCAGCCGATGACTGCCATGGCACCCTTGTCGATGATGCTCATCGTTTTGTCCGGCAGTACGAGGTCGGCAGAGAATTCCATGGTTTGACCGATGCCGTGACAAACCGGACATGCGCCGAAGGGGTTGTTGAACGAGAATGTACGCGGTTCGAGCTCTTCAATGCTTGTACCGCAGTCGGGACAAGCGAAATTCCTGCTCAAAGTGAGGGGAGAATCGTCGCCCTTGTCGATCATGACAAGTCCGTCCGTGAGTTTAAGGGCGTTCTCGATGGAATCGGTGAGTCGCAGGTTCATGCCTGAGCGAACCACGAGTCTGTCGATCACAATGCTTATGTTATGTTTGTTGTTCTTTTCGAGCTGAATGTCTTCCGAAAGATCGTAGAGATGAGAATCGACGATCACGCGGAGATATCCGCTTCTGCGGGCGTCGGAGAGAACCTTTGAATGCTCGCCCTTACGACCGCGCACAACCGGAGCGAGTACCATGATCCTTGTGCCTTCGGGAAGCTTTGTCACTTCGTCCACCATCTCGTCTATCGTTCTGCGGCGTATCTCTTTGCCGCAGGTAGGACAATGGGGAACACCTATCCTCGCGAAAAGAAGTCTGAAATAGTCGTAGATCTCGGTGACTGTTCCGACTGTTGAACGGGGATTGCGGTTGGTTGATTTTTGATCGATCGAGATGGCGGGAGGAAGACCCTCGATGCTGTCGACATCGGGCTTCTCCATCATGCCGAGGAACTGACGCGCGTAAGACGAAAGCGATTCCATGTATCGGCGCTGTCCTTCCGCATAGATCGTATCAAAAGCAAGCGATGATTTTCCCGAACCCGAGAGTCCCGTGAGCACGACGAAACTGTCGCGCGGGATGTTCACATCGAGACTCTTTAGATTGTTTTCCCTTGCTCCCTTAACTTTGATGTAATTCTGTACCATTGTATATTAAAACCTCTTATATGTGAGCGACGTCACTTTGCGACGTCGGCGATGTGTTTGCGGATCACCACCATACGGTCGCGAAGCTCTGCCGCTTTCTCGAATTCGAGTTCCGCGGCCGCCTTGTTCATGAGTTTTCTGAGACGCTCTGCCTCTGCCTCGAGTTCCTTGAGAGTCATGGATTCGGGATCCTTTGCGAGCGCGCCGGCCTTCTTGTCGGATTCTTCGATCTTCCTGGTAATGCTGATGAGCTCGCGGACCTTCTTTTCGATGGTCTTCGGCGTGATGTGGTTGTCCTCGTTATACTTGCTCTGGATGGCGCGTCGTCTGTTTGTCTCGCCGATCGCCCTCTCCATGGAGCCCGTTACGGTGTCGGCATACATTATAACATGTCCGTCAACGTTTCGCGCGGCACGTCCGATCGTCTGTATGAGGGATGTTTCCGAACGAAGGAATCCCTCTTTGTCCGCATCGATGATCGCTACGAGGCTGACTTCGGGGATGTCGAGACCTTCCCTTAAAAGGTTGATGCCGACAAGGACGTCGAACACATCGAGACGCATGTCTCGGATGATCTGCGAGCGCTCGAGTGTATCTATGTCGGAATGGAGGTATCTGACACGGATGCCGATACCGCGGAAATACTCCGTAAGCTCCTCCGCCATGCGCTTGGTAAGCGTGGTGACAAGTACTTTGCCGTGACGGGCGGTAACCTTGTTGATCTCGCCCGCAAGATCGTCGACCTGACCGATAGAAGGCCTTACTTCAACCTTCGGATCGAGAAGTCCCGTGGGACGGATCACCTGCTCTGTCCTTAGGAGCTCGTGCTCCGATTCGTAGGGACCGGGCGTTGCCGAAACGAACAGAACGCGGTCGAGCATGCTTTCGAATTCCTCGAAGTGGAGAGGCCTGTTCTCGAGAGCGGAGGGGAGACGGAATCCGTAATCGACGAGGATCGTTTTACGGGCACGGTCGCCGTTGTACATGCCCCTGAACTGAGGAATGGACATGTGCGACTCGTCAACGATCATGAGGTAATCGTCGCCGAAGTGCTCGAGAAGGGTGTGCGGCGTGCAGCCGGGAGTAAGCCCGGCGAGATGCATGGAATAATTCTCGATGCCGGAGCAGATGCCGGTCTCCCGTAACATCTCCATATCAAAACGCGTACGTTCCTCAATGCGCTGTGCCTCTATGAGCCTGTCGTTCGCCTTGAAATATGCGATGCGTTCTTCAAGTTCTTTCTCAATGTTTATGAGGGCCTGCTTCATCCTGTCCTCGGGAACGACGTAGTGCGAGGCGGGGAAGAGCATGAGGTGATCGAGAAGAGCCGTAGTCTTTCCCGAAAGCGGATCGAATTCGGAAATACGGTCAACTTCGTCACCGAAGAATTCGATCCTGATGGCGACATCCCTGCTGTAGATGGGATAGATGTCGACACAGTCGCCTTTTACCCTGAACGTTCCGCGGTGGAAATCCATCTCGTCACGGACATACTGCATTTCGACGAGCCTGCGAAGAACAGGCTCCCATCCGGGCGAGGTGCCGGGACGGACGGACAGCGTCATCATCTCGTAGTCTTCGCGGGAAGCGATACCGTAGATACAGGAAACGCTGGCTACGATGATAACGTCGCGCCTTTCGGAAAGAGCGGCCGTGGCGGAATGACGGAGTCTGTCGATCTCGTCGTTGATCGCGGAATCCTTTTCTATGAATTTGTCGGTCGACGGGATATAAGCCTCCGGCTGGTAATAGTCGTAATAAGATACAAAATACTCAACGGCGTTCTCGGGAAAGAATTCCTTGAATTCGCCGTAAAGCTGCGCGGCAAGAGTTTTGTTGTGCGCGATGACTATCGTGGGTTTGTTGAGTGCGGCAATAACGTTCGCCATGGTAAAAGTCTTGCCCGAACCCGTTACTCCGAGGAGAGTCTGAAACTGGTTGCCCTCGTTAAACCCGTTCACGAGGCGGGTTATGGCAGCAGGCTGGTCGCCCGTGGGACGAAAGTCCGAGTGAAGTTTAAAGTCCATAAAACAGCTTCCTTCCATGACATGACATGTATATGCCGACATAGACTATATTAAAACATATGTTCGATTTTTTGTCAAGCAGGGCAACGAATTAAAAAAAGATTTAATTTTAGGGTTGCAACCATTCTACAGTTGTGCTACACTCTACATGTGGGGTCTCTCCAGGCCTTGATACACAACAGTTTGTTTAGGTTGACACAGAATGTTTTCTACAAAAGTAGAACTACATTTGCACGAAAAAAAATTTCGGAGAGTAGAAGAACATGGGGTACGGATTTAACAGACAGGAGGAGAGAAGAGTCGCCGGAAGGCTTGCTCTCGTGAACGCAAGACGCACGCTTCTCACAGCTGCGGTGGGCTTGCCCGTTATTTTGATCCTTGCGCTCATCTATAATATTCCCGGAGTCGTAAAGGGCTCGGTTGAGCTTTCGAACATCGCGTTACTCGGAATTCTTGTCGTAAACGCAGTCGGAATGCTTCTCGAAAGAAAAGCCATCATGACGCGCAACGCAAGAAACATGTCCCTGATCACAAAAATCTACTGGGCTTTCTTTGAAGCTTTCATGCTTCTTCTCATCTACTCGGATACGGTATCCGGCGGCCACATGGGACTTTATCCCGTTTTACTTGCGGCTGTATGTTTTGTTCCCGTATTCGCGACCAACGAAAGGATCTATTACCAGATCTTCCAGGGTCTGTTCATCGTATTCGCAAACGTACATTTCGGCGCTACGGCAGGCGACTATGTTTTCCTTGTCCTGCTCAACGGCCTCTTTATAGCGGGCGGTGTCCGCGAGAGCAAGAAGCTTGTATCGGCGCTTGTTGCTGCCGAAAGAGCGAAAGATGCCAAAGACCTTGAGGCGATCGACAAACTTACGGGTCTTCTTAATAAGAAAGGTTTTGATAAAAGAACGGGCGTTGCAAGCGAGATATGCACCCGCGACCGCAAGAGAATGTCGGTGATCATGTTTGATATCGATGATCTCCAGCAATATAACAATTCGTTCGGTTCCGACAGAGGAAATTTCATGATCAGGCAGATAGCACAGATCATATCCGACGCCTGCAGGCGTGACAGCGATATAGTTTGCAGACAGAACGGCGGCAGGTTCCTCGTTTATGTGGACGGCAGGGACGAAAACTACGTATCCGAACTCGGAGACCGTATCCGCGCCATAGTCGAAAGCAAGAGGATCAACCACGGAAGACGCGCATCACATCAGCACGTGACACTAAGCGTCGGCATAGCCACAGGAGTTCCCGTAGAGCCGTCCGACATCGAAGTGCTTTGCGACGAAGCGGAGGATTACCTCTACGAAGCAAAGAAGTACGGCAAGAACTGCGTTGTCTGCGATGAATTGCTGTTCGGTGCATACAATAAAAATATGCGTATGGCAAATTGATTTGATTATTACGAAACATTCCGTTACAATAGCGTAAAAAACGACGGAGATAAAAATGTTTATAGCAAATGACTGGAAAGATTACCGGATAATAGATTGCTCCGGGGGAGAAAAGCTGGAAGACTGGGGCGGGTACAGGCTCGTGCGACCCGATCCCCAGGTCATCTGGCACACAGAAAAGGACGCGGCCCTCTGGAACAGGATAAACGGACATTACCATCGCAGCGACAAAGGCGGCGGACAGTGGGAGATAAAGAACCTTCCCGAGGTATGGTCCATAAGCTATAAGGATCTGAAATTCAATCTGAAGCCCTTCAGCTTCAAACACACAGGACTTTTTCCCGAGCAGGCGGTCAACTGGGACTGGATGCGCGGGCTCATAAATAAAGAAAGGACCCGGCGCGGCAGCGAAGGAAAGCCCGTCAAGGTCCTTAATCTGTTTGCATATACGGGCGGAGCGACGGTGGCCTGTGCATCGGCCGGTGCTGCGGTCACTCACGTAGATGCTTCAAAAGGCATGGTTACATGGGCAAAAGAAAACGCCGCGATCTCCGGACTTGCGGATGCTCCTGTCAGGTATATAGTCGATGACTGCGCAAAATTCGTCGAAAGAGAGATCAGAAGAGAGAATTTCTATGATGCGATAATCATGGATCCCCCTTCGTACGGCAGGGGACCAAAGGGTGAGATCTGGAAACTCGAGGAGAACCTTTGGGATTTTGTAAAACTTTGCATGAACGTGCTCTGTCCCGAACCTCTCTTTATCCTTATCAATTCTTATACAACGGGACTTGCGCCTTCCGTTCTTTCATACATGCTCGGAACGCTCGCGGCCGGCAGGTTTGAGGGAAGCGTTGATGCACAGGAAGTAGGTCTTCCGGTGGAAAAGAGCGGACTTGTGCTTCCGTGCGGTTCTTCGGGCAGATTCGAAGGAGCCCGCTCATGATGTAAAATATGCTCCGGCGCTACGTATAAGCCGCTTCGGGCATAAAAGAAAAGAGCTTATAAAGAACAGTAATTCAGCACTTATTGAGTAGCCTTCGACGGTGGTCGGAGGCTATAATTTTAATTGACGAATTAGGTAATTTAACAGACGTCTTTGTTACGCTATATTGTAAGTCTGGTATGGATATGGAAAAACACGAGAATATCGGGATTTCGATCCGGAGGTGTTGTTATGAATGTCAAGGACAAAGCAATTAAAGTAAAAGAGAAAAAGGTTAAAGAGGCAAAAAAAGCCGTAAAACCGACGGCGGATCGTAAGCCGGTCACGGAGAAGAAGCCGCGAAAGACTCTCTCTATAAGGATCAGGATCCTGCTATGCTTTATGATCCCGGTTGCTCTTATTGTCGTGCTTGGCGTTATCAGCTACAAAAAATCGGCCGCCAATCTTACGGAGGCTTATGAAGTTGCGGCCGTTCAATCGATCTCGGCCGTCGGCGATTATATCTCATTCGGTATGGAAAGTGTTTCGGCTACGGCATCGGAATGCCTTACATACAAACAGATCCTTGACTATGCAAGAATGACGACCTATAAAAAGGGCGACGGTGAATACGGCAACGCGCGTGTCGACATCAAGAAATACCTGACCATGAAACAGGCCGTTAACAAATTCATAGGAGGCGTCACGCTGATCCCTTCGGAGGGATTTGACGTTATATCCACCAATGCGATCCTTGAAACGGACGGCTTCTTTGCCGAGCTTTCAAAGGATGAACAATTTAATTTCAAGAGTCTTGACGGAGAGTGGATCAGGGAACATGCCGATATGGACGCAAAATTCGGCAATGCCAACGAGCCTTACCTCTGCTCTTTCTATCGTAAATTCCCCACGGCGAGAGCCGCATTGTTTGTCGATATCAATTATGAAGCCGTTCGCGAGACCATGGATGGCCTTGATTACGGCGAAGGAAGCATCCTTGCCCTCATCCTTCCGGACGGAAGCGAAGAATATTACAGTGAAACAAAAGCCGATGCGGGATTCATGAAAGGAGTCTGCGATGAGACCGGAATCCTTTCATCCGAGGAAAATGCGGGGTTCACGTATTATACAAAGGACGGGGACAAATACCTCTTTACCTATTGTAAGACTACGACCGGACATGTCCTTTGCGCGCTCGTTCCCGAAGACAACATAATCGGAGAGGTCAATTCGCTCGGTATCCTTACCGTAGTACTCGTACTTGTGGGAGCGGTGCTTGCGGTTACCGCCGGGATCCTTCTCTCTACAAACATAAGCAGAAATATCAAGAAGCTTACGACCAAGCTTGACCGTGTTGCCGAGGGTGATTTCACGGTTGAGTTCGGAGAGGGAGGCACGGACGAATTCGGAAAGCTGACCGGAAACGTCAAGGGCACGATAGGCAATATCAGGGAACTCATAAATCGCGTCGCGGAAGTGACGAACCAGGTAGAGGAGAGCTCGGGCAATGTTATAGAAAAGAGCGCCAACCTCAAAGAACTCGCGCATCAGGTCAGCGAATCGACATCGCATGTTTCGGACAATGTCGAATCCGAAGCAATGAGCGCGCAGAAATGTGTTGAAGAGATGGATGTTCTTTCGCAGAAGATTGAGAGAGCAAGCGAGAACATCATAGACATCAGGGATTTCGCCGTAGACACAAGCGAAGCGATCTCTCAAAATATCACGTCAATGAACGAACTTGTTGATAAATCGGACAGCTCCTCGCAGATCATGGCGTCGCTCCTTAAAGAGATCGAGAGCCTTGAGACACAGGCGGCTTCCGTCAATGAGTTCATCGAGGTGATCGGCGGGATCGCTTCACAAACGAACCTCCTTTCGCTTAATGCGTCGATCGAGGCATCGAGGGCGGGAGAATCGGGTCGCGGCTTCTCGGTCGTTGCCGAAGAGATCAGAAAGCTTGCCGATCAGACGAGTCAGGCGGCCAACGAGATCAAGAAATGTGCCGTGGGTATCAATCAGCAGGCAAAAACAACGGCAGGAAATGTTCGTAAAGCAGACGAGATCGTCAGATCCCAAAACGATATCTCGACCGGCCTTATCGAGAATCTTACCGCTACAAAGAACGAGATCAACGACCTCATGAACAAGATCAATGACATAAACAATGACATGAAAGACATGTCAGGCACACGTGCGGTGACCATCGACTCCATCAGCAACATCTCGGCAAGCACCGAGGAGACATTCTCGCTCACGTCGCTTGTAAATCAGGTCATCGAGAGCCACGACGTTTCATCCGGCGAGCTCGAAGAAGTATCACGCGAGCTTCAGGAGAAGGCCCTTGCCCTTAAAGAAGCGGTTGGGAAATTTAAGATTTGATATGAGTGTTTACTGAAGAAAATTGAGCGAAGCCATGAACCTCTCCTGAAAACCTTTTTCAAGAGCAGGATCGTACACTGTGACACTGCCGGCAAGATCCGAAAGGGTTTTGACGGCGGTGTTTTTGTTTTCTGGACCGGACGATTCCCGAAGAAATTTCATGAGGCCCATCAAAGAGCTGTTGCCGACGGCATGTACCGAATCGCACGAAGGAATGATCCCGGTCCGTTTGATGCGTTCGGGACGAAGCCCCGAGCCCATTCCGCCCGCAAGGCTTATGTTAAGGGATTCGGGTGCGACGTTGCCTTTTTCGCAGAGCAACATGGCAGCGGTGCTTACTGCGCCCTTGGCGAGCTGAAGTTCGCGCACATCTGCCTGGGTGAGCGCAAGCACTCTTCCGTTTCGATCGGTTCCGAAAGCAAATCCCTCGTCGGCATAGTTTTTTATAAATGAACCGTCCGGCTTTAATATACCTGTTCGCAAGAGTTCGTCAACGAGCTCAAGGATCGCGCTTCCGCAAGCACCGGCAAGTCCTTTGCTTACAGGTGCCTTTTCACCGGCGACGGTCAGGACAGGTCTAAGGTTCTCAAGGGTCACGCCCGTCACGGCGCCCTCTACACAGCCCGTTCCGCAGGAAAGATGCGCTCCTTCGATGGCGGGACCCGCCGATGCTGAGGATGCGATCAAGCCTTTTTCCGTCTTAAGGACGATCTCACCGTTTGTGCCGAGATCCATCAACATGTCGCCGACATTACCGTTTATGAGATCAAGACCGTATATTCCGGCTACAATATCGCCTCCGACAAATGCGCTGATGCCGGGAAAAACAAAAACGGGAAAACCGCACAGAGAGGTTTCGGCGGGCGAAAGACTGTACGGTTTAAAAGGAAACGTTCCGAGACCGGAAGTGTCCCATCCTATGAATATGTGTGTCATTGTAGTGTTTCCGGCAAGCGCGATGCGCACATCACCGGGACAATGGTTGCTCCCGGAATGACCGGGATGATCGGAGGCAGAGACGGAGCTGTCGATCATGTGTCGAAGTTCTTCTTCGATCCTGCCGCGCAGCAGGGACTGCATTTCGAAAAGCTTTCCGTTTTCGGCGGCTTCAAGTCGCGAAACAACGTCGGAACCGTAACGGGAGAGAGGATTAAGAAAAGCGCGCGTTTTAACGGGCGTTCCGGCTCTTTCGTTTGAAGTCAGAACGATCGTGGTGGTGCCGAGATCTATGCCGATAAGAATGCCAAAGTCCCGCTCGCTTATCTGCGGGTTACGGGAAGTATGCGGAAGGGCGCTTTTGTCCGAATAGTCGGTACAGATAACGGGATTCTCTTCTTCAGGAACCCGAACCGTAACATCCCCTTTCGGGAAAGCGCGACAGGCCAATCTGAATCCCTGCCCGAGCTCATCTTTAGAAAACCTTTCGATATCCCTGTCGGAGGGAGGACAGTTGTCTGTTTCGACGATCACGGCGCATCGGCCGCATGTCCCGCGACCCGAGCAGGGCGCATAAAGAGAAACGCCTCTTTCTTCAAGGAGCGTTTTGATGCTCTTTTCGCCTGTGCCCGTAACTGTGATCCGCATTCTTTTGTCCCGATCTTCTTTCATGGATTTATACAGATACAATATACTTTATTTGTACGTATAAGAAAAGGGCGTTCTTTACAAAGCATCTTATGTTTGCTATCATAGCGCTGTAGTTTCCATATCGGCAATGATCATTATTCAACACGAGAGGAGCGCGACATGATCTCAAATCAGGTTTTGCAGAATACGATAAACGGCGTGAAGGATATCGCGGGCAATGAATTCTGCCTTTATGAAGCAGACGGACATAAGATTGCCGGTACATTTAAACCTCAGGCCGCTGAAAAAAGTATCAAAGATGAGATCGTGAAATTTGTTGACGGTGATGAAGATCACAAGGTGATCGGAGACCATACGTTGTCAAAATTGTATGAGGATCACCAAATAGCTTATGTTTTGTCAACATACGGCGCTGACAGCGAAAAGATCGGGCGCATGAGCGCGTTCCAGATCGAGAATCTTATGATCGCTCACAGAGAGAAGTATGATAAGGACAATTTCATTCGTTCGCTTCTTATGGACAACATGCTTCTCGTAGACATATACAGTAAGGCAAAGAAGCTGAGGATCGAAACGGAGTGCAGAAGAGTGGCATTTGTCATCGAGACAAGCGTCGAGAAGGACGCGGCGGCACTCGAGATCGTCAGATCCCTTTATGCCGCAACACGCGGCAAGGATTTCATCACGGAAGTTGATGAAAAAGACATTATTCTCATCCGTGAGGTTCGTTCGTATGAGAGCTATGAAGATCTCGAGAAGGCCGGAAAAGTAATTCTCGACATGCTCAATACCGAGGCCATGTCGAAGGTTCATGTGGCTTTCGGTACCATTGTGGAAGAACTCAAGGACATTTCGAGATCGTACAAAGAAGCCAAGATGGCACTTGATATCGGCAAGATCTTCTACAGTGAACGCAATATCGTTGCTTACAATAAGCTCGGACTCGGACGACTCATCTATCAGTTGCCCGTTCAGATGTGCAGAATGTTCATTCATGAGATCTTTGGCGGAAAATCGCCCGACGATTTTGATGAGGAAACGTTGCAGACCATAAACAAATTTTTCGAGAACAACCTGAATGTTTCGGAAACATCCCGTCAGCTCTTCATTCACAGAAATACGCTTGTATACAGGCTTGATAAGATCCAAAAACTTACCAACCTTGACCTGAGAGTGTTCGACGATGCGATCACGTTCAAGATGGCACTTATGGTCGTAAAATACATGAAATATATGGAGACAATGGACTATTGATCTGTCTTCTGATATTCTTACGGGCTGCACTCCACGGACGGGTTCAGAACCGCACCGGCCTCCGATGTCCGGATCGGAGGTTGTTTTTGTGCGATAAGCGAAGGCCGTCTGTTGCAAGCTTGTTTGTGAACAGACGGCTGAGTGAACGGACATCGAGCGGACTTGTACGCGAGATGTCCCGTCGCATCGAGTAGGAGTCAGCCTACTCGATTATGTAAATTTGTATGATTTTGTGCAAATTTCATCTTGATTTATCTAAAATCCTGTGTTACCATATTCCACGCATCACGGACATCTGTATCTGTATGGGAAACACACAACCCCGCTTCCAAAGAAAAAAACCAACACTTCGTTTAAGTGTTGGGCAAGGAATCGGAAGCGTACGAAGTCCGCTTCCAAAGAGAAAGAAAGACAACTATGAACGACAAAGAAAAGTATTACCTGGTAAGGGAGACAGCCGTTCCGGAGGTCCTCTTAAAGGTTATCGAAGCCAAGAGACTGTTGCAGTCTGACAAGGCCACATCTGTTCTTGATGCGACCAGAATGGTCGACATCAGCAGAAGCTCATTTTACAAATATAAAGATGATATCTTTCCGTTCCATGAGAACAACAGAGGAAAGACCATCAACGTCATGCTGCAGCTTGAGGACAGACCCGGACTTCTGTCGGAGATGCTCAACCGGATCGCCAGATGCGGCGCGAACATCCTGACCATCCACCAGTCGATCCCGATCGGAGGGATCGCATCGGTCACGATCGGCATGGAGATCCTGCCCGAGACCAAGCCCGTCAACGAGATCATCGAGATCATGACAGGGTTGTCGGGAGTCAGTTCGCTGAAGATCCTCGGACGTGAGGACAAGGTGTGACGGCGTGACGGCATTAATGAAAGTGTCGCGGATCGTCGTGATCCTAAAGGATATGGTAAGAAAGAAGCTTGATTTCGGAAAGGACAATATATGAAGGTAGCGATTCTTGGATACGGAACGGTTGGTTCCGGAGTTTACGAGGTGTTGAATTCCAATAAGGAGATCATCAAAAGGAAGGCAGGCGTCAGTCTTGAAGTCGCTCACGTGCTTGATCTTCGCGATTTCCCCGGAGACCCTGTCGAGAGCGTGCTCACGCATGACGTGGCAGACATTATAAACGACCCTGAGGTCAAGGTCGTTGCCGAGGTCATGGGTGGCGTCGGAGCTGCCTATAAGTTCACTAAGGCTGCTCTCGAGGCAGGCAAGTCAGTCTGCACCTCCAACAAGGAGCTTGTTGCGACACGTGGCAGCGAGCTTATGAAGATCGCGCAGGAGCACGGTTGCCGCTACCTCTTTGAGGCAAGTGTCGGTGGCGGGATCCCGCTCATCAGACCCATCATGACGGCGCTTCACGGCGACGACATTGTACATATGAAGAGTATCCTCAACGGTACGACGAACTACATCCTCACCCGCATGAGCGAGTCAGGCGCAGGTTTTAATGAGGCTCTTTCCGAGGCACAGCAGAAGGGCTACGCCGAGGCAGATCCGACGGCCGACGTTGAGGGTCACGACGCTATGAGAAAGACCGCTATCCTGGCTTCCATTCTTGAAGGAAAAGCTGTCAGCTGCGAAAACGTTCATACCGAGGGTATCAGCTCCGTGACAATGGCTGACTTTAAATATGCCAGAAAGTTGCATGCGGGCGTAAAGCTACTCAGCGTGATAAAGCGTGAGAATGACATGATTTCCGCAATGGTCGCTCCTTTCCTTGTAAGAGAAGACAACGAGCTTTTCGGAGTCAAGGGTGTCAAGAACGCATCGCTCGTGCGAGGTAACGCAGTCGGTGACATCATGTTCTACGGAAGCGGAGCAGGCAAGCTCCCTACAGCGAGTGCTGTGGTTGCCGATATGGCGGATGCCGCTCGATGTGTAGCCGGGCTCTCCGAGACAAAGCAGGTTCCCGCGTGGACGGAGGAACCCGCCAAGGTGATCCCCTTTGAACTTTACGAGAGCGCATCCCTCGTCAGGGTTGCCGCCGCGGACGAGCAGGCAGCTCGCAAGGCCTTTAAGGAGATCAAGGAAGTGGCACCCCTTGAGGGAGAATTCGCATTCCTTACAGGCGTTATGACGGAAGGCGTCTATGAAAAGGCTGTATCCGGGTTGAACATTATCAGCAGGATCCGCGTGGATTTTACAGAATAACGCATATATGTTAGGGGCTTACATGTTGCTGCCCGCATGAGAGAGATCTGCGGGTTTTCATCGGATGAGAGAGGAATCTACCCGCCGCTCGCATCTGCATTACTTTTCACCCGGTCAGTGACGGGACGTGATCCCGGCTACGGACAGGGATTTTTTCAGGAGGTAGGACATGAAATATGTTATAGTTCTGGGAGACGGAATGGCCGATGAGCCGCTTGAGGAACTTAAAGGTGCTACGCCGCTTGAAGTAGCGGTAACCCCCACGATGGATGAGCTCGCGAAAGTGTCGGAGCTTGGGCTCTCCGCAAACATCCCCGAAGGCATGAAGCCCGGAAGCGACACCGCCAACCTTGCGGTGCTCGGTTATTACCCGAAGAAGTATTACTCCGGAAGATCGCCGCTTGAGGCGCTCAGTATCGGAGTTCCCATGAAAGACGGCGATATCGCCATCAGATGTAATCTCGTGACCCTCACGGAAGAAGAGGGGATCCCATACGGGAAGCGCACGATCATCGATCACAGCTCAAGCGAGATCACGACCGAAGAGGCGGACGTTCTCGTCAAAGCACTCATCGAGGCGGGCATAGTTAAAGCTCCGTTCTCGCTCTATACCGGAACGAGCTACAGACATTGTCTGATCTGGGAAGGCGGCAAGGTAGTCGATCTTGCGCAGCCCCATGACATACCCGGCAGGGTGATCGGCGAATATCTTCCGGGCGAGGATTCGCTCCGTGAGATGATGGAAAAGAGCTTTGAGGTACTGAATAACCATCCCATAAACGTTGAACGCGCGAAGAAAGGCCTCCACAAGGCCAACAGCATGTGGTTCTGGGGCGCCGGCACAAAGCCCGCTCTCATCTCCTTTGAGGAGAAGACAGGCAAGAAGGGCGCGATGATCTCGGCGGTCGACCTTTTAAAGGGGATCGCGATCGGAACCGGCATGCATGTCGAGATCGTTCCGGGCGCGGACGGCACACTCGAGACCAACTATGAAGGCAAGGCGCAGGCTGCGGTCAGACTCCTTAAGGAAGGCTACGATTTCTCGTACGTCCATGTTGAGGCGCCCGACGAGATGGGCCACCAGGGAAGCATCGAGCGCAAGATCAAAGCGATCGAGAATCTTGACAGCCGTGTTATAAAAGTAATTAAGGATGAGATGGACGCGTGGGGCGAGCCCTACCGCATGATGATCCTTCCCGATCATCCCACACCCATTTGGTGCAGGACGCACACGTCGGATCCCGTACCGTTTATGATCTACGACAGTACTTCGGCCGTAAAAGGCGCGGACGCATATAACGAAAAGACTGCGAAAGCTGCAGGTCTCTTCGTGCCTGAGGGTTACAAGTTGATTGACAGGCTGTTTGCGACTGATACCAAATAAGCGTTACGGCGAAAACGGAGCGCGAAGCTTTTACTTTTGAAGAATAATTGGAATACCGCGTTGCTGTGTGAGCGTATGCCGGCCGGGATACGCGTGTGCAGAGAAATGAGCGGATTCATGAAAGGAGAACAGCATAAAATGCTGATAGTTAAGAAATTCGGAGGCACCTCCGTAGGAGACAAGCAGAGGATCAACAATGTGGCCGACAGGTGCATCGCCGACTACAAGGCAGGCCATGATGTGGTCGTAGTTCTTTCGGCCATGGGCAAATCAACGGATGAACTTATAGCCAAGGCTAAAGATATCAACCCCAACCCTCCCAAGAGAGAGCTTGACATGCTCGTGAGCGTCGGAGAACAGATCTCGGTTTCGCTTATGGCCATGGCCATGGCGGCAAAGGGAGTGGCGGCAGTTTCCTTAAATGCATTCCAGGTTGCGATGCATACCACACAGGCATATACGAATGCCCGCCTCACAAGCATCGATGCCGACAGGATAAGAGCAGAGCTTGAGGCAAGAAAGATCGTTATCGTTACAGGTTTCCAGGGCGTTGACAAGGCAGACAATGTCACAACACTCGGACGCGGCGGCTCCGATACGACAGCAGTTGCCCTTGCGGCAGCGCTCAAGGCTGACAAATGCGAGATCTTCACAGACGTTGACGGCGTATATACCGCCGATCCCAGGATCGTTAAGAATGCAAAGAAACTTAATGAGATCTCATATGACGAGATGCTTGAGCTTGCCAGTCTCGGTGCGGGCGTGCTCCATAACCGTTCGGTCGAAATGGCAAAGAAATACGGTGTGGAACTCGTAGTAAGATCAAGCTTGAATAATAACGAAGGCACAGTTGTCAAGGAGGATACAAAAATGGAAAAAATGCTTGTAAGCGGTGTTGCTTGCGATAAAAACGTTGCGAGAATTGCGGTTATCGGTCTTCAGGATCAGCCCGGTGTGGCATTTAAGCTGTTCAACCACCTCGCAAATCATAACATAAACGTTGATGTTATACTTCAGTCCATCGGACGTGACGGCACAAAGGATATCAGCTTCACGGTTGCTGCCGATGCCGTTGACGATGCACTTGCGGTTATGGAGAACCACAGACAGACAAGCCTTATCTGCGAGAAGATCGATGTTGAGCG
>CAMIZL010000019.1 GCA_946403295.1 uncultured Clostridia bacterium | reverse complement strand
GCACCCGCTGAAGTTGTTGCGGAATCTGCACCCGTTATGGATGTTGTCACGGAAGTTGCACCCGCTGAAGTTGTTGCGGAATCTGCACCCGTTATGGATGTTGTCACGGAAGCTGCGCCCGCCGAAAGTGCTGCGGGATCTGCGTCCACCGAAAGCCCCGTTCCGGAGGGGAACCCCGTTATCAGATTTCTCGGTTCGCCGCTCATCCTTCTTTTTGCGCTGGCGGAACTGGCAAAGATCGTTTTCGATATGATCACGACCATAAACGGCACGAGCGTTTTCTGCCGTGTCGGCATAATCCCCGAATACCTCAATGAGGGCACGGGTAAAGTCTACAGCATCGGACTCGTTATCGTTCTGTCCGTGCTCCCCGCGATCCTCGTGCTTGCGGCTCTCATCACTTTCATAAACGCAAGAGCGGTCGGAAGCAGCAATCGTCCCATGTCCTCCTGCGGACTCAGCCTTTTCTCGGGCTATTGCACTGCAAGGATAGTCCTCGATATAGCCGCAGGGGTTCTCGGCTGTTACATGTATGTGGCTACGGCAGCCGCTTCTGAGGATTCTCAGAGTCTCATCTGTCTGATCCCCGCGGTCCTCGTGATCATCGATCTTGTATATTATTTCCTGCTCAACAAGTCGGTGAAGGGTCTTCGCTTTAACGCCTGCAATTTCGGAAGAGCTCACAGGGTTTCGTTTGTTCCCGCGATCGTTATGATGCTTTTAATGATCATCGAGGTGCTGATCGCCGTGTCGTTCCACCTGCTCACATATCTGTTAAATGCTGTTTCGGACGTGCTCGACCGGTACTTAAACGTCAACTACATAATGAACGAAATGATCCATCTCCCGAAGTTGTTACGCTCGTTCAAATTCACTTCCGAGATTGAGAGCTCGCTTTCGGAATTCATCGACGAGACGACCGACCTTATCAACAAACTGATCAGATTCGACAAGTCGGAAGCCCTTAACCTTTGGATAAGCATCGGTATTTCGATATTTGCCCTCGTGATCGCCGTCATTATCGTGTTTAAAGGACGAAGCGCCCAGAAACGCTGTAACAATATCTGATCCCTCATTAACGCATATATATCCCCGTTTTTCGGTACCGGGGTCATATGTTCAATTATAGATGACAATCAGACCGCCAAGTGCTATACTGTCATTTGGAAGGTATTTATGTCACCTAAATAGGAGGTTTATCAATGGAAGAGAAAAGAAAAGACAAGCGTCTGCCCATCACCATGACTCTCGAGATTTCATCCCTGTTTAAGCAGGATAACATCCTTCTTAGCAATCTGGATGCTCCCATCACCGTATTTAACGTTTCCAAAGGAGGTCTCGGTTTTTCTTCGGCAAACGATCTTCCTCTCGGCTTCTATTTCAACGCTTGTCTGACCATCGGAACAAACGATGCTAAGCTTTACTGCGTTGTTAAGATCATCCGCAAAGAGCCCGGTGAAGGCAACGAATTCACATACGGTTGTGAGCTTGTCGGCATCGCTCCCGTTCTTGCATACATTTTTGATGATTATGAAAAAGCACTTTCGAAGTGATCTTCATGACCTCGAAAACACGCTTTAACACTATGGATTGTTATATCGTATCGTTAAAAAGCCTCTCCTTTCGGAGAGGCTTTTATCACGATCATTTAAAGAACTCATCTATACCGTTTGCGATACCGATAACTATCTTGTTTTGATAATCGTCGTCGAGGAGCTTTTCTTCTTCGTCTTTGTTGCTCATATATCCCATCTCAAGTATCGTGACGGGTCCCTCGGCCCAGTTGATGCCTGTCATCGTATCGGTCTCCCATACATATCTTTTCTTCGCGCCCGTGTTCGAAACAACATTGTTAAGAACCGCGTCGGAAAGCTTTCTTGAAGACGTATAGAGATCGGCATTGTATTTGTTGTCGCTTGTCATGCAAATCGTCTCGACGCCGTTTACGCTTGTGTCCGTCGATGAATTCGCATGGATCCTTATAAATGCCTGAGCACCCGCATCCGCCGCGATCTTTGCTCTTTCCGCATTTGAGAGGTTGACGTCATTTATCTCACGCGTCATGACAACCGTATATCCTCTTGCGATAAGCTCATCGCGAAGCTTGAGCGAAACGGTAAGATTGAGTTTGTATTCGGGATGACCTGTCGTATTGCCGCTCGTACCCGAAGAAACTTTTGCTTTCATCTCCGACGAACCGGGGCCGAGAGGCTCCTTGTCGTTGTTGCCGTTTGTCTGATGTCCGGGATCGATGCAAACGATATGTCCGTTCGATGTTCCTACACCTGTAGAAAGAGTTGCCGTGCCGCTCGACTTACCGCCCGTTGCGTTGCCGTCTTCCGTCGGTTCCTCAAACACTCCCGTTACGAGAGGTGTGTAAATGTAGCACTCTTTCTCTTCGTATATGATGCGCGTCCATTTTTCGTTATAACCCGTACGTTTAAGACGCTTGCCTGTCTTAAGGTTTGTAACTATATCCGTATCCGTCGAAGGTCCGACTCTTAAGTTTACATCGTTCTTCGTCTCGATGTAGTCGTCCTTGTCTTCAAATACAAGCTCTTCGGGAACGGGTGTGGGTGTCGCGGTGGGCGCGGGCTCGGTTACGGTTTCGGGCTCCGATCCTTCCGTCGATGCGGTATCGCCCATGGGCTTATCCGTTCCGTCGGGATCTGTTTCCGGTGTTCCCTTGTCGGGTATGAGTCCCAAACCGGCTCCGTCATCGTCCTGAACGGGCGAAGCCGCTGTGCCCTCAGAAGGATCATTAACCGTATCTTTCTGCGCCTCATCCTCACCGACAAGGTCCGATACCACCTTGTCTGTCTTCATTTCGGTCTCTTGACCCGGTTTCGAATCGCCGAATTTTGTGATGATCATAACGGCGACAAGAATAAGGATCAGCACTCCCAGAATGTACGGCATAACCTTTAAGATCTTGTTGTTAAACACGTTGCATTCCTCCTTGTCAGTCGATACCGAGATATTCTTTCTGCTCTTTCGTGAGCGTATCTATATGCTTGCCCATACTCTCGAGCTTGCGCAGCGCAACCGCCCTGTCGACCTCACGCGGAACGGGGATAAGCTTTTCTTTAAGCTCACGCTTATGCTCCACGAGGTATTTTGCGCACAACGCCTGGATCGCAAAGCTCATGTCCATGATCTCTGCGGGGTGTCCGTCACCTGCGGCGAGATTTACGAGTCTGCCCTCGGCAAGGATGTTGATCCACTTATCTTCGGCGATCTTGTAGCTTCGGATGTTGTTTCTCATCTCGCGGACCTCTGTGGCCATGGCCCTAAGTCCCGCAACATCGACTTCGACATCGAAATGACCGGCATTGCAGCAGATCGCGCCGTTCTTCATGACCTTGAAATCTTCCGTTGTCACAACACCGCTGCAACCCGTTACAGTAACAAAGAAATCACCAAGGGGTGCCGCTTCGTGCATGGGCATTACGTCAAATCCGTCCATAACTGCCTCGATCGCCTTAACGGGATCGACCTCTGTTACGATAACTCTCGCGCCGAGACCCTTTGCTCTCATCGCAACACCCCTGCCGCACCAGCCGTAGCCTGCTACAACGACGATCTTTCCGCAAACGATGAGATTGGTCGTTCTGTTTATGCCGTCCCAAACCGACTGACCCGTGCCGTAACGGTTATCGAAAAGATGCTTGCAATCCGCGTCATTTACGAGAACCATCGGGAATTCGAGCTTTCCTTCCCTGTTCATGGCCTTAAGTCTTAAGATACCTGTGGTCGTCTCCTCGCATCCGCCGATCACGCCGGGGAGGAAATCCCTGAAACGCGTATGTAACGCATTTACGAGGTCTCCGCCGTCATCGATGACGATTTGGGGTTTGCACGAAAGCACGCTGTCGATATGTTTTTCGTATTCCTCATCAGTGACTCCGTGCCATGCGTGAACCTCGATACCGCTGTCAACAAGCGCCGCAGCCACATCGTCCTGCGTGGAAAGCGGATTGCTTCCCGTAACAAACATCTCCGCTCCGCCTGCCTTTAACACCTTGCACAGGTATGCGGTCTTTGCCTCGAGGTGGATCGACAGCGCGATCCTGATCCCTTCAAAGGGTTTGGTCTTTGAAAATTCTTCCATAAGTCCCGAGAGAAGCGGACAATTTCTGGCTACCCACTCTATTTTTCTATGCCCCGAGGGAGCAAGTGTAATATCTTTGATCTCTGAATTCCCCATTTGATCTCCTTTCGATGTTGCTCACGTTTATCGAGGCAACTCTTCCTAATAAAATAAGTATAGCAGATGTTGGATTCGTAGCAAGGGGGAATGTGTTTTCCCGTCACATATGTACAAAAGGCCGTAAATACGGCCTTTTGTACATATGTGACCGTGGCATTTATCATGCCACTTACCCGAAAAGGAAGTTCATTTTTTGTGCTGAAAGTAAACTTTCGCACGAAAAATGAACTTCCTTTTCGGGGGATTCTGATAAATGTCATTATTTACAGAATGTTCATAAATCGGTCATTTTTTTCTCATATTTATGGGGTATGATGGGGTCAGATAAAAAAAATAGCTTACAGGAATGTTGCTAATAACATTTTTTCATAAAACAAAGCCCGGCAGTTACCCTCCCCCTCTACCGGGCTTCTCCTCTGTCTATGGGGAGATTTTTTATTCATAAGCATTGCGATCTGTGCTTAAAAGATCTTTGTTATTCCGCTTCTTTTCTGTTCTTCACCACAACGTCTATTATTTCCTTAACGACGTCATAATCGAATTCGTTCGCGGCATCAATAGCCTTTTCGAGGCTTCTTCTTTCGTCACCCTTTACGGCTTTCTTCATATGATCGAGCCCCTCGAGGATAAAGTCGACCTCAAATTTTTCGAGCGCTTCGTTTGTATATGCGAGCACTTCCGCCCATTCCTCATCGGTAAGCGGTTTTTCCGCGATCGTGTTGTATTTTTCTTCGTGCGCGATCCTCAGATCTCTCTCATAAGCGGTAAGCGCCTCTTCAAGAGCGTCAGCCATTGCGTTGAGCTTGAGGATATATGATTCGAGACCGGATTTGAAATCGCCCGCATAAACGCGGTCCTTAACCACCTGATCGACCGTTTCCACCGAAATATCGTTTTGCGGATCGCCGTCACGTCCCAAACCGTCCTCTTTATTGACCGCATCCTGAACCGAAAGCTTCTCCATGAGCGCGGTTTCCTGTCTGAGCGTTTCTATACCGATGTTCGCGAACACGCTCTTTAAACTGTGAAGCGCGATCCTGAGCTGCTCTTTGTCGGCCTCGCCCGGATATGCCATCAGAACCTTTCTGTACTCTCTGATATTTCCGATCGACGCCTTGAGGAGCCTCTTATAACCCTCGGTATTACCGATTATGTTTGTGAGTCCGACTTCATAGTCGAGCTCCGGGATCTTCTCAAGATAAACCCTAAGATCGATATCCGTGCCCTTATCGCCCGAACCCGCGCCCGTTCCGTCATCCATCTTTTCACGCAGGATGTCCGGGATCGTGTATTCGGACTCGGAAAGATTGTCCCTGATTATATCATAGAGCTCGCTGAGCTTTATCGGCTTGGTGAGAGCACCGGTCGCACCGGCATCCATGAAATCGCGGAGAAGATCGGAACCGAGGTCGCCGGTCATGGCGTAGACCCTCATAAGCGGTTTGATCCTGCAGATTATCCTTGTGGCCTCGATACCGTCCATCTCGGGCATGACGTAGTCCATAAGGATGAAGATATAATCGTTATTTGAGACCATGTCGATGGCCTGCTCACCCGACTCGGCAACATCCGATTCGATTGAGAAGCCCTCGAGAAGGTCATGGATCAGCATAGCATTGATCTCGTTATCATCAACCACGAGTGTTCTTAGTGCCATACCTTCTCCTCCTGTATTTTCCTTGCAGCGTCAGCTTTTCATTTCTTACGCGACTTGCTGAGATAATCTATCAAATGGAAATTCTCATTTTTATGTGCCACGAAAAGGGTTCCTACCTTCTCTCCGGCAAGTATCCTGTTGATCACGTTCATCTGTGTGGCGGGAGCGATGATCATATCGGCGCCCGAATCGGTTGCGATGCGTGCCGCTTCGATCTTGGTGCACATTCCGCCCGTGCCGACCGCGCTTCCCGCGCCCTTGCCCATGGCGAGTATCTCGTCGTCGATCTTCTCGACTACATCGATGAAACGCGCATCACTGCTCTTTTTGGGGTCGTCGGTGTAAAGGCCTTCGATATCCGAAAGGAGGATCAAAAGATCCGCGCCGACAAGCGCGGCAACGATCGCCGAAAGTGTATCGTTGTCACCGAACTCGATCTCGTCGGTTGATACGGTGTCATTTTCATTAACGACGGGGATAACACCCATCTTTAAAAGCTCCGCAAATGTTGCGCGGGCATTTCTTCTGCTTATGTCCTCGATCATCGTATACTTCGTGATAAGGATCTGCGCCGCGGTCACTCCGTATTCTCCGAAGATCTTCTGGTAGAGCATCATGAGATTTGCCTGGCCGACAGCCGCGCATGCCTGCTTTCCTGCCTTTGCCTTGGGTTTCTCCTTGAGTCCGAGACGCTTCACTCCGACCGCGATGGCACCGGACGACACAAGGATCACTTCTTTGCCGCTGTTATGCAGGTCCGTGAGCACTCTCACGAGTTTCTCGAGTCTGTCGAGATCCATAAGTCCGGTTTCTTCATGAACAAGAGAGGATGTGCCGACTTTAACGACAATCCTCTTCTTATCTTTCATAGCTGCATTTGTCATGTTATTATACTTCCCCTCCGCCCTCGGGACGGTAATATTCTTGCCCTGAACACGCGAAAGTTGCGGCATAAGCGTTTATCGCGCTATCGAGGCTTTCTTCTGAGCCATGACCGTAACCGCTTCACGGACAGGCTCCTTGTTGAGGGGCATCTGTACGAAAGCCGTGTTGGGGCTGAGTTTTTCTTTTTTTACGATCTCGCTGTCGAGATCCTTTGTGAGCAGCACGATCGGGATCGAAAGCTGATTGGCTGTGCCGCGCACGTGATTTAATATAAACGCCGAGCTGTCGAGATCGATCATGATGACGTCGGGATTGATCTCCTCAAGACGGTTGTTCGAGTTGAGCACCGAATCGCCCCTGATGACCTCGTACGAATCCTTTAAGAATCCGTTGATGAGCTGGAAGATGAAATCCTTTTCTTCGAAGACATAAACGGTCTTCTTCGCTTCCGTGCAAAGCGCCTCTTCGACTCTCTCGAGAAGGACGGGCTTTTGTATAGGCTTGATCACGAAGCCCGCAGCTCCGAGCTTGACGCATTCTCTCACTGTGTTGATACCTGCCATGCCTGTCTGGAACAGGATCGGGATATTTTCACAACCCGGGATTTCTTTGATCATCTTGAAGAGCTCTTTGCCGTCGATCTCCGGCATGGCTATGTCAAGAAGGATAAGATCGGGTTTATATGTCGAAAGTTTTTCAAGCACGTCAACCGACCTGCTGATGGTCGTGACTTTATATTTGGCGCCCAGATAAAGCCTTGTCAGATCGAGCACGACGGGATCGTCGTCGATGACAAGCACTTCTTTCTGACCCGACTCGTCCGAAACATTGAGCCTGTCCGTAGCCCAATGACAGATCTCTTCAATACTTACGGGCCCGAGTTTATAATTCGTATTCTCATCGGCCGTGCGCTCTCCGAGCACCGCGACCGCTTCGTCGGCGGCGATCACAAGAACGGGCGTATATTTGGAAGCCTGCATGTTTCTGATCCTGCGAAGAACCTGAACATGATCAAACCCGTTTCCGGTGTGCATGACTATCGCATCGGGGTTGATGTGAATAATGCTGTTAAATGCCGCAAGCGGCGAATCCGCAACGCTGATCTCAAAATCAGCCCCGCAGTGTATTCCCTGACCGGTGGTCAAAGTCTCATCGTTAATGACTAATAGCTGGATCATGCGTTTACCCCCGTCTGATATTTCTTAAGAGCATGGAGTACACCGTCTTTATCCTCTTCAAGAAGGGATCGGCGCATCTCATCAACAAATGCCTCCATCTTGTCGGGCAAATTAAAGAATGCCAAAACCTCGAAAAGATCGGAAGCGTCGTCGAACCGACCTTCCATAACACATGCTTTGATCTCTTCGAAGGATCGGGCTATCTCGTCATCGCCCGCGACAAGTCCTTCCTCCTTATCGATCTGCTTTACGGTCTTCTTAAGATCTTCAATGAAATTACCGTAGTCATCCGCTAGTACAAAACCATCCTCGATCACACCGTCGCGCTTTCCCGACTTACAGCGGTCTTCGATCGTTCTCGCCCTGTTAGCCAGTTCCATGGCTCCGACGGTCGCAAAATTGTTCTTGAGTGCATGGATCTCGGTAAGGAATCTTTCGTAATCCCTTTCCTGCATAAGCCTCAAGAGCTGCGCTTTTTTCTCGTCACCGTACCGGCAGACTATCCTTACTGCCTCCCTGTACTGTTGTTCGTCGTCGCCGCAATTGCGAATGCCGACTTCGGCATCGATATACGACGGCATGTACTCCTTGATGTTAGCCAATCGATCACCCCTTTTTTCCCAGTCTGATTGTTAAACCTGCTGTTTTTTGCCACACTACCCATTTTGTTGCAAGTGTTTTCAGTAAAAAAGCAGTCCTTCCACCGCTTCGTCAAGCCTTCTCTTTCTTGACGTATTTGCAAAACTTGTAGCAAAGATCATAATAAGTTTTTTCTTCCGATTCCTCCGTGCATTCCCAGTCCGGATCGTCATCGAGGTTGGTCAGGAACGAATCCGCCGCAAACTCATAGTCTATCTTGGTGATATATGCAACATCGCATCTGTCGATAAACTGCTCATAGACACTTTGGCCACCAATGATGTACACCCCATCACTGTCACGTTCCTTTAAGAGCTCCTCGAGTTCTTCCGTTCCGTGGACAACCGTAGCATCGCGGTTCGTGTAAGAATGATCTCTCGTAAGGATGATATTCTCCCGCTCCGCAAGCGGTCTTCCTCCGGGAAACGTGTCAAGCGTTCTTCGACCGAGGACTACTGTTTTTCCGACTGTTTCGTTCTTGAAAAACCTTTGATCCGAGGGTATGCTCACGAGCAATTTGCCCTTATATCCGATTCCCCAATTGTTGTCCACGCTTGCGATCAATTTCATGTCTATGACCTTCCCGTTTGAAAAATGCAAAAAACGTTGAAAATCAGCGAAATGCTTGCGGATATTGTATCATAAAAATATTACGAATTCAATATACAGGCGATAAATCTTGCTTTTTGCAATGTGACTTTTCGTACCGAAAAGTGAGGGCGCCAAAAAAATGATGCGTAAGATTTTGGAGGCGGATTTTTTCGTGAAACAAGTGAGCCATCGACACCGCAAAAAGAAAGAGACCCCGCATGATCCCGCAAGCTTGCCTGCGATTGGGAAAGAAATCGAGTAGGCTGACTCCTACTCGATGCGACGGACATCTCGCGTACTAGTCCGCTCGATGACCGTTCACTCAGCCATCTGTTCGCAAACAAGCTTGCAACAGATGGCATTCGTTTATCGCACAAAGAAGCGCGTAAACTCCATGGTTTACACGCTTCTTTGTTTAAGCGGAGAAAATGGGATTTGAACCCATGCGACGCTATTAACGTCCTACTCCCTTTCCAGGGGAGCCCCTTCAGCCTCTTGGGTATTTCTCCTAGCACTGATCATGATGCCGCTTCCGATATTTGATATCGACCCGGGGCATGTCGAGTATATTTCATTTTATAATGAATGCGGAAACCTTTCGGCTTCCGCATTTCGCGGAGAATGTGGGATTCGAACCCACGGTCCCTTGCGGGATCACTGGTTTTCAAGACCAGCGCCTTCAACCACTCGGCCAACTCTCCTCTTTACATGTGCCCGTGACGGTGAATGATAACCATTTCACAGGTCTCGAACACGCAATGATTATAGTATCATGTGGTATTTTGATAGTCAAGTGTTTTTTCTTTAAGTCACTTTTTTTTCCTGCGCTCTCCCCCGAACAAACACGTCGTTTTGAATGCAGATATCAGAGAGAACACCCGGGAGAAAACTTTCTCTCTGATCCGGTTTACTATTTTATCCCCCCAAATTCTTAATCCCGATCGATAAAACAGTAATAATAAGTTTGCTTTACTCACTAGCTAATTTCAATTATAATTAATCCAAATCTGCTTACAGGAGGTCTATCTTCAGATGAATTCCACTGATATTGAGATGAGAAGACAGAAGCATGCCGATGCGGTAACACGTAACTATGATTCTATTCTTCATCTGATCTATGCCATTGTTTCACTTATTTTTTTAGCATACTTGCTTTACTTTGTTTTTGACGGTCTTTTATCATCGGACTATTCTTATACCGATACAGCAAAAAGCCTCAAGGCACAGCAGGATTCCGATTCGATCTTCCTTTCGGTGTTCCTTATGATCCCTTTCTGCATTTGGCGTTTCCTCAAGAGCATTTCAGCATTGGTTCTTTATTTCACCGGCAGAAGTGCAGCCAAGAACGGTACAACGATCAAGAAAACCGGCATTTCGTTCTTTGGTGCGTTCAACAGCGGTGAGGGCATTACTCTCATCTCCGTTCTCGCTCTCGGCGGGTTCTATACGCTCCTTCTCTGCTACTCGTTCTATGCGTTAGTCGACAAGAAGACAAAAGCACCTATTTACGGACCTTTCGAATCGTTCTTACCTTTCGTTGTTTTCGTAATCGTTATGGCACTTGCCGTTGTGGCTGTATTACTCCTTAAGTCATCGGCGAACACTATGTCGCTCATCCTTGCTCACAAGGATACATACAAGAAGATAAGCGCTGTTCCCGCGATCGTTTGCTTTGTTGAAGCAGGTCTTTCGATAGTGATTCCTTTCATCTTCAACCCCGCATATTATCAGATCACGACAGACATCGTAGAAAGCAAGGGTCGTCTTGTAACACTTGTCAATATGGTATACAGCGACGGTTTCCTCACAGTTCCGTTTATGATCCTTGTTGCACTCTTCGTTGCAAAAAATGTTATTTCGGGTCTTGTATACCTGAGAGCTTCGAAGGCCGGTATCTCCGATACATTTGCTCATTCACTCGATGATGTAGCCTGAATGAGGCGTGTGATCACACCGACCGTAACGATCATGAGCGCTATCCATTGGGATGTGCTGAGCGGGCCGAAAAATCCGCGAAGCTCATCGCCTCGCAGGAACTCAAGATTAAATCTTACAATACTGTAAGTCATCAGATAAAAAAAGGAGAGCTTCGGGCTCTTCTTTTTTTGTTCAAAACGTTTCCCGACAAAAAGAAGAGCAAAGAACATCAGAAATTCAAACGCGGATTCAACGAGCTGTACGGGGAATCTCCTCACTCCGTCCATAACAAAACCGAAGCTTTTTACCTCGATACCGTAGCAACATCCCGCGCAAAAACAACCGATCCGTCCGAATCCGTGAAAGAGCGCAAATACAGGCGTGAAGAAATTGAGGACCGCGTGCTTCGGGCTTTTGAGCATCCCGCAGCACACCAGAAGTCCCGCATATGCGCCGAGAACTCCGCCGTAGAAGACATACCCGGCCTCGACAAGCTCTTCTATGTACATCCCGCTCGTGGCACCGATCTCAGACAGATACGGCAGCCTCGAAATAAAAAACACGAGCTTCGACCCGATGATCAGACCGACGAGAGCCGATACGATATAACGGATCACGTTCTTTATGTCGCTGTCAAGGCGCTTCGCGCGCACGATCGCAAATGCCGACGCGGCCGCAAATCCGACCGCGCACATAATGCCGTATGTGGATATTCCTAAAATCTCAGGTAACATAGCTTCCCTCACTTAATTATCTCCGACAGATATTTTCGGACCAGTTCGTCACTCACTCCTTTGAGCCGCACGAATTCGGACGCCACGAGCGACGTGCGCCCCTTGAACCTCGATTTGAATTGTTCGATCCTTCTCTTCCACGTCGAATAATTGATATAATAAACTCCCCCGCTCGAATCCTTCCTCGGTCCCCAAAGTCCGCAGCTCCGCTCCATATCGTGATCGATCCCGGCGACAAAAGAGTCAACGATCGCTACCACCTTTTCCTCCGAAAGGATCGTTGTAAAGAGCAGCTGCATCCTCGACAGGAAAAGCTCCATGAACTCGTGATTTTGCAAAAGCTTATATACAAGGGCATTAAACGTATATAGCCCCGTGTTGTACCATCCCAGCATAAACGCTGCTCCGTTCGTGCCGTCGTCGGTGAGCGTCAGATCGAGATCATATAACGCATATCTCCACTTGTCGTCTCCTACCTTATAAACACGGACGTTATCGGGATCAATGTTATGCAGCCAGATCTGAATTATATAATAATCGGCCACGCTTTCGAGCGAAACGCGCGACGACACATATTCATATACGTCCGGATCCCTCAGGTCATTCTTAGCGACATAGTCCCAAAGCCCGGTCCACTCCTTCCCCGCACTCCCGCACTTTACCTCGACACACTGCTCGACGATCGTAACGTCCTCATGTGCGCAGCCGTAGTGCGAAGCGATCATGTGCCCGTCGATATGCTCGCGTATATAGTATAGTCCCCGATATTCCCCATCGATGTACAGATTTACGGGCCGATAGTGCGTCGTGAGCACCCCATCGACCAGATTGCCCTGTCTTAATATCTTCGGGACAAGTTCGTCCTTTATGATGACATCTTCATTATCCTGCGACCCGCCGCGCAGCACGAGCGAATCGAAGCTGTCGATGTCAAGGTCATCAAAGACCTTATAGCGTAACCTGCTCGCTCCGAACTCTTTTGAGAACTTAAGCCTGTAACTTTTCTTGTCATATACTGCGCTCGTGTTTCCGGTCGCGTTCATGCCGCATGTCTCGTCGAAAACCTTGACGCCTTCGCGGTACATCGCAAAACTCACGGGATAACGCCTTTTGCTATGGGGGTAGGCATTGAGATCCGAAAGATCACCTGTTCCGATACCGATGCACACATCGTCAAGCGCGGCATCAGGCTCTCCGACAAAGAACGTATATGACGCAACTGCCTCTTCCTCCCCGTTTCTCACAAGGATCCGGATCGTCGTGGTCTTTTCAATGCTTATGGGCTTGTCATATCTGTCCGACGATCCCATCGGGACGCTGCCGTCCAATGTATAGAAGATCTCCGTTCCTTCGCGGGGATCAAATGTGATAGTGAGCGTGCCCGTCCCTCTCGTTCCGTCCGCGGGACTGACATCGGGAAGGATCGTCTGTTCATCAGCAAATTTGTTTGCACTTCCGAATGTGAGGCGTGAAGTAACAGCGAATTCACCGTTTTCGTTTCTCGCATACCCCGTATTTTTTTCGAGTGCAGGGACCGTGACCGTTTCGATCGTCCTGCCGTTATCCGTCGACAATACAAGCGTTTCTCCCGATGAGGAGATCTTAAAAGGAAGCTCGTTCTTTTCGGCGTCCGCCGTGTCACCCACACAGTAGAAGACGGCGAACCCGCCCGCAGGGATCGTTCCCTGAAGCCTTGCCTTCATGGGATTAAAGGGCGTATCCGAAATATAGTATTTAAAGAGATCGATATCCGTGTCCGAGGTATTTGCGATTTCGATCATGTCGCACCGGTCTCCTTCGTGCTCCATATATCCTGAATTTGATGACAATATCTCGCTGATAACGACTTTTTGTTCTACAAACGTAGTCTCGTCTATGGGGTCGGACGTTTCACTTTCGCTTTGCACGGTGCCTGTCATTTCGATTTCGTTTTGCCCTGCATCTGTCACTTCGATTTCGTCTTGCCCGGCGCCTGTCATTTCGATTTCGCTTTGCACGGCACATGTCATTTCGATTTCGTCTTGCACGGCATCTGTCACTTCGATTTCGTTTTGCCCGGAAGCGTTTCTTTCTACTTCTGTAGTCCTTAGGGTGGTGCCGTCCGTGCCGCTGCCTGCATCACACCCCGTGAGCAGCAGGCATAGCAAGATAAGGCATGCCCATAACGTTTCCTTTTTCATTGTCACGTGTTTCCTCATTTACCGTCTTGTCCCTTTTCGACTTGATCCGAAGGCGGGAAGCCCCCTAAGTCATTCCTCAAAAACATTGCAAAGCGTCAGATCCACTTTGATCATGTAGACAGATCCGACTTCATAAACAATACGCGGCCCTTAAGAAATCTTCCCCAAGAGCCTACTCCTTTCCTACTATGCAACTTTCCGCAAATATCGCGACATATCACTGCTTTGCGCTTCTCACCATGCATTCCGCCAGGTCGAAATCCGTCGGATATGTAAGCTTGAAATTTCTTCTGTCACCCTCAACAAATCTTATCGGCACGCTGCCGTCATATTTCATGACGGCTTCGGCATCATCCGTGACCGAATCCCTGAGCTTTTCATATGCGTCATGAATAAGCCCCGCCTCAAAACCCTGCGGCGTCTGCACAAGCCTTATCTTCTCCCTCTCAAATGTAACAACGCCTTCATCGCCCTCAAGTCTTATCGTATCGGCGGGCGTTACTGCCGGTACCACCGCTCTTTGACCGCTTTCGAGTTCGGCGATGATACTGTTTATGAGCATCGGAGTGACAAGCGGTCTTGCGGCATCATGTATAAGAACATTAACGCCGAATCTGCCGACCGTTCTGATCGCTTCCCTGATACCGAGGAAGCTCGAGCCGCTTCTTTCCTTTGCTCCCGCGATCACGGCCCTTACTTTACGGAACTCGTATTTTTCGACGATCTCCCTCTGCACGAATTCTTCTTCGCCTTCCGAGCATACGACGATAACATCGTTGACATAACTGTTTTCAAACGCCATCAGACTATAAAACAGCACGGGGTTTCCGAGAAGGACCCTGTACTGTTTCTTTGTTGTTCCGCCCATTCGCGTGCTGCTTCCCGCAGCAAGTACGATTCCGACGTTCTTCATCAAACTCCCCCTATATCGCCTGTCTCAGATCTTTTGTCCGAGCCCGAGACCCGGAACCGCATTCAGATCAAGGCCGTGACGTTTACCTGCAAGATAATCGTAATATGCGGCGCAGCCGATCATGGCCGCATTGTCTGTACATAAAAGCGGAGACGGGTAATAAAGTTTAATGCCCTCCCGCTCACAATCGTTCTTCATCCTTTCCCTGAGTGCTCCGTTTGCCGCAACACCGCCCGCCATAGCCACTTTACCGATCCCGAGGCTCTTTGCCGCCTCGATCGTGTGCGTTACGAGAACGTCGACAACGGCTTCCTGGAAAGAAGCTGCCACATCCGAAACAGTCACTCCCGTTTCGGGATCTATGAGCGCATCCGGATTGAAATTCACATCGCCCTCGCGCTTCTCTCTGAGATCTTTTACGGGTCCGCCCTGCTTCATCGCACAGGAATTGAGATAATTGAGCACGGCCGATTTGAGCCCGCTGAAACTGAAATCAAAATCATTACCGTCCACATGGCCTCTGGGGAATGCGATCGCATCCTTCCTTCCGCCAGCTTTGGCGCACTTGTCGACCTTGGGTCCTCCGGGATATCCGAGGCCGATCGCTCTCGCGACCTTGTCAAATGCTTCGCCCGCCGCATCATCGTGCGTCGTGCCTATGAGTCTGAACCTGCCGTAGTCCTCTACGACGACAAGTTCCGTATGTCCGCCCGAAACGACGAGGCACAGGAAAGGAGGCTCAAGCTCCCTGTTTTCTATATAGTTTGCCGCGATATGACCTTCTATGTGGTGTACGCCGAGTATCGGAAGCCCTGCCGCATATGCGTATGCTTTCGCATATGCTACCCCGACAAGCAACGACCCCACAAGTCCGGGACCTGCGGTAACCGCTACGGCAGCGAGATCTTCTTTAGAAACACCGGCTTTCCTCAATGCCTCCGACACGACGGGATCGATCTTCTCGATGTGCTTGCGCGACGCGATCTCGGGAACAACACCGCCGTACATCGTGTGGATGTCGATCTGCGAATATATGACGTTCGAGAGTGCCTCTCTCCCGTTTTTCACTACTGCCGCCGCAGTCTCGTCACACGAGCTTTCGACGGCGAGTATCAATATATCTTCATTTTCCTTCATGAACCCTCCAGCCGATGATCTTGAATTCTCTCTTCTCGTCTTCTTCGAGAAGCACTTCTTCAGGGAGTTTTGAACCTGCTTTGCCCTTCAGGGTGAAGTGGAATTCAACATTGGCTCTCTTTTTGTTACCGACCACGCTGTATTCGACATCCTCCGCCGGCTCAACGACAAAAGATCCGATCGTGATCTCTTTATCCCGAAAATCATCTATTTCCTGTTCAAGTCTGTATAACATGTCATTAAGGGGATTGCTCTCCAAAAGCTCTCTCGAGTAGAGCGCCCTCATCTGCCCGCAAAGGGTGAAGAGCTGATCCTCGGTAAGTTCCTGGGTGTACATGCACTTTACGATCGAGCAATATACATTGGCCACCTCGGCGGGTGTTTGCGGATAATCCTTCGAAAGGTCACGCGATGTAACTTCCTCAAAAAGCGTCATCCCCGAAGTTGGTGTTTTCTCCGGCCTGATCGCCGAATAATATACCACCAGACCCGCACAAAGAATAAAGGCCACAAGGATAGCCGTCGATGATAAACTGAATTTCTTTTTCTTCGCCGGTATTGTTCGCATGTGGCACCTCCTCCCCTGATACGGATCTCAAAAAAAACTCTATATAATCATTTTACCTGATTGATGGAAAATGGCAAGGTTAAATCCTTTTTGAGTCAGAATCCGCTTCCTCGTCTTCGAATCTGAGCGTAACGCTGTCGAGATCCCTTGCCGCCCTCGTGTTCGGGAAGATGCTTGTTGCGCTCGAAAGGAATTCTTTCGGCTTCACAAGCGAGGGGCTGTAGTGCGTCAGCCATAGTTTCTTTACGTTTGCCTTCTTTGCAAGCGTTGCAGCCTCGGCGAAGGTCATATGCTTATGTTCTCTGGCCTTGTCTTCGCTTCCGGGTTCACCGTACATGCCTTCGCAGATGAAAAGATCCGCATCCCCGGCCGCTGTCGCGATGCCGGCGACCGGCCTCGTGTCCGTGCAATAAGTTACCTTGAGCCCTTTTCGCGCCGGTCCGAGTATCATGTCCGGAGTAAAATGCCTTCCTTCGTGATCGATCTCTTCGCCCTTTTGAAGTCTGTTCCATATCTTAAGCGGAACATCGTTGTCCCTGGCTTTGTCGGGATCGAACTTTCCGGCTCTTTCTACAACGATAGAATAACCGTAACAAACAACGTTATGATTAAGCTTAAAAGCTTCTATCCTGCAACCCGCTTCCGTAAACGATGCGGTGTCGCCGCTTATCTCCGTCACATAAACGTCATACGGCAGCTCCGGTGCGATCGTCCTGAGCGCCGATACGATCCTTGCCGAACCCTTGGGTCCGAAAATATAGAGAGGTTCCGTCCTTTGCGCGTTTCCGATCGAAAGGAGCAACCCTGGCAGTCCGCTCACATGATCGGCATGAAAGTGAGTCAGGAGGATAACGTCTATGTCATGAAAGCTCCACCCCTTCTCACGTATCGCCACCTGCGTTCCCTCGCCGCAGTCGATCAGGATGCTGCTGCCGTTTATCCTCGCCATGAGCGCGGTAAGCCTTCGCGAGGGGAGGGGCATCATTCCTCCCGTTCCAAGTAAGCAAATATCAAGCATCCGTTCTCCTCCCGGTTTCAAACTCCATCATCATTATCACCGCATCGTCCTGCGGATCGGTGTAATAACCTCTTCTCAGGCCCGTTTCTTTAAAGCCTGCTTTTATATATAGCCCTCTTGCGGGCGCATTCTTCGATCTGACTTCGAGGAACAACCTCCCGGCTCCCTCTGTTTTTGCGGCTTCGATCCCGCTCTCAAGGAGCATCTGCCCCGTTCCTTTACGGCGTGCTTCGCCCTTAACGCATATCCTGAAAAGTTCCGCTTCACCGGCCACACATCTCGTGATGATATAACCCGTGATACACTCATTATCGGTGGCGACAAGCATCATCGTTCCCGAGGTCTCCTTTAGCGACTTTTCGGACCACGGATCCGAAAAGCACTCTCTCTCGAGTGCCGCGATCCCGGGTATATCATTTTCCTGTGCTCTTCTGATCTCCAAAGCTGTATCTTTCCTTTTTACTTCTTTTCACGGGTTTTCATTTCCCGCCTGTTTCTTTTTCACCGGGGCTTCATCCCCGTTTTTTTCATCCGAGTTCTTTACCCTGCTCGAGTCGTTCTCTCTCGGCGCTCGACAACCTCAGATATACGGGAGTATGATCCGAGCCGTCTATCGCCTTACCGGATTCTAACATGTTAAGGCCCACCGTCGCAACACAACCCGCTCTCAGATCGCAGGCCGAAAGGGGAGCGAGGATGAATTTACCGTTGCCCGCCGCCTTGATCTTCTCTGCATGAACCCTTAAAGCATCTCCGACAAAGATCACCTCTCTGTCCATGGCCGTAAGCTCCGCAAGAAGTTGTTCCATACCGAGCGCCCGCTCCTGCCCGATCCGGGTTAACGGTCCGTGAGTACTGCCTTGTACGCCGCTCACGCTTCCGAAACGATCGTTTTCCTCAAAAAGGGCCGAATACACTTCGTTCCTTCTCGCATCGATAATGGGACAGATAAGTCTTCCGCCCGCATTTCCGACGCCGACCGCAAGTGCTTCGAGGGTCGGAACATCTATGATCGGGATGCCCGCGGAAGCCGCAAGTCCTTTTGCGGTCGCGCTTCCGATCCTGAGTCCCGTAAATGATCCGGGCCCCCTCGAAACTGCGATCGCATCAAGGTCGTTAACACTCATCTCCGCATCACTGAGCACGCGGTCTATCATGGGAAGCAGCGTCTGTGAGTGCGTCTTCCCTATGTTCACGGTATACTCCGCAAGGATCTTACTGCGTTCGGCTATCGCAGCCGAAGCCACATTCCCGGAGCTTTCTACTGCCAGAATGATCATGTTCTTCCTTACATCCTTTCCTTATCGGGTATTACGACCGTAATGATCCTTGAATCCGGATCCCCTTGAGGATTCCTTGTGATCGTGATCTTGATCGCGTCATCCGGTATGAGCCCCGGAACGAGTGTCGCCCACTCGATGATCGTGACGCCGTCGCCGCGAAGGTACTCTGAGAAACCTATCTCCTCCATCTCGTCCTCGTCATCGATCCTGTACACATCGAAATGATAGAGCGGAAGACGCCCGTCGTCATAGATGTGCATTAAAGTATAAGTAGGGCTCGTGACCAGGGCATTTGAACCGAGACCCTGCGCGAACCCCTTCGTAAACACTGTCTTGCCGGCACCAAGATCCCCGTCAAGGCACAACACGGTGCCGGGGGTGGCAGACCTGCCAAACCCGGCACCGATTTCAAATGTATCAGCGCTGCTCGCGCTAAAAATTTCTTTTGTCACTCTGTTTCCCGCTCCTCTTCTCTCACTCTTTATCATACTTCAGTGAGAGCTTACCCGTAACATGTTTTGCGAGAAGACTCCTGAATTCAGAAAGAGATCCGCCTTCAATATCGGCTTTCGTCACAAGGAATGCTGTGCTCTTGCCAAAATAAACGTAAAATCCGGTACGTCCCTCATGGCATTTGGTAACATTTTTGTAGGCAAACGATTTGTAGATGTCCTCACCTCTTTGAACATCAAAGCCCGCGTCGCTGAACTGATATACTGTGCGATTTTCGGGAAGGGTGCAACCCTGCGCATATTTCTTCGCACGCATATAAAGGCTTATCGGACTGTTGACTATGAAGATGAGTGCCGCGAGGGAAAAGAGAATTATCTGGAAGATCTCTTTATCCATAACGCTTATGACAACCATTACGATCGCCGCAATACCTACAAGTACTGCGAACACTCCCATGAGATTCATGTATGAATGATAAAACATGAATCCGTAAGCATCACGCGCGGTAGGTTTGACATCCGCCGTGAACACCTGTCCTGTGTGAACGAGCCTTTCAGGCTCTTTTTCTTCGACTGCAGGCCCGTAATCCGGGACAATAGTGGCTTCTCCCTCTGCAGTTTCCCCGTTCTCAATCGCTTCTGCCTGTTCTCTCGCTTCTTCGGCTTCTTCGTCGGAGAGCGTAGACATGTGTGCCAGTTCGCTGATTGAAAATGATTTTTTTGTTTCTTCCTGTTCGTTCATTACTTGATCATCCTTGTCTGTTAAAGATAGGTGATGGATCTTGTCGTTTTCCGGGTCTGCCGCTTTATTCGGAAGAGCATCTTTATCCGATCAGCGATTTTTCTCCAATCCTTTTACGCCGGAGATCAATTTGCTGACAGGCTTGTAAATGAGTGCCGTAATGACTGCAACCGCAACACACTTGATAAGGTTAAAGGGTGCAACCGCATAGAGGATGAACGTAGTCATGTCCGTGATGGCGGCATTGACTTTGGTTCCCGCTCCGATAACATCCATATGGAACATCTCTCCGTATACGGGGATGAGCACGTAGGCGTTCATGGCACATGAAGCGACAAGATTTACCACTGTTCCGACAACGAGGCCGATAACAGCACCTTTCTTGGTACGTTTATGATAATACACTATTGCGGCCGGGATTACAAATGCACATCCAACGACAAAATTGGCAATTTCTCCGATAAACGCGGTTGAGGTGCCGTTTATAACGAGATTCAGAAGAATTTTAACAGCTTCGATCGTAACTCCGGCAAGCGGTCCGAGTGCAAATGCGCCGACAAGAACGGGCAATTCGCTGAAATCAAGCTTATAAAAACCGGGTGCAAACCAAAGCGGAAAACTCAAAAGATTCAGTAATATCGCTACTGCCGAAAGCATCGCAATGATAGTGATCTTGTGAATCTTAAACTTTTTCGAGGGCTTCGTTTTGTTTACATTGTTGATAATGACCTCGGAAAAACCGGCGATGAGAAAAACACACGCAATAATAGCAATAAATACAACTACTCTTGAAAAATTGTCGTAGATCGCCCCTCCAAGTTTGGTGAGTGAAAAGTCTAATAGAACCATAATAAACTCCTGTCCTTACATTTTTATTTTTCCATGTGACGCAAGTATTTTCTGAGAAATACGAGACTTTTCCCTCGGCCGATTATTAAACGGGATACATTTCGTATTATCTCGAAAGCTTTTTGGACATGGTATAAAGATAAGTATCGGGCGTTTTTTCCATACGCATTGCCTTTTCGAAATCGAAATCGACAAATTCACCGTTACAGAAAGCCACTATTCTGTTACGGCTGCCTTTGTTAAGCGCCTCGACAGCTTTTCCTCCCATAGCACATGCGAATACCCTGTCCATACAGGTAGGGCGTCCGCCACTCTCTACAAGGCCGAGAATGTTGGCACGTGTCTCAAGTCCGGTCGCAAATTCGATATTCTTGGCGAGGGAACCCGATCTGCCCACGCTGTGAGCGTTGACGATCAGATGAAGTCTCTTGCCGAGCTTCTTCTTGCTGATGATCTCGCTTATGATACGCTGCTCATCACGATCGTAAAATTCGGGTATGAGGATCTCCTCAGCTCCGTTTGCGATACCGCACCAAAGTGCATTGAATCCCGAACGCTTACCGGCAACTTCGATAACGCTGCAACGCTCGTGGGACTGCGATGTATCCCTGATCTTGTCAATTGCCTGCATTGCCGTATTAACGGCAGTGTCAAAGCCGATCGTATATTCGGTGCACGCAACCTCACAGTCGATGGTTGCGGGGATACCAATAACATTAATACCCTTCTTGATGAGGTCGAGTCCGCCGCGCATCGTTCCGTTTCCTCCGAGAACGATAAGTGCGTCAAGCCCGAGTTCCTTAAGGGTTTCTATCGCCTTCTCCTGTCCTTCCTCCGTCAAAAATTCGGGGCAGTCGGACGCGAGAAGCTGTGTTCCGCCGAGTTGTACGGTCTCGGACATGGTCTTATTTGTCATCTCGAGATAATCCTTCTCGATAAGACCCGCGAAACCTCTGCGGAATCCGAATACTCTCATGTTGTATCCGATCGCGGATCTTACGACCGCGCGGATAGCGGCATTCATACCGGGTGCATCGTCGCCACTCGTAAGAACGCCGATAGACTTGCAGTTTCCGGTCGAAACGTCTGCGGGAAGCATGCCTTCGCTGAGGAGTCCCTTTCCTTCGCCCTTTCTCGTGAGCTTTCCGAGCATGTCAACAAGGAAGGGATCAAGATCCTTCTTCATTGCCAGAGCTTCCTTCATGTCAAAATCGCAGAAGCCGCCGTTCTTATATGCAACAACTCTGTTGCAGCCGCCTTTGTAAAGGATGTCCACGGCCTTGGCACCCATGGCCGACGCATAGACTCTGTCCTTACATGTGGGGCTGCCGCCGCGCTGCAGATAGCCGAGTATGGTAGCGGATGTCGACATTCCCGTCGCATATTCGATACGCTTTGCCATGCCTTCGGAATCACCGATCCCTTCGGCATTGATGATGATATAATGCTGTCTGCCGTTCTTGCGCTTAAGCTCGATATCGTCGATAAGTTTCTTCTCTTCGTATTTGTAAAGCTCGGTCGTGAGAACCGCCTCGGCACCGTTTGCAAGACCGCACCAAAGCGCGATATATCCGGCATGGCGTCCCATAACCTCAATGATCGAGCATCTCTCGCGGGATGTCGATGTGTCCCTGATCTTGTCGATCGCTTCCATCGCCGTATTGATGGCTGTATCGAATCCGATCGTATATTCGGTGCACGCGATGTCAAGGTCTATGGTTCCCGGAATACCGATAACGTTTATACCGCGCTCCGCGAGCGACAAACATCCCCTGAAGGAGCCGTCTCCGCCGATAACAACGAGTGCGTCTATTCCCTGCTCAACGCAGTTCTTTGCTGCCGTGTCCTGCCCCTCTTTTGTGATCATCTCGGGGCATCTGGCCGTATAAAGGAACGTGCCGCCCTTTGCTATGGTATCGGCAACGCTTCTGCCGGTGAGCGGTACATAATCGTTCTCGATGAGTCCCGAGAATCCGCGCCTGATACCGACAACCTCCATACCGTAATTTATTGCTGTTCTGACTACCGCACGTACCGCCGCATTCATTCCGGGCGCATCGCCGCCGCTCGTCAAAACTCCGATCTTCCTGACCGTTTTACCCTCACCCATGGGTATCTTTGCATATGCGTCATCTTTTATCATTGTATCTTTCTTGCTGCTTTTAACTACTTTTACCGTTTTCTCTGTGTCTTTAACTTCTTTGATTTCTTCCGATCTTTTTATTTCTTTAGATGTCTTTGCTTTAGCTGCCATTTTGTCACCTCCGTGAAGAAACGTTCGGTTTCCCGTCCTGTCCCGCATCAGCGCTTATGAAGGCTTTTGCGGGAGTTCCAAAAGAATTCTTTCTGAGTGATCAATTTTTCCAATATGTACCCGCCGATACGACCACGTTTTCCTCGCCGAGCCTTTCCCGCAGTTTTTCGAGAAGCTGCGGCGTGGCCATTGTGCCGTCATCATCGAGCAGTATCTTTTTGTTGCTGTTTTTAATGTAGACCATACATCTGTCCGGTCCGAGCCTGTCCGCGAGTTCCGTTGAAAGGAAACTCTTTGCGTCCTCATATGCGGCTTCGTCCTCAAATTTTACCCACAACGTTCGCGGGTAGGACGAGAGGCTTACCGAGTCCGAGTAAAGAAGCGTTGCGCCTCTCTCCTCGTCGACACTCACGTTGCCCTTTATGAGCACTTTCATGTCTTCCGTAAGCTCGTCGCCGTGCTTCTCAAAATCCTTCGGGAAGACGAGCACCTCGATATTGCCGTACAGATCCTCGACCGTGAGGAAGGCCATGAGCGAACCCGACCTTGTGGTCTTAACGCTCCTCGCCACGATTATTCCTCCGATCACAGCCCTTTGCCTGTCGGCGAGCTGTGTCTCGCCCGTTTCCTCATCAACGATGAAGTCGAGGCTTGTCGCGGTCACGTTTTTATCAAGTATATCCTTATAAGCATTAAGCGGATGACCGCTGACATAAATGCCAAGGACCTCTTTCTCAAATTCGAGCATCTCCGAAACGTCATATTCGGGGATGTCCGGGAATTCATCGGCAGATTCTCTCGAGATCCCCTCGTCACCGAGATCGAACATACTCAGCTGACCCGTGACGCTTTTCTTCTTCTCAAGGGCAACCCCTTCGAGGATACTGCTGTAAACAACCATCTTTTGTCGCCTTGACCCCGGCAGACAATCAAGCGCTCCGGCCTTTATGAGGCTTTCGATAACACGCTTGTTGCTTTCCTTCGACGAGAGCCTTTCCATAAAGTCCCTCAGGCTCTTGTAAGGCCCGCCGCTTTCCCTGTCGGAAACTATCACATCCACGACCGACGCCCCGAGTCCTTTGATGGCCGAGAGCGAATAACGGATATCTTTGCCGCAGGCTGTGAAGCTGTTTCCTCCCTCATTGACGTCGGGAGGAAGGAGGCCGATCCCCATCTTCCTGCATATGAAGATGTAGTTAGCGACTTTGTCGGAATTTTCTGTGACGGACGTCAGTAGAGCCGCCATAAATTCCACGGGGTAATAGCATTTTAAAAATGCCGTTTGCATCGCGACCACCGCATATGCCGCGGCGTGCGCTTTATTGAACGCATATTTGGCGAAGTCGATCATATCGTCAAATATCTTGTTCGCGACAGCTTCGGGGATTCCGTTTGCCTTACATCCCGGAACGCCTTCGGCTTCATTACCGTAAACGAAATTCGCCCGCTCACGGTCCATGACCGCCTGCTTTTTCTTCGACATGGCTCGTCTTACAAGGTCGGACCTTCCGAAACTGTAGCCCGCAAGGTTACGTACTATCTGCATAACCTGTTCCTGATAGACGATACAGCCGTATGTCGGCGAAAGTATCGGTCTTAGTTCTTCGCAGTCATAAACGACTGCCTCGGGATTTCGTTTTCCCTTAAGGTACTTGGGGATGAAATCCATCGGTCCCGGCCGGTAAAGGGCGATCCCCGCGATGATATCTTCTATGCATGACGGAGAAAGTTCCTTCATGAAAGAAGTCATGCCTCGGCTTTCGAGCTGGAAGACGCCTTCCGTCCTACCCTGCGAGATCAACTCATAAATGTTCGGATCGGTAAGGTCGATCTTGTCTATATCAAGATTCCTGTCGGGGTAGGCCGCATTCACGGCTTTCACCGTGTCCTGAATCACTGTCAGCGTCCGTAGCCCCAGGAAGTCCATCTTGAGAAGACCGAGCTCCTCAAGAGTTGTCATCGTATATTGTGTTGTGATCGTTCCGTCGCCCGACCTCGAGAGCGGAACGAAATCATCCGCCGGAGCGGGTGCGATCACGACTCCCGCCGCATGGATCGAGGTGTGCCTGGGCAGTCCCTCAAGTCTCTTCGAGGTGTCGATCAGGTTTTTCACATCCCGGTCGGAAGCGTATGCCTCACGAAGCTGAGGATTGACCTCAAGCGCTTTGTCGAGCGTCATGTTGAGCTCCATCGGGATCATCTTCGCTATCCTGTCGGTCTGGGCATATGTCATGTCCATCGCGCGACCGACGTCTCTTATAACGCCTCTCGCTGCGAGCGTACCGAACGTTACGATCTGAACTACCCTGTCCGTACCGTATTTGCGCGTGACGTAGTCGATAACCTCGGGTCTGCGCACATAGCAAAAATCAATATCGATATCGGGCATCGTAACACGTTCAGGATTGAGGAATCTCTCAAAGAAGAGAGAAAACCTGATGGGATCGATGTTTGTTATCCCTAATGTATATGCCACAACGCTTCCCGCAGCACTTCCTCGCCCGGGGCCGACCGCAATGCCGTTCTCCCTCGCGAAGTGTATGAAGTCCCAAACTATCAGGAAATAATCGACAAATCCCATGTCTTTGATCGTTTGGAGCTCAAAAGTAAGTCTTTCCTCAAGTCCGGCGTATTCGTCGGGTTTCAGCCCGCCGTACCTTTCTTTCAAGCCCTTCTTACAAAGGCTCTCGAGGTACGAATATGAGCTGTATCCGTCCGGCACGTCAAAATGCGGGAGCTTGTATTCGTTGAAAGTAAATGTCACATTGCACTTTTCGGCGATCTTTGCCGTATTCTCGATCGCTTCGGGCGCATAGGGGAAGAGACTTCTCATCTCCTCTTCCGATTTGAGGAAGAACTGACCTCCCTCGTACCTCATTCTGTCGGTATCGGAAACCTTCCGCTGGGTCTGTATGCAAAGGAGCACATCATGCGGCCCGGCGTCCTCTGCGTATGTATAATGAACATCGTTGGTTGCAACGAGCGGGATCCCCGTTTCCCGGGACATCCTGACGAGCTGCTCGTTAACGAGCGCCTGCTCGGGTATGCCGTGGTCCTGAAGTTCCAGGTAATAATTCCCTTCTCCGAATATATCGAGCATCCCGAGCGCCGCCTCTTTGCCTTCGTCGTAGAGGCCTCTGCGCAGGTAATAAGGTATCTCACCCGCAAGACATGCCGAAAGGGCTATGATGCCTTCGTGGTATTCCTTAAGTACTTCGATATCTATTCGCGGCTTATAATAAAATCCTTCGGTGAATCCTTTCGATACTATCTTGATCAGATTGCTGTAACCGCCGTTGTCCTTCGCCAGTAATATGAGGTGCCGGTATCGGTCGTCGCCCGTGCTTCCTTCCTTATCGAATCGCGACCCGGGTGCGACATAAACCTCGCAACCGATGATGGGCTTGATCCCGACCTCCCCGCACTTCTTGTAGAAATCGATCACGCCGTACATAACGCCGTGGTCGGTTATGGCAAGTGCATCCTGTCCGAGTTCCCGCGCATGCTTAACAATCTCCCCGATCTTCGAGGAGCCGTCCAATAAGCTGTATTCGGTATGGACATGAAGATGTGTAAAAGCCATGTGCTTATGAACTCCTTACTTCTAAGATTGCAATATTGATACGTGACACGTTTTTCGGGGTACCGGTCCGCCGGTCCGCGGCTTTCAACCGAGCGCAGGTCTCGATTTGTCGAGTATCGCTGCCGAATCAAAGAAATAATCAAGTTTTTGAGGTGTCTTGACCATTCTCTCGCCGTCGGCGTTGATGCGGCCCATGCGCATGTAGTTGTCCGTGATCTGGATCCAGTATCTGGAAGCGTCTACATTGCAGAAGTACCAGAATCCCGCTTTCTTGAGGTATTCGTACTTGTCGCCTTTGTATCCTCTCCAGTCACAGATGTCACTTCCGAAGGGGTAGATGTAAAGGTCCGTCTCGCCGAGTATCGGCTGAACCTCACGTTCCCACTTGTCGGTGTCATATACAACCTTATTGAAGGAATTCGTTTTCATGTCGGTGTGCGTATAGCTGTGGCTCGCAAATTCCCAGCCGTCTGCCTTTATGGCATCCGCAACCTTTTTAGCAGCTTCCTGCTCCGCCTCGAGCTTTGCTTTTTGAGCGGGATCGTCAAGATCGTACATATGCCATCCCGTATCATAGCCAAGCGCGCCCTCATAACCCGTTACGGCGAGGATCCCCTTTGCTCCCCTGTAGGAGAAATCGGGGTGCTCAAGCAGGAAATTGTCAACGATGGGAAGAACGTCATATTCTCCGAAAGTCACATTACCGTCAACATCCGTATATTGGCAGGTCGGCCTTCCGTCCTCGCCGATAACAAGCTTGTCGGCGAATCCATCGTTTTCCATATAAGCGTAATAATTGACATCATCCTGAGAAAGAACGAAGGGCGTTTTCCCTTCGGGAAGGTAGATGGCCTTCTTGCGAAGTTTCTCCGTTCCGTCTTCGTCGATGTAACGCTCGGCGATATCATGCATGCTCACGAGGACATATCCTCTTTCATAAAGCGATTCGAGCATGGCCTTAAATTCACCGACCGTTGTCATATATCTGTTGTATCCGACAGGTTGCGAGCTTCCTTTTCTGAAAGCTCTCGAGGTATCAACTATGAGCGAATGGACAAAGAGATGACTTATCTGAGTATTGTCTTCCCACTTTACGAGCTTGTCGCGGGTCGATTCGTAAGAAGCGACCGTGGCTTTAAGGTCATCGCGCGTTTCATACTGCGGAACGGCTTTGAGAGTTTCGATCGCGGCATCATAATCGTACATGTTTGCCTGAAGCGCGGCTGTTTCCTCCGCTCCGGCGGTTTTCTTTGCCGCCTCGGCGCGTGCCTCTTCCTCAAGCCTTATTCGTTCTTCTTCAAGACGTGCCTCTTCGGCAAGTCTTGCTTCTTCGGCAATGCGCTCTCTTTCGAGTCTTGCCCTTTCAGTGGCTTCTTTATCGGGCACGACTGCCGCAATGCTGACCGCCGGCGTCCCGCTGTCCGTGTCCGAAAGCTTGACGGCGGCCAATGCTTTGCCTGAAGTTGAGGTCTCCGAAGCATTGCCCGAAGAACCCGGAACAAAGAAAATGATGAAAGTCAAAACCAGGATGACCAGAAGCTCCCCCAGAATAACAAATACTCTGATTATGTTTTTGTCCATACTGCCTCTTTCTCTGTCGATACAGAATAATATCACACAAATATATGTTATTGCAATATATATTTTTTATTTATTTATAACAATTGGGTTTATATCGCCGCAAACGCTTTATTTTCAGGGTTTAGACGGATTTTTTAATTATTTACCCGCTCGTTACACACCGGAGCAAAATACTCCTACATATTATTATAGTAAAAATCATGCCCATTACCACAAAAAATTACAGAAAAATCTGCCGCCAAAAATCATTTTTTTTAACCAAAAACGCACCACCCCGTATGGGTCGGTGCGTCTGCTGTTTTTGTGCGTTATGTATCGCCCTGTCGGGTCTCCGGTGCGCCTTTCCCACCGGTCCTCTAACGCTTTTTTGGCCGCTAATTATTCGAAGAATGAACTCATGGTCTTTAAAGCATCGTCCTCGTCCGCTCCGTCGACACTGAGCGTGATCTTGTCGTTTTCCTCGAGTGCTCTTTTCATGATACCGACGAATGTCATCATGCCCATGATACTCTTGGCATTAACGTTCTTGTCCTTGTACTCGAAGAAGATCGAGCTTGAGAATCTGCTCGCCTCCTGTACGAGCTTTGCGATAGGATGTTTCTCGGGCTCCCGTGTGATGTCTATCTGCATTTCCTTGCGAAGCATTTGTATTCCTCTCTTCTAAAGCTTTATCGCTACTTTTTATCCTCTTTTGTTATCTCTCATTTTCTCGGCAAGATCACAAAGCTTGCGAAGTCTGTGATTGATGCCCGACCTGCTCACCGCTGCCGGATGCAGCAATGCGAGCTCCGAGAGTGATACTTCGGGATGTTCAAGCCTGAGCGCCGCCGTAGTTTTAAGCTCTTCGGGAAGGTCGTCAAATCCCGGCTGCGAAGCTAGGAATCTGATGTCTTCCACCTGTTTGGATGCCGCCCGAACAGTCTTCCCTATGTTGGCGGTCTCGCAATTGACACGGCGGTTTACGTCATTGCGCACTTCCTTCAGGATCCTGATATTCTCAAGCTCCATGAGGGCGACATGCGCATCGGCCAAAGTAAGCACGGTCGCTATTATCTCACTGTCCTTGATATAAAGCACATATGCCTTCTTTCGCATCACGGTCCCGGCTTCAACCGAAAGCGCCGAAAGGACTCCGCGAAGCATGGTCGCCTGAGCCTGCGTCTTAAGGACAAATTCGAGATGATAATCTTTCTCGGGATCGGAAAGCGATCCGCATGTGAGAAATGCGCCGCGCAGGAATGCTCTCTTGCAACACGTCTGTGTGCATACGATCATCCCGGGCACAGTATCGTTTCGCAAAGTATTATGGATATTTTGCCCCGGCTTGTCAACAAAAAAAATTCCGTCATCGCTTTTTTTCATCTTAACGGCACTCAATATCATCGATATCTGTTCCCCGGAAGCACCGAGCAGAAACAGATTTCTTCGGCTTTCCCTGCCGCCTTGTTCGGCATCTCTCAACTCACGAAGGTCGTATCCGAATATTTTTCGTATGAGCGTCTGAGCCTTCATTCCGGCTATCCGGTTTTCAAAGCATATAAGACCCTCCGGAGCATCACGTCTCGACGCTTCAGGTTGCTCTGCCGCCGTGCGGATCTCCTCTTTTCCCGGGCCGACCTTCTCCGCTCCCGGGCCGACCTTCTCCGCTCCCGGGTCGACCTTCTCCGCTCCCGGGCCGACATGACCCGCCGTGCGGATCTCCGCGCCTCCCATGCCGATAAGAGCGGCAAGTTCCGCGATCCTGCAGTGCCTTGCCTGAGGGAGCGTTTTAAAAAGCTCTTCTTTTACATTATTCGAGAAAGACACTTCAAACCTCCTTCCGGACCGCTTGTGCTCACGCAGACCGCAATCTCTTACCATGCTGTTTGCGCTCACATTGACCGCGCCATCTTACCGCGCGCTTGCGCTCACATAAATCGAACTTCCGTCTCAAGCCTCACGCCGCTGTTTTCAAACACTCTTCTTTGAACTTCTTTGATCAGTTCTTTTATGTCACCGGAGGTCGCGCCTCCCTTATTGATCACAAATCCCGCATGTTTTTCGGAAACCTGCGCACCGCCTATGCTGAAGCCCTTAAGTCCCGCATCCTCGATAAGCTTCCCGGCAAAATACCCTTCGGGACGTTTAAATGTGCTCCCTGCACTCGGATATTCAAGCGGTTGCTTTTCTTTTCTCCTGGCCGCATAGTCGTCCATCGCGGCATATATCGCGGTTTTGTCGCCTTTTTCAAGCTTGAAAGTCGCCCCGAGAACAACAAGTCCTCTCTTCGGTATCACGCTGTGTCTGTAGCCGAGCTCAAGCTGTTCGTTTGTCATGTCGGATATTTCACGGCTCTTTTCGTCCATTACCCCGGCAGACAAAAGGCAGTCCTTTATCTCCCCTCCGTACGCACCGGCGTTCATAACGACCGCGCCACCGACGCTTCCGGGTATCCCCCGCGCAAATTCGAGTCCCGTAAGACTCTTTTTGGCACATTCGAGCGCAAGTGTCGAAAGAAGTGCTCCCGCTCCGGCAGTCGCAATACCCGTTTCCTCATTAACGTCTATATCACGCATCCCCGCAGTCAGCACGACAACGCCATCGAATCCTTCGTCAGGTGCAAGAACATTTGTCCCGTTCCCGAGGATATAAAAAGGAACACCTTCCCGTTCGCATAACGAAAGGAGCTCCCCGAGCTCGTTCGTCGTTTCGGGGTAAGCTCCCGCCGCTGCGGCACCGCCTGTCCTGAACGACGTACACGACGAAAGGAGCAGGTTCTCCCTGATATTAAGTTGCGGAAGCTTTTCACCGAGTAATGCCGTAATCTTGTTCATCCCTAGCTTCTCCGTTTACAATCATCTCTGTTCCCGACCGTTAGCGCGGGCGTTTCGTTTTCGCCATGCGAAACAAATTTCCGCGCACGGATCATTCATGCACGGCGTTTCACTTGCTCCCGTACGAATCGAGTGCGCTGTACGCCGCGCCCCATATTCCCGCATCGTTTCCGAGCGATGCAAGCTCGAATGCGGGATCCCTGAGGACGTTCATATTTGAAGGAATATAATATTTCTTTATCGTGTCCGTTATGATGGGTCCCGCCTTGGAAACTCCACCGCCGATAAGGAACACCTCGGGATCAACGGTTGCCGCGATTCCCGAAAATGCCTGCGCAAGATATCTGCACATGATCTCCACCGCTTCCTTCGCTAGCTCGTCGCCCGCCTTGGCGGCATCAAAAACGATCCTTGCGGAAAGAACATCCGCATTAAGAGTCGTTTTGTATTTTCCCTCCTTAAGGAGCTTTCTTGTCACTCTGCAAAGCCCCGTTGCCGACGCATATTGCTCAAGATGACCCTTGCACCCGCATCCGCAGACATCCTCTTCATCGGGCTCCACGAATATATGACCGATCTCACCGCCACCGCCGTGAGTACCGCTGATAACCTTACCGTCAACGATGATACCGCCGCCGACGCCGGTTCCGAGCGTTACAAACACAAGATTGTTAAATCCCTTCGCGGTTCCCTGCCACATCTCACCGAGTGCCGCCGCATTTGCATCGTTTACTGCCGTACAGTTAAATCCCGTGAGCTCCTTCATCTTGTCGGCCACGTTAAAGATACCCCACCCGAGGTTCGCGCACTTCATTACGGTCCCGTCAGACTTGACAGGCCCCGGAACTCCGATCCCCATACCGATCACATCCGATGCACCTATGCCCTGTTCAGCGATCACCCTCTTTACGGAATCGGCAATATCGGTCGGCACGTTCATGCCACCCTCACTTCTGTCGGTCCTGATCTCCCATTTATGAACAAGCCGGCCCTCGCTTGTGAAGAGGCCGAGTTTAACGCTCGTCCCTCCGATATCTGTACCTATAACATATTTAGACATATCTACTCCTTAAAGCTTTTCATACAACACTTATCATTACAGACCCAAAGTCAACAAAATCCTATAGCTGTACGCCTGCGCCTCCGAAAGCCCTCTGATACAGTTCCTTCGCGGCATCGTACCCCATCTTCTTCTGCCTGCAGTTAACCGCTGCGGACTCGCAGATGATCGCAAGGTTTCGACCGGGTCGGATGGGGATGTTATGACATACAACATTGTTGCCGAGGAAATTCACATAATGCTCCTCGAGGCCCATCCTGTCGTATTCTTTGTCCCTGTTCCATTCCTCGAGGTTTATTACGAGGTCGATCTGTTGCGTGTTCTTTACGGATTCAACACCAAACAGTGCTTTAACGTTTATGATCCCGATTCCGCGCAGCTCGATAAAATGCCTTGTCATCTCGGGAGCCATGCCTATCAATGTATCATCGCTGACCTTCTTTATAACGACAGCATCGTCGCTGACAAGACGGTGTCCGCGCTTTATAAGCTCAAGCGCCGCCTCGCTCTTACCGATTCCGCTTTCGCCCGTGATAAGGATTCCTTCGCCGTAAACGTCAACAAGAACTCCGTGGATCGTCATGCTGGGTGCGAGCTGTACATTAAGCCATCTGATGATCTCGGCCATAAAGCTTGATGTCGACTTGTCTGTCAAAAAGATCGCAACTCCGAGCCTCGTGGCTTCTTCGATGATCTCGTCCTCGACCTCGAACCCGCGACAATAAACCACGCACGGAATTCCGAGCCCCAGCACCTTTTTCATTCTCTCGATGCCGTCCTCAAGTCCCTGCATATAGGAGTGCTCCACATTTCCGATGATCTGGACACGCTCCTTATCAAAATCTTTCATGAATCCGGCAAGCTGAAGCGCCGGTCTGTTGATATCGGGCTTTGTAATGTAGATGCTGCTGATATCAACATCGGGAGTGAGATTCTTAAGTGAAAATTTTTCCACCAGTTCCGTCAATGCAACTTTATCCTTCTCTTCCATAGAAACCTCTCCTTCTGTATATCATGATCATGTCGACCATCGTTTGTTTCAAAATTTCCGGCATATCGCGAGCCGTTTGCTCAAAACATATAAAGCAGCGCGCCGATCGCTATCAACACATCCGCCAGGTTAAAGAAGATCTTCTTAAATGGCGCAACGCTGATATAATCGATCACAGATCCGTATCTAATCCTCTCATACAGATTCCCGAGCGATCCACCGAGCAGCAATGCGGCTGCGGGACGTTTGTTTCTGTATTCTTCATCCCTGAGTGTTATCCCGAACAAAAAAACAACGGCCAAAAATGCTGCGATACTCACGGCAACGACAAGCCCGCGCTTGCCTTCGCATTTGTTCAACGCAAAACCTTTATTGGTCGTTTTCCTGAACGTGACCTTATCTTTAAAAAATGTTCGCCTGCCCTCTTTGCGGGAAGCCACCGTCTTTATCAATCTGTCGGCCGCAAACCCTGCTGCGGCGGTAAGAAAGGTAACCGGACAATTCATATGATCCACTCCCTTATTTGATACTTGCTCCAAAGCACTTCTCTGCGAGGCCGCTCCAAAGCGCTACCCTCAGCACTTCTCCACGAGGCCGCTCCACGGTACAAGATCCGCGAGCTTTTTCATGTAGGGTGCCCTTCTGAACGAAGGATAATGTATGCACACCTTAGCGGACTTTCCCGACTCGTCAAGTCTCTTTTCGAGAAGCTTCATATCGGGATCGTAGATTATAAAGATGTTGCGATTGACCAGCAATCCGGCATCGGTAAATGCACAATACAGCTTTATGATGTTCATATCGCTCTCATAGACGGTGATCCGGCTTGACGGAGCGAGGTTTGAAAGCTCTGCGACATGATATCCGAGTCCGAGTCCGACAACATCATAATCCTGAACTTCTTTGTCATACCACGATCCTGCGAGCATAAATCCTTCACTCACAACACGCAGGTTTGTGTGAAGATATATGCTTTCGGGATCCTTCTCAGGCGAATTCTTTTTCTTTCCTCTTCCGTCAGTAACAGGCTTAAGAGGTGCTTTGGCGGTCATAAGACCCGATGACGTAAATTCGACTGTATATCCGTTGGCAAGAAGCTGCTCGGGAAGCATCGGCTCCTCAAGGAGCGCGTTTCGGTTGACCCTGAAACGCTCACGTTCATCCTCATGCGCATAAAACGCTTCCGATCCGGCTTCGGACGCCGGAATATCCGCATCATAGCGGATCATGGAAACATCGATCTTGGCGCGCATGGTTTTGATATTCTTTTTATATGTCTCCTCGTCAAACACAAGGAGATCCTCTCTCCTCACGATCGTCTCCTGTACAGCGCACACGAAAGGAACAAGCTGCATCTCGTAAAGATCCGCAAGCAATGTGTAATCACGCGCTTTCTTTGCCTCAAGGAGTTTTCCGAGGATTTCCTCAACAGATTCCGTAATGAAATCAGAAAAATAATCCCTGTCCTTGATAACAGCATCGCAAATATCGCCGATGCCTTCTCCGGTAAGGGATATCATTTCAAGTGCCCTGTCATACATACTCATACGAAAACAGCATATGGCTCTGTCCACATATGCCAGGAGCTTTATATTGGAAAGAAATAAATTATGCAGCTCTTTATCCATATCTCAACCCGCATTCCTATCATTCCCCAACAAGACCCGCTTTTGCGGGTCTTTGATTCAGCTTTTCAAACGATCACTCTCCGAGCATCCTTCGTTTCTCTGCCAGCTGCTTGAACGCAACATATTGAGATAATGCCTGGGGAGCGTTTACAACAATGCAACCGACCTCGACTCTTCCGTTTTGCATAACGCGCGAACGAACTTGCTTGCACTCGAGCGAAAACCGATATTTACCGTTCTCGTCGGTGAAATAAACGATCATTCTTCGACCGTTATCAAACCCGGCTACGTTGTCAACTATAAGTCCGATACCGTTATTACTTACATCCCTGACTATAACAGGGACTTTATCGGAACCGAAATGTTCCGCTTTTCCTTCAATTCCGACGTATTGTCTGTAATCCTTACGACGGTTGAATTCAACGCCCTCACCGTTTATGTAGATAACGTGACAAAGCTTCTTTTTCTTGTAATATCCGGCCTTGATCTCAATTTCTTTCCAGATGATCATCTTTCCTATCGGTTCATGGAAAAGAGAAACCCTTTTTCCTATGCCCGCAATATTGAAATTGACCATTTTTCCTTCATAGAGAACCGGCTCGACAACAACCGAATTGTCGAACCTGTCTATGACCGTTGTAGGAAACTCTGTTTCGTTCTCACCGCGTTTGACCTGAATTAAAAGTGTCTGGCCAGCCTCAATAATTGAATGATCCATGGTTTTTCCCCCTCACCATGAAAACGACTGTAACTGCTCTTTACCAACTCTCCCGAGCAACCCTTATACGCACTCTGTATACGCTTATAATTCAGAATAAGTATATCACAAAAAGCCGCACCTGTAAACACAGGTACGGCCGAACCCTCAGTCAGTACACTTAAACCTCCCCGGACTGCCGTGTCGGCAATTCGGGGAGGTTTGATCTTTAATTCATTTTATCTTGCGAAGAAATTATTTATTGATCGTTCTCTTTACATATGATGTATGAAGGATCTCATGAGCCTTGTGGCTGCCGGGCTTCTCAAGATATTCAGCATAAAGCTTCTTAACCGACTCGTTGTCATGTGAGAAGCGGATTGTGTTTGCTTCGTCGATCGAGTAAAGAGCCTTAGCGCGCATTGCACGGATATCGTTAAAGTTGCGGATGTTTGCGGGAACTCTGGGCTGACCGCCACCGTTTACGCAACCGCCGGGACATGCCATGATCTCGATGAAGTGATAATTCTTCTCACCGGACTTAACCATGTCGAGAACCTTACGTGCATTTGCAAGACCTGAAGCAACTGCGATATTAACCTTAAGACCTGCAACATCGTATGTAGCTTCCTTGATACCTTCTACGCCACGAACCTCGTTGAATACGATCGGGCTGCCGTCCTTCTCGCCTGTGAGCTTGAAAACAACTGTACGAAGAGCTGCTTCCATAACACCACCGGTTGCACCGAAGATAACTGCTGCACCCGAGCCCTCTCCGAGCGGATCGTCAAATCCTTCATCGGGAAGACTTGTGAAGTCGATACCGTAACGCTTGATAAGTCTTGCAAGCTCGCGGGTTGTGAGTGAATAATCAACATCAGGCACACCTGCTGCCGACTGATCTGCACGACCAACCTCGAATTTCTTTGCTGTACAAGGCATGATGCTGACGCACACGATCTTCTTGGGATCGAGACCCATCTTCTCTGCGAAATATGTCTTTGTAACAGCACCGAACATCTGCTGAGGAGACTTGCAGGAGCTCAGGTTGTCGATCATATCGGGATAGTAATGCTCGCAGAACTTGATCCATCCGGGTGAACATGATGTGATCATAGGAAGCTTTCCGCCGTTCTGTACTCTCTCGATAAATTCTGTGCCTTCCTCCATGATAGTAAGGTCGGCTGAGAAGTTTGTATCAAATACTTTGTTGAAGCCGATGCGACGAAGAGCAGCTGCCATCTTGCCTTCAACATTTGTTCCGATCGGGTATCCGAATTCTTCGCCGAGACCTGCACGAACTGCGGGAGCTGTCTGAACAACAACATATTTCTCGGGATCGTTGAGATCTGCAACAACCTGATCAACGAAGTCTTTCTCATAAAGAGCGCCTGTAGGACAAACAGCGATACACTGACCACAGCATACGCATGATGTCTCAGCAAGACCAACTTCAAATGCGGAACCGATATTTGTCTTAAATCCTCTCTCATTGGCACCGATAACACCGATACCCTGAGTCTTGGCGCAGGCTGCAACGCAGCGTCTGCAAAGGATACATTTGCTGTTATCGCGGATCATATGAGCTGCTGTGCCGTCGATCTCGGAGAGATTCATAACGCCGTCATATGCATGCTCATTGTCAACACCGTACTGCTTGCAAAGAGTCTGAAGCTCGCACTGGCCGCTGCGTACGCATGAGAGGCAGCTCTTGTTGTGATCCGAAAGAATAAGCTGCAGAGTCTTCTTTCTTGCTTCAAGAACTCTGGGGCTGTTTGTGATAACTTCCATGCCTTCGTTTATGGGATAAACGCAGGCAGCTACAAGGGTACGTGCGCCCTTGACTTCTACAACGCAGATACGGCAAGCACCGATCTCGTTGATCTCTTTCATGTAGCAAAGGGTAGGAATGTCGATATTGTTAAGCTTGGCAGCCTGAAGGATCGTTGAACCGGCGGGTGCCGTACATTCCATGCCGTTTATCTTTAATTTAATGTCAGCCATAATATCCTCCTCGATTACTTCTTTGAAATGGCGCCAAATTTACACTTATCCATACAAGCACCGCACTTAAGACACTTATCCTTCTGGATCTCCATAGCGGGAAGCTTCTTGCCTTCGCCGATATAGTCTGTCTTAACGATAGCGTTAGCGGGGCACTGTCTTGCACATGCGCCGCATCCGATACACTTCTCTCTGTCGATAACATATGAAAGAAGGCTCTTGCAAACGCCTGCGGGACACTTCTTGTCAACCACGTGAGCGATATACTCGTTACGGAAATAACGAAGTGTCGAAAGAACGGGGTTGGGAGCTGTCTGACCAAGTCCGCAAAGTGCATTATCCTTGATGTAGTAGCAAAGCTCTTCCATCTTGTCGATGTCTTCGAGTGTGCCCTGACCCTTTGTGATCTTGTCGAGCATTTCGTAAAGACGCTTTGTACCGATACGGCAAGGTGTACACTTACCGCAAGACTCATCAACCGTAAATTCAAGGAAGAATTTAGCGATATCTACCATACAGTTGTCTTCGTCCATAACGATAAGTCCGCCTGAACCCATCATTGAACCGATGGCAATGAGGTTATCGTAATCGATCGGGATATCGAGGTGCTCTGCAGGGATACATCCGCCTGAAGGACCACCGGTCTGTGCAGCCTTGAACTTCTTGCCGTTGGGGATGCCGCCGCCGATATCTTCGATGATCTCGCGAAGAGTTGTACCCATGGGGATCTCTACAAGACCTGTGTTCTTGATCTTGCCGCCGAGAGCGAATACCTTTGTGCCCTTGGACTTCTCTGTACCCATGGAAGCAAACCACTCGGGTCCGTTAAGGATGATCTGAGCGATGTTTGCGTAGGTCTCAACGTTGTTGAGGATAGTAGGTCTCTCGAAAAGACCCTTAACTGCAGGGAACGGAGGACGGGGACGAGGCTCACCGCGGTTACCTTCGATCGAAGTCATGAGCGCTGTCTCCTCGCCGCAAACGAATGCGCCGGCACCGAGTCTGAGCTCGATATCGAAGCAGAAGTCTGTTCCGAAGATGTTGTTTCCAAGGAGTCCGTACTCTCTTGCCTGCTTGATGGCGATATTAAGACGCTCTACAGCGATAGGGTACTCTGCACGAACGTAGATATAACCCTGTGATGCGCCGATAGCGTAGCCGGCGATAGCCATAGCCTCAAGTACCGCATGAGGATCGCCCTCGAGTACCGAACGGTCCATGAATGCACCGGGGTCACCCTCGTCAGCGTTACAGCAAACATACTTCTGTCCGCCGTCCTGAACAAGGTCCTTAGCGAGCTGCCACTTTCTTCCTGTAGGGAAGCCGGCGCCGCCACGTCCTCTGAGTCCCGAGTCAAGGATGCACTTGATAACGTCATCCTGGCTCATACTTGTGAGAACCTTGCCGAGTGCTTCATATCCGCGTGTGCCGATATACTCGTCGATATTTTCGGGATTGATAACACCGCAGTTACGAAGTGCGATACGGTGCTGTTTTTTATAGAATGTTGTGTCGTTGAGGGACTTGATGCCTTCGCCTGCTGTTTCCTCATGGTAAACAAGGCGCTCAACGATTCTACCCTTCAAAAGATGCTCGCTTACGATCTCGGGAACATCCTCTTCCTTAACCATCGAATAGAATGTTGCATCGGGATAAACGATCATGATAGGGCCAAGTGCGCACAAGCCGTGGCAGCCTGTCTGAACGATAGCAACTTCATCGGTGAGCCCGTTCTTTGCAAGCTCTTCCTTAAGTTTTTCCTGGATCTTCTGGCTTCCGGAGGAAGTACATCCTGTTCCGCCGCAGACCAAAACGTGTGAACGATACATATGATACCTCTCTCTCGTAATTATTTGGCAAGTGCGCCAATTGTGTATTCGGTAACTACATTACCGCCAATGAGATGGCGATCTACTACTTCGAGCGCCTTCTCGGGCGTCATCTTAACGTATGTAACTTTCTCTTTGCCGGGAGCGTAAACTTCTACGATGGGCTCGTACTGGCAAAGACCGATGCAGCCTGTCTGTGTAACAGCGACGTCTTTGATCGCCTTTGTCTGTACTGCGTCCGAAAGTGCTGTAAGAACAGGACGTGCTCCGCTTGCGATACCGCATGTAGCCATGCCTACCACAACTCTTGTCTGGTTTGTGTCTTCACTACGGAATGCGACACTGCCCTGCATCTTTTCTCTTATGGCTTTTAATTCTTCAAGAGACTTCATGTTGATTCCTCCTTAAATTACTGTTCCGTTTTCTGATTCTTTGATGTTTTCCTCAAGATACTCCTTAATATATGCGGAAACTTCGGGTTCCTTAAACGAAAGTCCTCCGAGTATTTCCCGCATTTCTCTCGTATCAAGCACGAATCCTCTGTCGTCGACTTTGTGCGTATACACAAAATCCGTCTCCTCGTTCATCGTGACGATCATATGAACCGTTGTTGCCATATCCCCGAGCGGCATCCTGTCGATGTTTGAGAGGCCGAACACAGCGGTGACTTTCGTCCCCACGCCGGGTTCCGACTCGATCTCAAAACTGCCGCCGCTCTGCAGCGCCGCCATCTTGAAAAACGGCACCCCGAGACCCACCTTTCTGGTGTCTCGCGTAGTATAAAACGGATCCGTGACCTTCTTAACCTGTTCCTTGTTCATGCCGCAGCCGTCATCATCGATAACGACCGTGAGCGTATCGGCCTTTGTGTCGGCTATAACGCTTATGCCCACGACTTTAGCTCCGGCTTTCACCGAATTCATCGTAACATCAAGGATATTGAGGGAGATCTCAGGCATCATAATCAGTTATATTTGGCAAGTATCCCGTCAACCTGATCGGGAGTGAGCCTTCCGTAAACGTCGTCATTGATTGTCATAACGGGAGCAAGTCCGCATGCTCCGACGCATCTGCAGGCCTCGAGTGAGAATTTACCGTCTGCTGTACACTCGCCGCCTTCAATGCCAAGCTTCTCAACAAGCTTATCAAAAACGGAACCGGAACCTTTAACGTAGCACGCTGTTCCGAGGCAGACCGAAATCTTGTATTTTCCTTTCGGATAAAGTGAGAATTGTGAGTAGAATGTTACGACACCATAAATCTTCTCAACGGGGATGTTCATCTCATCAGAGATGATCTTCTGAACCTCGTAAGGAAGATAACCGTAGATGTCCTGTGCTTTTTGAAGAATCGGCATGAGCGCGCCTTTTTCGTTCTTCAGCTCAGCAACGACTCTGCGGAGAGCAGCCTCCTGATCGGCTGTGCCGTTAAACGGGATTTTCTTCTTTGAACCCATTGTCAAACCTCCTTGTGATAAAATCATCAA
>CAMIZL010000018.1 GCA_946403295.1 uncultured Clostridia bacterium | reverse complement strand
CCTGCGGCATCGTAGGGATATGACCGCTCTCAGCCGGTGCCTGCGGCATTGTAGGGATATGACCGCTTTCAAGGGGTGCCTGCGGCATCGTGGGAATATGACCGCTCTCAAGGGATGCCTGCGGCATCGTAGGGATATGACCGCTCTCAGCCGGTGCCTGCGGCATTGTAGGAATGTGCTCGTAATCTCCCATCTCAGTTTTCCCTCCTGACAAGACAAATACTTATATTATCGGTACTTCCGTTTTCTATTGCTTTTTGAACGAAACTGCGGCATATGTGCCCGAGATCGTCGTTTTCCCCGGACATAAACAATTGTTCAGCTTCCGGCGTTCTGATGCAGTCCGAGATCCCGTCGGAGCAGAGCATGAACATATCGTTATCGCGAAGACTTCCCGAAAGATCTATGATCCTCGCGTTCACACGATCTTCATCGCCGATACATTTTGTGATCACGTTACGTTTGGGATGATCATATGACTCTTCCTCGGTTATTTTTCCGGTGTCGATATAATTCTGGACTACCGAATGATCCTTTGAAAGCTGTTCAAGGCGGCCGTCCCGCAGTCTGTACACACGGCTGTCACCGGCATTTATCACAAACAGAACATCGTTGTCGATATAGATCGCCGCCAGGGTGGTCCTCAGACCGTCTTCGATATTCAGTTCCGTCTGTCTTGACCGTATGATCCTGTTTGCCTTCTCGATACTGTCGGTGATCCCGGTCCTTTCGACCCCCGGTTTGTTGATCGCGGTCAATGTCCTGAGCGTTATTTCCGCGGCTTCATATCCCCGCGAAAGACCTCCGACCCCGTCTGCGACACCCGCAAATATCACCGGTTCATCCGTGACCCCCGAGAAACCGCCGTTTCCCGTTATCTCGTTTCCGACCGCAACACGGTCGTCGTTTACTTCAAGTACCGGACCCTTGTCCGTATAAGCAGCATATCTGTACATTTACGTCCCCTGTTGTGTTAAATAAGCATCGCGCAAGTGCTTTGCTACATAAACATCGCGTAACTGCTTTTCAAATTTACGTCCCCTGCTTTGCTAAATAAGCATCGCGTTACTGCTTTGCTACATAAGCATCGCATTACTGCTTTAAAAATTTAAGCTCGCCGTTTTCGATCGTTGCCGAAACCGTATCGCCCTCACCGCAACCTGCTTCGAATATAAATTCCGACAACGGATTTATATATTTGTCCTCCATCAGGTTACCGATCCCGCGGCCGCCCATTTCCCTGACCTCGGGCCGGACGGCAAGATCGCAAAAATATTCCTTAACTTCGTTTGCGACCGAGATGTTTAATTTGTTCTGTTTCAAAACACGTCCGTTTATCTTCTCTATCTGCGATTCAACAATACGTTTGGAAGCTTCTTCGCGGATAAAATCGAAGACGATTATGTTATTTCCGATCCTGTTCAAAACCTCGGGTTTAAAATGGTTCCTGATCGCATCTATTACTTTCGGGTTGATCTCTTCATACGTTTCCTCGGGGCTTACAAGCTGTTCACGTCTTTCTCTGCCCGTACTGTCCACAAATTGTCTCACGATACCGAGATTGCTCGTAAAGATTATGAGCGTTTCCGAGAAATAAACCGTATTTCCCTGGCCGTCCGTCATACGGCCGTCCTCAAGGATCTGTAGGAATTTGTCCATTATCGAGGGGTGAGCCTTTTCTATCTCATCAAAAAGAAGTATCGAAAAAGGCTTTTCCTTGATCGCGTTCGTGAGCTGACCGCCGGCTTCGTATCCGACATATCCGGGAGGCGCGCCAAAGAGCTTCTGATCGGCATGACCCTCCGAATATTCACTCATATCGAATCTTATGCAATTGTTCTCATCGCCGAACAACTGCTCCGCAAGCGCCTTTGTGAGCTCTGTTTTTCCGGTTCCCGTAGGGCCCGCGAAAAACAGAACGCCTCTGGGTTTGTTGCTTCCCGACGAATGCTGCATGCCGGAAAGACCCGATACTGCCCTCTTTACGATATTAACGGTCTTTGATACCGCACGGTCCTGACCGATGACTCTCTTCTTAAGGAGATCCTCAAGATTGTCTATCTTTGTCTTGTCTATGGAGTGCCACATATTGTCAAGGATACCGTATTTATAGATCGAAAGCGTATCGAGAAGCTCCATGGAGGCATCCTTGTTCCTGAGCCTCTTGTACAGAGCATGAAGTTCTCTGAGCTCCCTGTTCTTGAGACCGTCGGTCTGGTCGATGAATTTTTCCCTGATCTTCAGAAGCTCGGGATTTTCCTGAAATTCGTTGTATTCCTTGTCAATGAATGTGCTTCTCATATCTTTGTCCGGATTCGGGATCGATATGGTCCTCACATTGGGATTGTTATAGAAAAACCACGCCGGAAGGTCATTGAATTTTTCCACTACCAGAACGAGCGTATTGTAGGAATCGTTGATCCTGGCCGCGTTGACGGAGGAAACAAGAAGGTTCAGGAAAAGCTTGCTTTCGTCGGGATCGAGATTTTGGGGAGACGAAATATATCTGGACGCGAAATTAAGCACGACCGCTATGGGCTTTTGTCTCTCCGTATCGACAATGGCATTGCGGATGACGTTCGATACCGTCTCGATGTCATCTACCTTGCATGTCTTTTTGAAGAGCCTGTCGGCGCCGAAAGGTAATTTATCCCTATCCGTATTGCTGTATCTGGCGCAAAACTCCTCAACGTTTCCGAAACGGTCGCCGAACTTGTTATGAAATCCCGTTGCGGGATCGCAAAAAACAAAATCATATTCGTTTTCGTTCTGCTTTTCGTTAAACAAACGGAGCAGGACCGCGCTCATATCGACGAAGGAAACAGGCATGCTCTCTTCCGATCCGACCATATAGTAAGGATAAATATCATTTATGTTCCCTTCGATGATAAAAGTACTCTTGATACCTTTGAAGCTTGATATCTCCTGCTGCCATTTCGGCAAATTGCTCTTCGCCATTTTTTATCCTCCCTTTGCCCTTTTTCAGGGGCTCATGTTTATCTGTCAAGGATCCCGACCACGATCACCTTGTCGTCCATATATACATTTTGCAACGTTCTTCCGTTTTTGATGTAATCTTCGTATACCTTCTTTTTTCCGGCGTCAAAGAAAATGATATTTTGGTTGTCGGATCCCCGCAGCGCCAGCCCACTTTTGTTCCTTTCGGGAATATACGGTCCGTCGATAAGAACGCTTATGTTACGCGTGATATCATCGATCGTCTCCGGCGAAAGTGTCTTCGAGAATTCGTCCCATACAAATCCGGTATAAACCAAAATATCATCCGTTATACGGCGAAGCATCTTTACAAGTTCCAGAAGTTCGGGAAGCTGTTCGAACGGGTCGCCTCCGCTTATGGTCACTCCCTCAAATCCTTCGCTTTTAAATACATTTTCTATGATCCGGTAGATCTCGCTCACGGCGACAGGTTTCGCGTCGCCCGTGTCGGCCATTTCCGGGCTTATGCAGCCCTTGCAGGCCTTTGTGCATCCCTTTGTCCAAAGCACCAGTCTTTTGTTCGGACCGAGCGTTACGATCGGACAAAGGATCCTTTCAACATACATATCAGAGTATCCTTATCAAGAAAGTCATGGCATTTGCGAGGGTCAGCGTCTTTCCGTCCCGGAGGCCCTCCTCAAAGCCATGTTCAAGCTTTCTGCCGTTATATACGGTATCGTTCGTTCTGCTCAGATGCTCGATGCTCCATTTTGTGTACTCATACTTGATCCTGCAATGCTCTCCGGAGACCATCCTGCCCCTCGGATCGGATTGAAAATATGCGGCTCCGTATTTACCGTATCTTCCGATCGTTCCGCCTGCTTTGTCGATCTCGATACGGAAATGCGTATCGACATCCTCGAGCACCAATATACCGCCGTTATTTTCCACGGTTCCTGCTGTGCCGGCTGACACACCGGTCGTTTCGGAAACTGACGCAGCGGGAGCGGCCGTGGCCTGTGCGACTTCTTTCTCAACTATCCAAAGAACATTGTCGACGGGATGTATCTCACCGCATCCCTTGCAGAAATATTCGGTCACATCGGGAGAATCAACGACCGTTTTGTAACCGCTTGTGGGACAAGAAATAAAATAACTCACGGGTTCGTTTTTGGCGGTGGGGATGTTTGTTCCCTCATCCGCGATCTCCGGTCCGACTGCCGGAGCGTTGACCGTTGCGGCCGGCGCCGGAGCCTTCGGTTCCGGTATCGTTTCGCGCGGCTCACTGCACATAGCGCAGATCTTGTCATCGTCATCGTTAATAAAATAGCATTTCGGACATTCCCAGCTCATATGATCACTCCATATACATTACTTTTCCGCCTGTTTGACGTTTTCTCTTGCGGTTGATGTTTTTCTTATCCGTCTTCACGGTTTCGTCGAGTTTTATCCAGGTACTGAATTCTTCGTCGGGCGGAAGTGTCTTCTTTCTTCTCATGATGATACCGAGATCTTCGAGATCCTGCTCGATGGCAGCCATCTTGCTGCAAAAGCTGTGTTCCTTCTTCACAAGTTCTTTTTCATCATTTTTGGAAGGAGTCCCTCCGAAGTTGATCCCGACAACCCTTGTTGCAACCGTTCCCTGATCCGAAATAAGGACGTCGACCGCAGTCGTATCGTCTATACCGTACAGAACTCTCTTGTCGTCTTCCTTTCGGTTCATGACTGCCGATTCAACGACATTCAGACCGTGCTTTTTCATAACACGGTCCATCTGAATCCTGACATATTGCTTTTTAAGTCTTTCCAGTCTGTCAGCCTCGGCTTTTTCGAGCACTTCTGCGAGCTGATCCAGGGAATCGAAATCGGACATCTCGATCCTTTCCTCCGGAATATCGCATGTTACGTCAAGATATTGCGAATAATATTCCGCCATCTCCTTATGCTCCGACAGGATCGCCCGTCGTCTTCTCGAATATATATCAAACAGGGTGGCAAGTCTTTTCTTCTTGATCTCGGGGACCAGTCCGTCATCGTTGCTGATCTTTTGAAGCTCCGATTTGACCGCGAGAATGTCTCTCACCTGACGGTCGTTAAGCCCCTCAACGCACAATAATTCCGACAGACTGTCTTCAAATACCGCAAAATCGTACCTGAGCATGGATTCGGTGACCACCTGTCCGGCATTGTCCTGCGCCGTGGTCTTAAGCACCACGTTGAAAACATCGTGGTGTTTGGTGATCGCCATCCTGACAGCGTCCTCGTGCATGCTTCCGTATTCAGGCAGTTTCACTCCGTTCTTGCCGAAAAACACAAGCTCTTCATGAAGGCTGCCGTTCAAGCCGTCGAACAAAAGCTTCGCCTGTTCGGCGCAGGCTTCGATCTCATCGACATTTTTGCTCTTAACGGCCTGCTCACGGAGTTGCCTGATCTTTCTTACAACGTTTTCACGCTTATTTATTATGCTCTTTGCTTTTTCCTTCGCTTCATTCACACCGGAAGCGGCGAACAATCTGTCATCGCTTTCCGAGAGCTTGTTAAGGCTTGATATATAGGCGTTTATGTCATTAAATGCCTGATCTCTCTCTTTGCTCAGATCTTCGATCCATTCACGTTCAAGCTCGAGCCGCTGCCGGTTTTCTTCGCGCATCTGCGCAATAACATCGGAAATACCGCTTGCGAGATTTTCGGTAATGACTCCGGCAACTTTCACTGCTCCCCGCACGGCGAGGCCGGCAACTTCGGCTATCGCCAGTCCTACCGCAGGCACTACCATCACATCATCAACGATACCGCTACTCATTTTTACCCCTCTTTATTTCTGACAAGACTGAACAACAGATCATATGCCGTATTGATCTTCTGCGCATATGAAGCATTATCCTCTCCTCCGTCGGGATGGAATGCCTTTATAAGGCTGTTTCTCTGCTTCTTAAGGTTGTCTTCCGTAACATCGGCCATACTGTCAAACATAAAGAGTGCAAGAGCCTTTTGTACTTCATCAAAGTTCTGGTTTTCTTCGGTCACGTTACCGCTCTGTTTTGCTTCTTCGATCCAAAGGCAGAAAGTAAACTCCTGAATGATATCAAGAAAGGCTCCCTTTATCTCATAAGAATAATGAGAGCTGAAGAATCCCTTCTGCTTAAGCCTGTATTTTGCCGAGGCATTAAGTGTTTCCTCGATCACGACTCTGGGGCAGGCCATCTCGACCATCGCATATTCCGTTCCGGTCGCTTTGTCGCTGATAAGACCTTCCTTAACCTGTTCGGGCTTGAAATCGATGTCGAAATCGTTGACATCGGCGAATCTGAGCACAAGTCCGTTTTCGTTTTCCTTAAAGATCCTGCTCTTGCCGAGCGTGAAGAGACCGTGCTCCATATCTACCATCAGTGCGGAATTGTAGCCATAGGTATTCGTAGGCTTAAATGCCGCTCTTTCTTCCCTTGTTGCTTCGTCCCATGCAAGATATGTCGTGTAATCTTCATAACTCCAGTTATCTTTTGCATATTTCATTATCTGCGGATGTATCTTTGCCGCACACTCTTTGCAAAGTATGAATCTCTCACTCGAGCCGTTAAAAACGACCTGTTCCGTTCCCTTGATATTCTTTCCGCAGCACTTACATACACCGGGCTTGCGGAAAATACCCAATTTAAAGAGAACAACCAGCACCACTACCAACACAACAATGATCCAAAACATTTTTTTATCCTCCTTTTATGCGTTAAACCGCATGTATTAATATTATCTGTTTCTCCTGTATTTTACAACGGTTTACGGGCTCTTTTTTCACTGTAAGTTTACATTTGCGGGATGTTCCCGTGCCCATCCCCGGGGTCAACTCTTTTACGCCTTTTTTCAACCTTTTCACCGATGGTCCAGATCGCACAAAACACCAGTCCGGCAACACCTACTTTAAGAAGGTCGACGCTCATGATCATGTCCGCTATCCGTGCCCCGAACAACTTCGACAATGATTTCGAAGAAACTCCTTCCATAGCCCCGCACATTATGCAGAAGATATAAAAGAGCGCATAAATGGCTCTGTATACACCCTTTATGTACCACTTGAAACCATTCTGCCCGATATCCGTCACCGATATCAGAACATATTCGTATAAAAGGATCACGGATACCGATATGAGAGTGATCGCTATCCATCCCTGACCGGCATTCACATCCATCGCCGCTCCGGTCAACCGTTGCATCCGGGCGACCAGATCTGCCAGCAGGACACAGCCTCCGACATATCCCGAGGACACCCCGCTCGAAAGGACCATCCAAAGCATGACTAAAAGCATCACCCACGAAAAGCCCGTCGAGGACAGCAGATATACTCCGATACAGAACATCACGAAATCTACAAGACCTTGTTTTCTTTTCAGATAGTTAAGTACTCCCTTTCCGATGCAACCTGCGAGAAAAAGGTATTCCGCAAACGACATATCGGGTTCAAGGTTCGGTGCCAATATAAGCTTCCATGCTATGATCCCGATCACAAGAAGTGCATTACCCGCGACAAGAATTTGATTCTTATTTTTCACCCTGTACCGTATCTTTTCGGGAAATTTGAGAGCTTCTATGTCAGCCAGCATTTCTTTCATGGACTGATAGCGGTCAGCCGGATCGTACATGCAGGCTTTTGCGATTATCTTATAGAATTCGGGAGATATACTCTCATTGTCGGGTACGGGTACCACGTAGCCTTTTTTATATTGCGCTTCGGAATTGACACTGTATGATTTCGAATCGGGGAACCTCAGTTTGTTGGCTAAAACATAAAGCATCATTCCGAAGGAATAAATATCGGCGGTGTGATCGTATCTGTCATTTCCCGGAGTTCCTCTCACTTCGGGCGCGGCATATCCGTATGTAAATGCCCTCGTACCCGCGAATCCGTCCTCAGTTTGTTTTGCTATTCCGAAATCACCGAGTTTATATTTTTTTTCTTTCTCCGAATAAAAAACATTTTCGAGCTTCACGTCCCGGTGAAGCACCTTCCTTTCATGAGAGAGCTTTAAAGCCGTTCCGATATGAAGTGCGATCTTTATGATCTCTTTTTCGTCACCCCCCGCAAGCGCTTCGGGTGTTACGACGGGAACCCCCGACAGATTCCGCCCGATCACGGGTGTAAGCCTCTCCATAAGCACAAATTGCAGCTTTATGCAGTTTCGCGGCATTTTTTCCGGCTTTTCCCTTTCAACCGAGATCAGATCATCCTCTTCGCCGAATATAAGCCACAACTCGGTATGATCACTGATCTTCACGACATTTTTACTTTCCTGATAACTAAAAAGGGCTACGCTGTTTTGAACGGATACTTCATCTTTAAAGATCTCGGAGTCGGCATGTGTATCCGAAAAACCGAGGATCTTCAATGCATACGGCTTCTTCCCGAAACGACGGGAACACATCTCGTATACGTAAGCGAAACCGCCCTGCCCGATCCTTTTTAGTCTTCCGTTTTCGCGGGAGAATTCATACCCCTTACCGAAAGGCAATCCCATTTCGTCAAGGCGGTTCAGAATATTTTCTATTTCGTCACTCGTCCATCGGATCATCGTTCTTTTCTTCCTCAGTTTCAGTATACTTATTGACCACAAAATGTAATGTTTGCCCCATCCATTATCCTCCTACCTTCTCCTTCTATTTATGATTTATTTCCTCCGTTAATAATTCTTTAATCTTTCCGATCTGCCAATTAAATAAAATTTTTACAATGAATATCCCGATCCCTGTCTTGACGGGATGTATACTTTCCACCGCAGGAAGGGAAAATATATCAAAAAGGCCCAGGATCCACAATATAAGGCCCGCACCGAAAAGTGTATACGGCAAAATGTCCAGCATCACCGCTGTGAGCGCATAGTCATGCCGCGATATCGGGACAGCGTAAAAGATCTTCTGCCGGATCAGATCTGCAAACACCCCTGCGAGAGCGATCATGAATATGAATCCCGTCTCATATTCGTTCAGGAACGAAAGCCAGCCGGTATTTCCGAAAAGCGCGTATGCGATCCATAGTCCGGCTCCCGCCGCGCATCCCGCGCTGAGTACCGGTAATCCGACAAGCGTAACGCATATCATGGCCACCTGCAGCGCATCACATCCGAGGGTTACCGCAGACCATATATAAAGAGCGCATGAGATCATTCCGAAGCCTATGTGAAACGTACCGATCTTCTGCAAAATGCATTCCGTGACCATAACGGCGGGCAGAGTCCATATCATCCACGATCCCGCCCGGTCGGCGCTTTTTGACATCGACACGAAAAGGAGAAAGAACAGCAGCGACGCAACGACAGTCTCGAGAACCATCCTTTTGTTGTATTCTTCCTTCAGGATCGCTGCCATGTATTTTTTTTCTTCATATGTCAGTTCAGACTCGTCTTTATCCCATATGGACAGATCGTATCCGTTGTAATCGACGCCTTCTTCGCTTATGTATTCGTCACTTTCTTCCCATACGTCGCTTTCTTCAACTTTGTCACTTTCTTCCCATACGTCGCTTTCTTCAACTTCATCGCTTTCTTCACCTTCGTCCGCTTCGGAAACCGTTGTCTCACGAAAAGTCACCGTAGCGGGATCCCCGGCATATGTTTCCGCTTCCGCGTCATACACGCTGCCCGACGGGCAGGCTTCCGACCCGCTATCATCCTGATCCGTCAAACCTCGGATCTGCGCCAGGACTTCGTCAACCGACCTGTATCTGTCACAAGGGCGGTAGCTGCACATCTTTCTGACGATCGCCGCCATTTTGGGCGATGCGTTTTTAGGCGCGGGGAAAACAAAGTCCTTCTCGTATTGAACGATGCTCGGCCTGTATGAATCGGATCCCGGGAAAGCAAAATCGTTTAAGAGAAGGTAAAGAGTGATCCCGTAAGAATAAATGTCTGCGGTGATGTCATATGAATCCTGCAGTCTTTTCTCGATCTCGGGCGCACCGTAACCGTTCGTAAACACGACCGTTTCGGCATTTCCGTTATCTGTTGCCCGCACTATCCCAAAATCCCCAAGCTTATATCTTCCGTTTTGTTCGTCCCAAAAAACATTCTCCAGTTTGATATCCCTGTGGAGGAAATTATTTCTGTGAACGGCAAGAAGAGCCTCTCCGAGCTCGATCGCAAACCTTATGACACCTGCCTCGTCCGCAAGGTCTTTCCTGAGCGGTTCGACATTTCCGTATCTGTCTTTCGAAATGATATTTTCGAGTTTTTCCATAAGTATCATTTCGAAGAGATAACCGTCAAGGTCATCAAAGCCGTCTTCGGTGTCCCTTACGATCCTCAGGATCTTTCCCTGCTCGTCAAAGGAAAGTTTGATCACCCAGAGAGCTATCACCCTCACGATATTTTCCGACAGCTCGGACAGAGCGTGTTGCACCCGGAAAACTCGTCTGACGAAGGAATGATCGGGATCTTTGTCGCCGAAACCGATGACTTTAAGCGCATAATGCCTGTCAGGTGCCGTGGCGCCGTACATCTCATAAACATTCGATGTAGCGCCGGTACCCAACAGACATAGATGACCGTTATTTTTTACAAACCCGAATTGCTCCCCGTTAACGGTAAAGAACAGATCTTCAAGCTGAAGTAATACTTTTTCCGTTTCACTCCTGTCAGCACCAAACATTTCCTTATACCCTCAGTTTTCCCCGATCACCTGCATATCACCCGACACATAGGTCAGATCACCCATATAAATAGCGATCCCGTTCTCTCCTTTAACCACCGTTCCTTTTTCGGGACCGGTAAACACATTGGTCTTTCCGCCCGACACAAAAGATAATTTGGAAAAACCCTTCGAATCGTTCACCCGCCAGTTTTCTTCCACCTCTTTTTCACAAAACATACACCACACCGTTTTATGATTTATCACTTCTTCCCTGCCCCCGCCGAACACAAATACGTCGCCGTCTCCGAGGGGTACGGGCTTTACGTTCCCTCTCAGCCCTTTTTCCAAATGTCTGTGATTGTACACCGTCCCGTTCTTACCGTTATAGTCGATATAAAACCACATCCCGTCCATGTTTTGAAACTTTCCGTGCTTTCTGCTCACCGTCACCGAGTGAAATCTGATATCGGGCACATTGTTCGGTGACGATCTTCCCACTTCCCACTCGACCTTATCATCAAGCGGGTAGACTTTGAGCTGCCCGTTTTCGATAACGATCAGATTATTCGCTTTTTTATCATTCATCATACTTCTCCGGTAATTCAGTGATAAAAGATTCCACCTCGGGAAGATCGAGTTTTTCCATCACCTCTCTGGCATAATCGCAAAGAGCATCAGGATCATATTCATCCGATCCTTCGTCAAGGATATTGTTGAGGTCGGCGTCGTCGAGAACAAACATGATTATGCTCTCAAATATGTTTTTCGCACACAACGGTTCCATATGCGCGAGCTCAAGCATTTCATCTATCTGTTCGTGGTCCATGGAGAGATGAAGTCCCAGAGAAATGATCTTGTTTCTTGTGGGATACCATTTGTTTTGCCTGATGGCGGACACGCACTGCCTCAGGGACGAGGACCATTCCTGCCCCTCCGCCAGCGCAAAGACATTGCCGTCAAAGCTCTCATAATTGGCTTTGATATGCATTTTAACATAAGCGTAGAACTTATGATAGGTCATTGCAAAAACAGACGTGTTCTCAGCTATGAACCTTTCGAGTTCATCCTCATCTCTGACCACCGACAGCTTCTCGTCAAATCTTTCCGTGGTTATGTCTTCCGTCTCGGACGACTCTTCCCTTATGATATTTTCTTTTATCCTGTTCAATATAAAATCGTAGTTTTGTAACGTTTCTGTTTTACAGCCCTTGTCAAGCACATAGATGCAAACGCAATCCTCAAGGCTTTTTGCGTATAACGCCGGATATCTGCCATATCGCATCAGGAGCTGATCCATCTTCTCCCTGTTATATCCGGCAGCCATGCCGATACGGAGGAACGTCTCACGGTTTTTCGGTATAGCTCCGTTACACCATTTATTCACGGCCATCCTGCTTACACCGATCATCTCCGCCAATCGCGTCTTCGTGAGTCCGCTTTCCCCGATCAATGCGTTGATCTTATCCTTCCACTGATCCTGCTGTGTTTTGAGCATCGGCAGGATCCTTTCCTTCAGCTCAAAAACATCCTCGCATCTGGATATCTCATCACGTAAATACACGGTTTCGTATCTTGTTTTGTCAGTCCGATCCATTTTTTCTCTCTTTCTGATCAGGGTATTTATCACCCATTCCCAATCTCACGGAGTGACCGGTGGGAGCACGGTTTTCGAACTGCGGTTCAGGCTCTGCGCGCTCTTAAGACCGGTATGATCGGGATAAAGACAAATGCCAGGGCGGCATACATACAGGTTGCCAGTCCTATAACGATATTGATCGGGAAAGGACCAATGCTAAATCCTATGAACGCCAAACCGATCACCATCTTTATCGCGGTCCAAAGTCCGGCAAACAGATATGAAACCAGGCCGACAGCTCCGCCCAAAAGCATAACGGTCTCACTAAACATTCCTCCGTTTGACAATCCTCCGAGGCATACTCCCAAAATTGAAAGGCACGAGGCTACAAGTGCGATTATCGTTGCGATCCTAAATCTGTTCATGATTATCTCCTTTTCTTCCTGTGAATTGTTTCAGCTCTTGCTGACAAACACATGATACACAAGATTCGAAGGAGAGTTTTCACTCAAAGTTTACATCCCCCGGGAGGTTGTTCCGTATCTTATATTTTACATCCCATACACCGCAAAAGATAGAGGAAAATCGCCGCAAAAGGCTGCGATCTTTAATCGATGATTCAGCGCCATACTGCCTCAGCCGCATGGCCGAGACAGACGGTCCAAACACAAAGCCGCGGCAGATTGCCGCGGCTTGATCGTGTGAAAACTATTTGTTATGCCATCTCGAACGTTACCGAATCACTTACACCCGATTCTTTGAGGAGTGCAACGATCCTGTCAAACTCTTCCTGAGAGGAAGCCTTGATCTTGAAGGTTGCATTCTTTGCAATGCCCTTGAAAGCATTTGCCGAGATCCTGGTGATCGAATCTGTAAGCTCGATAGTTGAAAGGTTTTTGCTGTTCTTAAACGCACCTGCGCCGATCGATGTGATGTTCTCTCCGATCTCGACGCTTGTGACATTCTTGTTGCCCTTCATGGCGTTCTTGGAGATCGATGTTACGGGACGCTCAACTCCTCCGACCTCGATGGTCTTGGGAATCTCAACTTCCCTGGCATTTGTCTCAAGAGCGGCCATCTTAACGGTACCCTTGCTTGAGACGGAGAATGCCTTTTCTTCCTTGGTTCCGTCAGAGCTTGTAGTTACGGACGAAACACTTGCCTTACCCTTGGCATCTACAACTACCGTTTCCTTGGTTGTTGTTACGTTACCCTCGGCATCGGTTGACTTAACCGTAGCTGTTGTCTTGGTATTGCCGTCTTCGTCGGCCTTAGCGACCTTGACCGTCTTTTCAACAGTTGCGATCACATTGCCTTCGGGATCGGTCTCAACCGTCTCTGTAGTGGTCTTAACAGTACCCGAAGAGTAATTCTTTACCGTCTCGTTTGTCGTAGTAACGGAACCGTCAGCGTCCTTCTCTACGATCGTAGCCGTCACGTTACCGGACTTTGTTGTCTTGACCTTGCTCTCAACAGTCGAACCGTCGGCATTCTCGGTCACGGATTCAACGGTAACCGAGCCCTTCTTGTTGACTGTGGTTGTTTCCTGTGTCTCGCTGAGCACATTGCCGTCCGCATCTGCCTTGACAACCGTTGCGGTTCCTTCACCCCGAGCGTTTTTTGTTTTCTCACGCTTGGTTACTGTTCCGTCGGTGCTAACCTCTTCCTCCCTGGCAACTACCGAACCGTCTGCAAGAACTGTCTCTTCCTTGGTCACGGTAGTACCGTCCGAGGTCCGGGTCTCTTCCTTGGTGGTTGTTGAACCGTCCTCGTTCTCCTCAACCGTCTTGGTGGTTGTGGAGCCGTCATCGTTCGTGATCACCTCGGTTTCAACCTTCGATGTCTCATTTTCTTTATCGGTTTCTTTCTTATCGTCTTTCTTTTCTTCGACTGTTTCGTTCTCAACGTCGGAAGCGGTGCCGCTTCCCTCCTGGGTGCCGCTACCCTCCTGAGTACCGCTTCCCTCCTGGGTGCCGCTTCCCTGCTCTGTGCCGCTTCCCTCCTGGGTTCCGCTTCCCTCCTGAGTTCCGCTACCCTCCTGAGTGCCGCTTCCCTCCTGAGTTCCGCTACCCTCCTGGGTGCCGCTTCCGGAGGGATCTACGGGATCGGGTTCAACAATAGGAGCCTCGATAACAACGGTCAGAACATCGGTCGAGATGAGATTCTTGTGGTTTTCATCACCTTTAACCATGTAATATACGTAGTAGGTTCCGGCCGTAGCGGCTTTCGGAATCTCCTCGGTATATGCGTTTGCGTCAAGCTTATCGTCCTTCTTTGTGCTGACCGCATAGAGCAGTCTGCCACCCTTTGCCTCACCTCCAACGATGAGCATCTGTGCCTCGCTGCCGGCCTTCAGGTTCTCTACAGCAACAGGAAGTTTTGTAATCTCAGAGTCTGCTTTCGAAACCTTAACCTTGAAACTTGCAGTCGCCTCGCGGTACTTGCTCGTTCCGGCTGCTTTAACGCTTATGTTTGCCTCTCCTATACCCACGATCGTGATCGTTCCGTCATCGGCTACGGAAACAACATTCTGTCCCGATGTAACCTCATACGTAAGAGTTGTCTCAGCTCCGCTTATTTTGTTCGTAAACGACGGATCACCATATACCTTGTTGACCTCATCTGCGCCAAACGTGATCGTCTGATCGCTCTGAAGCGAAGCAGTGATCGTAACCGTGACTGTGCATTCTTTGTAGTTTCCGGTGACATTTACGGGGATCAGGATGATCGCCGATGAACTTGCCGGCTTGGAATTCGTGTTAAGTCTCACTAAATTATTTATAACTCCGACACTGCTGATCAGACATGCAACGTCTTCCGAAATAACGGGTGCCCCGTATAACAGACCATCATCAAGTTCGGAGAGCTCGACTATGTATCCCTGTTTTGCCTCTTCGATCAAAACTTCTATCGATCTGCTCAAAGCAATGTTCGTCTCTACCCTGTCTATCGTGACATCGATCGAAACGGGATCTGTGTTCTCGAAACCGTCGTAGCCCTTGACTGCGTACCAAACCTTGTACGTTCCGGCATCCTTTGCCTTGATCGCAGAAGCGTTGGTTGTCCAGCCATCAGCGACCCGACCGTCAACCATAAGTTCCGGTGTGTTTTCGTCCGAACCGAGCTTATAGAAGATCGCACCGTTAGAAGCAGCTCCCGCGGTGACGAGCGTCTGCTCAGTCCTGTTATATTTGAGATTTTCAATTGCCTCAGGTGCCGTAATCACGGGTTTTCCTTTGATTACTTTTAAAGTGTAGGAAATCGTCTTAGGATTGAAATTATCACCACCGCTTGCCTCCGCATATATGGTAGTTTCTCCTACTCCTTTTATCGTCACCTTTCCGCTGTTGCTATCAACTGTTGCTACAGACTCATCACCTGATCTGTAAGAAACCTTTCCGTATGCGTTATGGAGTTGGTTTGTGAACGAATCTTGACCGAATTCCTTTACAACTTCAGTCTTATCAAAATAATCTGATTGTTCATTCTTAATGTTCCAAACAACGGTTACTTTTACATCGACCTCTTTATAGTTATCTTTTTTTGCCTTTAAATTAATTACAGCTTCTTGACCTATCTCTTTAGACTCGGTTGAAAAAGTAAGAATATTATTTTCAACTCTGATATCGGAAAGATAATTACCAACACTTTGACCTGCCGGTATCGAATATGTAACAGATTCGTACGGTTTTAAATTAACGGTATAAGTAGCCTGCTTTTTTACAACCACCGAAACTGTGTACTCCTTTTCTATTTCCAGCTCGGCCTCAGCTATCTCGACGTCAACATAATCAGGATCAACGGTGCAGCAGCTGTCATCGCCTTTTACCGCATACCATACCCTGTAAGTTCCGGCATCTTGTCCCTTGACGCGGGATGCGTCATCGACCCAACCCGGGGCGATTTCACCCGATGCGTCAATGAAATCGGGTTGTAAAGAATTCGCCTCAGTATTCTTGTAGTAGATAGCTCCTCCCGAAGCAGTGCCGGCGGTGATCAGAGTCCGATCGTCTTTGTTATATGTAAGGCCGGCGATCGCAGCAGGCGCCTCTGTCACTTTATTGGGAAGGTAGAATGCGTTTCTGTAGGTATCATAAGAAAGTCTCACACCGGGCTTACCGGATTTGTACACATAGAAAGCTTTCGCGTTTTCATCTGTTACTTTCTCGCTGAAGATTTTGGTTCCGACATCGCAACCCACATAAACTTTAGACCTGCTATCGAATTGTTCTCCAAGCCTAAGTGTACCACCATTCAGGAAGATATCGATGTAGCTGTCATTTTCTATCAAGGGACCTCCCATCGTCACTCTTCCGTCAAGTGTCAGAGATGCTCCGGGCTCAAGATAAATGCCCCTGCCCTCTGAAGCTTTGCTCTTTCCGATATTGACATCTCTGAGCGTGAGACTGCCACCGCTTTCGACAACAATAGCGCCACCGGAAGCGATGTTATTTCCGCCCATGATGTGACCGGGATTATTACCGGAATTTGCACCGATAATGGTTATCGAAGCGCCCGAAGCCACTTTTAATACAAAGCCGGCTTCGGTTGCTGCTTTATTATCCTGAGAAAGTTTGCGATCGATATCATTATTGTTCATTTTGATAGTGATCGCCGATCCCGTGACAACAAGAGCAGAATCTCGCCAGTTCGCCTCGATGTTATTCCGGAGTTCGATTACAGAATTGTCACAACCGAGAGCAGACTGTAAATCTTCCCAATTTTGAACCCCGACTATATTAGATGGCTGTTGAGAATTATCAGCCCATGCATCAACTGTTGCATCTTCGATCGGTAAAAGTCCCATTACAAGAACAAAAACCAAAAAAAGGGCAACAACACTCTTAAACTTATGTTGTTTCATAAGTTTTTTTACACAATTATTCTGTTTTGTGCTTTTCACTACTTTGTCCTCCGTTTCCCTTATGACAAAAGAGCTTCCCATGGGATGCTCGCTCTGTCAATTATACGCAACATCAACTTTTTACAAAAAAGTCAACTCCGGCCGTGCACCCTTCTCACGACCAACGCTGAAATGATAACATATCCACCCTTGGACAAGTCAATACTGTTTTGTATTTTTTGAAAAAAAGATCTAACAAAGAAGAATGTCATTTGCAACTTTTCTCACGCTCAACCAGTCCGGACAAATGCTGTAGCCCTCACCGGGCAGTTCACAGGACCTGTTCCACGGACGTTCAAAAACACAAACCTTAAGTTCCGGCAGATGTCCGAAATATTTAAAAGCCAACGTCGAGTCCTCCACCGCCAGATCAAAATGCATCTTATAAAATTCATCAAACTCGAGGTTAAAATCACTCTTCTTAATGAAACTGTCACGACCGTATTTGTTAAGGCAATAAAGCCGCGCCCTCCTGAGGCCGTGACGGTCCAGCCACTCCCTCGACGGACCGAACGAACTGTAGGGGCGTCCCGTTATCACGAAAACCTCATGGCCCGCTTTAATCCACGCGTTAATGGTTTCACTCGCTCCCGGTGTTTCCTCAAACGCGAGGAGCGACTCGGGTTTATGAGCTTCTATCATCATTCGTTCGTATTGCTCTCCGGTTATCGAAAATGATCTCTGCAGATCAAAAAAAGATATCTGCTCGTAAGGAACGTCCACTCCGAACATCTCCGCCGCCAACCCCGAGATATAACGGGCCGTCTCACACAGACAATCATCAAAATCAACGTATATATTCATAAACCGGCCTTTCCGAAAAACTGATCTCCCATGTCCGACTCTTTAAACCTTCTCATCATTTCATTTGTCAGACTGTGATTGTTTGGCTGCAATTCTATGTCTTCCCTGCGAACCCATTCCGCGAATTTCAGTTCACTCTCGTCCATGCGGATCTCGCAGTCCCCGTCCGCTTCGCAGTAGAAGCCGACCAGGATGTCCTGTGCCATACCCCAGGGTTGCGATTTGTAATACCTGATATTCTTAACCCTCACTCCGGTCTCTTCCATAACCTCACGGGCAACCGTCTCTTCAAGCGTTTCCCCGATTTCGGTAAAGCCCGCCACCAACGCGCTGTGACCGTAACCGCGCCTGTATTTCGTGATGAGGATCCTGTCACCCTTTATGACACCAACGATCACAGCGGGATTGATCCTCGGATATACAGTGTTGCCGCACGAAGGACAGACAAGCGATCTCTCTTTCTCCCCGGGTTTAAGCTTGTCCCCGCACTTTCCGCAGAAACGGTTGTCCCAATACCACTTCCAAAGGTGATATGCCGTAAAAGCCGCATAAACCTCCTTACCGGAATATAAATCCCGAAGTTCACGGACAGAGTGGTATGTGTAGCCATCCCCTGCGTGAGTAGCGCCAAAGAGCATGAAAAAACGCTCTTCATCTACCGAGAAGAGGTAGATCGTTTTAAATTCCGAAGGATCCGCCCCGCTCGCGTCACGTATTTCCCCGGTCGTCGGTAAAGCCATTACCCCGTCTTTTTCGCCGTGCAATATCCTTCCCTCTTTGTCAAAGACAAACAGAAAGTCTTCACTCCCGGGAGCCGCGTTTTTATATGCATTATTTAATCTGCTCGGAAAAATGTCCTGTATCATGCTTCCATCCTTAATCCTTTTTTTGCTCCCATTTTTTCAACACCCAATATTTTATCAAAACAAGACGCCAAATAGAAGCAGAACATCGCACTCACTGACGACATGAATGCGATGTTCCTACAACAATTTTTCAAGAGAGAGCTACATATATGTCAATTGCCGCAATGCCAGAACTGCGAAGCGGACGTTACGGCAATCTCGCCGTCCGCTTCGATGCGGTTCGCAAAATAAGCGTGGATCTCTTCGCTGTGAGCCGCAACAAACTTCTCCCGGTCGGGGAAGATACTCAAAAACTTCTGCACGATCTCCTCCGCATCCGTGTAGTGCCATGTGTTCGAAAGGATAACGGACTCAACCCGGCCGAAATGACGTCCGAGCATCTCCATCATTTCGTTGCGGTCCGCGGTCTGCTCTTCGATAACTTCATCTATAAAAGGTGCCTCAATCTTCATGTCCGCAAATGCTTCCTTAAAGAATCCGTTCCATTCACTGATTCCGTGACCGGTCATCGAGAAGCAACCTCCGTCGGCAAGCACATGCGACGCGCGCTCCACGAACGCTTCGCGGTCATGCAGCTGGAAACCGATGTAGTGAGCCACGATCGTATCGTATTTTGTGGCGCTTATCTCATCCCAGGTAGCACTATCCTCAAGGTCCTTGAAAACAAGGTCGATAGAGACATTCTTCGGGAGCGACTGTTTGTTTTCGCCAAGGTATTTCTCAAAATCGTCCGCCCAGCTGCCGTGTATGTCATATGCATTAATGCTTATTCCCTCGGGGATCTCACTCCAGTTGTTCCTCCAGAGCTTCGAATATCCGCAGCCGAGGTCAAGTACCGACGTGCCGGCTTTAAGACCCAGAGACTTAAATATCTTTACGTACCAATCCTCTTCACCCGCAGTATGTCTGGTAGCATCCCAATGCGCTTCGTCGGAACTCTGATCGAGGCTCACGTTCTGCACGATCTCAGCCACATCGTCCCAGTCGAGGCCCTCGCTCTTACGCTCAAAGACTCTGTTTATGGCGTCGATAACCTTCTCGAGCCTGTACTTCTTCTCTTCCATGGTTTTTAACTGCATGCGCAGAGCCCCCTCAATATCGGCAGCCTGTCCCGAAACAAGATTGTCCCTGATCTCTTCAAGCGAAAAACCGATCTGCTTGAGCGCCACGATCTTCTCGAGCACCTTGAGAGCGGCCTTGTCATAGAGCCTGTAATTACCCTCGGAATAGTCGGTGGGCTTTAAGAGTCCCTTCTCGTCGTATAATCTGACGGCTTTCTGCGAGATACCCGCTTTTTTGGCGATCTCGCCTGACGTCATGGTGGTTTTGGGGTTTGATTTCATGATGGGTCCTCCTCAGTATTATTTCGGTTTTATCTATCGTATCGGGATCCTGATGAACCCATTGTAAAGCGTGCCCCAGGGGAAGAGTCAATAGGGCGGAAAAAATATTTTATTCATTTTTCAGCCCGGCAACTTCGAAAAGAAAGGACATCCTCATGTGGATGTCCTTTCTCTGTATAAAACCTATCATCCGTTCCATTTATACAGTGCCGCATAGGCGCCGTTCTTTGCCATAAGCTCGTCGTGCGTGCCGCTCTCCTCGATACCGTTCTCTGTAAGGACGATGATCCTCTGTGCGTTCCTAATGGTTGAGAGCCTGTGGGCGATAACGAATGTTGTCCTGTTCTTCGCAAGCTTTTCAAGGGATTCCTTGACTATGTTCTCGCTTTCGTTGTCAAGTGCGCTCGTGGCCTCATCGAATATCAGTATCGGGGGATTCTTGAGGAATACCCTCGCGATGGAAAGCCTCTGCTTCTGACCTCCCGAAAGCTTGATACCCCTTTGACCGATATCGGTGTCGTACCCCTTGGGAAGTTCCTGTATGAAATCGTGTGCGTTCGCAAGCTTCGCTGCCTCAATGATCTCTTCTCTTGTTGCCGAAGGATTGCCGTAACTGATGTTCTCGTAAACGGTACCCGCGAAGAGATATACATCCTGCTGCACGATACCGATGTTCCTCCTGAGGCTTTTTAGGGTAACCTCGCGGATATCCTTTCCGTCAATGGTGATCCTGCCTCCGGTCACATCGTAGAACCTCGGGATAAGACTGCAAAGAGTCGTTTTGCCTCCTCCCGACGAGCCGACGAGCGCCACATAGGCGCCTGCCTCGACATTAAGGTTTATGTGACGCAGCACTCTGTGCGCGGCCTCGCTGTATCTGAACGAAACATCCTCAAATGCGATCCTTCCGCGTACATTCGTAAGTTCTTCGGCATCCGGCGCATCCGTGATATCGGGCGCGGTGTCAAGGATCTCGATAAACCTTTCAAAGCCGGTATAACCGTTCTGGAACTGCTCGGTGAACTCTATAAGCGTCTGGATCGGCTCCGTGAAGACGTTTATATAAAGCAGGAACGCGATAAAATCAGGCACCGTGACCACATCATTTACCAGTAGCGCTCCCCCCGTCATGATGACTGCCACGTTGATAAGGATCGTAAACGAAGTCATGCCGGAGTGGAAAAGTCCCATGTATTTATAGCTGTTTTTCTTGGCCCTCAGGAAGCCGTCGTTGCCTTCCTTAAACTTATCGTTTTCGATCGTCTCGTTTCCGAACGACTTTACAACTCTGATCCCGGCAAGGTTGTCCTCGATACGGGCATTGATCTCAGCGATCTTCTCCCTGTTCCGCCTGAAGGCTCTGCGCATCCTCTTGTTCATAAAAATCGCATATATGCACATAAAAGGTACAAGCACAAACGCCGCAACGGTCAGATAACCGCTGATCTGCGAAAGGATCACGAATGCGCCGATCAGCTTGATCGAAGCGATGACCAGATTCTCGGGGCCGTGATGCAGGAGCTCCGAGATCTCAAACAGGTCGCTTGTGATCCTGCTCATGAGCTGCCCGACCTTCTGCTCGTCGTAGAAGGAAAATGACAGTTTCTGATAATGCGCGAAGATCTCGGCACGCATATCATACTCCATCCCGGCTCCCATAACGTGTCCGACGTAGGAGATAAAGAATCTCGCGCCAAACTGGACAGCCACGAGGGCGATCAGTACCGCCCCGATCGCAAAGATCAGTCCGATGTTGTCCTCTTCCTTGATCTGCGCGATATTTGACGTTATGTACCTGACCACAAGCGGTATCACAAGCGCGATCCCCGAGCACACCAACGCGAATAAGATGTCCGCGAAGAAGGTGCCCTTGTAGGGCTTATAGTAGGCGATCATTCTTTTTATGTTTTTCTTCATAGCTCGTTTCTCTTTCGTAGCCGATAAAATATGACTGATCAGAGGGGATTATACCACGCAGACAATAAGGTCCGGAAAGACCCATATTATAAACATTAGTTAAGGATATCTTTTATTATTCCGTCAGGAGTATCCGGGGTCCAATGTCCTTCCAAACAGATCTCCGCTCCTATAGATGATATAGTTTTAACCAGCGCTTCACGATATTCAATCCTCCAATTCAATATATAAATCTGATTCTGTCTATAGGAACAGTTATCTTTGAATAATCAATTCCATTTAATCATTAGCTGTATGAACTTTTAATAGTCCTGCCGGTATCGCTATCTGATTATGTCCGGGATAAACTATCATACCTTATCCCCTTTTAACCCTATATATTCTTCAATATCTCCGACTGCAAAATCTGTTCCCTGAGTGTGTAGAACCTCGTAACGCGGTACCGATATGCCTTATTTTACCAAAAAAGAAAGTGCAAGGATAGTGAAAAACATAATGCTTGCGCTTTAACCTTGCGCAAGCATGGGGACCCGCAGGGTCAGCGACACTGGACGCCGGTTCTGCGTCCAGGTCCCGGCGAAGCCGCGGACTTGAACCCCGAGCATTTCGCGCTTAGCGCGAATGCGGGGCCCGTAGCGGGAAATGACACGCTTCAAGTCATTTCCCGCGTAGGGAGCGACGTAACGAAGTTACGTCGGCGGCTTCAGCCGCCACCTCGAGCAAAAAAGGGATTCGTTTCAACGAATCCCTTTTTGATCGAGGTGACTGGACTTGAACCAGCGACCTCCACGTCCCTAACGTGGCGCTCTAGCCAAACTGAGCCACACCTCGTAATTCATATTAACTTGATCTTACTCAACCACGCCGTCACATTTACACGGCAGAGCTACTAACCAGGATTGAACTGGTGACCTCATCCTTACCGAGGATGCGCTCTACCGGCTGAGCTATAGTAGCAAACATGTCCTTGCGTGAAGTCCGACGATTATATTATCACAGTCCCCTCAGTAATGCAAGCACATTTTTTACTATTTTTTCGGATTCTCTTGTAAGTCAATTTCGGAAGCCGGAAAAATTCGCTCCCTTCTGTACTTCTTCCTCTCTCCACCATAATAATTCCTCCGAAAAAAGCGGCAGATCTCTCTGCCGCCTGTAATGATCATATGATTTTCTCAGAATCTGTCCTTGCCACCCGGGATGTCGTAATAAGGAGTTCCGGCCGGTCCTTCTTCCTGAGGAGTATTGAATTCGGCATCGATCTCCGCTTCTATATCTTCAGAGATGGGGACAACAAAATCGACCTCTCCCGAATACTCTTCGTGAGGCTCATCTGTTGAGGAATAATAGAAGTCCATATCATACTTCTTGATGAGCATTTTACAGAATTTCTTAGCTTCCTCTTCCGTCTCGTACTGCTTGGCATTCTCAAATTCTTCAGTGAGTCCGGGGAATTCACAACTTTGAACTACCTTTTTCTTCCCTGTGAAAAAGGCTCTTCCGGTAGGAAGATCAACCTTAAGTACGTACATAAATACCTCCAAAGTCCTTACATGCTAATAATTATAGCATAACGAAATTAAGTTGTCTATGAGAATTCCGACACGTATACTTCTCTAAACGGTTATATTTCTGGCCCATATTCCCGACCTGTAGATAAGGAATCCCACGGTTGCCTTGATAAGATCCACAGCCTGACAGCAGAAGTACAGGAGTGTGATATCGATTCCCGTATGATACGACAGAATGTACGCTACAGGGAACACGATAAGCCATGTATAGACACTGTCAAAGAGGAACGTAATGATCGTCCTGCCTCCGCTTCTTATCGCAAAGTAAACGGCATGCAGGAATCCGTGGATCGGCATGAAGCATGCGCAGATCCTGATTATCGTACTCGCAATCTCCTTGACCTTGCCTTCCGTGTTATAAAACGACGGGAAAGTAAACGACATCGCTATCATAAGGATACCGCCCACCGTCGCGAAGAATACGGACATGGCGATGATCTTTTTCGAGGAATCCTTAGCTTCCTCGACCTCTCCCGCACCGAGCTTCTGCCCGACTATTATTGCGAGCGAGTCACCCATGGCTATAAACATTATATTGAAGATGTTGTAAAGTGTTGACTGGATGTTCGTCGCCGCAACCACCGCAAGTCCTCTCTGCGCGTAACAGGAGTTGATGGCTGCCATCCCGGCGGCCCAGAAAGCCTCATTGGCCATAAGCGGAGTCGAAAGTACCACAACCTTTATAACCATGTCGACAGGGATCTTAAATCCACGCCAAAGTCCCGTAAAATAGGGATTCTTCCGGGTGTGCGTGTGTGCGTAGATCACCACAAAGGCAGCTTGAATGTACCTCGATACGACCGTCGCGATCGCAGCACCCGCAACGCCCAAAACAGGCGCGCCGAGCTTACCGAAGATAAGGACATAATTGAGGGCGAGGTTCACAAGGACAGCGAGCAGCGACGCAAACATAGGCACGCTCGTGACACCCGACTCCCTAAGGGTCGAGGAATAGCTCATCTCGATCGCAAGAGGCGGCAGCGACACGATCATGATCATCAGGTACTCCTTACCGTATGCGAGCGTGGCTACCGGATCTCCGACATCCGAAGCGTCTGTCAGAAATATTGAGATCAGCTGCTCGTCACAGAGACAGAGAGTGACTCCGGCGATGATCATAAGCGTTATCGCAATGACCAGCTTTATGCGCAGGACGTTCCTTACGCCCTCCATGTTGCGCTGTCCGTAATACTGAGCGCCGAGTATCCCGCCGCCCGAAACGGCACCGAACAGGCACAGGATCACGACAAACATAAACTGATTAACGATCGACACGCCGCTCATCTGCTCGGTGCCGACCTGCCCGATCATGATATTGTCAAGCAGATTGACGAAATTGGTGATCCCGTTCTGCGCCATGATCGGAAGCGCTACGAGAAGCACATTTTTATAAAATTTTCTTGTTCCAAAAATACTCATGATAATATTACTGTTTCTTCAATGCACGCTGTCTTGCCGCTTCGAACATGAGGATTCCGGCAGCGACGGACGCGTTAAGCGAATCAATATCTCCCTTCATGGGAATGCTGGCGGTAAAATCGCAATGTTCCTTTACAAGTCTTGAAACTCCGTCTCCTTCGGATCCGATAACAAGCCCAAAGGAACCTGTGAAATTACAATCATACATACTCTGACCGCCCATATCGGCGCATGCAAACCACATGCCTTCTTTTTTGAGTTCCTCCATAGTGGCGGTTAAGTTGGTTACTTTTGCAACGGGAGTATAGTTGAGCGCTCCCGCACTTGTCTTTGCGACGGTTGAAGTGAGCCCCGCGGCCCTTCTCTTCGGAATGATCACGCCGTGCGCGCCCGCAAGATTAGCGCTTCTTATGATCGCTCCGAGGTTATGCGGGTCCTCGATCCCGTCAAGGATGATAACAAAAGGAGATTCCCCTTTGGCACGGGCCGCATCGAGAATGTCCGACACTTCGGCATATTCGTAAGCTGCCGCATATGCGATAACACCTTGATGATTCTTCGTTTCGGACATTTGGTCAAGGCGTTCTTTCTTTACGAAAGTGATGATCGTGTCACCCTTCTTTGCCTCGCGAAGGATGCTCGAGATCGCACCCTCTCTTGCCCCGTCCAGTATGAAGAGCCTGTCGATCGTTTTCCCGGCGCGAAATGCCTCAAGGACCGCATTTTTGCCTTCAATGGTACTTTCCTGAAATCTCATATATCTTAAACTCCTTTTTCTTCAGCAGATAACAAAACAACCCTGTATTCTTATGCGTCAGCCTCTCAAACGCATAAACTCAGCCGAAGCCCCGGCTCCGACTGAGCTTAAGATCATTTATCCCTGTATAACGGCCCGGATATTAATGAGCCGTTATTACTTGTACCTAAATCACTTCTCGAGCTTTAAATCGCCCTCTTTGATCCAGCCGATCTTCCTAAGGGCAAGTCCGATCGCCCATGTAAGAAGTCCGGGAAGGATGAAGCTGATAAGTACGAGACCGATCCAGTCCATCGCACCCGCAGTGCAATGTCCCGCTTCGTCAAGCCAGCCGGTATATACCCCGATCTGGCCTACAAAACCGCAAGTACCCATACCCGAAGAAATGGGTGCGCCGTTCATCTCAAGTTTGAAGATGCACGTAGCGATCGGTCCTGTGATAGCCGATGCAAGGATCGGAGGGATCCAGATCCTGGGGTTCTTTATGATATTGCCCATCTGAAGCATGCTTGTGCCGATGCCCTGCGAAACGAGACCGCCGACTTTGTTCTCTCTGTAGCTCATTACCGCAAATCCGACCATCTGTGCACAACATCCCGCAACTGCCGCTCCGCCGGCCAGACCCGTAAGTCCGAGTGCCGCGCAGATCGCTGCAGAGCTGATGGGAAGCGTGAGCGCTATACCGATAACAACCGAAACCACAATACCCATTACAAGCGGTTGCTGTTCCGTAGCCCACATGATTATATTGCCTACCGAGCTTGCAGCCTCTCCGATATAAGGCGCAACGAGCATCGAAAGACCGACACCTGTGCAGATAGTAACGGAAGGCGTTACAAGTATGTCAACTTTTGTTGTTTTGGAAACAAGTTTTCCAAGTTCGGTCGCAATGATCGCAATGAAGAATACCGCAAGCGGTCCGCCCGCCCCACCGAGCGTATTGGCTGCTGCTCCGACCGCGATCATCGAGAATATTACGAGGGGCGATCCCTTTAACGAATATGCGATAGCGGCTGCCATTGCAGGGCCGGCCACGCCTTTTGCGTAATTACCGGCTTCGACAAAGAAGTCGATCCCTAACTGTGTTCCGATCGTGGAAAGTATTGTTCCGATAAGAAGAGATGCAAACAATCCGTTCGCCATGGCACTCATTGCGTCAATAAAATACGCCTTGGCCGAGAAAACGATGTTTTGCTTCTTCAGGAAAGCTTTAAATCCTCCCGAATTCTTGTTCTCCTGTGATTCTTCCCTTTTTTCTTCCATTTTTTTGTGTCCGCGGTTCTCCGCGAACTCTCCTTTCTTCCCTTTTGGGTATCTGTATAAAATATAATACAAAAGCTCACGGTTTTCCCCTTAACCTTTCTTCTTTTGTACTATTTCCTCAAGTATCGGCCGACAGATCTCCATGATCCTGTCTGTCCGCCCCATAAGAAAAAGATAACCCATAAGCGCCTCAAATCCCGTCGCAGTATGATACTCCGCTCTGGTGGCAGATTTCGGTATCGATGTGCTGTTCGTGTTCTTGCCGCGTTTGTAGACGTCCTTCTCGTCAGGTTCGAGCGAATCCTCGATCGTCTTCATAAATGCCGATTGAGCTTTCGCACTGACTATTCCCGTAGCAACTTTGTTAAGTTCACTCACGTGATTTAATCCGCTTTCTACAAGAGTAGACCTTACAACCATCTCAAACGCGCAGTCTCCCACGTATGCCAGCGTCAGACCCGGAAGAGTTTTCGGATCTCTGTCTTTGAGTCCGAGGCTTTCGCAAAGATCGCGCACCAATCCTTCACCTGTCATTCTGTTTGCACTCCTTACGCCTTCTCAAAAGGACGCTCGCATTCCCTAAGCTCTCTTCGGGACGCTCGCATTCCCTAAGCTCTCTTCGGGACGCTCGCACTCCCTAAGCTCTCTTCGGGACACTCGCACTCCCTAAGCTCTCTTCGGGAAACTCGCTTTCTTTACGCCTTCTCCCAAACAACTCCCTCGCGTGTATCCTTGATCGTGATACCTTTGGCTGCGAGCTCGTCACGGATCTTGTCGGCTGTGGCGAAATCTTTTGCTTTCTTTGCCTCGGCACGCTTTGCGATCATTTCTTCGACATAAGCGCGAAGCTCCTCGTCAACACCCTCGCCTTCCTTCTCTTCGATGGGAGCCAGCAGATTGAGCCCGAGGACTTGATCGAAGGAATTAAGCAGTTCTACTTTTGTAGAATTACTCGTATCGGCTTTGATCACTTCGTAAACGATCGTAAGTGCGGACGATGTATTGATATCACTTGAAAGTGCTGCGATGAATTTTTCTTTGTATTCTTTAACGACTGCTTCGTCGACCGTTCCCTGTTCGCCTGTCGTGCAACGAAGCGCGGCCTTCCTCAGCTTGTCGTATGCGGTCACGGCATTGTCGAGAGCATCGAACGAAAACTCGAGAGGCTTGCGATAATGCGACTGAAGGCAGAAGAACCTGTAAGCCAGCGGATCATAGCCATTCTCCTTGAGAACGGTAACGGTAAGGATATTGCCCTTTGACTTACTCATCTTGCCCGAACGATCATTGAGATGGTGAACATGGAACCAGTAGTTGCACCACTTGTGACCGATGAAAGATTCGCTTTGCGCGATCTCGTTTGTATGATGAGGGAAGATGTTGTCCACGCCGCCGCAATGGATGTCCATGTATTCTCCGAGGTGCTTCATGCTTATGCAGGAGCACTCAATATGCCAGCCGGGATAACCGACGCCCCAGGGGCTTTCCCACTTGAGTGCCTGATCCTCGAATTTGGACTGTGTAAACCAAAGAACGAAATCGTTCTTATTACGCTTATTCTTGTCCTCCTCGACGTCATCCCTGACACCGACCATGAGCTCTTCTTCGTTTTGATTGCCGAAGACATAGTATTCCTTGAGTTTCGAGGTGTCAAAATAAACATTCTCGCCCGACTTATAAGCATATCCTTTCTCAAGGAGTCCCTCGATCATGTTTATGAACTCGGGTATGCAATTCGTGGCGGGTTCAACAACATCGGGAGTCTTGATGTTGAGGGCTGCGCAATCGGCAAAGAAAGCCTTTGTATAGAAATCGGCGATCTCCATGACCGTCTTGTGCTCGCGTTTTGCGCCCTTAAGCATCTTGTCCTCGCCGGTGTCGGCATCGCTCGAAAGATGTCCGACGTCAGTGATATTCATTACTCTCTTTACATCGTACCCCATATATCTGAGCGACTTTTCGAGAACATCCTCGCAGATGTAGCTGCGAAGGTTTCCGATGTGCGCGAAATGATAGACGGTGGGGCCGCATGTGTACATATTGACCTTTCCCTCAACATTGGGCACAAAGTCCTCGACTTTTCTTGTTAATGTATTGTATATCCTAAGCATCTTTTTTTCCCTCTACTTTTCTTCTTTTCTCTGTTTTTTTCTTTTCTCTGTTTTTTTCTTTCCTCTGTTTTTTCTTCTTTTCTCTGTTTTTTTCTTTCCTCTGTTTTTCTTCTGTTCCTCTGTTTTTTCTTCTTTTCCCTTATTTTTTTTATGCTTTCTTCTGCTTTTTTCTTCCTTAATCCTTTACTTTCTCCGCAAGCCTTACGATCATGTCGCGAAGCTCTTTGTTTTCCTCGCGAAGTTCGTTTATGCTCTGCATAACGGGGTCGGGCAAATGTACCTGATCGAGTGTTTCTCTGGGTATCTTGATCTGCTCGTGTCTTACGATTCGTCCCGGTACACCGACAACGGTCGAATTCGGCGGAACCTCCTGAAGGATAACGGCGCCCGCGCCTATCATCGAATTCTCGCCTACCGTAAACGAACCGAGCACCTTAGCGCCCGCACCGATCATGACGTTGTCGCATATGGTCGGATGACGCTTACCCGTTTCTTTACCCGTACCACCGAGGGTAACACCCTGATAAAGCGTTACGTTGTCACCGATGATCGCGGTTTCACCGATTATAACACCCATTCCGTGATCGATAAAGAACCCTTTTCCGATCTGAGCACCGGGATGGATCTCTATACCTGTCTTGCGCACGGTACGCTGGGACACCTTTCTTGCCCAGAAATAATGGCCTTTTTTGTAGAGTCTGTGAGCAAATCTGTGACGGAGCACAGCCTTAAAGCTCGGATAGAGGAAAACCTCCATCACACTCTTGATAGCGGGATCCCGTTCGCGGATGACCGCTATTTCCTCTTTTACATATTTAAAGAAACCCATATCAGAAAATCCTCCATCCACATATGAAGCGACTGCTCCACCATGAGGACAGCTTTCTATGCATTATTTGCTGACGGGACGATGAAGCATCTATAACGGTTCCGTCTTCGCCAATGATTCCCACATGACCGGTAACAACGATTATGTCACCCGCCTTGAGCGATGAATACGAAGTGATCTTCTTGTATTTACCTACGGTACGCCATTGGTAAGATGTAATGTAACTCTGTTTTACCCCGACCTGATTGAGACACCAGTATACAAATCCCGAACAATCGAATTTGTCAGGTCCCTTTGCTCCGTACTTATACGAACAACCGAGTTTCGAAAGCGCTACCTTAAGAAGCGACTTGACCGAACCGCCGCTCGCGCTTCCCGTCTCAACCGCACCCGACGATGAACCCGAAGCGCCCTTTCCTCCGTCCGTGAGCATAGCCATGGTCTTGCGTCCGACATTACCGTCAGCGACAAGTCCGTTATTCTTTTGGAAACTCTTGACGGCTTTGTCGGTAACATCGCCGAAATATCCTGTCGCACTGCCCTTGCTGAGGTAGCCGAGTTTTATGAGCAGCTCCTGAACACGCTTAACGGTATCGCCTTCATCACCGATAACGAGACCGTTCGGGGTTGCCGATGTGCTCATAAGCTTTTCTCTTGTTGTGGGTCCGAGATATCCGTCAACGACAAGGTCGTTTCTGGACTGGAAGAGCTTAACCGCAGCGAGCGTATCGCCACCGTAAACTCCATCCGGATTTGTTGTCATATAACCGAGTTCCTTAAGCTTGTTTTGACACTCAAGGATAATATCGCTCTTGTCTCCGAACGACAAAAGATTAGCCTTTACGTCTCCGTAATAAAGCAGCTCGGTCGTGGCCGTTCCGATAAGTCCGTCGGCCGTGAGACCGTTGGCGGTCTGAAGTGCGCGTACCGCCGATTCTGTCTCGGCTCCGAATTTTCCTGTAATAAGCGACTTTTTATCAAGATAACCAAGCTCGTACAAACGGTTCTGTATAAGCTCAATATCATCGCCTTCCATGCCCTTCTTAAGGAGGTACGACTTGGCAGCCGGATCAAGGATCATGGCAATGGTTTCCTGTCCCATGATACCGTCCTGCTTGAGTTCGTTCTGCCTCTGGAAGCGCTTCACCGCATCCATTGTAATGCTTCCGTAGTAGTCCGTAGGCTCCGCGGGATCCATGAACCCGAGATCCATGAGTTTTGACTGAATAACGGCAACACTCTTGTCTGTTGTTCCGTGATTATAAATAGGCAAAAATTCGACATCATTGATATCAAGAACGATCTCTTCGTCGTCATCGCCTATCATAGTGACTTCATATTGAGAAAGGATCTCTCCCACGATCTGTTCGGCGAGATCTCCCTCCGCAACAACCACAGGATCTTCCATAGGATCGCTTTTCTGCTCGGTTTCGTCCTGCTGTCCTTCCGGTATAACTTCCCCCGATGAAATACCGTCCGGCGTTACCTCTTTGCCCGTGACCCCAACCATCGGAGCGATCACCGTATTCTCTCCCGGGTCCCCTGCTTCAACTCTTACAATCGCTACATCACCCGGTTCACCTTCGTGAACACTTCCGGATGCATCAAACAGTACAGAGCATACTATCATACAGGTCATAACCACGAGCATGGAAACGATTCCAACCCTGTATTTTAATATGTGTGATTTGAACATTCTAAGTAGCTTTCCTTCCCCGGATCATTTCCGACATAAAACGCCTGCCTGCTTTACCGTATGTTACACAGGCACACAAATTCACCATGATATTATAGCAAAAAATCCTGATTTTTCAAGGACAAGCTCTCTACGCATACGCGAAGCTTCGTTTATCACATAACAAACCGTCTCTACGCAAGACGCGAAGCTTCTCTTATCGCATAGCAAAGCCTCCCGTCGCAAGACGCGAAGCTTCTCTTGGCGCACACAAAGGCCTCCCGTCTCGCGGCAGGAGGCCTTTTCATCAATTCATATGAATCATATCCGGGTATCAGAATAAAGATCCTAAGAAACCACTGTACAAGTCTTCTAATGCATTCATAGTGCGGACACTCATGTGGTCCATCGCTCTATCAAAGATTAAATTTTCATATGCATTCATAAGAAGATATCCAATCATAAGCACACAAATGATAGCGATCGTAAACAGAAGTGCAAGATCCTTGTTTTCAACATATGCATCAATGATTGCTGCATAGAAAACAAGCACTATAAGCAATGTCATAATAAAGAGGAAAGATCTTGTTCCCGCTCCGATCAATCCGAAGGTACCGTAAAGTAACCAGCATATAGTGGCAGGTATGGTCGTAACGAAGCAGGTCAAAAGACTCTTCTTATAAGTAAGACCTTTCTTTTTGCCGAAAAGCATGAAAAGTGCCGCGGTACCGAATCTGAAACCACAAATAACGACCGTAGCGAGTAACGACCAAAGGATCGACTCCCATCCTGCACCCACTACAAAACCTGTGATCATGTTCATGATCCATACAACCACTCCGTAAAGACCGGCGAGAACAATGGATGCCTCAAACGAGATCTTGCCTTCGATCGAATCCTTAACAAGTGATGTGGGCTTCGTAAACAATTTTACAAATTGTTTAAATGCCTCCCCAAAGTAGTTTGCTGCGGGAGCCGCTGCAGGAACAGCCTGAACTGCGGGTGCTGCGGGCTGAACTGCGGGAGCTGCAGGCTGAACTGCGGGAGCCGCTACAGGCTGTACCTCCGCAACGGGAGCCTGAGGAGCATTTCCTGCTGCCTCTGCCTGAGCCTGAGGACAACTGCACACCCCACCATCCGGAATCTCTGCACCACAATACTTACAAAACGCCATGATAATACCTCCTTCTGATATTAAAATATCTTCAATAATTATATCACATGTTACTTTGCCATGTATATGTGTTTTTAATGCCAAAAGCAGGTTTTATGCGGATTTTTTTCAATTTTTTCACCTCGAGCCGACCGACTCCCGCCACCGGGCTCTGTCTGCCTCGAAAAAATGCGAGACGCAACCCGGCGTCCAGCATACAATGCTTGCGGGATACAGCGGGGCTTCCGAGATTTGACCCGGCATCCCACGAGCGGGACTTCCGAGATTTGACCCAGCGTCCCGCGAGCGGGGCTTCCGAAATTTGACCCGGCGCACCGCGAGCGGGGCTTCCGAAATTTGACCCGGCGTCCCGATTTTTTACAAAAGAAAAACGCCCCGATTCGGGACGTCCTGTAGTAGCGAAGGGGGGATTCGAACCCTCGACACCGCGGGTATGAACCGCGTGCTCTGGCCAACTGAGCTACTTCGCCATGTAATGGAAGCATTCACTTCCACATAAGTGGGACCTATAGGGCTCGAACCTATGACCCTCTGCTTGTAAGGCAGATGCTCTCCCAGCTGAGCTAAGATCCCATACAACCTCCAAAATTCGCTTGCGAATTTTGTGAGCTCGACGAAAGGATTCAGGTTGCTTGCGACGAATAATTACTTGATCACCGCCAACACACTTAAAATCACACTTTCACGATCTTTCGTGTTTCGCTTTCCGCGCAACAAACAGATTATACAGCCCTGTTTCCTATCTTGTCAAGGAGAAGTTTTCTTTTTGAATTTTTGAATATCCTTTTTGTTGATTCTTTTTGATGATCCGGACAATTAAAGAAATTTGTATCGAAAAGGCCGCAAATTTGACCAAAAGCAAAGAAACACACAAATTAGTCAACACTGAAATGTCATTTTCAATGAAAATTTCAAGTTCAAGATAAGACATCTTATCTAAACCACGTGGAATTGCGGTTTTAGTCAAGGACCGTTATCTCCGACGCGGCGGAAATGATCAAGCCACAAGGAAAACTTTTGACTAAAACACGTGGAATTGCGGTTTTAGTCAAAAATCGTCATCTCCGACGCGGTGAAAATGATCAAATCTCGAGGAAAACACTTGACTAAAAACGTAGAATTGTCGGGTTTAGTCAAAAATCGTCATCTCCGACACGGTGACAACGATCAAGTCATTCAATGATATGACCCGACAGTCACATCCATCGTCACCGCCCCCGCCATTGCTGTCCCTCTGCGCAATTATTCACCGCCCCCGCCATTTCCATCCCTCTGCGCAATTATTCACCGCCCCCGTCATTTCCGTCCATCTGCGCAATTATTTCTTTACGAACATTGATGGCTTCAATGTTGCTTGGATTGAACATTGATGGCTTCTCTGTTGCTTGGATTGAACATTGATAGGCTTCTCTCATGCTTGGATTAAACATTGATGAGCTTCTCTGTTGCCTGGATTGAACATTGATAGGCTTCTGCTTCTCTCTTGGTCCAATAGGAAATTCATGCTCCCCGTGGACCGTTTTTTCTTCCAATTTTTTCCAATTTTCAAAAAATATGGTCCTATACGAAATCAGTGCCCCCGATGGACCAAAACACGAAAATTTCGTGGTCCACCGAGAGCATCTATTTTCTATAGGACCGAGTTTTGTCAAACTCTTGTTTATCATCCTGTTTTCTGCGCGATCATCCTCAACTTCCGACTTCGCATCCCTAACAACCGTCCGTCTGCACGATCATCCTAAACTTCCGACTTCACGTCCCTAACAACCGTCCGTCTGCGCGATCATTCGTCATCCCCGGGTGCAATAATCGCCACGTCCAACAGTCCGCCGCGTCCGCAACAACCGTCCGTCTGCGTGATCATTCGCCATCCCCGGGCGCAATAATCGCCACGTCCGCCGCGTCCGACACATCAGTTCCTTCAATCTGCTCGTAGTCGGGAATTCCCTGAAGGAGTGCCGCGTATTCGGAAGCTTCGACGCTGCTGGCCGCTCTTCTCAGGTTCTCCTCGTTGTTCTTCATGCGCTCCTCGTAATCGGGGCCGGGCATGGGCTTGGCGTAATAATATCCCTGGATCATATCACAGCCCTGGGAGGCGAGGAAATCAACCTGTTCCTTGACCTCAACGCCCTCCGCAACCGTGAGCATGTTGAGGCTCTTGGCGAGACGGATCGCTTCACTGACAACGATCTCTCCGCGGACTCCGCTGCCCTCGCCGCGGAAGAATTCGGCATCAAGCTTCAGGACATCAAGCGGCATATCCTTCAATGAATTAAGGGAGGAATAGCCCGATCCGAAGTCGTCCATCGAAACGGAGAATCCGTAATTCTTAAGTCTTGTGATCGTACCGATAAGTGCTTTCTTGTCATCGAAGAATGCGCTCTCCGTAAGCTCCAGTTCGACAAGTTCATGAGGCGTGCCTTCCGCATCGACCATATCACGGATCTGTTCGGCAAGGTCGCTCTCGATAAAGTGTGCACGCGAGATGTTGACCGAAACGGGCACACACTTGAAACCGCGGTCAAGCCAGCGTCTTTGGTCTCTCGCAACATGCGTGACCATATAATGGTCGATCTCGGTAATAAAACCGTTCTTCTCAAAGATCGGAATAATCTTTCCGGGCGGAACAAATCCGTATTCGGGAGAGATCCATCTTATGAGCGCCTCGGCACCCTTAAGTTCATCGGTCTGCGGATCATATTTAGGCTGATAGTAAACCTGAAATTCCTCGTTTTCGATCGCCTGACGCTGCTTTTCCTGTACCTGATCGACCCAGCGTTGGTCCTCGATCATGCTCTCCGTAAAGAACGCAACTCCGGAATCCTCCGTATCGGCCATCGTTCCCCTGGTCGTGCATGCGTTGTTATAGGCGATCTCCATGTCGAAATAACGTCTCTTGGCGGGCTTCCCGCTCGCATTTCGCGCGATCCCGACAAGATCCACGCCCGCCTGGAAGTGGAAGATGTGCTCGCCGTCAATATTCTGAAGGCCGTCGATCATCTCACGTAAGCGTGATTCAAGCGCGCGCTTATCCGTAAATTTAAGAAGGATCGCGAATTCCGCGCCGGTAACCCTCGCGCACATTTCCTTGCCGCGAAGCTTGGTGTTGATCCATTGGTCGATGCTCCTCAAGAGCTCATCACCGGCCGCGATCGAATGGCACGCGCAATAATTTCTGTAATTAACGAACACAAGATTGATCACCGCATATGTGTCCCTCTTGGCAAATCCGCTCTTAAGGTACGTCTCGCCGCGAAGCAGGAACCACATCCAGTTCTTTCCTCTCGTCGAAAGATCGGTGAAGAATATCTTCGTCGCCCCTCTTCTCCTTACGAGGCCTCTTATGAGATTAACGAATATGACCACGAACAGGATAACTACAAGCACGAAAAGCGCCGCAAAGAGCATGGTTATCCATGCAAAATCTATCATGTTTATCTTTACATATGCTTTACCGCAAAGAATGTCTCCTTCGCTTCCCAGGGGAAGATCGAACCATATCGGGACCATTGCCACGGCACCGGGCTCGATGTCGAGTAATCTTGTGATAAAATTGCCTGTTCCCGTCGTTCCGACTTCGGGCGTATGCTCGATCAGATCGGGAAGATCCCGTAAAAGACTCAACTCGTCAAGGCCGATATGACCTTCACCGTCCGGCGTCAAAAGCGGCACTTTTGTATCGGTTCTGAATATGACTTTGGAAGTATAATCGTCATCGTTTTCGAGGTCGTCCTCGTCCGCCATGTAAGAAAGGAATGCGCTTACGGGCTCGGAACCGGCCGTAATCTCTCCTTTTTGATAAATGATATTTCCGTCTTTGGAAGTGATATAGAAATCACGTCCTTCCTCGCCCAGAAGTTCATAAGCATCTTCTTTGTCGAGCATCTTCCCGGCTGCTTCGTATATGCGTGTCATGTATTGAAGGTCGCTGTATTCCGACCCCAGTTTTGAGTCGAGGATATAACTGATTATCAGGGATGCGATCGTTCCGACGAGAAACGTCACAGCCAAACTCATAATAATAAACATCCCGATTGATACTACCGGATGTCCTTTTTTCAGAGCCCGGAATTGTTTTTTTCTGCGTTTGTCCATACTGTCTCCAATTACCTTTAGTATTTCCGAAAAAAGCGTCCCGCCCTGTACCCTTTTTAGTTTTTACCCAAACCCGACCAACGCGATTTAGTCCACGCTTATGTTATATCACGAAAAGCAACCGAAGTCACTATTTTCTTGCGATAACATGAATTTATCAAATGAAACGGGAGCGACTCAAACGATACTTGAAGTTATCGAAGTCGTAAATTCTCCTGCCTCAAGTCCCCTCTCTTCAAACTCAACCTCGCCGTAACGATTATATTTTTCGTCCGCACGCTTATAGTCCCTCGCCGGATAAAGCCCGGCTCCTATCTTCGACGCGGTCGGGATCCTGAGAGCATCGATCCCTCCGAAATAAAACTTTGCAAGTTCTTCGTCACCCTCTTCGCGTGCCTCAAAGGCTGCCTGCGCATCGACATAGATCCATCCGTAGGGCGCCGCATTCACGATCGCCCAGTCCGAAGGGACAACGCTCGCAACCGGCGCACCCTCGCCGGACGCCACACCCTCGCCGGATGTCACACTCTCGCCGGACGCCACACCCTCGCCGTGTGTCACACCCTCGCCGGCCGGCGCACCATCGCCGGACGCCGCATCCTCGCCGGATGTCACACCCTCGCCGGACGCCGCACCATCGCCGGATGTCGCGCTCTCGCCGGCCGGCGCACCAACGATCTTAAATCCGCCTTGCCAGCGTGCAGGTATCCCGCAAGACCTCATAAGCGCTACGAGCAAGGCGTTGCGTGATTCGTATGATCCCGAAGCATCCGCAAAGCTCACCGTTCCCGGGTTGCCGGTCGCGCAGAGATCAAATATTTTCTTTATAAGATTTCCCGGCCCCGCGCTTTCGATCTCTTCGACGCTTGTTCCGAGTATTTTCGCCGCCTCACCGGGCTTCGGCACCTTGATGCCAGATTCCGACACGAGGTCCATAACCGTTACTCTGTCCGAAAACGGACCGGTGTATGAGGTGCAGTCGCAGTGGCTGCCTTCTTCGTATTTCTTTATCATCGCGGGGTCGATCGCCCTGCCCGGCTGCTCTGCCGCGTTGATGGCTTCGATATCGGGAGTCACCGTTTTGGGCGCGCTCTCGAACGCATATGTGACAGTAAAATCCACATTCTCGTCAAGAACTTCATCAAACCACACCGAACGCTGCGGATGATCTTCGATGCTGATCATGCGGAAAGCGGGCGAGGAAGCGAGAACCTGGCCCATATACAGCCAGTCCGCGTTTACGGGCGCCGGAAGATGAACCCTCACGCGGCCCGGTTTGAACACGTCGTCCCTGATCCTGAGAGTAAATGTGCATTCTATATCCGCATCGAGTATCGGTGCCTTTTTTGTGTTTTCAGACATATCGTAACCTTCTTTCTTTTTCCCGTGCCCGGTTTCCACGCGGATCGAACACTTTCATTTTCCCGTGCCCGGTTTTCACGCGGATCGAACGCTTTTATTTTCCCGTGTCCGGTTTTCACGCGGACCGAACACTTTCATTTTTCCGCAGTGCCCCGGGTCGGCATTGCAATTTTTATCTCATCGTGATAAAACTAATTAAACGCAACTTTCACAACGTAACGAAAGGACTTCTTATGCATGATACTTCTCTCTTTGAAAAAGCAGTAGCATTCGCATCTGACGCCCACTCCGGAGATGTAAGGCGGGGGAAGAACATTCCCTACCTTCTCCATCCGCTCGAGGCAGCCGTTATCGTGTCTTCGGTCAGCGAGGATCCTGAGCTTATTGCTGCTGCCGTTCTTCACGACGTCGTCGAGGACACACCCATCACTCTCGAAATGATCAAAGACAAATTCGGTTCCCGTATCGCGGAAATAGTCGATATCAATACCGACCGCTATCCCGCTTCCGATGCGGGTCTTTCCGCTCATGACTCCTGGCATATCCGTAAGGAAGACTGCCTCAAAAGACTCTTGTCCGCCCCGCGCGACGCCAAGATCGTTGCCCTCGGTGACAAGCTTTCCAACATGCGCGCCATTTCCCGGGATGCGGTGAGGGGCGACATCTTTTGGTCAAGCTTTAAAGCCGGAAGCCGCGAAGCCCTCGGCTGGTACTATCTCGGACTCGCGGATGCCTTAAGTGACCTTTCCGATCTCGAACCCTGGAAGGAATTCTCGGCACTCACCGCGAAGTTGTTCGGATAAAGTGTCATCTCGCGTCGAGCGCGTAACAAATGCTTACGACCACATCGTCTCTGAATGCGAATTCAAGCGAAATGCCGCCCTTCTCATATGACAATCCGTTTTCCTGCGCTGAAGTGCTTTCTCCGTAGATCTTCTCCACATATTCACGGCTGCATCCGATATACGCACCCTCGGGGGTCGTCACGGAATCGTCGAGCAGCCAAATGCTGGTTACCGATTCGCCTCCGTCTGCGTCGGGACTTACGTCCACTTCAAACCCCGCATATGTGTACATCCTGTCGATTCCCTCAAACACACAGCTCTTCGCCTCGAAATAACTGATGGGTTCGCCGGTAATCGGTGCTTCCTTGTCCCATTTCATTCCGGGCACAAGATCCACTCCGCCGCTTATAAATGCGTATTTCTCCGCCGATTCGTCTTCCGGCCCGCGTCCGTCCGGCCAAACCGTATCCCGCGGCTCGTTTTCACCGTTTGAACCATCGTCGTTGCCCGCTGCCATCCCGGAATTCCCGACATCCCTGCCGTCTGCCCCTTCGGAATCCCCGACATCCCTGCCGTCTGCACCTTCGGAATTCCCGGCATCCCTGCCGTCTGCCATCCCGGAATCCCCGGCATTCCTGCCGTCTGCCATCCCGGAATTCCCGACATCCCTGCCGTCTGCCCCTTCGGAATCCCCGACATCCCTGCGATCGACGATGCACGGAGCATCCCCTGAGATCGCATCCCTGAGGATCGGCGCAAAATAATGGGAAAGCTTCTGCGCGCCGGTGCGGTTAAGATGCAGGCCCCCGTCATAAGTATCGGTTTCAAACGAGATCCCGGCATAACCTCTGCGGTCATAAAGATTTATGTAGTTAAGGCCGTGCGCCCCGGCATAATCGGAAATCCTCCCGTCCCACTCGGTATACCACACGGGGTAGATCGAGGGCGCCTTGATGAGGATGAGCGTTATGCCGTTCTCCTCGCAAAGGCGGCGCATCTTCTCCATATATTCCCACGCGGTTGCTCCGAAATCATCCTGAACGAGCGGCTTTGCCACTATCTGCTCGTTCCCCGCAAGGACACCGTCCCTCAGGTAAGAGCCGTCGGTCGTGATACGGGGCGAGGCGAAGAAGTATTTAAAATCCTCCTCCCCCAGGTCCCTTAAGCGGTCGTGATAACGAAGGATCGGGAAGACGTAGGTTATAAAAGATTCGTCATCCGTCATTGAAGCGTTTATGGCCCCGATCTTCGCGCCCGACCACTCCATGCCGTCAAGGGTCAGCCTGTTATATGCCTCGTTCTGCGGTTCATCGTATTTCATCGAAAGCACATTGAAGACAACCGCTTTCGGCGTTTCGTAGCGAAGCGTGTCCTCAAGCAGATAATAGGACTGCCAGATAAGTTGCTGCGCGCTTCCGCGGATATATGTCTTAAGACCCGTTTCCTCTTCGATCACCGCGGGGTCGAAGTTCTCATAAACCTCGCAGTCCCCGAGGAAGATCACGTCATGATCCTTTTCGCTGTCATAATATGAGGCTATAAGTCCTCCCTCAGCCATGTCGCCGTCGTAATACTTGGGAGTGACGAGCCGCTGCAACGCCGCAAGTATGACGATCGCGATACAAAGTACACTTAGTACGCAAATTGTTTTTTTCAGCATTCTCGTAACTCCTCTTTTGATGCAGGTTTCACACATTTCTCCCGGCATCCTTATGAATATCCGGGTGGATCACCGCCGATCCCTCTCTTAAGGATTCAGCGGATAAAATGATCTAGAATCTGTTATATATGAACTGTCCCACGTCATATCCGGGGCCGTAGGCACCAAACATGATGACCGCCGTCAGGAGTGCGATCATAAGCGCTGCGCGGAACGCAAACGGAGCGGCGAGCACCCGGGCGCGGACACTTCCTTTTCTTTGTATCATGCTGACGGCAAACAGTGTGAGCATGCCGAGAAGCAGGATCATGTAATCATAACCGTCAAGCCCCAGAGTCATCATCGAGCCGTCGAAAAATGCGCCGAATCCGGCCACGGCCCCGCCGGCAACTCCTCCGGCCAC
>CAMIZL010000017.1 GCA_946403295.1 uncultured Clostridia bacterium | reverse complement strand
CTTCCTTGAGGCCAAGACCGGTGATCTCACGAACAACCTTGATAACCTTAACCTTCTCAGCACCAACTTCTGTAAGCTCGATGTTGAACTCTGTCTTCTCTTCCTCTGCTGCGCCTGCTGCGGGGCCTGCTGCTACAACTGCAACGCCTGCTGCTGCGGATACGCCAAACTCTTCTTCACAAGCCTTAACAAGATCGTTAAGCTCTAAAACGGTCATGCCCTTGATAGCATCGATAAATTCCTGTGTTGTCATTTAAGTTTCCTCCATTAAAAATGTTGTTGTACTACACACGTAGTACGTCCAATAGTGCTGTGCATCAAAACTATGATGCGAGTTGTGATTTCCTTAAGCCTCTGCCTGCTTCTCTGCGATCTGCTTGATAACACGAGCAAGATTGGAGATAGGTGACTTGATGCTGCCAAGCAGCTTGGAAATAAGTACGTCTCTTGAAGGGATTGTTGCAATAACCTTGCATCCTGCTTCATCGTAGAAGGTACCGTCGATAACGCCGGCCTTGAACGTAATCTGGGGAGCGTCTTTCATGAACTCTGCAAGTACTCTTGCGGGAGCTGTAGCATCGTCTGCGCTGAATGCAACTGCCGAAGGTCCGTCAAGAACCTTGTCGAGCTGAGCGTAATCGGTGCCCTCGAAAGCTCTCTTCATGTAGGTGTTCTTATAAACCTTATAAACAACACCGGCTTCCCTTAACTTCTTACGAAGGATTGTGTCCTGCTCTACAGTAAGTCCGCAGTAATCAACGATGACTGCTGCCTTGGCTGTCGAAACATGACCCTTGATCTCTTCGATGATGGGGGCTTTAAGCTCTACCTTAGCCATTTTTGTTCCTCCTTGTTTTATTTGGGGGAAGGCGTTTTGTCCGCTGATCCGCAAACCGGTGATCCGATCCGGAATCCGCAAAACAAAATCGGCTTCCCTGCCGAATTGCAGGAAAGCCGTTATAATCATGATAGTATTATACCAAAATCAAAATCAGCTCCCTCGGCAGGCGATGAACTCATCATTATGTCGGGTCAAAACCCGATACCTGCTGTCTTCGGACAGTGCCGCTTTCGCGACAAGAGATAATTTACCATGCTGAGAGCTGTGTTGTCAAGAGTTTTTTCTGTCTTTCAACATCAAAGCGGCTTCATCTCTGTTTCGCCGTCATAAATCCGGTCAGCAAGAAGTTCTGACATATAGATCGGAAGATACGTGGTCCGTTCCGTTTTCTCTGTGTTGTTAAGAGACAGAACTATACATTTTTCAAACCCATTTTCTCTCATCAGGTTATCAAGCGCAGCATGTCTCTTGTACCCGGCTCCGGACTTGACCTCGATCGGGATCGGCCCAGTCTCCCCCTCAATCATAAAATCCACTTCGCCAACGCTTCTTTTCTTATAGTAGAAAAGATTCGAACCGCCCGCATAAAGCTCCTGGGCAACATAGTTCTCAAACAAAGACCCGTTGTTTATATCCCTGTCGGGATTCATGTCCATGAGTTCCCGTTTCACACTCATTGGGAAGCAGCTCGTCAACAACCCGACATCTCCGAGATACAGTTTGAATACATTTGTTTCCCGGGACATCTCAAGAGGGCTGACCGGATTCGACACCGTATATGCCGGTATTGCTACAGCTGCATCCTTGAGCCACAAGAAGCTTTCCTCATAGCGATCAAACTTCAGCTCTTTATCAAGCAATTTGAAAACAAATTTCCTGTTCTGCTTGTTTAACTGAGCCGGTATCGTATCATAGACAGCTATTATTTTCAGTCTTTTGTTTTTCTCCTCGTATTTTATAAAGTCCGCCTTAAGCTGATTAATAATACTTTTCTGCTCTCTGTCGATGCTCTCGAGATTATGCGTTTCATTATATACATTTACAACCGCAGGCATCCCTCCTACTATAAGATAGTAGTAAAATGCTTTTATAAGCTTTTCATGGATTATTCCATCAAGAGGCGTCTCTTTTTTGAAACAGTTTTGCATGTGATCGATCATCATTTCGCTGATCCCCGATGCCAGGGCGAATTCGGAAAAAGTCATCGGATACATCTGCCATATATCTGCATAGCCCACCGGGATTGAACGGATGCCGGCAAGCTCCACCCCCAGATTCGATCCGCTCAACACATACCGAAATCTCTTTTCATCGACAAGGAATTTGATCTTTGTCAAGATATCCGGATACTTCTGAATCTCATCCAGAAAGATCACAGACTTCCCCTCGGTAAGCGGTTTGTCCGAATACATCGCAAGTCGCTTTGAGATCTCTCTCGCATCGGTCTCCTTGTTCAGGTAGTCTAAAACGTCCGTTCGTTCAAGAAGATTGTATTCACAATAATCAATCTCGTTCCTCTTAAGCATTTCACGTATCAAATACGTTTTCCCGACCTGTCTTGCTCCATGGATAAGAAGTGCTTTTTTACTATGATCGATCCATTCCTGTATTTTCTTTTCGGCTTTTCTGTACATATATTCCCCTTGAAACGCTTATGTGCTATTTGCAGGCATAATCACTGTTGCTCGTTTTTCTCTTTTTTTTCTACCTCTTAACCTGTTAATACAATAAGTATACTGCATTTTTTGCCTTGTCTCAAGGGTAAATTTGCAAAACGGGGCATTTTGCCCCGTTTTGCAAAAACATTTCGGGGCAAAATGCCCCGTTTTGCAAAGTTTCACGATTTTACCTATGTTGTGAAACTATTTGGTCAAGCTATTACTTTGCTCTCTTGAACTTAACTTTCTTGCCAACTCCCGACTTCTTGAGGAGCTCCACGAGTGCGTCGAATTCTTCATCGGTCGCTGCGGAGATGTAGAACGTCGCGTTCGGTTTGATACCGTCAAACGCGCCGGGTGCGATCTCCGTGATGTTCGCCGAAAGCTTGATGGTCCTCAAGTTCTTCGCTCCGTTAAAGGCATCCGCCCCGATCGAGGTGATGGAATCCGCAAGAGTAACCTTCTTAACGCTTGTGTTATTCTTCATGGCTCCGTCGCCGACTGTTGTTACAGGCACGGACTTGCCGCCCACCTTAACGGATGCGGGGATCGATGCGGAAGTTGTTGTAGCTTCAACAGCTGTGAGGACTACACCGTCATCTTCTACTGCGTAACTCTTCGAGATCTCGGAGCCGTCCTTCTTCGTGCTTCCTACAGTTACCGATACATTTCCTTCTGCGTCAGTTTCAGTGAGTGTCGATGTAGCGGTTCCGTCAGCCTTTGTCTTGACAACGCTTTCGCTCGTCGAACCGTCCGCATTCTCTACAGTTATGGTGCTTGTTTCTGTTCTGGACTTACTTACAGTAACCTTTTCCTTCTCGGTTGCAAGAACATTGCCGTCCTCATCGGTTGTGGTTGCTGTACGTGTAAGGCTTCCGTCAGCCTTTTCAGTGATCTTTTCCTTCGTGGTGCTACCATCCGCATTCTGCGTAGTTGTGTTTGTCTTTGACGAACCGTCCGTGTTCACTGTCGTCTTTGTGGTACTTGTGCTACCATCCGCATTTTTCTCGGTCGTTGTGATCGTCTTTGTTCCGTCGGTCTTCTTCTCAACCTTCTCAACAACCTTTGTTCCATCAGCTTCGGTCGTGGTGGTCGTGGAAGTCGTCGATCCGTCCGGCTTCTCTACCACTTTTTCTGTGACTTTGCTGCCGTCTGTGTAGGTTGTAGAAGTTGTGGTTGTCTGTGTTCCGTCTTCGGCCGTATTCGTGCTCGTAGTCTGATCCTTTACTTCAGGTTCCTCGTCAGCGACTACGGAAGCAGGCTCAGGCGTCGGCTCCGGCGTGGGCTCCGGTGTCGGCTCAGGCGTAGGCTCCGGTGTCGGCTCAGGCGTAGGTTCCGGAGTAGGCTCCGGTGTGGGCTCAGGTGTAGGCTCAGGAGTAGGCTCGGGCGTAGGCTCCGGTGTGGGTTCAGGCGTCGGTTCCGGTGTGGGCTCAGGTGTAGGCTCAGGAGTAGGCTCGGGTTCAAGCGTGCCGTAAATTATCTCACCGGTCCATTTTGTGCCGTCATACCAAAGATTTGCCGCGATCTTCTGATTGCCGTCAAACACCGCTTCTCTGCCGTCAAAGGTGACCCTAAGAGGCTCCGAGTCAACATTAACGATCGCTCCCATCTCGGCGCTGATCTTGCCTTTTCCGGCTGTTCTCACCATTCCGTCCTGAAGGATGTTAAGCTTGGCGCCCTTAACAATACTGAGAGATGCAGCTTTTCCATCTTCCCCGGAAACATTGAGAATTCCGGATATATTTGCTTCTGTAATTATCTTAACCCTAGAATCAGCATGATCTTCTGCATTTTCCGGATTCTGTCTTCCTTTTATCGTGAGCGAACTGCCGCTTGCTACAGTCAGTTCTTTAATGTCCAAATCGAAATCAAAATCCTTCGCATTTCCATCTTTCACGGTAATGCTTTCAAATGTTTCAGGGTTATAGTAGAGATTGTCCCTTTGAGTCCACTTATCGCGATACCTTGTATGTTCAAAGATTTTCTGTTCTTCAGGAAGGGTGACCGAAAGCGAAAGTCCGGGGCCGCCGTCCTTTATTTCTCCGCCTCTTCCGTCAAAGATAAAGATGTAATCGACATCATTATTATCATTACCGTCGAATCTAACATTATGTCCGTCGAACGGTCCCATTGATACTTCACTTTCAAGCGGTACATTTTCTCCCGTTGTCTGAAAAATCTTTGAACCCTTCGGAATCCTTACTTCTTTATCGGAATCGAAATGGCTTAAAGCAGGAGTGTAGATCTCACGGGGCAGCCCATCGGAATCAAGATTAAGACGACCGTTGCCCTCTGCTATTATTGAACCATAGTCTCCGATAGTAAGCTTCCGGATGATCCGAAACTCATTTGCATCACCTTCCGAAGAACCGGTGAAGTTTGTTATTTCGACGGTATTATTCAGTTCCGCCTCATCTACTTCTACAATGGTAGGTTTCACGACACCGTTTTTCGAACTTGCGTTGATCTTCAGCACATTACGCTCATTAACCACCAGTTTATCTGCTCTGAAGCTGCTGGTAAGATTATAAGAATAATTAACATCCGGATCATTATACTGAATGGTCACTGTATCAAATCTGTGTTCAGGATCCTTATTTAACCACTTCGTGAACTCTTCTTCATCCCCCGGAAGTGTTATATCGTTATTTATTATATTTCCGTAAATACCACCCGGACAGAAGAGCATATAATATCCCTTCTGGTTTCCATCCAGACGTACATCCTGCCCAACCGTTGTTATACTAACAAGCTCATCTTCTTTATAAACAGCGGCTCCTTCTTCCACAAGAACATACCCGAACTCATCATCCGGGGTATAAATTGTACCACTCTGATGAATTCTCAAAACAGCACCCCGGGCAAGTTCAATAATACCTTCATATCCCGGGTTCCCCCCAAGGGAGATATATCCGTAAACATCAGCAGTCCCTGTAACCCTGATTGTGGCTGCCTTGGCATCGGGATCCCCCGGTTGTGATCCAAGCTCGATTGCTCCATTCGTCGCAACCGTCAGGTTTTTAACGGTATATTCCGAGTTTTTTTGCGTGTTGGTGACAGTCAATTCTTCATAATAGGTACCTGCTGCCTGCGGCTCCTCAGCCTTCACTTCCGCCGTGTCCGAACCGACAGTGAAAACGGAGAATGTGAGTGCAAGTGCAGCAAGCACTGAGATCAGTCTTTTTCCTGTGTTCTTCATATTGCCTCCTGTTTTTTCCTATTACACTTTTTGAGCACTTCCCGAGGGATAAACAAGCTCTCAAGAGATGACAAACAAAGCGTAGTATATCAGAATATACGTCCGATTTCAACCGATCCACCGTCAGGCTGCAAAGCAATCTCCCTCATCCTCTCCTCGCCGACGCCTGCTTTTTCAGCATATCGGGGCCAGTCTGCGACGAGTGAAATGATGTCACCCATAATGTTCATTCAATTACAATCTTGTATTTCACGGTTTGTCCATCAGACAAGCCCACATAAACATTAGACTTGCCCTTCTTAAGGCCCTTAACGCTTATGTTGCTTCCGTTTCTCTCTACAGAGATCTTTTTGTTCGTCTGTATTTATTCAGTAAAGCCTGTTATAAACTTCAGTCTTATCCCTCTGAATATCTTATTTCTTTAGTGGGCAGGCTGCACACCTTTTTTAATTGAGTATTTGATAAACTTTATCGGTGTAGAGGCTCTTTAAAAGGTTGTGATCAACGGAACGGAGGTTGATATAATGAAGCACATTAAGGCTTTTGCAATTGTGAATGTTATTGTGGGCGTTGTACTCTTAATGGCAGGGGTGTTCTTGTTATTTGAGGAAGACACATTCCCTGCACCGTTAATCACAATTCCTTTGGGAATCGTGTTCTGGGTTGTCGGCGGAAAGACATTTCGTGACACAAAAATGGTCGGAGACGATATCTCGAGATTGGGCAAATTAAAAATTGTAAATACCGTACTGTTTATTTTGGGATGCATTATCCTCGCTGCAAGTCTCATTTTACCGATAGTAGGTCCGATGATAGGCTAGTCAACGAGTTCCGCTTTTTAAACTCCTTTAATCATCTCCCAAAAAACATTTGCCGGGTCCTTTCCGGAAAGCATGTCATATGTTCCGGTCATTTCGCTTCGCTTAAGGGTTGTTTCCGGTTCCTTGCCGTTCCCGTGCAGTGCTTCCTGCAGTGCCTTCTCGTACTCTTTTTCGAATTCCTCACGGGAGCACTCATCATAGTCGATGTACTGCGTATCCATTTCCTGCGAGAAGGTTTTGCTCCTGAACCAATCCTCCGTCTGTTTCCGCTCATGACGATTTCTTTTTCCGCCATACTGTCAAGCCGGGCCTTATTTCTGCGTCAATTCATTTATTTTGTCTCTGACCGGTTGTTTCATGTCAAAACATATTACCTCTGTCTCGTGGATCGATTCTTCCACGATTCTAAGTGCAAGATCGCATGGTAAATACTCAGGATCATAAATCATATATATACTGTATTTCTTCTCCCCATCAGTGAATATTATCTCTTCTCCGCCCGGAGGGGGGGCACTTAAATCTGTATCCATCCTGTAAGAGTTTATACAATTATCAGAGATCAATTCAAAAATGTCATTGATTACTTCCCTATCCGAAATAACTGTTTTGGTATCTCCATCTACTTTTATCAATTCACTTATCGGTTCAAATTCATTGATTATTTCAGCAAAGCTTTCCATTTTTCCACGATTATGCAACACGAATACAACTCCAATAATACCAAGTATTACCAGCACCGACCCAATGGTCAGTAGCATTTTTCTCTTCTCCATTATATTTCACTCCCGTTTTTAACAGTTTTTCCGAAAATACCATTCCCAGAGGATAAACCTCGGACTCCCTTTTCAAACAAATTATATAATATCCGGGATGTCCGAATCCGACATCCCGGACCCCCTATCAACTGATATACCAAATCCCATCGTATGATGTCGGATGATAGGCGACAGACGCATTTATACCAATACCGTTACTACCAAATGTATCGTTAACATACATATAAGGAACTCCGTCATAGCCCACCATATAGCCATGAATAACATATGCATGAGCTCCATTACTCCATGTGTTTCCGGGTACATATCCGTTTGAGGCGTGAACCACAGGAATATCAGAATTAATCAATGTTTTAATCCTGTTAAAGCTGTATGTTTCAAAGCTGGCCGCCCAAGTTGAAATCCCTCTGTCCAAAAGATATTTTTTCATTCCACTGAACTTAACCCCATTTTCTGTTCCGCCATTCACCACATTATTCGACCACATCGGTGCATTAGTCAAATACTTATTTGTACACAGATATGACTGGACATTATTGTTGCTCGTATAACCCGACGGAAGAAATTTATTCCACTTATAATCATACAGATATCTCAACAAAATAGCTGCACTGTCAACCTGACAATAATAATATGACGAACTCCATGTCACAAGGCTATGATTTAAGCTTCCGTTTTCAAAGAATCCGTTACCCGCAGCTTTTAAAACAGTCTTGCCCGGCAGTATTTCCTTCTCGTTTTTAAGCTCTTTAAGCGCTTCCACTTTCTCACTTAATTTCACTGAACTCATTTGGGGAAGTTTCTTAAAGAAATCCTCTACATCATTTTTTTCAATCTTTTTTTTCGTTATAACATCTACCAACTCGTTCCCCTTCTCTTCATAGTAGCAGAGAAACCCATTATAGATATTCTTCTTAGCCGAGTCAATCTTAGGTGAAGAAGCAAACGAATACTCCATAATGTCGTAGTTTTTCAAAGAAAGGACAACATATCCGTTCTTGTCAACATTAAACTTGATTGCCACTTTTTCTCCTGATACAGAGTACAAGTCCGTTGGATCAGAAACGACGTGACGCCCAAGATTATTGAGCATTAACCATTCTTCAACATAAGTGGCTTCTTCAACTGTATCTGTTTGCTTTGAATAAATAGACGCCGAAACGGAATCATAATCAAATACTGCCAAAAAAAGCAAACTGACAAATAGTATTAATGAACTGATTTTTCTTTTCATATAATACTTATTCTATTTTGATCACTTTAATCCGAGTTCCTTCTTTATATCGATATTTTTTTTCTCCGGACGTTTGGGCTGATGAAAAATCCACACACAGCGGGGCGGATGATCCTCGAAGTTTTTGATCACGCCTTTCTGAACAATCTTCTCAACCATCCCCAACAACCTTTCATTCATTTCTGCTTTCATCTCTGTACCTCCTGTTTAATTATTTTTGCTGCAGCCATAGAGACTGCGCATGTCAGCATCGCACTTACCATATAAGAAGCATAATGCTCACATCGTACCACAACAAACGCAAAAGCGGAAAGCGCCTCAACTACCGCCACGCACCGGGCTCTTCGCTTCATCCTTTTTAACTCGCCCAACGTCAGATTCATATTTATATGGTTTACTGTCCCAATAATCAAAATGATAATGACAGAAAGCGTTATTCCGAAAACTATTATCCATGGCTGACAGCAGAAAGCTTTTTCCGAAACAATTGCCATCACAGCGACACAAACTGACAGCAGCAGGCATTGTCCCGACCGTTCACAGTGATATCCTCCTGTCCATTGTCTTAACCCGCGAACAAAGAAATAATACACCAGTACTTCCGGAAATCTCCCTGTCGCAAAACCTGCCAATGCAACAACAAACACCCCCAGTATCTTCTCGATCATTTCGACCAGAACATACTTATACCATTCCTTCATGTGATCGGAAAGCGTTTTTCGTATTGTAAGCTTTTCGATCAATCGATCCGCAACCTTCTCAACCATACGATCCGTCCTCTCCGGTACAATCTGTATGCAATGTCTTAATCCCGTGAACCTTTGGCTCTTGTTTACTGTCAAACACACTATGACAAATTCTTTTTCTTACTTCAACCCCCTTTGCAGAACTGGTATGTTTTTTGCAGAATTAACATCAAAAAACGAGGCTTATGATCAAACGGCCTCGTTTTTCCAATTCTAATTCTGTTTTTATCATGGTCTCAATCCATATTAACCCGGGATCTCGATGCAAAACATAAAATTCCGATTATTCGTTTGTATTACATATCTTCCCCCATACTTATCAACGACTTTAAGAACATTTTTTATTCCAATCCCATGTGACCACGTATTTTGTTTTTTTGTAGTTATAAATTCACTTCCGCTTCGGGACAATTCTCCAGCGTATGGATTACTTACAGAAATGATCAAGCCTTTTTCATTATGCGTTATCCTCAGCTTGATAATTTTCGTTTCTTTAATTCGTTCCACAGCCTCAAGCGCGTTATTGATCAAATTGGCCAAAACTATAACCAGATCAACATTTTCAATTGTGATCATCGAAAGATCGTTTACTTTGATTATCATAGTAACGTCTTTTGTCACAGCTTCGCTGTATTTAGCATTTAACACCGCATTCACCACAGCATTATTGGTATCTACTCTTACAATGTTTTCAAATTCGTTTGTATCCATCCGGTTCAGGTATTCCGTCAGGTTACACATATCCTTATTTTCTGTGAATGTTCTGATGCACATCATGTGGTTTTTATACTCATGACTCCATGATTTGCTCTTTTCAAAGTATTCATTTAATCTGCTGTATATTTCAAGCTGAGTTTTTCCCTGCGTCTCAAACATCTCTTTTTCCCGGATAACTTCGTTCTTTTTGATTATCTCCTCAAAAACATAGTAAGCCACCATGTTTATCACCAAAAACACAAGCGAAATAACCGTGATCAGTACATTCACCTTTTCCTCATGATACTCAACGTTTTCGTGCATGGTATAAAGAATTGCAAGCACCGAAAGGAGCGGAATGATTATAAATTTCAGCGTCCCTTTTTCACTGCTTTTAAACCTATAACCTTTAAATGCCCGTTTAAGGAAAATGACTACCGCATAGAACAACGAAACAGACAGGATTCCGACTCCTCTGACCAACATGTCCTCATTTATTCTCTCTGAAGACTCATTGGCTATACCAAGAGTTAATAATTTATATGCCGACCACTCCATTACCAAAAGCAGTGACAGAGAAAGCACTGCCAGAAGAACCGCTTTATACAACTCGCAGTGCCTTGAAAAGAACATTACCAGAGACACGATTACCAATATAAGCAATACTCTGATGATAAGCCACTCATAAAAAACATATACCGGGATCAAGATCAGAATGTACATAATCCCCAGAGAGCATATGTAACTTTTCGTTCCTTTTTTCGTTTTCTCAAAAGGTAAAAATATGTCAAAAAACATTTGAAATCCAATCACTTCCAACAAAGTAAGGATCGCATCCAAAATATCCCATATCATTTTTACCAGTCCCCCTCGTGAACCAACAATGCCTCATTGAAAGCTTCCTTTTTAGACCTTGCTATCGGTATCTTGTCATCATTTGTCATAATGACAGAGTCAACTTCAATTCTTTTTATCCGTCGTATATTAATCATGTAACTTTGGTGTACTCTTACGAATCCAAATTCCTTGAGCTCTTTTTCCTGCTCATCAAGCCGCTTATACATGGAGAAGGTTTTTTCTCCGTTCTCTTTTTCCACATGAAAAACAAGCTTGTGCAGATTACTCTCGATATATAGGACAGAACAAATATTGATTGCTATTTCCCCTTCCCGAAAAGCAAATTCCCTCAGAATCACATTGTCTATTCGTTTCAGAACCGCATCAAGGCATTCACCGATAGCGGCCTCCATGGTTCTTTCGTCCTTCAGGATAAATCTGATCGCATCTACTTTATATCCCTCAAATACATAATCGTACACAGCTGTGACAAACGCGATAGCAACTTTTGCAGATCGACTTCTGATCATTTGGGCAGTTTCCATGCCATTTGTCCCATTCATATTTATATCAAGGAAAATCACGTCAAACATTTCGATCTCTGTCCCGAGAGCAATCAGTTCATCTCCGCTTGAGAAGCAACTGATGGTATATTCACGCCCTTCATTTTCCATATGATCAGAAACGTGTTTTCTAATCCTTTGCAATATACTATTTTCATCATCACAGATTGCAATTCTAATCGTGCTGTGCGTCATTCTCCTGTTCTCCTGTAGGCCGCTCCTCAATCTCTTTGTCCACCCCTATAACATACACTTTGTCCACAGTTTATTATATCACACGTAATAACAAAGTTCAAAAAAACTTCCATGCCGTGAGCAGCCACCCCGGAACGACCACGATGAGAAAGAATGCCCAACTGATCCACATAAACGTTCGCAGGAACGCTTTACCGTGGCCCGGGTACTCTCTGATGTAGATGCGGTAGTTGATTACAGATGCAAGCGAACCGATGATCGAGCAGAGGCCCGCCGTATCAAGTCCGTAGATCAGACCCGTGAAGTTCTCCGTGAACGGGTAGAGCACGATCGATGCGGGGACGTTAGAGATGAACTGGCTAAGTGTGATCGACCACCAGTACTCGTTGCCCGCAACCTTCTCGTGGAGGAAGGTGCTGATCGCTTCGTTGCCCGTGATTGAGGATGAGAAAACGAAGAAGCAGAAAAACGTCAAGAGCAGTACGTAGTCCACGCTCTGGAAAAGCCTGCGGTTCACAAGGAGTACCACATGTATCACGATCCCGACCGCAACATACCAGAATTCCGTTCGGCTCACGATCGTCGCGAGGATCATGACGAAGAGCACCAGGTAGCTCACGCGGCGTTTCTTTCTCGAAGCTTCCCAGGGAGTCGTGATGCTCGCCGTGTTGATCTCGATCCTCCTGCCGTGCTCTTTTCGGTACATAACACATATGAACACAATGAGAAGTATCGCCGACCCAACGCAAAGAGGCGACATGTGCAGCATAAAGTTCGGTGCGCTTGTTCCGGACTGCTGGTAAAGGAAGAGATTCTGCGGGCTTCCGAAGGGCATGAGAAGCGAGCCGCGGATCGCAGCGATGTTTTCGAACGTGATAACGGGGAGTATGCATTCTTCACGTCCCGCGCCCCTGAAGAGCAAAATCGTGAGCGGAACGAAAATAATAAGAGAGACGTCGTTCGTCACAAACATAGACGAGAAAAATACTCCGAACACGAGAAAAAGAGACAGTGATCTCATCCCTCCGAAGCGTGAGCTCAGACGGATGATCGGATTAAAGAGACTCTCCTGCTTAAATCCCTCAAGAACAGTCAGCATCATAAACAGCGTGCCGAGGGTATGCCAGTCGATCTTGGTAAAAAGCTCTGTCGTGGGCGGAGTGATAAAAAGCGACACAATCGCCGCTGCCACCGCAACAAGCAGCATGGGTTCTTTCTTGAGGAATTTCTTAAATGCATCCATATATGTTCAGCCTCTTTTCAAGCAAGTGAATATAAGCAAATCCTTTAGCAGATCTTTCATGACGACATCTGATTATATCCACATGCACTCCTTTTGTAAATCATTCTTTTATGCTCATATCCTACAGGCTATACTTTTTAACAAAGCAGCAATGTTTGCAAGAGTATGCTATAGAAGAAGGGATATGCTATTATGATCGCATATCATAGAAAACAGGAAAGGTGGGCCTCATATGAAGAAAAAACTATTATCGATCTTTTTATGCCTGGCCATGGCGTTTTCCGTTGTCGGAATGATAGTTCCGACACGCGCCGAGGCTGCGACCGTATAACTGAACAAAATAAAGGTCACGACCTACGAGGGAGACGCCTTTCAGCTAACCCTAAAGAATGCCAAAGGCGATATAACCTGGAAGACCTCAAAAAAGTCTGTGGCGACCGTAAAGGACGGTGCTGTGACCGCGGTGAAGGCCGGAAAGGCTACGATCTCCGCAAAATACAACAAAAAGACCTATAAGTGCAGGGTTACCGTAAAAAAATGCGTGATCACCGAGTGCGAGAGCGCTTTTGATTCGGTAGCAAACATGAAGATCGGCTGGAACCTGGGTAATTATATGGATGCGAACGGTAACTGGGTCCAAGACAACACTCCCGAGGCTTACATGACCTGTTGGGGCAACCCCATCGTCGACGAAAGCCTGTTTAAAAAGCTTCGTAAGATGGGCATCGGAGCCGTCAGGGTTCCTGTGACCTGGGTCAATCATTTCGTAGAGGACGGCAGTATCGACCCTACCTGGATGGCAAGGGTAAAAGAGGTTGTTGACTGGGTACTCGCAAACGATATGTACTGCATCGTCAACGTCCATCACGACACCGGAGCGGCAGAGGATTCCATGGACAGATGGCTGTTCGCTTCGGAGGATAATTTCAACCGGAACCAGGAGCTCTTCTCGATGCTCTGGGCGAATATAGCGGACGAATTCAAGTATTACGGTGAAAAGCTTGTATTCGAAGGCTTCAACGAAATGATTGATGAGGCCTGCAACTGGACCGACTGCTCAATGGCAGCCGCACAGGCGATCAACGAGTACAGCAAGTGCTTTGTTGACACCGTGCGTAAGTCCGGTGGATATAACGCGACCAGAAACCTGATCTGCAATACCTATGCAGCGGCGAATTTTGAAAACGCACTATATTTCTATTCGGCTCCGTCCGATTCCGTAAAGGATCATATCATCGGACAGATACATTTTTATGAGCCTTACGAACTAACCATGAACGAATCCGGTGGTACTACCAAAGAATTCACCAAAGAAGATCGGGATCTCGTTGACGCTGTCATAGATAATGCGGGAGAAGCTTTCTATACCAGAGGCGACCGAAGGACACCGATACCGTGGATCATCGGAGAGTTTTCGATGGCAAACAGAGACAACACCGCGGAAAGGATCAAGTGGTTCAAAAGAGTAATAAGCGATGCCAAAAAGTGGGGCGCGACCTGTTTCATCTGGGACAACGGGACGCCTGAGAATATGGGATACGTTGACAGGATCGGAGATAACGATCCGTATCTGGACATAATCAAGGCTTGTGTGGAAGTTGCTCGATGAACCGTAACCGAGTAGATGTGGTGGCTAACCTTCGTCCTCTCACAGCAGGTATACGACGCATTCAATTGCTGATGTAATCAGAATTTTATGTTTTGCATCGAGATCCCTGGTTAGTATGGATTGAGACCATGATAAAAACAGAATTACTATCGAAAAAACGAGGCCGTTTGATCATAAGCCTCGTTTTTGATGTTAATTCTGCAAAAAACATACCAATTCTGCAAAAGGGGTTGAAGCAAGGAAAAGAATTTGTCATAGTGTGTTTGACAGTAAACGATGTTCTAAAAGTTCAAGGTTTATCAGTCTTCCTTTTGTTATTGAAAGAATGACCTCTGACGGCTGATTTATGACCTGCTGTTTTCCGTTGATGTCAAAAAACTATTCGGTAATTGGACATGTTCTTCAGAATACCTTTGTGATATCGTGTTATATGTATTTATGAGAATCGTGCTCAAATACATAGACATCAACAAGTATTCATCTAGAACCAGAGCTGAATATTCTGGATAATTATGAAGGGAGAGTGTTCGAAATGTCGTTTCCTTATCGAGGAAAGTCCAAATTATACATTCGTACTTATTTGCCCCCATAAGGATGATTTCGCAATTATTTCAAAAAATACTTAAGAAAATCAACTCAATTAAGGAGACCAACTATGAGAAAATCAATCAGTAAGGCTATCATTCTTTTATGTGTTTTTTTGCTTTCATATACCGACGTTTCAGCAAATGCCGCTAGCTTTCATTCTCAAGGCGTAAATTCCCCCTGCAAAAGAATTCTTGTCGATGACAACACAACATATATCAACGAGAACGGCCATATAATAGAACTTAACAAAATCCCACATTTCAACAATCGAAAAGACGCTGATAATTATCTGAATTTAGTTCGTTCCTCGGTTTCAAATTTAAACAAGCTGCCCATCTTATCAGACTCCAGAAACAATTCTTCATTGCCGACTCGTGATAGTGATCATACCAATACAATTTTATGTCAGTCTATAGGCTATGCTCTGTGTGATCTGGATTTATATGTAACTTATACAACTCACAATAACTCTATATCCGACTGCAGTGCTTATACATCACTGAGTGGTTTTACTTTCCTTGTTGAACAAGAAGAGCATTCTAACACTTGTTATGTGAAAAGCAATAAAAAAGATATTTTCGCTTCTTGCGCAGGGGACATGATATTATACTTTCTGTTCGATGGCGTCTTGGAAATCTATCGTGAACACTATACCATAAGTGGAACAGTACATGTTCTACACTGAACTATTAAGGAAAGAGGTCATATAATCCATGAGTACTATTTTTCTTATCGTTTATATTTCCAGCACGCTATTGACTTTAGCAAGTCTCTTTTATATTATTTGTCTTCTTTGTAAAATATGGAAAAACTATCCTCGTGAGGATACAAAAAACAAAAGAAATGATCATCAACTTTAACTGTTTTCGACCAAACAAAGGGCATGTACCATACAGGATACATGCCCTTTACATTTAAATATTCTTCTTTTCGAATTACTGGAATCTTGCAGTGTTGAGCTTGATTCCGGGGCCCATCGTCGATGCGATGGTAGCGCTTCTGATATATGCGCCCTTAGCTGCCGCGGGCTTAGCCTTGATGAGAGCTCCGATAAGTGTATCAAGGTTCTCGCTGAGCTGCTCCTCTGTGAAGGAAGCCTTGCCTACGGGGCAGTGGATAATGTTTGTCTTGTCGAGACGATACTCGATCTTACCTGCTTTAATATCGTTAACAGCCTTGGCAACATCCATAGTAACGGTGCCTGCCTTGGGGTTGGGCATGAGGCCCTTAGGTCCGAGTACACGTCCGAGACGTCCGACAACGCCCATCATGTCAGGTGTAGCAACAACTACATCGAACTCAAACCATCCGTCGTTCTGGATCTTGGGGATGAGCTCGTCGCCGCCGACATAATCAGCACCTGCTGCTTCAGCTTCAGCAACCTTGTCACCCTTTGCAAATACAAGTACACGAACTGTCTTTCCTGTTCCGTGAGGGAGAACTACGGCACCACGAACCTGCTGGTCTGCGTGACGTCCGTCAACGCCAAGTCTGAAGTGAGCCTCAATGGTCTCGTCAAATTTAGATGTAGCAGTTTTCTTTACAAGACTACATGCATCTGCAACTGTGTAGAGTGTTGTCTTGTCAATGAGCTTTGCTGCTTCTGTGTATTTCTTTCCTCTTTTCATTCTTTTTACCTCCCGGTGGTATTATCGGGTATTAACCCTTCCACTCGTAATCTCTGTGTGTTATGTGTTATTGAAGACGATCGGACCTAAATCAGTCCTCTACTACGATTCCCATGCTCCTTGCTGTACCTGAGATCATGCTAACGGCAGCCTCAATGCTTGCTGCGTTAAGATCGGGCATCTTGAGCTCGGCAATCTTCTGAACCTCTGACTTCTTGATGGTAGCAACCTTATTCTTGTTAGGTGTACCCGAAGCTGTCTTAAGGTTACATGCCTTCTTTAAAAGCACTGCTGCAGGAGGAGTCTTTGTGATGAAGCTGAAGCTTCTGTCTGCGTATACCGTGATAACTACAGGAATGATAAGATCTCCCTGATCTGCGGTTCTTGCATTAAACTCCTTGGTAAACTGAACGATATTTACACCGTGCTGACCAAGTGCAGGACCTACGGGAGGGGCCGGAGTAGCCTTGCCGGCCGGAATCTGTAACTTAATGTAGCCTGTAACTTTCTTAGCCATAATTATTTCCCCTTTTCTTTCTGATTAATTCTCGCTCTTCACATCAGTGAAGTCGAGCTCGACAAGTGTTTCCTTGCCGAACATGTCAATGCCGACCTTAACGGTCTGCGCCTTAGTGTTGATCTCTTTAACGACTGCCGAGGAATTCTCCCATGAACCGTTCGTGATGGTAACCACATCGCCAACTTCAAAATCAATAGCGATCTCGTCAGGTCTGACTGCCATGTTGTCAAGGTCAGTCTGTGTAAGCGGAACCGGTTTTGATCCGGGACCTACGAAGCCTGTAACACCGCGTGTGTTACGAACTACGTACCAGGTGTCGTCGTCCATGACCATGCGAATAAGAACATAGCCGGGGAACATCTTCTTCTGGACTTCTTTTCTTGAGCCGTCTTTGAATTCAACAACGTTCTGTAACGGAACCGAAACTTCAAAGATCCTGTCTTGCATGTTTCTGTTCTCGATAGCTTTTTCAATATTGGCTTTTACTTTGTTCTCGTAGCCCGAGTATGTGTGGACTACATACCATTTAGCATCTTCTGCTGCCATGTTTACCTCATCTGATCAGTATATGGTAGTGTCAATCAATTCCGGGAATGCCGATCGCGCTGATCCCGTACTTGATAGCAAGATCAATAAGAGCGATAAATCCACCCAGTATTACCGAATAAACAACTACGGCCACTGTTTCCTTAACCAATGTCGATTTTCCGGGCCAGGAGATTTTCTTGAACTCAGATTTCAAGCCTTTAAAAAAGCCTTTTTTTGCTGTGCCTACTGCACTGCCGTTGTTCTCTGCCATTAGTTAACCTCCTTATTTGGTTTCCTTATGCAGGGTGTGCTTCTTGCAGAATCTGCAGTACTTCTTGGTCTCCATCCTGTCCGGATGATTCTTCTTCTCTTTCGTCGTGTTGTAGTTACGCTGCTTGCACTCTGTGCATGCTAAGGTAATCTTTGTTCGCACAACTTCCACCTCCGTTTTAATGATCTCACGTACGATGTGGTGTTCGCACGTGGCCTGAATTTTGTACCGGTAAAAAAACGCACTAAAAAAACGCCGTTACCAGCCTTCACAATATATCATGGTATGAAGGCAGTTGTCAACAGTCTTTTTTATGGAGTATTTAGACAATGAAGAGTGACGACCTGAGGTGTTTCAAGGTCAGCGTTGTTATGACTCCGACAAGCGCGCCGGAAACGGCGCCTGAGATGATGAGAACAGGAAGATAATAAAGGATCGGCATTCCGATCATTACGCAGCTCGCGGCGAGCTGTCCGATATTGTGACAGACTCCGCCCACTACGCTGACGGCAGTGATCGAGAAGGTGCCGATCTTTTTAAGTATGATCATAAAAACGAGGGAAACGGCCGCTCCCGCGAGGCTGAAAAGCATGGCTGAGAGTCCGTTAAAGGTAAAGCCGGCGAGGATGATCCTTGCGACACTCACAAGTGCGGCGCCGAACGGACCCTGTGTGTATAAAACAAGAAGTGTAGGGATGTTGGCCAGACCCGCCTTGACTCCGGGGATCCCGCTCACGGAAGGGAGCAGTGACTCAAGGTAGCTGAGTATGAAAGCTGCGGCTACCATTATCCCGAGAAGTGCAAGTGTGGGGGTTTTATCCTTAAGTCTCATTTTATGTTCATCCTTGCTACGGGAAACGTTTCCCTGTTTTTGTTATCCTTGTACCGGATGTTTTTTCGTATCGGTGTTTTACTGTCCCGGATACGGGACCGTTTTTTGTGCTTCTTTGCGGATCTTATGCTTATCTGGCCACTCCGTCTATTTCCGAGGTTTCCGCTCCGCAGATCGTTACCGTGATCCTTGCGGGGAGACATACGATCGATTCACCGGTTCGGGAGATGGGACTGTGCTTTGCGCAGAGCTTGTCGGGGCAGTCGGCCTCGGTAACATATGCAGCGCCGTCCGCGACGCAGACCGTGCAGTTGAGACCGGCGAAGCCTTCGACCACGACTTCCGTATCGGTTCCCAGGGGCAGCGTCTTCCTCTCCGTTCCGTTAACGCTCACAACCGCAAAGCCCCCTGTTTCTCCCTGTACTCTTCCCCAAAGGAAGAATGAGCAAACAAGCACAACGAGAACGAGGGCGTATACCAAGAGATCCGGTTTTTTGAAGAAAACGAGTTGTGAATATTTCATGTTGATCCTGCCAAATAACTTCAGCCCACCGAGTTGACTGTCACTTTACATACCGCGGTCACTCCGCTTGATGAGGTCGCGGTGACGGTTGTGCTTCCGAGACCGCGCGCCGTAACCTTTCCGCTGTTGGTGACTGCGACAACCTTCTCGCTTCCGGACCTGAAGGTCACGGTGTCGGTCGAGAAAACAGGGGAAAGAGTTGCTTCGAGAACAAGAGTGTCGCCGACGGACATCTCGACCTCTGTCTCTGAGAGTTCGATGCTTTGAGCCGCGCGGACGTAAGTCCTGACGGTCTCAACCGCTTTGTTGCCGCGGTAGTCTGTCGCCATGATCGTGAAGATTCCCGGTGACGATGACTTGAAGCTTATGATGTTGTCGCTGTCGGGCGTGAGTGTCGTTCCGTCAGACAGGAAGTCGGAAACAGTGTGAAGTCCGGGCAGGTACTTGACGCTCTTGAGACCGCTTTGCGCGTCGCTGACCTTCGCCATGACGGTGAACTTGTTCTTTTTATTGTTTACCGTAAAGGAAACGTCTGTTATCCGGGGAGGGAGCTTGTCGTCGATGACGGGGATCGTCATCACGGAGGCGTTGCCTGCGTTGTCATAGGCGTAGACGGTATGCTTGCCGCCCTTGTGAAGAACGAGGGTGTTGTCCTCGATGAGCGTCCCTTCGGTCCCACGGGCGAAGTCGGAAGCGCTGTGCTTGCCGAGCATATATCTGAGAGAATTGACACCCGAACCGTTCTCACCGTCATCGGCTTCAAATCTGAGCACGATGCTCTCGCCTTCGAAGGAGCGTGTCCACGAGAAGCTCGGCGCCTCCCTGTCGCGTGCGATCTTGTCAGCTGCCTTCATGCAGCGGTCGAGGTTGAGGATCCCTCCGCTCACGCACTTGCCGTCGAGAGATTCGAGGGGTTTGGTGTTAGAAATGATGATATCCTTCACGCTTGCGGGAACGGATCCGCTCCTCAGTGAGAAAAGGATCGCAGCAACCGCGCTGACCATGGGCGCGGCCATGGAGGACCCGCTCATATAGCCGCAGGAGCCGACTATCGTGCTGTAGATGTCGGTACTCGGAGCCGCGAGATCGACACTTTCCCTGCCGTAACACGAGTCGGGGGGAAGGAGACCGTCGCAGTCCACATATGCTGTGCTGATCACATTCGGAAGGTCGAAGGATGCGGGGTAAAGCGGTGTGATGTCGTTGTCGTTGCCGTAGTTGCCGGCCGCGCACACGAAGAGCATCGTGGAGCGGCTGATCGCAGCTTCGAGAGCCGAGCTCGCCGTGTAGGAACCCCAGCTGATGTTGCAGACCGATGCACCCTTGCTTTGCGCATATTGGATGGCTTTGACGGCATCCGACACGGAGCCCTTTCTGTCGGGCCCACCGTGAATCTTCAGGGACATCACCCTCGTGCGCAGGTATCTTGCGATACCGGAAATGGCGGTTTGGTTATTTGCACGCGCAACGATTATGCCGGCGATGTGTGTTCCGTGATCGTCACGGTCTTCGGGATCGGCGCAGTAGCTGCCGTCGTCGTTTTCAATGTAATGGCAGACGGAAGCTTCGTTATTATAGAAATCCCATCCGTAGATATCGTCTACATAACCGTTGTGATCATCATCGATGCCGTTGTCCGGGATCTCGTCCTCGTTGATCCACATCGCGTCCTTGAGGTCCTCGTGGCGGTAGTCGATACCGGTGTCGATGACGGCCACAGTCACTTCATGGGCTCCGCCGATCTCTGACTTGTACTTGTACCAGCCTTCCTCGGCATCAATGTCGATGTCGGGGGTCGATGTGATCTTATAGCTCGATCCCGAGGGGTCGGCTTTCGTGTATGTGCCTGTGTTCTCGAGCCACCACTGCGTAGCGGAGTAGGGATCGTCCGTGAGTGCCATCGTCTCGAGGGGAGAGTCCTCTTCAACCGCAAGGATATAAGGAGAAGCTGTCAGAGCAATGGTCGCTTCCGAAACGCTTATATGATCCGATGCAGGTCTTCCTATAGAGAAACTTTCGTCACTGTATTCGGCTCTGAAACCGCACCCGGCGAGAACTGACTCACGAACCTCTGAGGAAACGTCTTCCTCCCATGTGATGATCATGCGGGGAGCGGCTGAATTATTCTCATAATCCGGTGTATTATTAAAACCGGCACACGGCACGGAACAGGGGAAAGTGGCGGAAGCCGCACTCATGGGCATAAGCGTTGAAGAAACAACGCACAGCAAGGTGAGAACACCCGAAACAGTCTTAAACAGACGAGATCTCATGTATGTCAGGTCCTTTCATGATCAAATGAAATGATGTTTGATAGGCTTTCGGATAACGGTGAACCTTATATTCATAATACAACTGTAGAATGCAATAAGCAAGAACAAAAATCCCTCCTTTTCCCAAGCCGGATATCTGCGCCGCAGTGATCAACCGGGAAAAGAAGGGATATCATATGAGTCACTCAAAGGGATAATCAAACTCTATTGCGATACTGAATTCCTCCTTAGGATTATCATATAGCCCAACGTCCTTTATGAGACGATAATGTCCATCCGGCAAATCCTCAAAGTTCAAAGGAAGCTTTGCTTTAAACTCTCTGGTATCTCCTTTTGGCATAATCATCTCTACCATAGTAAACGCAGTCAAAGGCTTATAGGGGACACAATACCATTCTTCGTCATCACAGTATTCCAAACGGAATAACGTACCAACTGAATATGTAATATCTGATTTATTTGTCAACGTATATGTTATTATTCCATCCGATTCCGTTTCATACGAAAAATCTATTAATTTATCCTCAAACGGAACTATTAATTTGGTGGATTTTTCATCAAACGGATTGCACGCAGTCAAAAGACTACAGAAAACAATGACACAAGTAACAACTCTCCTCACTCTCATCATGATTCTCCTTTCATACCCTCTTAATACATGCGCCCTACAGCCCCATTTCCACACATCTGATAACATACTCATCAAACAGAGGGAGTGTGAGCCGGACAAAGCCATGCTCGCTACCGTTTATGATCCCCCTCTTTATCAAGCGGTCACGATAAACTGAGTACTCGCTATCGGAAAAGGAGCCCTTGGTTTTTATATCCTTTGCTTTTCCTTTTTCGGTGCATGCAAGTGAATAAACAAACTTTCTGTCACCCGGAGACATTTCGGAGAAAACCTTTTCATATACATAATCTTCCAAGTACTGCCTGAATTCAGGAATTGCTTTTTTATAGTTTCCTCCCTGCCTGAAAGTGAAATAACCCAGCACCTGGAAAGCAAAAGAATATCCTTTAGTCAGCGCCGCCATTTTACCGGCCTCATCGGTTTTGAGATTAAAAATCTCTTTGTAGTTTTCCGTAATACTGCCCACATTTAAAGGTTTTAACTCAATCTTCGGTGCCCGGTATAAAAATGTAAGGCTCTTCTCGTTTTGAAGAGAATTTATATTTTCATACAGCCCGGTCATCAGCAGATAAACCGGAAGGTCCTTTCTGACAAAGATCTGGAATGCGCCGGCAAATGTCTTCAAGTGCTCAGTCACCGTTACCTCGTCAATACAGATCAAAACCTTCTTCTTATGCTTCTTCAAACTTTCCAGCATCTTTTCGAGGGCCACCTGAATACTCGACACGGGCACACTGTCCTTTACTTCAAGGCCGATACCAAACAACGACAGGTTAATGCTCGCACTCTTAAACATCTTGGCCAGATTGTTCTCGCTTCCAAGCGTGGCAGCTAGATCGGACATCAGGTCCTGTTGCGAATTCAGCTCTACAACGACCCAGTCTTTTTCTTTAGCGATCTCTTTAGATACATCTGTCATAAAAACAGTCTTTCCGCACCCTCTGATCCCTGTAATCATATAGATTTGCTGCTCAGAAGGCTCGGAGAGGAACGCATCTATGATCTCATTTTTTTGAGTGTTACGCGGAATCACCTGAAAAGGCTCTTTTCCAAAGATCAGATTGTAAGGATTGTTCACCAGCATTCCTCCCTTTTATCATTCTTTATCATTTTTAAATGTTTTTATCATTCTTTATTGTTTTTGATTTCTTTTATCATTCTTTATTGTTCTTTATCATTTAGTATACTTACCGCTCTGTCGCTTGTCAATTATACAAAAATCCTTTCGTAGGATATATTCTCTTATCTCGTCCCTCACACACGTTAACTCATCGGTCTTCCTCCATAAAAAGAAAAAGATCGGCACCTTCTCGATCACTGCCGTCAGCGTAGTGGGCGGAGTCTGTCACAATATCGGACAGCTCGCCGCGAGCTGCGTAATGATCGGAATGCCGATCCTTTATTATCTTCCTGTTCTCATCATCTCAGGCGCCGTTTCTCGCGCGCTTGTCGGACTCATAACAACGCTGACCCTGAAACACCTCAGATCGTCTGTCGTGGAGGGGTGAACCATCATACTCCTCTCGAGCCTTTTCCATGATTACTCAAATGGATAATCAAATTCAAACGCAATATTAAATGATTCTCCCGTCAGTTTATAAGATGACACTACCAACACTTTTTTTATGATTCTATAATGACCATCGGGCAGATTCGAAAACAAATTCGGAAGGTTAGTTTCAAATTCTCTTGTATCTCCTTTTTTTAGTTGTATTTCCACCATATTTGATACTATGCGAGGCTTAAACGGGACCACGTACCACTCTTCATTGTCTAAATACTCCAGACGAAAAGAGCTTCCCAATTCATAATCCGTATCAGACCTGCTTGTTATTGCGTATTTTATTGTCCCTTCCTGTTCTGTGTCATAATAAATTTCAATTGCTCTGTCTGTCGCCGACTCAATGATTTGATCAGTCTTCTCATCAAACGGATTACAGCCAACAAGTATTATACTTATAACAATCAAGCATACGATAGCTAAAGTCCTCAATATAAACCTCCGTTCATGGCAGACAATATTCGATACGTTTTGGAATAATAAGAATTACCCATGACGTCTTCTCCGTTTAGGATTCCCACAACGTACCGGGTATAGCTATATCCATTTGCAACAAGGGGCGCTCCACTATCTCCCGGTTGCGTATCCAAATACATACATATTTGATCGATAAAATGATAAGTAGGATAAGTATCAGTCCAGTAATCAACGCTTGTGCCCACAACGCATCCATAGATTATGCCGGAAACCCTCCCATGCAGAGCGTATCTGGTTCCTTCTATACCAACATTTGCCGGCCCCACTATAGAATAATATGTACTTAAGATATTACTGTTCACATAGCCGCTATTCGGATATCCACTAATATCTACAAAAGCAGCATCGCAATATCCTTCATTGCTTCTAAACATCACTGTTCCAACGGTTGTTCCATTAATTTTTATTTGATCATTGAAATTCGATCCCAAATGACCGGAAATAACAAATCCGTTTTTTATCACTCCGTATTCATTTGGCATTTTTGCGTTAAAGGAAATAGTCGCACTTTGACCGGTTGAGGCATTTGTAACCATTTGACCGCGTCCTGCCATTATATTGGTAGATTGTTGCACAATAGGAGAGCTTTGATATTCATACCTTATTCTGGAATCTTTGCCAAAATATGGTTCCAAGTATTCCCCTTTATTAGGTGCATCAGGAAACACCTTAACCAGAACATCATTACTTCTCTCATCAATTCTAAGGCTGGAAATTCTCAAAACGTTCTTGTTTTTATTTTTCTCTAAGAACGACTGAATTATCTCACTCAATCTATTTTTTACTGCTTCCAATTCGCCGAAAGAATTCTCAACCCTCTTGATCTCAATATCGTCATTGCCCGTTATTATTGCTATCTCTTGACTTACTTCAGAAGGGTCACAAGTGACCAAAAGAACCAATCTGTTTTCTTCGATATACGCTCCACCATAATAATCCGGATACTTTCCACCCCAAAAATCAACAAGTCTATTAAATTGTTGATTGATCTTCTCGGATAATACCATTTGCCTTTCCATCTCCGGATCGCTCTTTTCTAATGCGCTTATGTAATCGGCCGGACAAACCGACATCAGCATAGAAACGACAATCATTACTGCGAGTATTCTTCTCAAAATACGTTTGCAACACATTAAAAACCCCTCCTTTTCTAACCTTGATGTAACTGATTTCAAAGGTGAAAGCAGGGATGTTTTATACGTAAAAATATACTATATTTGAATAACTCTCCCAGCTTCTTACCCTTTCGTTCTTCATCAAAAGTATACTGTTCGCGGTAGTGTTTTGTCAAGTCTATTTATGCTTTCGCAAGATACATTCTCTTCTCTCATACCGCACACACGTTAACTCATCGGCACCGCGACAGATTTATGCCTGCTCTTTTATTACAAAAAATAAACCAAAGACAAAAAAATGGTACTATATATGTGTATCACATTATTCAGGAGGATTACACATGAACAAAAAAACTTTGCTCATATTGCTCGCCACAGGGATTTGCCTTGTTTCTTTCATTGTTATATTTATTATTATATCTGTTCAATCGACCGATAATAAAATAGTTCTTGGAAATAAAGAGGGCTTGATCAATGCCGTAGTAATCGAAAGCAATGATAATTCGGTTATCGCTGAATGCTACGAATCCATAAAAGGCGAAATAGCCGAAGGGCAAAAGATTCGTATTGAGAGAGAGTCGGTTGTAAGCGAACCGCTTCCCGAAATTGGGGCAAATGATAAAATCTGCATATTTTACGATGGTTCAATCAGTGAAGAGAACGGTATTCTTCAACCAAAAAGGATCATTTCAGTCGAACTGATAAAAGGGTCAACAGATCGTTGACCCTTTGTCTTTTTATTCCGACTTCATAGCCTCGATAGCCGAGATCTTGGTGGCACGGAGTGCGGGGAAGAAGCCCGAGAGCACGCCGACAGCCATCCCGAAGAATGCCGCGAAGAAAGGCAGCCAGAACGGGATAACCGAGAACTGCGAGCCCTCCGCAACGCCCATACTTCCGCTCATGAGCGATTCAAAAATCTGACCTCCGTAGGTGTTAAGAAGCCAGGACGCCAGGTAACTCAGACCTATTCCGATGATACCGCCGATCAATCCGATGATACCCGCCTCAAAGAGGAAGAGCTTTCTGACATCCCCGACCTTGCAGCCGAGCACCTTCATGATACCGATCTCCTTGGTACGCTCGTAGATCGACATGATCATTGTATTTGCAATGTTTATGGCCGAAACGAGCATTGCCACGGCTCCGATCGCACCGAGCACGAGCTCGAGCATCTCAGCAGTCTCCTTCATAGGCTGGATGTACTGCATGTCGCTCATCGACTTAAATCCGCGCTTCTCAATCTCCTCCTGAACTTCGGTCACGTAGTTCATGTTGTCGACATTGAGAAGGATCGTCTCATATTTTTCAAGCGAAGCGATCGCTTTCTTTCTGTCGGATATCTTCAATGTGTTGGCATATTTTGTATACCACTCCCTGTAGGTATCGATGTCAACAAAACAGGCATAATCGGCCTGCGAATATCCGCTTTCGGAAGCCTGGATCTTTCTTCTGTCATTAAGCTTCGCTTCAAATTCTTTTTTCCTCGGATTGACCTGGTATTGGTAATCCTGTATCTTGACGGACAACGGATCCTTGTCGAGATCCACGTCCTTTGTCTTCGCACGTCTGCCGTCCCAGTACTGGAACTGCCCGTAGATCGCCTGCGAGCCGATAAAGATGGCGTCCTTGCTGTTTTCCTTGTTCGGATATGTTCCGTCCTCAAGCGCCGGGAAGCCGAAACCTTCATAGCAGTCCATATCCATTATCATAAACTGCGTCCAGGTGTAATACTTTCCGGAATACAGCTGCATGTTGTAATTGTTTATCACGGGCGTGATCGCCTTAACATGCTCTATCCCCTTCAGCTGTTCAAACGCTTTTTTATCCAGGGTTTGCGTTGTTTGTTTCCATTGGCCGTTTTCATCTTCTTCCCACGAATCAGCCGAAACCGTTATTATGGTCATTCCGCCGTTCTGCATGACGGAGGCCTCAAAACTTTGGTTCATACCGATCCCGACCGAGATCATAACCACGATCGACACGGTACCGATGATAACGCCTATGACTGTCAGAAGGGTCCTTGCTTTTCGCCTCAGAAGGTTTCGCAGGCCCATCTTAATTAGGTCAAATATCCTCATTATCTTCCTCGTCTGCTTCCTTCTTTGCTTTACGTTTCTTTATCACAACGATTATGACCACGACTCCGCCTACAACCACTACCGAAACGATGACCCAAACCCACCAGGGAATGCTTGCGAAGAATCCTTCCTCTTCGCCTTCACCTTCCATGCCGAATTGTTCGCCAAATTCGAAGCCTTCGGGGAAACCTCCGCCGAAATCGCTGTAAAATCCGCCCGATATGTTTCCAAAACTCATGTTCCATTCGCCGCCGAAGTCACCGCCGCCCATGGGATCTTCAACCCATGCCTGGAAGTCGGACGACTTGGTCTGCTCGTCACCGTTGCTGTCCTCAAAATGGATCGTTACCGTTCCGTGAGCCTCGCCTCCGACAAGCGGAACAACCTGAGGAGAAAGGTATTCCTGGCCGTATCCCTGTACTGCTCCGACGTAGCTCATTGCGGAGTTGTTTGCGAGAGCAAAGTCACCCTCGATGGTAATATATACGTTACCGAGAGTTGACTTGCCCATGTTGTAAAACTCAAAGCTGAGATCTACGGGCTGACCTACGATGATGCCCTGATAAGCGTCAAGGAAAATATTCTCGATAACGGGTCTGTAATTCTCGACCACGCGGATCTTCAATATGTTTTCTTCGCTGACACCGCCGTGTTCCTTGTCCACTGCCGACATGTCGTCATATTCATACTCAAGCTTGAGGACCACGGGATAATCGCCGGTCACTGTGTCCGCCCTGCTCTTCATGGGAAGCGAAAGCACAACTTCCTGCGTAGGATCAAGCTTGTCGATGTAGAAGATGTTAGTTCCCTGCGCGGGAGCAAGAACGCCTTCCGCCTGCGAGAGCGTGATCTTTATATTGCGCGCTTCCTTGCCGGTGTGCGTGTTCTTTAACGTATATGTGAAATCAAATGTCTCGCCCGCCCTAAGGTTTTCGGGCTCTGTCGAATAATCGCTGACGATGATCTTGGGACGACCCACATCGATCTCGTCGAATTTGTGGTTGATGACATTAAGGATATATACGGTAGATGATGCCTGATGCGCCTTATTGCTCGAATCAAAGAAATCATAACCGATCGTAAGAGCATTTACTCCCTTGGGTATGTCTTCCCCTGCTCTGAACGTCATGGTAACCGTCTTCTTTTCGCCGGCATCAAGACTTCCCTCGCTCTGTGAAGGCTCTCCGGTTACAGGCTGAAATCCTGCGGCTGAAAGTCCTGTTCCATAGAACTGAAGGTTCGTAACTTTCTCCGTTCCCTTATTGGTTACAGTAAATGTCACTGTTACCTTATCCCCTGCTGCGGGAGATGCAGGCGCCTGTGTTACACCACTGATCTGGAGATATGTAAGTCCGTCAATCGATTCCATATCGCCGGTCTTGTAATGCTCCACATACATGGTCATCTGTTCCGATTTATAGGAATTCTTCTCAGCATCTGTATATTTCGTTGAGAATACAAGCTCATGAATTCCTTTTGTAAAACCTGCACCAACCATAAAAGGCACTTCGACCTTTACGGTTTCACCGGCTGCAATATCACCGACTTCTATATACTCCGTTGTGAAATTCTTTGTGAGAGCGGATTCGATTCCAAGTCCCGAATCACAATATAAACGTACATCCTTAGCTTTACGCTCACCGGTGTTTTTAATTCTGATAATAACGCTATCATCAGTCGAGGGCTTAAGTAATTTATAATTCTGCTTGGTTGTAAGAGAAAGGAACGGGGCATTCTTAGGGGTTGCTCCTTTCGCTCCAATCGTTACATAAAGGGATTCTTGTTTTTCGGTAAGTGCTTTACCATATATATCTTTTCCGGATACAGTAACGGTTATCGGATAAAGACCATACTCTGCCGATGAATTCACGGAGAAGGGAATCTTAGCTGTCTTTAATTCTCCTACCTTTAACTCTCCGATATTGATAGTCTTCATTTCATAATCAGGGAGAAAAGTCTTTAAATCAAAGTCCGGGCTAATTACGAGATCCGATATATCAGCTTTTCCTTTGTTTTGAACACGAACAACCAACGAATTTGATCCGCCGGGTTCAAGCCCCGAATTTTCAAGATTAACCTTTTCAATTTTAATGTCGCCTGTTTTCTGGGGAACAGAATTGGTAACAGTATACGTTAAAAGCGGAATTTTGACAGGTGTGAGGTCTGTCATATTCCTCATAGGATCTTCTTCATAACCATTTTTGCTCTTCAGCTTAATTCCGTAAAAAGTAAGATCATATTCTCCGGCAGGCAAATCATCAGAACAGTAAAGAATATAGTCGATTGTTATCTGCAGGAACTCACCAAGTGGGCTCTTAGGATAATAATCTCCCGGCGTTTCATTGGGATTCGGATAAAACTGAGAAGTACCATTCAATAGTTTTAAATCTGCTGCAGTAATACGCGAATCGGTCGAGTCAATTCCAAAAGAAACAAATGTCGAAATATTATCTGCTACAGTAGGATCAAAATTCTTTACAATGGTTCTTACTCTTGTAGGCCTTCCGGGTTCAATATCAAACTTTAAAGTTGATCCGGGAGCCACATCAAATGCCTGTGGTCCAACATAAGCGTCCGCCTTAGCCTCTACCACCTTTATCGGTGAGCCGGGCACTAAAGCGAGTAAAGAAACTATCATAGCAGCAACCACTATAAGCGTCGCAGCCCTGTCAAAAATCCAATTCTTTGTTTTCTTTCTTTCCATTATTCAATCCTCTCTCAATCACCAAATAATTCAGTCTATTCCTGAGCATTTGCCGCTGCTCCTGAAGCGTTTTGTACTGTGGTCGCTGCTTCCCCCGGCGGAACCGTTTCGGGTTCGAGGGGCTTCTCGACAACCTCAACCGACTCTATCTTGCCGTCAAGGATGTGGATTATCTTGTCGGCGTACTCCGAGAGTTTTCGGTCGTGAGTTACCATGACGATGGTCTGGTTGTTTTTCTTCGCCATCTCTTTAATAAGGTCCATTACCTCGATCGTTGTGTGCGAATCAAGGTTTCCTGTGGGTTCATCGGCGAAGACGATATCGGGCTTTGAAACAAATGCCCTCGCGATGCCGACACGCTGTTGCTGTCCTCCCGACATCTCTTTCGGTTTATGTTTCATTCGACCCCCGAGCCCGACCTGCTTGAGGATCTTTTTGGCCATCCGCTTTCTTTTCCCTCCTCTTACTCTTTTAAAGACAAGCGGTAATTCGACATTCTCGAGCGCTGTCATCGAGCCTATCAGATTGTAGGCCTGAAAAACGAATCCGAGATTTTCCTGACGGAATTTACTCAATTTGTTTTCGCTCATTTTTCCGATCGATTCGCCTTTGATAAGGATCTCGCCGGCAGAAAGCTTTTCTATGCCGGCCATAAGATTCAGAAGTGTTGATTTTCCGGATCCGGACGTGCCGAGAAGGCAACAAAATTCTCCTTTGTCGACCGTGAAGCTCACTCCGTCCACGGCCCGGATCCTTTCCTTGCCCATTTTATATATCTTTTTGGCATTTTTAACTTCAATTACAGGTTCTGACATTTGTCCCCTCGCTTCAAACTGTTTGTCCGATACACACTCTTCTTTATTAGACGAGCCTCCCCAAGTATCGGTTCCACAAAAATTTTTTCCCCTACGGAACAACAGCTCCTTTATTTATTCGATCATTTTGAATTTTGCTCTATATACGCTTCTCTCTCATCTTCCGTCATCTCAACGGTTGGATCGCACACAAGAATATACGTCCCGACCTTGCTGAAAAGCTTGGGTTCGACGCTGTTGTTCTTTTCGTCGATCTCGATCCCGAGCCTGCAGCCCTGAGTGCGGACATTGGAACTATAATACAAATATGTGTATTTTATGTTAAATTCTTCCGGAAGAGTTATCCTGAGCGGCAGCGGGAGTTCCGCTTCATTGTCATCATCGATGAACTCAATTTCGATCGGGATATAATCGCCGGTGATCTTGAGCTTCTTCATCAACTTCTTGACTTTACTCTTCTTCAGAACCTTAACATCGAGGATATCATCATCGCCGAGTCTCTTGGGTACCGCCGCAGCAACGGTGAAAGTGCCGTAGTCGCTGTCGAGTTCGACAACGGATGCATGGTCAAAATCAGGCTCGGGCTCTTCCGCGCCCTTAACGTATATATCCGTACCGAGTTTGTCGTACGTGATCCTTATCTTGTTCTCACCGGCGTACTCGATCACCTCGGGCTTCATCGTATAATCGTCGACCTTCATCTCGCGGCCGTCGTTGAATGTGACATAAACTTCGATGTTAGCCTTGTCGGGCGCTTCGCCGACATAAACGCCGGGACCCTTATATTCGGCGCGTATATCCGTCGCAACTCTCGCTTCAATGTTTATCTTTGTGGTTGCGGAAAGTCCTCTGTAAGTGACCTTCAGCTCATTCTCCCCGGCGTTGTTGAATCGCTGTGTAATGAGCTCGTATGTCGTAACTCTCTCTGTGGAATAGTCGGTATAAACCGCGATTACGGAAAGGTCCTTTTTGGCTATGACCTCTCCCGTTATCGGCTTATAAGACGCATCCCAGCTGACGCTCAGCGACCTCATCGTCTTGACCTCTTCGCCCCAAACGGTGATCTTTGTGGACTGGCCGTGACTCACTACCGAGAGCTCCTGACTTCCGATCTTTGAAGCCGTGGCGGGTGAAACCAGGTACTCGGTCGTCTCCTCCGAACTTCCGTCACTGTAATTGAGCGTTACCGAAAGGTCTTTCTCGTCGGGTCCGTTTCCGAGCGAATAATTATATCTGTACAGGATCGCAGAAACTCCTACGACCTTTTTACCATAAACATAAAATTGTGCGGTAAGACCTCTGTATATGATCACAAACTTATTCTCTCCTTCCGCCGTGACCTTCTTACCGGACACATCGTAGGAGTCGACCTTTTCGGTCGTGCCGTCATCATAAACAAGCGTTACCTCAAGATATTTCTCATCATAATCTTTTCCGATCACAACCGAGGCGCCCGAATAGGTAGCCGTCAGATATAAAGGCTTGGGGGTCGGCGTGGGAGTCGGCGTAGCCGTGGGCCTTGCAGTCGGGGTAGGTGTGGTCGTTGCGGCCACCGCGCTTATGACGGAAGTCGTGCCAAACCGACCGTCCCGGTCCTTTCCCGCAGGAACAAGAACGATAAGGGCGCATAAAAGAAGTGCCACAAACAGAATGCCTATTAAGTTCTTACGGTCATTTTTCTTCATGCACAACCTCCTTCTACGAGTTATCTCTATATTATATCGGAATATTTAGTAAAAATGTTTATAGGGTTCACGATCGAGTAGGCTGACTCCTACTCGATGCGACGGACATCTCGCGTACTAGTCCGCTCGATGACCGTTCACTCAGCCATCTGTACGTGAGGCTTTGCCTCACTTTGTATCTGCTATCACGATTTTCGATAAGAAAGTAAACTTTCTTCCGAAAACCGTGATAGCAGATACAATTGCAAGCAAGCTTGCAACAGATGGCATTCGTTTATCGCACAAAAAGGGCAAATTACACCCGTAATGTAATTTGCCCCTATTATCTGATTTTTATGGGATCACTTGGATTCCTTGGCTGCTTTGGCCGCCTCTTTTGCTTTAGCCTTTGCTGCTTTCTTTGCCTGTTTTTCGGCTGCCCTGGCGTTCATCGCTTCCTGTCCGCCGGCTGCCTTTTCCCTGATCCTTGCCATGAAGCCCTTCTTTGTGGGAGGAGGAAGAAGTCCGCCTCTCGCACTCTTTGCTTCGACAATATAGATTCCGTTAAGTAAAACCTTTACTTCTTTCTTCTCGGGAATAAGCGCATATGCTTTCTCATCGCACATGAGAGTCGCTATCTGAGGTCCGACCTTTGCCTTTACGACCGAAACCTTGCTGCGTCTGAAAAACTTAGGTGTCTGGTCAATGACTATCTGAGGAAATCCCGCATCCCTCATCCTGACTTTTTTCTTTTCTATAACGAAGATCGAAACCGGCTTCGCACCTTCACGAGCCTGACTTTCCGTAGCTTCCTGCTTTTTCTGAAGCTTCTTTCCGAGGAACGAAAGCCCTATAAAAATTCCTACTACAACGAGCAGAACAATTAATAACCACCACATATAAATTTATAACTCCTGTTAATTCTCGATTTTGTATTTTATCATCAACTCATTTAAAAATCAAGCTGTTCAAAAACCTTCCTGTCTGCTTCGAGCAATTCTTCGACTTTCTTTTGCACGTAGGGTGCTATCTGTCTTTTCTCTCCTTCGAGCTTATCGAGATATATCGGTTCACCGTAATGGATCATTACGATCGCTCTTCTGATCCTGTGATGGACTTCGTATAATCCGTCCGAATTGGTGATCGCCACGGGAACTATCGGACAACCCGCTTTTTCGGCTATCTTGAACGAACCTTCCTTAAAGGGGATAAGGGAATCGGAGTGATTGCGCGTTCCCTCCGGCATGATAAACATGCTGTAGCCTTCTTTGATATTCTCGATCGCCTTCTTGATCATGGTAAGACTCTGGCGAACATCGCTCCTGTCAATGAACAGGCAGTTAATGTTTGTCATCCACCACGAAAGCGAGGGCACTTTCTTTATCTCTTTCTTGGCGATAAAGCCGACATATTTGCAGCAGGTCAGGTACGCAAGCGGAATATCCGCATAGCTCTTATGATTTCCGGTGAACAGAACCGGAACATCCTTCGGAATATTCTCCTGTCCGAGCGTGATCCTTTTGCATCCCGTCAGAAAAAGAATGATCCTGAATGCTATGTTGACCGTTTTTTGCGAGCAAACCACCTTTGCCTTTTTGCTGAAGAGTCCGACAAACCTGAATATAAATATCAGGGGCGCCGAAACGATCAGAAAAAGTGTGAAGAAACCCGCCACGAGAATACTGCGCATACTACTTGATACCTTCCACGTATTTGATGATGCATTCTACCGCGTTGTCGATGCCGACCTTTCCGGAATTGATGCAAAGCGCGTAATTTTCAACTTTTCCCCACTTTTCTCCGGTATGGAAATTATGGTAGTTGGAACGACGCTTATCTATCTTGAGGATATTGTCCTCGAGTTTATCGGCAGACATGCCGTCGATCCTGACCGCACGTTCCGCACGGAAAGGCATATCCGCATATACAAAAATATTCACCACATTGTCAAGCTTACGAAGGATGTAATCGGCACATCTGCCGACGATCACGCACGGACCCTCCGAAGCAACCTTGCGGATAACATCCGCCTGCGCGAGGTATATCCTGTCGTCGAGAGAAAGATTGTTGTAGCTGATCTCCTGTCCTCCGATGCTTGTCATCCCGCGAGCAATGGAATAAAGAAGACTGCTGCTCGCACGACTCTCCGCGTTCTCAAATGCAGCCTCCGCAAAACCGCTCTCCTTAGCCGCAAGAGAGATCAACTCGTTATCATAAAAGGGGATACCGTAATGAGCGGCCAGTTTTCCGGCTATCTCGCGGCCACCGCTGCTGTACTGTCTGCTTATGGTAATGATTTTATCCATATCGCACCTCCTCTTTAGATTCCTCAGTTGCCCAAAAGAACCGTCGGTTCACACGGACAACTTTTACTACGGTTCATATACTGCATCACTATAGTGAAATCTCTTTTATTTTACCATGTTTTTCAATACTTTGCACTGTTTTTTTGCAATACATAAGGCACGACCCGGGTCGTGCCTTAAAATCATCCTTATATGTAAATGTTAAAACTTCAAAACCGTCTCACGAAATGTTCTCTCTTATTATGGAATAGATCTCGGTATAGACCTTCTCGAGCTTTCCGTATTCTGCTACGGCGTCGCGGTCCTGCTGCGCGCGGAATTTCGTGACCATATCCGAAGCAACATCATAAAGAGCGGTGAATCCGAGATTTCCGCTGACGCCTTTAAGGCTGTGAACGCTCTTTAATGCATTCTCATAATCAGACTCGCTGATAAAGCTCTTCAGGTCATTAAAACTTTTATCATCAAGAAACTTACGAATAAATTTGAGATACAGCTCCTCTTTTCCGAGAAACCTCTCAAGTGCAGTCTGTGTATCGCAACCGTAATTGCCGAGTGCGGTGATCACGTTTTGTGCCATAATATATCTCCAATCGATGCCGTGTTCATTGAAAACGGCGTGCCCAAAATATTTAATGTCCGATTTTTTGATCCGTGTAGTGTATGCCGAAACTTCTCTTTTTAATTACTATACACCATTCTTTATAATTTAGCAAGTGAATTTTTCAATTTCTCTATTTAATTCTCAAACTTGCGTTTTTGTGAGTTCGGATGTGGTCTCCGGCACATAAAAGACCTTCTCACGATTCTTCGCTCTCAAAAGGATAACGGCCGGGATTATGAGCAGAATGCTTATGATCTGGGACGTCGAAAGGAAACCGATCTTTCCTCTGATCTCATCTCCGCGGAGGAATTCAAGAGCCGTCCTGATCACAAGATAATAGGTAAGATAAATCCCGCACAGCTGACCTTGTTTTAGTTTTCTCTCCGATCCGTCGCGTTTCAATTCTTTTCGCATAAGCGTTATAAGTACCGCAAAACATATGAAATTGAGACCCGCTTCCAGGAGCTGAACGGGAAATCTCGGCACCTCATCCAGTTTGGACACGAATTTGTTATAAGGAAACCGGACGCTCAACGGTCCGTCATATTCGATCCCATAGCAACATCCCGCGAAGAAACATCCGATCCTTCCGAATCCGTGGACAAGCGGAAGGAAGGGAGTGTACAGATCTACCGGGCCCCAGACAGGGATCCTGAAATGTCTGCAATACCTGATCACACCCAAAGCAAATCCTATAAGTCCTCCGTAAAACACCATTCCTCCGAGCGAAAAGTTAATCGCCGCGGTGAAGTCCTTTTTGATCAATTCAACAAATGCATCGAATCTGACAACGATGGCAGGAAGCCTTGTGATGAGATACAAGAGCTTTGCTCCGATGAGAAGGCCGATCAATCCGTATATAACCGCATAAACGGCATCCCACTTATCAACTCCCGTCGAAGGAGCAAGCCTTCTTATAAGGATAATTGCTATCACCGCTCCGATCATAAAGATCGGACCGTATAATGATATCTCCACGAAGCCGAGATCGATCGTCGGTAACATTTCTTCCTCCTCTTTAGATGCGGTTGTATTTAACCCACTACAAAAGGCTTCGATACAAACCGAAGCCTTTTGTACATTTTTGATCCGGTCCGAAACCGCTAAACCGGTTTTGTCAAATTATTCAAAATCCTTAAACGCATCCGCTAATTCCTTCATTGCGTCATTAAATGCCCGGACATCTTCCTCGCTAACATCTCCATACGTATCAAGTACGGCATCACGTGCGTCATCGACCGCATTGCAGCTTCCGCCGACAATACCATAAGCACCGTAATTACCGCCGGTTAAATCTTTAATGATAGAGCCGCAAGCGAGACATCCGATAAAGAATATGGAACCGAGCACAACTGCGAAGATACCGCAGACAAATCCTCCCGTTCCCTGTTCATTATTGGTTGCCTTCTTTGTGTTAATGGCAAGAACAAGTGCAGCAACACCGCATCCGAGTCCGATAAGAGCGGGGATGAATCCGAAAAGAATGCCAAAGACTGTACTCAAAACAATTCCCACTATACCCAACGCAAGAGATAAACCACTGAAGTTCTTCATGTCGCCTCCATAAATATAAAAATTTTATAAACTCCCGAGAAAATAATATCACTTCCCATATTCGGTGTCAATTATCCGCATCGTTCGTTCTCAATCAAATTTGGACTGTTCGACCGCCATAACTCCCGCGCAAATACCTGGTATCACAACCTGTATGCCCTGCTTACTTCGTTTCTGTCCTTCATGCCTGTCTTCTTTAGTATATTTGACACATGAAATCTCACGGTATTTTCCGAAAGCTGCAGCAACTCGGCGATCTCGCCGTTTGAGCGGCCCTCGGACAAGAACATGGATATCTCTTCCTCGCGACGTGTCAGACCATACCTTTTGGCAAACGCGACGCGACGTTCGTCGCCGCTGAGTTCCCTTGCTCCCTCGAGCGGGACTTCAATAGGAGTATTTTTCATTTTTTCCATGTAGTAGAACAATAATACCAGAGGAATGAACAATACGCTCACCAATATCACGAGCGTCAGTTCGTCGCACCCCGTCTCGGCGATCGCGAGTACCACAACGGCTTCGCAGACGCGCGCCACTGTCAGTCCGAGAGGTGCAAATTGCAGTTTTCTGCTCTCCGCCGCCACGCTCATAAACGAAACGGCACGATACACGGCAAAAAATCCCAGGATCGCATATGACATTCCGATCACAAGCGTTACCAATCCGCTCTCTCTGTAGATCATGATCAACACGATCGGATATATAAGACTTACCAACGCGCAAACCCCGCCGATCACGCGGTTTTTGTCGATGATCAGGCCTGCCGCTATAAGACCTACGGCATAAAAGCTTCTCTGTGCCAAAAGATCGAGTTCCCGGCAATATTCGACATAAAGATTATTGTTTGTCCCGATACTTGAGATCGGAGCCATGATCGCTATGACCAGACACAAAAGTATAAGGATCTTCCTGCCCTTTTCGGTATCCGGCGACAATCCCAATGCTTGCCCCGCGAAACCGGAGTCGTCGGTCTCTTCGTCTCGTCCGTCTCCAAACGCATCCCTGTACATGAGTATCAGTACCACGATAAGGGCGATGATAAGGCTGTCGACAAAGATGATTCTGTAAGAAGTCAAAACGCCTCCCGTGATCTCGGATATCAACCATGTTCCGAGTGCACCTACCGCATATGCCAAACCGTAGCAAAGGCCAAGACGCGACGCGGGTGCATGTGCCGCCGCAAGGGTAAACGTGAATCCTGTATGAATACCTACTATAATATTGAGGAGAACGATCATGCATATTAAAACTACTTTTCCGGGCACGAGTATCGATATCATGAGCACAGGTACTTCGAGCAAAAACATCGTTACCTGAAACCCCCTGCGCGCGGACAGGTGACTACGGGTTTTGTACAGGAACATGAAAAGTACCAATCCTACCCCCTGTGTCAGATACGCCCATCCGGTCGAAATGGCACCGATCGTCTTTCTGCTGAAGAAATCATACATTAATTCCATCTGCGAAAAAAATATCAGCGAATCCAGAAGATAAACCGCCGCCATGATCACACAACAAAAAATAAAATTCTTGTTTCTGTACATAAAAGCCTTCATCTTACCTCCTCTTTAGATACGGCAGGCACGCTTTCCCGGGCGTTCATCCCATACGGCGGCCGCATCTGTTTCCTCGCCTCTTCAGTTCCCGAAGGAAGTGATTTATGCCATTAGGCCAAACACTTCAATGAGGTGGTCCCAAATCGAAAACCAGTCTGTTTACTCTCTGTAATTTATACCAAATCCCGTCTTCATGCAACTAAACCCATACATAATTCAAAAAACCTATCCTTAATCAAACACGTTCAAAATCAAAACTGTACATATACTGACTGTATTTTTGACGATCAAGATGTTAGAATTAGCGAAAAGAGCAGATAACTTTCGTTTTCGTGATGTGTATAAGCATTCGTTACATCATTTATGCATCCCGTATCTGTACCTTTATTAAAATAAGGAGGACTTAACATGAGAATTTTAAAAAGAAACCTGTTGCGTCGGGTCTTAATCCTTGCACTCCTGTGCTTTGTATTTCTCGGCCTGAAAGACGGTCCCGAAGCAAAGGCGGATGAACCCACCGCCACGGCCAGGGTTATCTACGCCAACCACGTAGATTTCGCCGAGGACAATGGGCAGGTGATCGCCACCGCTGCTTCGGAATATAGTTTTGTTCAGGGCGAAAATTACTATCCCTACGCCGTTTATGTAACAAGCGATGCTGCAAGCGGTGCCTCAATAGAGATTGACACGACATCAGCCGGCTTGAATGTAAACTCAACGATAATCAAAATCTGGGACAACAATTGCGGCGTTAATGTCATAACTGAACCGGGAGGTTACGTAGACAAATTCAGCCTTGTTCTCACAGGCGATGATTCCTATATTGATGTCGGCTGGAGTCACTTTAACCGCGGAGGATGTGATGCGGAAATTTATCGCGGAGAAGATAACGCCGGCGCTATAGCCGATTACTTCAACAACAACTTCAGATTCTTTGACGAAGAAATGAATAACGGTTTTATCTTACCCGCCAACTATCTGAACGATGAATCCGTTACCATGGGCTATGATACAGAAATCGAGAAACAAAATCCCGAAGATCCCCATTATGGCAAAACCGTTTATAACGTCACATGGAATATGGAAGTTACAAACCTGACACTTGATGATAATGTGGTGTTATTCCTTCAGAACGATGTATTTCCCGAAAGTGGAATGTCCGTAGGCATGCTTAAAGTTTCAGGTTGCTTGACGATCGGAAGCGGGTCTTATATCGAATCTATCGACGGAGCTCCCCGTCTTGAAATAACAGGTGACAATTTAGCCATCTCCGGCATGAGCCTTTACGACTATGATAACAATTCCAGCGAGACTCCTCTGTCACTGGGTAACGAATATGTAGGACAGTATTATTACCATGGTGAAAAGAAGTTCTGGACCAAGAGTCATGGCACCGTCCCGGCAGATGCCATCGGTAACCCCGAAGTAACCGCCGCGGCAAAGAAGTATATCTACGCATATAACCTCCTTGATTTTGACGGCGACGGATCAAAAGAGAATAACGATCTGACATTCGCCCTTGCTTCAGAGCTTCTCATCAAGTTCAGAAATATGTATGGTCCCTTCGGTTTGTTCGGTAATTACGAGGGAGACCGTAAAGAAGTTTGGGAAAAAGTAATCGGCGATGCCATGGCTATGCGTGACAGGATCGCGATCGACTTTGATAATCCCGAAACAATAACAGCCACTTCAGATGACGGCAGTACTGTAGACATAGATCGATACACCGCTACCGTATCATGGGGCTACAGCGAAACAGGCGAAGAGATCAAGGATACCGTGTATGTATACCTGTTGCCTCTCATGGATTACCTTCTTATCTGTACCGATTATGACGAAAGCATCGGTTCCGGTTCCAAGTACTATTTAAGGCGTTCGTTTGATGACAAGAAAGTGCTTATAGGTGCGGAAGATACTGATCCGAATACGGTTCACGAAGATTATTTCACGTCGGTTGTCGTAGACGATTTTACAAATGTCGTTGCCGGCGGACACGGTGTCTCAATGTACGTAAAGAATACAGACACGAATATGTTCACCTTCCAGACGATATCATATACATATATGAAGAACCGAAAAACCGACGGAAACAAAGAGTGGGTCATCATCAATCAGGACACCTTTGTTAAGGTGTTCAAGCCCACCGGCAAGTTCTTCGCGACCGCCAGTGAAGGTGAGGAAAAAAGATACGACTTCGTATCGCACGACGCTACCTGTAATGCCGCCGACAAGATTTGGGAAGCGGGCGGACAATATCCCGTTAAACTGTTTATCCACGATACAAAGCTTCATATCATGCCGCTTAACAACAATTCGGGCGTGGCAAAGGAATTAAAGGAAGTAAGGCTCATCGATGCCCTTCCGGAGGGTGCTGTTACGATCGACAACACAAATACCGCAGACATCCTGATCACATTTAATTCAAAATTCTACGACACCGTAAAATTTGAGCTTGTATACGCTGATGATTCAACAGGCGCGTTTACAGTCGAACGCGAAGGCATAATCATCCAGTCCACAGGTCTCGGTTTCAACCGCGAAAACCCCGGTGACCCGGACAAAGGTCGTTACTGGCTCGATATTTACGGAGAAGGTGACGGAAACGAATTAAACTATACCTACGATTGCGATACCGAAAACTTCGTAGTAATGGCCACATATTATCATTCCTCCGCAGAAACTGGTGTAAACAATCTCAAGCTGGTCGTTACATACGACGACGGTGCTACCGAGATCATTGACAGCGTCGATACCACACACAATTTCAGCGGCTATAAGTCCGGTGCCGATTACGACGAGGGCGGAACTATACCTGCGGCCGTTGACACCACATCCTTTATCGTAGGCTTTATGAAGGCCGACGGAACGGACTTCACTTTCTCAAAGAACGGCCACACCGGCGGTTTCAGCGTTCAGGTCGTTAATGCCGGCTTTGACGGTACGGAATCGTTCGGCGGCGCATTGGCAGGTTCCGGAAAAGGCAAGTACTGGGACGGCCACGTATCTTATTAAGGAGGCCTTGATATGAAGAAAAAATTATTGGCATTTTTGCTGGTTTTGTGTCTGATGATCCAGCCGGCAATATCTTCCGAAGCTAAAGACGCGTCGGTCACGATAGATTCGGCAACACTTACGGCAAGCTCGGTATCCGTTTCGGGCAGTACCGGTGCTCTTGCGGTCATGGTAAGGGTAACCGATTCTTCGGGAAGCATTTTGGCAATGCAGAGCTTTGGTGTTAAAGCTGACGGAACATTCTCCGCATCGATCGACAAAGCGTTTGCCGACGGCACATATACTGTTGCGGTTGCTGACTACGAGGGCGGTACCTGGGACACAAAGACCGTTACGATAGGAGGCTCTTACCCGGACAGCTCCTCTTCGGGCGAATCTTCGGGATCGGGCTCCTCGGGTTCCGGTGAAACAGAAACCGTCACCACTCCCGATACAGCCACAAATACAGATCCCGAGCCCGATAAGACCGGCTCCTCGGGTTCCGGTGAAACAGCAACCGTCACCACTCCTGATACAGCCACAAATACAGATCCCGAGCCCGATAAGACCGGCTCCTCGGGTTCCGGTGAAACAGCAACCGTCACCACTCCCGATACAGCCACAAAGACAGATCCCGAGCCCGATAAGACCGATGGTGAGAAGGAAAACGAAGGTTCGGGATCGACATCCGAGCAGGGCGAGCCTGAGGTTAAGGATCAGACAACAACCACTGACAAGGCCGATGACGGAACTCAGACCACGACCACTTCTACGACATACACAGACGGCAGCAAGGTTACCGAGAAGGTAGTTGAGAAGCCCGACGGATCAGTTACCACAACAAATACCGTTAAGGATGCCGACGGTGCTTCGACAACAGAAAAGGTAGTTGAAAAGCCCGACGGATCTGTTACAACAACAAGCACAGAGAAGGATGCGGACGGCAATGTCCTCAGTACTTCGAAGGTAGTTGAGAAGACTAAGGAAGACGGAACAAAGACGATCACAACTACAGAGAAGAATGCGGACGGATCTTCAAGTACTTCGAAGACTACCATAAACACCGACGGCTCGTCGAAGACAAACACGACGACCCAGAACGCGGACGGCAGCACAACGAAGGAAAAGATCACCGAAAAGGCAGACGGAAGCCTTACACGTACGGCGACCACGACCGACGAGGACGGTAATGTTCTTGCAGTCGAGAAGGAAAAGGTTACCGTAAGCAAGTCCGGTACGGCGACAAGTACCACAACGATCGAGAATGCAGACGGCTCGACGAGCGAAAGCGTTGTTAAGACGAAGGCTGACGGAACAGCTTCATCAACCCTTACGGAAACAGATGCCGACGGTAATATATCCGTTACTGTAGGAAGCACGAAGAAGGACGGATCCGAGATCTCAAAGAGCTACGCAGTAGAAGATAACAGTGTAGTCCTCACGGCTGTGGAGGCAACAACCACATCCGCATCGATCCCCGCAACCGTTAAGGTAGGCGGCAAGTCTGTTCCCGTAACGGCAGTCGGCGATGGAGCCATGAAGGACAACACAAGTGTTAAGAAGGTTACTCTCGCTGCATCCATCACCTCCATCGGAGAGGATGCTTTCAGCGGAGCAAAGAACCTCAAGACCATCAAACTTTCGGCTAACGTTACAGAGATCGCACCCGGCGCGTTTGACGGTATCAAGTCTAACGCAACGTTCTACATCTCCGCAGAGACCGACGAAGAGTTCAACGCACTCGTAGAACTCCTTAAGAAGTCCGGTGTAGGCAGCAAGGTTAAGTTTAAGAGAGCATGATTTTCACGGCCATTCTAGTGATGATCTCTAAAAGGAGCGATCCTTTATAACGGGGAGCCCCGGACCTTTGGTCCGGGGCTCCTTCCTTA
>CAMIZL010000016.1 GCA_946403295.1 uncultured Clostridia bacterium | reverse complement strand
TCCTCGCCGACGATCGTGTCGATATAACGTCCGATCATCGAATGCTCGCTCGTACCGATGAGGTAGAGATCCTCGCCCTCGATCTTGTACATCATGGCGTCCATCTCTGCGAAGCTCATAACGCCGGTAACAACGTTGCTTCTGATCATGAAAGGAGGAACAACATAGGTAAATCCTCTGTCGATCATGAAATCACGAGCATAGGAGATACATGCGGAATGAAGACGTGCGATGTCTCCGATGAGGTAATAGAATCCGTTTCCGGCAACGCGTCTTGCGGCATCAAGGTCGATACCGTGAAGCTTTTCCATAATGTCGGTGTGATAAGGGATCTCAAAGTCGGGAACAACGGGCTCGCCGAACTTTTCGAGCTCAACGTTGCATGAATCGTCTTTTCCGATAGGAACGGAAGGATCGATGATGTTGGGGATGATCATCATCCTCTTGGTAACCTCTTCCTCAAGACGTGTCTGCTCTGCTTCAAGCTCGGCAAGCTCGTCCGAGAATTTTGTAACCTGCTTCTTAAGTTCTTCCGCTTCCTCTTTCTGACCTTTTGCCATAAGGCCGCCGATCTGCTTACTGATGGTATTTCTCTGCTGACGGAGATCATCAGCCGCCTGCTGGGTCTTACGTCTCTTGGAATCAAGTTCGATTACTTCGTCAACAAGCGGAAGCTTGCTGTCCTGAAACTTGTTTCGGATATTCTGCCTTACTACCTCAGGCTCCTCACGCAAAAACTTAATGTCAATCATCGCTCCTAAGTCCTCCTAAAAAACAGCGTCCCTGCAAGTATGCGGGACGCAGAATAATCAATAATGCACTCGTCTGCCACCCGGACGATTCACGGGTCATGATACACCAAACAGAGCGAAAATTCAAGTTTTGAAATAAAACTCCCTGAGCTCGCAATTATCTATCGACAAGCTGCTGTATTCCTCATTTGTGAGCGGTCCGAAATATGCGCTGATCATTCGCACGATACCGCCGTGCGTCACCAAAAGAAAAGTCTTGTTCTCGCGGATCTGGCGCTCCTTAAGTTCGTCGAGAAGATTAAATATGCGTTGTCCCAATTTGAGCATGGACTCGCCGCCGTTATAATCGCACGCGAACTGCTTCTTTGCCTCGTGGAAAACACCCGGATGCTTAAGGTATTCGTGGCCCTCGTATTCTCCGAAATTCTGCTCGATAAGCCTCGGTTCACGTTCCCTTGGGATGCCGGTTATTTCGCTTATGATCCGCGCCGTATCATCGGCACGGCTTAACGTCGAACCTATGATAAGATCGATCCCGGGATTATGGGCCTTGATCCTCATACCGAGGTCCTTGGCCATCTCGACCCCTCTGGGTGTGAGGGGCATATCCGTGATCCCCTGCACTTTCTTCTCAACATTCCAAACAGACTCTCCGTGCCTGGTAACAAAAATCTTGTTCATAAACATTCCTGCTTTTTAGTTATTTCGGACCGATATTACGGATCCGAAGGCATGATCAGAAATTACTTCCGTTCCAGCCCCAGTCTTTTGTCGTATCATATTTAACGTACAATCTGTCGGGTTTGATACCGAGAATCTCGTCATATATGCGTGAAAGCTCGCCCGTCATTTTGGCAAACGAAGCCGAATCGGGGTTGCCCAAAATGCTGACCTCGACATATGCGGTGGGCTCGCTGTCATCACCGCCGAAATAAAGTTTCTTCTCATCCTCAAGCTCAACCATGAGCCACTTTTCTGTCTTTCCGGGAAGGATCGCGATGGCCTGTCCGAGGCGTTTCTTGAGTTCTTCCTTCTGGCTGTCCGTAGTCTTAACACTAACCTTTGATCCTATAAACGGCATATTGTTCCTCCTCTTTTGTTCATCTTCGGTACCAATGTATTATACCTTATTGTTCCGGCGAGGAAAAGGGCAAACGAAAAACGCACAGATCTCTCTGTGCGTTTTCGGGTAAAAAACTATCAGAAGGTTTACCACTCATAAAAAGGAAACATGTCTTCAAAGTCTTTAAAAGGATCGAAATAGTCGGGGAGTTCGCCCGGGTTGTAAGGTTCGGTCGATTGAGGAGTCTCGGGGAGACCGTCCTTGGGGGATGCCTTGGGAGCATCGGTGTCTTCCTCTGCGGGCTCAGAAGGCTCTTCCGGCTTCCGGCCGGCCTCTTCATCGCTCACTGTCTCGTCCTTTTCGGGCTGAGGCTCGTTTCCGAGGACTGCTTCTATCTCTTTCTCGACAAATTTATTGTCAACGAGTCTCATTACGGTGATCGTAACCTTTGTTCCGGCTCTGTAGGAACTGATGGCGGTCTTAAGGTCGGTTGTTGTGGTTACGGTCACGGAATTTACACGGATCACGATATCTCCGAGCTCGATCCCGGCTGCCTCAGCCGCGAGGCCTTCATCGACTTCGGTAACATAAACGCCGATGGGCCAGTTATATGCCTGCGCGATCGAAGGCGTTACGGTCTGGACATGCACACCGAGATACCCCTTTTCTTCGGGCTTCAGCGATTCGCGGTTTCCGAGTTCGTCAAGGATCTTCTGGGCTCTCGAGATGGGGATCGCAAATCCCATACCTTCAACCTGTGCGGATGCGAACTTGACCGAATTGATACCGATCACTTCGCCGCTGACATTGATGAGCGCGCCGCCGCTGTTACCGGGGTTGATGGCCGCATCTGTCTGGATAAGGATCATCTTTGTGCCGTCAACATTGACCTCACGGTCTTTAGCGCTTATATAACCGACTGTAGTCGACTGGCCGTAACCCATGGAATTACCGATGGCTATTGCCATCTGACCAACCCTCACATCGTCCGAGCTGCCAAGCTTGGCTACCGTCAGGCCGTCCGTGAATTCCTTGTCAAGTGCGGTGATATCAACCGATACGACCGCAAGATCGGCTACCGCGTCGGTACCTTTGATGACAGCCTGTGCGGTTGTTCCGTCCGTAAATGTGATCTTTATTGTTTTGGCACCCTCAACAACGTGATTGTTGGTGGCTATAAGTATCTCATTGTCGGTCTTCCTCATTACGATACCCGAGCCTGCACCGGGTGTCTCATAAGATCCGAAATAACTTGTGGTGTTGAATACGCAGTCGATCTGAACGATCGCGGGGGCTACCTTTTCAACGATCGAAGATACATCTGAATTCGTAGCGATCACCGTTTCGACGGAATCGGCGGTCTTAACGGCATCTGCCACATTTGCCCTCGAATCGGTTCCTATCCGTACCACATTGTATTCTTCCGCCTGCTTCGGGAAGAAATAACCGTAAAGGAGGTTACAGCCTATGAATGCAAGCGCTGCAACAACACCGAAGACAAGCGCTCCGACTACCTTGCTCAATACGGGATGACGCTTCTTCTCCTTTGCCGGTTTTGCGGGTTCGGGGTTGTTGCCCATATACCCGGGAACGCCGTTCTGCATGGGCGGAACGTTTGAGTTGTAATATGCTCCGTTATATCCGTACATAGGAATCCCGGACTGACGATAATCACCGTAGGGCTGTGCGGGGGGCACGGGCTGCCATCCGCTCACGGGAGGGGTTTGCATGCCGGGCTGCATCTGAGGATACATGTTCGGGGCCTGCATCTGAGGTGCCGCGGGTGTCTCAGCCGCGTATGCTTCGGGCGCGGGTGTCTCGGCTGCGGATGCTTCCTGTGACGCAACAAAGTTCGGTGCTTCCCAAGTCTGAGGTGCCGTGGGGGTCTCAGGCGCATATGTTTCAGGCGCAGGTGTCTCGGTTGCGGGTGCCTCGGCTGCGGGTGCTTCCCAAGTCTGAGGTGCCGCGGGGGTCTCAGTCACATATGCTTCGGGTGCGGGGGTCTCGGCTTCGGGTGCGGGTGCTGCGGGAGTGTTTTCCGGAGTTTCTGTATTTTGTGTCATCATTTCATTGTTTTCTTCCATGAAGATCGTCACCTGTCTTTCTTATATATTGATGCGGTATTCGCGATATACCGCGTATTTCATGCGTCGGAAATTTATTTCACAACTCGAGTCTAAACCGAAAGTGTGATTAGACTGTGAAAAAACTGTAAAGAAAAATCGAAAAACATTGTACTGAATGACACTTTATTGTAGAATCGGTACAAAGAAAGCGGCAACGTTTTTGTCGTACACCCTGAAAGGAAGATACAAAAGGTAATAAATGAAAGATACACAGGCAGCCATCAACAGGCTTCATATAACAATGGACGGTTTACTTATCATAGGAGCGTACATGCTGACTTTCCCGCTTCGCTTTTATGTTTTGCCGTACATATTTAGTTCCATGGCCTTAGCGCCCGGCGAACGGTTTTTGAGTTTTCCGACATACATCCGTAATCTTATCCCCATTGTTCCGGGATATCTGATAATTTACAACATATGCGGATTGTACAAGACTCATCGCTCACACAAATTATTTAAAAATATCGGCACTCTTATAGAGGCCAACCTCCTTGGTATATTCTATTTTGCTTTCCTGATCTACATTCAGAATCTGAAAGATATATCAAGATGGTTCTACATCATATTTGCGGTTGTAAACGTCATATTCGGGATCATATACAGACTTATGAACTCAAAGATCCTGTCGGTCATCCGCAAAAAAGGAAAAAACCTTCGACATGTTCTTCTTGTCGGATATTCGCCTTCGGCGCAGGGCTATATAGACAGGATCAACGCCAATCCCGAATGGGGTTACAGGATCTTCGGAATCCTTGACGACAATCCCGACGGACCCGTTTGCAAGAGCGGGATCAAAGTATACGGCGAGATCGCCGGGCTTGAGGATATGATCTCCGAGAACCAAATAGATGAGATCGTTGTCACGCTCAGTGTCGAAGAATACAAAAAGCTCTCCAGGATCGTTAAGATATGCGAGAAGTCGGGTGTACACACGAAATTCGTTCCCGACTACAACAACGTGGTTTCTTCGGTTCCTGCGATCGAAGACCTCGGCGGACTTCCCGTTATCAACATAAGGAATGTCCCTTTAAGCCATTTCTTCAACGCTTCCGTCAAGAGGATCTCCGATATCATCCTCGGAGCGGTTGCTACCGTGATCTTCGCGATCCCGATGGCGGTTATAGCGATCCTTATAAAGTGCACCTCAAAAGGCCCGATCATCTTCTCCCAGGTGCGCGTCGGACTTTCGGGCAAAGAATTTAAGATGTATAAATTCCGCTCCATGGCGGTTCAGGACGAAGAGTCCGAAAAGAAGGAGTGGACAACGAAGAAGGACAAGCGCGTGACCGGGATCGGACGTATCATCCGCAAAACGAGTCTCGACGAGCTTCCGCAGCTCTTTAACGTTCTGAAAGGCGACATGAGCCTTGTCGGACCCCGTCCCGAGCGTCCTCAGTTCGTTGAACAGTTTAAGGAAGAGATTCCCCGTTACATGATCAAGCATCAGGTTCGCCCCGGAATGACGGGCTGGGCCCAGATCAACGGATTCCGTGGCGACACTTCCATCAGCGGCAGGATCGACCACGACCTTTATTACATCGAAAACTGGAGTTTCTGGTTTGACCTGAAGATACTTTTCCTTACGATTTTTAAAGGATTTATCAATAAAAACGCATATTAACAAGCCCCTCGCGGCATACGGCCGACCGGCCGGAAACAGGAGATCTGTATGGACGACAAAGACAACATTAACGAAAACGACAATATCGTTGACAACAACAATAACGATATCATCAAGAACGATGATGACAACAAGTATGAGGACATCTGCTACATGTGCCGAAGGCCCGAAAGCCAGACCGGACGTCTTTTGAAGATGGCAGGTTCTTTCTGCGTGTGCGCGGACTGCATGCAAAAGACCTTCAACCTCATGAACGCGGGCGATATTCCCGGATTCCCCATTGACATGAATCCCATTAAGGGTAATGACAAGAACAGCGACAACCCCGGCGGTTTCAATCCCTTCGGATTCAACATCGGGTATATCGGCGACATTCCCAAAAGTCAGCGCCTCAAGAAGAAGCATGCCGAGGCATCCGCTTCCGGCAATCCCGAGGATGCCGCACATGTGCTTGATTTCAGGAAGCTTCCTCCGCCCCACAAGATCAAGGAATCCCTTGACGAATATGTGATAGGTCAGGAGAAAGCCAAGAAAGTCATCTCGGTCGCTGTATATAATCATTACAAGCGCGTTACAAAGGACGCTTCGGGCGACATCGAGATCGGCAAGTCAAACATGCTCATGATCGGACCTACGGGTTGCGGTAAGACATATCTCGTTCAGACTCTCGCGCGCATACTTAATGTTCCGCTTGCGATCACCGATGCCACCTCGCTTACCGAGGCCGGTTATATCGGCGATGACGTCGAGAGTGTGCTTTCAAAGCTCCTTATGGCTGCCGACAATGATGTGGAGCGTGCCGAGACGGGTATCGTTTTCATAGACGAGATCGATAAGATCGCAAAGAAAAAGAACACCACCAGCCGTGACGTGAGCGGCGAATCCGTTCAGCAGGGTCTCCTTCGTATCCTCGAAGGTGCGGAGGTTCAGGTTCCCGTCGGAGCAACGAGCAAGAATGCCATGGTTCCCATGACAACGATCAACACACGTAACATCCTGTTCATCTGCGGCGGCGCATTTCCCGAGCTTGAAAAGATCATCAAAAAGAGACTTCTCACCGGAAGCGGTATAGGATTTAACAGTATTCTTTCGGATAAATATGATGAAGAAGACGTTCTTTCACATGTAAACAACGAAGACCTTCGCGAGTTCGGCATGATCCCCGAATTTATCGGTCGTTTGCCCGTTGTTTACACCCTGAGCGGCCTCGACAAGAGCATGCTCGTCAAGATCATGAGCGAGCCGAAAAATGCGATCCTCAAGCAATATCAAAAGCTTCTTGCGCTTGACGATGTCGAGCTTATGTTTGACGACGACGCGCTCGAGGCGATCGCCGACAAAGCGCTTGAGAAGGAGACGGGAGCAAGAGGTTTGCGCTCCATCATCGAGGAATTCATGCTCGACATTATGTATGAGATCCCCAAGGACCGTTCGATCGGCAGGGTTACGATCACCCGCGATTATATCGAATCAAAAGGCGGCCCGAGGATCGAGCTTCACGGGGCTGTCGCACCCATGATCCCTCCCGTGAGCGAAGGCGGTTCGCTTTAAGGATCAGTCATTTCCGTATATTTCATGCCGTATGATACTTGCGGCTCTCTGCGATGCACGTCCGTCTTCCCGGACGCCGAGGTCTTTGTAAAATGCCTGCGCACGCGCGGCATACTGACCGGCATCGCAGTTTTTTATTTTGTCGCAAAGTTCCCCAACGGTGCGCGCGATGGGGAAAGGAAGCTTGTCGTACTCAAAATACATGCCTCTTTCGTTGTTGTAGCGTTCACTGTCGGGCGCAAAAAGGAAACACGGCTTTCCCGTGTATGAAAATTCAAACATTGTATTGGAATAATCGGTGATGAGAACATCCGCCGCTTCCATAAGCTCATAGATATTGGGATACGAGGAAACATCAAGAACGTTTCCCGTATTTCCTACCGTGCACCCATGCGAAACGGCAAGCGGATGAAGCCTGACGAGCATGATAAACTCTTTTCCGAACCTCTCACCAAGTGCCGCGCATACCGATACAGGGTCAAATGCATCGACGGGGCCCGCGTCCGCTCCGCCCCCGCGGAATGTGGGCGCATAAAGCGCGATCTTCTTTTCTCCCGAAATGCCCAGACGCTCGATTATCCTGCTTTTTCTCGTCTCCTCACCCCTGAGCGCGGATTCGCGGTCTTCTTCTCTCGTCTCCTCACCCCTGAGCGCGGATTCCCGGTCTTTTTTTCTGTCCGCCCCGCCGAGGAGGTTGTCGAGCCTCGGTGAACCCGTCACCTCGATCCTGCCCTTATAACCGAAGGCGCGTCTGTAGATCTCGTTGCAAAATTCACTGTTTGAGAGGAATACATCGGCCAGACCCGTGTCGTAAGCCGCTTCTTTAAGATATTGCCCGGACAGTCCCGTCGCATCCGCCTCGATCTTCTTCAAAGGCAGACTGCCGTGCCATGTCTGCATATAGAACTGCCCCGGTCTCTTTTTAACGTAATAAGGTTTATGATTGCAGTCGACCCATACCCTCGCCGTGGCAAGATAAAACACCGCGCGGATGCTTCCCGACGTAACAAGCTTAATCCCTTTGGGTGCCTTGCTCCTCTTTTTTCCTCCGGCCGCGAATATGATCTCGAGACCCGGGTCCGCTTTTCGCAGCGCAAGCGCTATATTTTTCGGATTGTCGCCGTAACCCCAGACGTTCTCGCAAACAACGCGGTTCTTTTTGATGGGCAAAAGTCCGAAGACCGTGAAGCACAACCGAAGTATCCTGCCGCGCAGCCTTCTGTATGTCTCTTTAAGCCTTTCCGGCATCAAACGCTTTATGAACGATCTCATAGAATTCGTCACCGGTCCTTTCCCACGAAAGCCCCTTCATATATTCTCCGGCTTTCTCATTCATCGCCCTGAGCCTGTCGGGATCTTCAATCGCTTCAAGCAGCATGTCGGCGATGTCCCTGTCGTTGATCGAAGCAAGAAGTGCCGAATCCCCGGGGAAGAAGAACGGATATGTCCCCTCCTTAAACTCGATCAGCGGAAGTCCGGTAGCATGCATCTCATAGGGCACGAGCGAAATGTTGCTCATCGAAGCCACCATTCCGAAATCCGCTTCACTGTAGAGCTTCGCGAGCTCGGCATGTGTGAGCTGACCGAGATTTTTTCCTCCCGGTATGCGGTATGTTCCGGCCTCGCCGAAATAACGCACATCGAGCGTGATACCTTTCTTACCCAGCTCGTTTGCCGTATTTGTCAAAATGTAGGGAATAAGGTTTGGAAGCCGCTTGCCGTAATATTTTACATAAACGGCGAGCACGACTGTCTTTTTATCCCTGTAAGCGTCATAATCCCTCGGAACGCCCCTGTATTCGCGCGCCTCGTAAGGGAATGAGATCTCGTCGACCGGCGAAACGGGCGATGCTTCCTTTTCGATCATCATCTTGTTCCATGCGCCGAGGCTGACCATATGAAGTCCCTGTCCGTAGGTACTGCGGCTCATCAAAAACTCCTCACCGAATTGATAGAAATACGGCTCATAGTCCTGAACAAAATACATCCTGTAAGTATCGAGCTTCTTCACATAGGAAACGGTGTCCCACGAAGTGGCCACAACGATGTCGGGCATAACATATTTCTTCCCGATGCCGGAAGCAAAGCTGTCGAAAGAAGCGAAGCTGCCCTTATATCCCTCAAGATTAGCCTTTGCGCATAGCTTCATCTCCGCAACGCTTTGAGGCTTATAGATAAGATAAAGCACTTTCATGCCTTTTTGCGCAAGCCTTGTTCCGAGTCTTAAGACCGAAGTTTGTCCGCCGTGGAAACGAACCATTCTTGTGATCACGAACGCGATCGTGTTCGTCCCCTTCATGGGCGGATTTTCGATAACGGATGCGTCATAACCGTCAAAGATCTTCTCCATGCGGCGACGTCCGACAAGATATTGCGCGTTATGCATAAACGAAAGTGTTTTGCGTTTAAGCTCGCGTATGAATGCTTCTTTCATAATAACTCCTTAAGAGATCTTTTGTGTCTTTTAATGTTTATAGCCATGACTCGATCTTTTCGGCAACACATTCCGATGCGGATCCTTTTTCGAATGCCGCGAATCTTTCTTTGAAGGCCTTTCTCTTCTCCGCCCATTTTTCGTTTTCGGCGGGATCCGCGTTCATCGACAGGATGTCGTTTATGAGGGCCTGCGTGTCACGCGACATGGGTCCGGGTGCTTCTTTTTCAAAATCGAAATACCAGCCGCGAAGCTCATCTCTGTAGCGTTCGAGGTCGTATGTGTAGAAGAACATCGGCCTGTCGAGGATGGCATAATCGAACATTACCGATGAATAGTCGGTGATGAGTATGTCCGCTTTTCTTATGAGGCCGGCCATGTCCTCAGCCTTGTCGGTCACTCTCAGGAAGCCGCTGTTTATCGAGCTCTGCGGGAATGTGCTCTTCTTGCACTTCACGAGATAATGAAGCTTGACCGTGAGCGTATACTCGTCTCCGAGTGCCTTTTCAAGGGCTTCGATGTCGAGCTGCGGGTCATAACCGTACCAGCCGCCCTCGCCGCTGTAGTTGTCATCGCGCCACGTGGGTGCGTAAAGAATATTCTTCTTTCGGGGCGCAGCCGTCCGGGTATCATCGTTTCCTGAAGCAGCCGTCCCTGTAGCGTTTTCTCCCGCAAACAGCACATCGTTTCTCGGATAACCGCACTCAAGCACTTCGTTGTAATATACAAAGCAGCGCTTGAAAACATCCGTCGTAAACGGCGAAGCGCTTATGAGCACGTCCCACTTTCTGCTTTCTGCGGCAACTCTGTCTCTGTAATTCATGAGTGCCTTTTTCTTTATCTGCTCGACTTCCTGCGCGGATGAGTTCTGCGATACCTCCGTCTCGCCCTTCATCGAGAATGTCTCGATGTCTACGCCGAGCTTTTTGAGAGGTGTTCCGTGCCAGGTCTGGACATAATGCTGGTTCTTTTTCTTGATGAGATAGCCTTCGTGTCTCGTGTCAAACACCCAGACGCCTGCACGCGACATGAGCCTGTAATATTCGATCGTGCCGTACGTTACGATCCTGCAGTCGGGCGATTCGGGAAGTCCCTTCCTCTGCGCCTCGCGAGTGAACACCCACACAGGCTCAAAGTCTTTCGCGGGTTTATGTGCCATCATCCATTCATAAACGGCACGAACGGAACCCGTATAACTCTTTCCCATAAAGCTGTCAAAGACAACAAGCCCTTTTTTCACGGGAACGATACGCGTAAGTGCTCTGTAACCTGTCACGACCAAGCTCTTAAGTACCTTCTTTGCCGACTTCTTAATGTGACGAATTTTTTTGTTTTTCACTTTTTTCACCCCATCATTCACATCTCTGTACTGTACTGTTCCTCAATAAATCTGACTACCCTCTCGGATGCCTGAGCATCCCCGGGACCCCCGAAGAAGTCCCCCATTGCATTATAACGCTCCAGATACGGTTTGTAACTGTCTGTATCTTTATTTATTGCCTCCGCGAGTTCGTCCTGTGTTCTCACAACGGGCCCGGGGCAGTATTTCTCCATGTCGAAATAGAGGCCTCTGAGCTCCCCGGCGTATTCATCGCCGTCATAGGCGTAGAAGACGATCGGGCGACCGAGTATCGCATAATCAAAGAAAACGGACGAATAATCGGTGACGAGCATGTCGCTGGCGAGGTAAAGATCGTTTATGTCATCATAGGCGCTCATATCGACGGCATTGCCGCCAAACGCATCCTTTAGCCCGTCGGTCCCCGAGACAAAATAATGAAGTCTCAGGATAAAGAAGCAGTCCTTAAGCTTTTCACCGAAGCCCCTTTCAAACGGCAGCTTCATCTCGTAGTCTCCGCTGCCCTTAAATTTGTTGTCACGCCACGTGGGCGCGTAAAGAACGATCTTTTTGTCGACGGGAAGCCCGAGCTTTTTTCTTAGCTCCTCTTTTGTCTTTTGGGGATCCCCTGCGGCCTTCAGTCTGTCGTTTCGCGGATATCCGAGCTGTGCGATCTTCTCCTTCGGCATCATAAACGCATGCTCGAAGATATCCGTCGAATAAGGATTTCCGGAAAGCAGGTAGTCCCATTTGCGCGACTGGTCATAGAAGATCTTTTTGTAGCCGGGGCTCGCCGTATATACCTCGTCCATGTCGAAAACAAGCCTTTTAAGCGGCGTCCCGTGCCATGTTTCAAAGAAGAACTGGCCCTTACGCTTTACGTACCAGGAGGGCTGACGCATATTGCTGACAAGTATCCCGGCGCGGGCAAGTGCGAGCATATACCGCAGGGTTCCCGGTTTGACGAACCCGCACGACCCGGGTATCGCGGCTCTTCCCTCTTTTTTTATGCTCCAGACGAATCTGCGTTTCGCGGGATTGTTTTCGATGTAATATTCGTATATATATCGCGGGCTGTCTCCGTAAAGATCGCCGTTAAAGCTCTCAAAAAACACGAGCTCCTTCTTTACGCTCATGCGAAGCGCGATCTTGCGGTAAAAAGCAAGTCTCCACTGATCTTTCGATCCGAACAGCCCTTTTTTCTTCTTTTTGAACAGGTATCTCTTCGCCCTCCCGCGAGCTTTGCCCAGCCTTCCGTCGTAAAGCGCGCGCAGTATCTTTCGCTTTTCCCTGTCCGCGATCTCTTTTATAACGTTTATGTCCAAACCACTCAACGCCTTCTTTATGACCGGAACATCGCCCCGGGTAAGATGCTCGCTTCTTCCGAGACCCGCGGGGGAATTGTCGTTCGTCAGAGCTTTCATAAAGAAATCTCCGGCGCAAAGTGCAAGTTGCCTCGCGCCTTCCGAACGTCCGATACCGGCCGCCTCCAGGAAAAGACCGCAGAACTGCTCAATCCTTACGGGGCTTTCCTCCTGCGAGAGCGAGGGGTTATTGACGGGATCGTTATGGATCCTTTTGTAATACGTTACCCCGTTCGTGAAAACGAAAGAAGCGCACTCCAAAAGCTCCGTCATAAACGGAAGTTCGCTGTAATATCTGAATCGCTCCGGGAATCTTTTTTCCGAGATCAGTTTTATTGGGATCATAAGCCCGACAGCCCTCTGCACTATCGGCAGATCAAGCTCAAAGAACGTTTTGGGAACTCTTTTTTCGATCACGGCATCCCTGCAGTAAAACGTTCCCTTCAGATCGAGAACGGTGACCGCATCGGGATTCTTTTCTGCTTCCTCCATCGCGCGGGAGATGTCGCCCGGGAGGAAAAAGTCATCACTGTCAAGGAATAGCACAAAGTCTCCGTGTGCGCGTTCGAGACCCCTGTTACGAGAGAACGCCACGCCCCTCGGATCCATGGGATCGTCGTCGCATACTATCACTTCAATATCTTCGTATCCGCCTTCCCTGATCCCGGCAAGACAGTCACGAAGAAATTGTTCACCCCTATAGTACGGTATGATAATGCTTAACTTCATCCTGATCCTCGCATATGCATTTGTTTGAATTCAGCACTTCACTCTGTTATGTCAATCCTTCTTCGAGATCATTTCCTCGTATTGATCGCAGATCTCTTCCGCTTTTCCTGATGCGATGAGTTTTCCGTGATCGAGGATGATCGCCTTGTTGCAGATCGTTCGCACCTGATCTCCCTGATGTGAGACCAGAAGGACCGTAACTCCGCTCTTCATCATCTTTTTAAGCTTGTTGGCGCTCTTCTTTTTGAATTTTGCGTCACCGACGGAAAGCACCTCGTCGAGGATCAGTATCTGGGGATCGACGATCGTCGCGATCGAGAAACCGAGCCTCGCCCTCATTCCCGACGAATAATTCTTGACCGGAACGTTGATGAAATCTCCGAGTTCCGAGAATTTCACTATCTCGTCGAATTTCTCGCGGATGAACTCTCTCTTGTAACCGAGCATGCTGCCGTAGAGATAGATGTTTTCCGCGCCCGTATAATCCTTATCGAATCCGGCACCGAGTTCAAGAAGCGGAACCACGCTCTCTTTTACCGTAACCGTTCCCTCCGTTGCCTTAAGCACTCCGGCGATGACTTTAAGGAGTGTGCTCTTTCCCGCTCCGTTAAGTCCGAGTATTCCGACACGGTCTCCCTTCCTGATCGAAAAAGAAACATCGCGAAGAGCCCAAAATTCCTTGTATTTGAGGTTTCTGTGTACAAGCCTTATAAAATATTCCTTGAGGGAATCAACCTTCTGCTCCGCCATATTAAAGCGAACGCCGAGGTTATTGACCTCGATGACTTTCTTTTTCGGCTTTTTCTTCGGTTTTACCTCAAGAATGTTTTCTTCTGCCATTATCTGTCCTTTCCCATCCGTATCCTGTCACATAAGCGTTATCAAGGCTCAGATGTAGAGGATGAATCTGTCCTGCTTCTTGTAGAAGAGGAAGCTTCCGAACAGCATCACCGCGGCACTGAAGGCAAGCGCGTACCAGAAGTGATACATGTCGAGCGGTCTTCCGAAGATCGCGTTTCGGAAATTGACTATAAGCGAATATAACGGATTGATCTTAAAGATCCATTCGTTGGTGACCGACTTTAAAGATTCGACCTTGTAGAAGATCGCGCATGTGTACATGATGAGCATGAGCACGACGGTCCAAAGGTATTCAAGGTCCCTGAAGAAGACATCGAGGACCGAAAGAATGAGCCCGACGCCGAGCGTCAGGAAAAACACCATGATGAGCGGGAATATCGCGCCCAGGATCGCCGGCGTTATCGTCACCTTTTCATAAATCGCCACGCCGACAAGAACGATGAGCGAGATCAGGAAGATCATATAACTCGAAAATGTCGATGCGAGGGGGTACATATATTTCGGAACATAAACTTTTTTGATCGTCGAGGAATTCTTTCTGATCGATTTGAGCGCGGTCTTTGTTCCGGTTGAAAAGAAGCTGTACAAAAGTCTTCCGCAAAGGATGTAAACAGGGAAGTTGTCATCGCCTTTTCCGAGCAGCCCCGAGAAAACGATCGTAAGGACTATCATCGTAAGAAGCGGCTCGAGAAGCGTCCAGAGGACACCGAGTATCGAACTGCGGTATTTTAATTTGATATCCTTCTTTATCAGTTCATAAAGGAGATATCTGAATTTGCTGAAATTCTTTAATGCTGTGGGCATTATATATCTTCAACCTCCTCCCCATCCATTCTGTTGAGGGCACTGAATATGGCCCGGATGGAAGCACGTGTCGTACTGGAGCTCACTCCGACACCGTAAGCGGTCTTTCCGCTTTCACAGTCAAAGAGATGAATATATGCGGCAGCCTGGGCATTCGATCCCGACGTGAGTGCGTGCTCACTGTAATCAAGGATTCGAAGTGACCTGTTAAGGTCACGGGAAATGGCCGTCTTGGCCGCATCGATAGGTCCGTTTCCTTTCGCCGTCACGCTCTTTACTTCGCCGTGATCGGTATATGTGAGCGTCGCAACCGTAAGGAAGTTGTCGGCAATGGCCGTAGGCTCGTCGGTCGTATTGATGCTCTTGAAATGATACGGTTCTTTTCTGTCGATATAGTTCTTTTTGAATTCGGCCATGATGCGTTCGCGATCGACTTCTCCCTCGTCCTCGCTGATGGTCTGGATGATCTGCGAGAACTCTCCGCGCATGTCACGGGGCAGCTTGAATCCGTAATATACCTCGAGTATATAAGCAACTCCGCCGCGTCCCGAAAGGCTGTTGATCCTGACGAACGATTCGTAGATCCTGCCGACATCGGCGGGATCGATGGGCAGATAAGGGATATCCCATATCTTCGAGGGTTCCTTTTCCCTGTAGGCAAGAACCTTGTTGATCGCATCCTGATGACCGCCCGAAAATGCGGTAAACACGAGATCCCCCGCATACGGATAACGCTCATGGACCCTCATGCCCGTGAGGCTCTCATATTTCTTGCGAACTTCAAGTATCTGCGACAGATCGAGCTTCGGATCGATCCCCCTCGCCAAAAGATTGCATGCGACGTTGAGGATGTCGCAATTTCCGGCCCTTTCTCCGTTACCGAACAGCGTTCCTTCTATGCGTCTCGCTCCCGCAAGCATGGCAAGTTCCGCGGACGCAACTGCGGTACCGCGGTCATTATGGGGATGGATGCTCAGCGTAACGCCTTCATATCCCGCGATATCACGGGCGATCAGCTCCATCATGTCGGCAAATTCATTGGGCATCAGGTTTTCAACCGTTGTCGGGAAATCAAGGATCATGGGATTCTCTTTTGAAGGCTTCCAAACCTCAATTACCCTGCGATATGTTTCCCTTACAAATTCGGGATTCGATTCCGTAAAGCTTTCGGGCGAATATTCAAGAGTGACCCTGATACCCTTTTCAGCCGCAAGATCTTTAACAAGTTGCGCAGCATTTGCTCCCATATCAAGAGACTCATCATCCCGGAAACCGTAGACGATATGTCTTTGAATGTCTGACGTATTGTTATATATGTGAAAGATGATATTGTCGGCGCCTTCGATCGCCTCAAACGTTCTCTTTATGAGATGCTCCCTGCACTGCGAAAGCACCTGGATCTTAACGTCCGAAGGTACCATTTTTCTGATAAGGAGTTCTCTTACAAAATCAAATTCTATTCCGGATGCCGAGGGGAAGCCCACCTCGATCTCTTTAAAGCCCATCCTGACAAGGAGTTTAAAGAACTCGAGCTTCCCTTCTACAGTCATGGGATCCGTAAGTGCCTGGTTGCCGTCCCTCAGATCGACACTGCACCAGACCGGAGCCTCAAGAAGCCTTCTGCCCGGCCACAATCTTTCCCCTTTCATATCGGGAGCCGGCAGAGCCGCATATCTTTCGTAATTCATATTCTTCCCTTACTATTCCTCGGAATTTTCCTTAGCAGTCAGTTTTACCATGACGCTTCCGGCGTAAACCTTTACCGGCCCGTCATAATTGTACAACATCTGTCTGGTATACGTTCCTTCGTTGCAGTCTGCAACGTCTATGTAAAGACCGAGGTCTTCAACATTCACATCGGCGATCTCGGCTTCGGAGCCGCTGATCGTAACGTTCGCATTCCACAGTGAATATAGGATTCCTTCCATATTTTCGGGCAGATTCCTGATCTCTATATCATCTTCGGTAAGCTCGAATCTCTTCTCCGCAAGAGGCTTAATGGTGATCAATACACCGACGCTCATGCCGTCCTCTTCGGTAAGTGTCGTCCCCTTGTAGTGCGTGCTCAGATAATCCGTAAGTTCGACCGACTTCTCGATCGTCGTGTCGGAACCTGTCGTATCGATGCTTACTTCGATCTTCGAAAGACGGGCGAGCATCGATTGGGGAGCCGCCACCGAAACCTTTGACGGAGCAAATTCTATTTTGTCGACATAATAACCGGCTTCGGGCTCTCCCGTTGTAACAACTTCGATCGGAAGCTCCTTGACGGGACATATGTCTGTCTGCACCTCGATAGAGTTCTGGTTGACGAAAGATACCTTTCTGGCATCGATCGGTTCGCCGTCGGCATCATAAGCGACAAGCTCGTACTGACCCGAGAACGTCGTCATCCTGCCCTCGAGATCGACTTTTACCGCAACTTCACGCACGGAATTGACGGAAGACGTCGAACCCGTTACCTGAACGATGCTCGAGCTGACTTTGTTGTCCGTGCAATAATATCCTTCCCTGACTTTACCTATCGTGTTGACCCTTACCGGGAAAGGAAGCGTGAGCTGATCTTCAAGACGGACCGCCATGTTTTCGGGCTGCAGCGAAATGCTGAGCTCATCGGCATGTTCGGTATTGCATGTAACGTTTATGGGCACGTAGTACATCGAATTGAGATTGTTGAAATCGGCAACCGCCGTAAAATCCACGTCTCTCAGAGAATCGACGAGCGATCTTCTGCCCTTGACTTTTATGGTCACGGTATCGCCTGCCTCGGCAAGATATCCGTAGCCGCGGGACGTGACAACTTCGTCGTTTGAAATGGTCACGGGTATGTTTTTATATGTCTGCGTAACAGCGGGATCATCGATATTTGTGATCGCCAGCCATAAAAGCACGGCGATTATGATCGATCCTATCTTAAGTCCCAGATTATGTATGATACGATTTTTCATCTTATGCCGGCCCCCTTTCGGATACCGCGGAAGAGTTTCTTTCTCTTGCCCGCTTTATCACCCTTGTCAGACGTGCTGTTCTGGAATACAAGGAGCCTCTCCCTGAGCTGCTCTTTGCTTACGCGTCTCGACAATTCGCCGTTTTCGGCTATTGAAACTCCGCCCGTCTGCTCGGAGACAACGATTGTAAAGCTGTCGCTTGCCTCGCTTATGCCGACTGCGGCACGATGTCTTGTACCAAGTTCCTTGCTGATCCTTGTGTTCTCGGAAAGAGGAAGATAACACGTAGCCGCCGCAAGCCTGTCACCGCGCACAATGACAGCACCGTCGTGAAGCGGTGTGTTATGCTCAAAGATGTTTATGAGAAGTTCGGCCGTTATCACGGAATCCACCTTGATACCGGTCGCTTCGTATTCATCAAGATTGACCGATCTTTCTATGACTATGAGTGCGCCGGTCTTTGCTTTTCCGAGTTCCACCGCCGCTCTGACAAGTTCGTTGACCGATTTGTCGGAAATAAGGCCCTCCTCTTTGGAATCAAAGAAGGGAGACATGATATTTCTTTTTCCGAGTTGCTCGAGAGCTTTTCTGAGCTCGGGCTGGAAAAGAATGATGATAGCTGTGATCGAAACCCCGACGCCGTTTGCGAAGATCCACAATATCGCGTCGAATCCGAGCAGAGCCGCAAGCACATATATACCGAAAAGTACGAGTATTCCCTTAAGTAACGCCCATGCTTTTGTATTTTTAACCCACTTTATTACGTAGTAAACCAAAACCGCGATAAGCAGGATCTCGATCACATCCATGACCGTGATCCTCAGCAAAATAAATGGGCTCACGTAATTCGAAAAAAATTCCCTAATGGTATCCATGCCGTTCCTTTCATAGCGCATGCACGGTTTTACCGCTCCCGCTCAACAATTCTTTACGACAATAACATCAGTTCTTGTCGTCAAAATCCATATCTTCTTCAAAATCCGACTCATATTCGGCTTCGACGTCAGACATCGCATATTTCATGGCCATGTTTTCGTCTTCCTCTTCGTAGTCGTCATAATAATCGCCGTTACGGTCGTCATAACCGTCGTCGTAGCCCCCGTCACGGCCTGCGCGGTCATATCCGTCGTCGTAAACACCGCCACGACTTCCGCCGTCATAGCCGTCGTCGTAAGCACCGCCGCGACTTCCGCCGTCATAGCCGTCGTCGTAAGCACCGCCACGACCTGCGCGGTCATATCCGTCGTCATAGCCGCCTTGATAATTATCGCCCGTCTCTTCGTCATAACCGTTATAGAGGTCATAACCGGGTGCCTGCTCACTGTACGCCGAAACATAATCCTCGTCGTCGGGATATGCGTCAGCCGATTGCGAGCGGTCGTTTCCGGGAGAAAGTATGCGGATGTTATGATTGGACATGCTGATCTTGATCTTGGGCACTGCCTTTACATAATAATAGAAGTCGTCATCCTCAAACTGGACATGCTCTATCGCCGTATAATCGAGAACCCGCTTCATGAAATCCGCGGCCACGGCGATCAGGGCACATATCATGGTCATAAAGATGATAGAACCTACCGACATCGAAATATCAAATTTGAGCGATCCCACAAGAAGGCCGATGATGTTGATCACGGCACCGACTCCGATCGAAATGAGGAACGAATAATCGAACGGGATGCGGCGAAGCAGGAACACCACAAGTATCACGAGCGCAAACACTGCGATCACGATGTACATTTCCTTTTGATCGATCATGACATTGAGTATATCGTTGTAATAATCGATGAGGATATCCACATCGACATCTTCGAGCGTGACACCCGAAAAATCCTTGATAACGTCGATCAGATAATAAAACGCGACACCGCACGCACAAGGCATTACAGCCACGGGTGTTGCGACGCATCCGAGCACAAGCGGAACGGCATAATGGAGATTAAGCGGAGCCAGGAGCGGGATAAGGACCGCCACGATGGCATTGCCGTTCGAAAATCTCATCAGCAGCGCATAAAGAGCTATGAATATCACCAATATAAGCACCGCAAGATAGATCGATACGCTGTAAACATGCAGAAGGGTAAGCGCCATGGCGAAGAATACCATAACTCCGCCCGGAGTAAATGCGCTGACAAGCGACAATATCAAAACGATCGATGTCTTGGTAAAACTCGAATTGAATCCGATCGCGCTGTTGAGGTTGCTGAACACCAGGAGCGCTATGATAAATTTGATGATCGGATTCACGACATGTCTAACCTTGCGATATGTATCGATCGCTATATTTCTGATCTCAAGTATCTTCGTGAGCATAAAACAAATTACCTCTTCTGTCCTTATTCTCTTCTATTCTCATCCCCCGCAGGAGGAAGCTTTCTTGTTTCTCCTCCTCTGCCAACGGAGGAAGCTTTCTTGTTTCTCCATCCTGTCGCAGGAGGATTTTCCCCTTACTCTTTGTCGTAATAGGAATCTTCCTCGCTGTATATCTCTTTTAGGGATTTTAGCAGCCTGTAATAATTCTTCAATCTCTTCCTTGAAAACTGGTACTTCAGCGAATAGCCTACAAGCGCACCTATCAGATAAACCGCAAGCACAACTATGTAATACGCGAGTATCGTCTTTCCCATGTCGGGATAATCGAGCGTCAATGCGTTGTCGATCAGATATTCAAGTTTGTAAAGCGCAACAAGCGCAACAACGATCAAGTAACCTATAGTCACCCATACAAGGGTTTTAAGCACTTGGAGCCGCGCGTAATCACTCTTAAAAAACTTGTTAAACTTAAGATCTTCTTTGCCCTCATGCCTTTCGTAAATAGACATTCGGGTCATGATCCTGACTTTACTGTTGTCGATCATTTGTCATCCTCTTTTAGAACTATTTCGTCCGCATCTCTGTCATTCTAGCATACGATACGCCCGTTTTCGACAATATCTTTGTTACAAAATTATTACATATCCTGTATTAAAGCCTATGTCTGATAAAGCAAGTCTATGTCTAGTATCCGAATTTTCCTATAAGTGATTCATCATCTTCTATCCACGAAGCCACTTCGATAACACGGTAATTGTCTTTGTCATCGCGGACATACACTTTCTCGATACCCGAGTTGATGATCATGCGCTTACACATGGAGCAGGAATTCGAATTTTTGATATAATCGCCTGTATCGGCCTCAAGTCCGGTAAGGAACAGGTACGCACCTATCATGTCACGACGTGACGCACTTATAATGGCATTGGCTTCTGCGTGTACACTTCTGCAAAGCTCATAGCGCTCGCCGCGCGGGATCTTAAGTTCCGCACGGATGCATGTTCCGAGGTCACTGCAATTTGCACGTCCTCTGGGCGCTCCGACATAGCCGGTCGAGATTACTTCATCATTTTTCACAATGACCGCTCCGTAATGTCTGCGAAGACAGGTACTTCTGTGTGCGACTACTTCAGCCAGATCAAGGTAATAATTGACCTTATCACGTCTTTCCATCCGAAACTCCTCCCTCATGATATCCGATTTTCAATCCGAATATGCGTCCATTTTTGCTCTAACTTACATCATAACACATTACCTGCGATACATACAACTTTTTATAGGTAATCAGAAGAGTGATTTTGGATTCGTCTTCCTCTCGTTTTGTCTTCGTTTTGCTTTCGTTTTTGCTTCGTTTTGTCTTCGTTTTTGCTTCGTTTTGCTTTCGTTTTTGCCTTGATTCGGTCCTATAGAAAATTTATGCTCTCTGTGGTCAAAAACATGGTAAATTTCGGGTCCGGTCAAGAATCTTTATCTCCGATACGGTCACAAAAATCAAGCCAAAAGGGCAACTTTTGACTAAGACATGAAAATTTGCGGGTTTAGTCATGGATCTTCTCCTCCGATACAGTTACTAAGATCAAGCCAAAAGGGCAACTTTTGACTAAATCATGAAAATTTGCGGTTTTAGTCAAGAATCTTCTCCTCCGATACGGTCACAAGGACCAAATCAAGAGGAACCCTTTTGACTAAAACATGAAAATTTGCGGGTTTAGTCAAAAATCCTTATTTTCGGCACGGTTTCAAAGACCAAATCAAGAGGGAAACTTTTGACTAAAACATGAAAATTTGAGGGGTTAGTCAAAAATCCTTATTTTCGGCACGGTTTCAAAGATCAAATCAAGAGAGAAGCAATCAAATCAAAAGGGCAACGATCAAATCAAGAAGAAGACTTTTGACTAACCACGGGAAACCGCCACTGCCATTGCCGTCTATCTGCGCAATCATCAGATGTTACTTATCATCGGATCGAATCGAGTAGGCTGACTCCTACTCGATTCGACGGACATCTCGCGTACTAGTCCGCTCGATGACCGTTCACTCAGCCATCTGTACGTGAGGCTTTGCCTCACTTTGTATCTGCTATCACGATTTTCGATAAGAAAGTAAACTTTCTTCCGAAAACCGTGATAGCAGATACAATTGCAAACAAGCTTGCAACAGACGGCCTTCGCTTATCGCAAAAATTCAAGGCTGTGACGTGGTAGTCACAGCCTTGACCTGATACATACAACTTTTTATGCAGTGTACTTTCGGAGCGTGCTTCTGACGGATCCGTTTCCTGCATTGAGTTCATTGAAATAATCGGTGATCTTGGAAAGCAGGCCTGCTGCAACCAGATCGGTTCCGAAGAAGGTTTCGTTGCGGAGGATCGGTTCAAGTTCCGATTCCGAAGCACTGCGACCGAACGAAACATTTCCGAGAAGTTCACGTGCAGTAGCGAGCATCGGATCGCTCGAAGGCTCGAAATCCTTGCCCTCATCATCGATACCGAGGAGGTATCTGAGCCATCCCGCGATAACGAGTGGCATGTAAACAAGTTCTTTTACATCGCCCTTCGCGATATGAGCCTTAAAATTCTCGCCGTAGCGGATGGGAAGCTTTTGTGATGTATCGGTCGCGATCCTCTGAGGAGTGTCGGGCATGAACGGATTGGGGAAACGTTCTTTGAGGCACTCGTTAAGGAATTGTACGGGATCGATGATTCCGGGGTTCTCGACAACGGGCATGCCTTCCTTTGCGCTCATCTTCTCGATGAGAGTGCGAAGCTCGTCATCTTTCATCTCAGCCGCGATCGAAGTATGTCCGAGAAGACATCCGAATATCGCAAGCGCTGTGTGAAGCGGGTTGAGGCATGTACAAACTTTCATTCTCTCGGTCTTGTTAACCGTATCCCTGTCGGTAAAAATAACTCCGCGCGCCTTATCGAGAGCGGGTCTGCCGTTAGGGAAATCGTCTTCCACGATAAGATACTGAGGTCTCTCGGCGTTTACAAATGCAGCTATATATGTTCCGTTGGGCGTTACGAACGGTCTGATATCCTCGATCCCGTCTTTTGCGAGCTCTTCCTCGACCTTTGCGTCAGGTCTGGGTGTGATCTTGTCGATCATGCTCCAGGGATATGATACCTTCTCCGTAAGGTACTTCATGTCGGATTCTTCGATCTTACCGGCTTTGAGCCAGTTCTGAGCGATACCGATAACCGCTTTTTCGATCTTCTCTCCGTTATGAGAGCAATTATCCATCGAAACAAGTGCAAGAGGTGTTCCGCTCTTTCGTCCTCTCAGGATCGTAAGAGAAGCTATCACTGCCATGAGATGATGTGCGGTAACACTGTGATCGGGTCCGGCGGCTCTGCGCTTCATGTCGGCGATGATATCTTCGGGCGACGAAGCCTTGTCAGCCGTAACTGTCGGGAATTCATTTCCCTTGGCATCGGTGAGCGCATATCCCTTCTCCGTGATGGTGAAAGAAACCATCTGAAGAGAAGGCTCGCAGAAGATCTCAGCGATCCTGTCAAAATCATATTCCGTAGTAAGAGATTCGCCGACACTCGCAAGCACTTCTTTGTCGGTAGTTCCGTTATAATTCAATGTAACATTAACGCACAGATCGTCGTGGGGTCTGTAACATTCTGTGATGATCTCCGTTCCGTGACTTTCCGCAGCAACGATCCCCTCTTCCATGTCACCGCTGTCAAGCAGGCTCTGTGCCGCACTGCAAAGGAAAGCCCTGAAGATGTTACCCGATCCGAAATGAAGCCACTTGGGTGACTTTCTTGTCTTCTCGCGCATCTTCTCAATATCAAATTCAGGAAGGCGGTACCCCTTCCAGGCATTTCTGTCTTTAATACCGTTTCTGTTTAGAACCATTTCGAACTCCTCTGTAAAATACCCGAGACCACTTGATCTCTGTCTTATCAACTACCCGAAACCACTTGATCTCTGTCTTATCAGCTGCCCGAGGCCACTCGGTCTCTGTCTTATCAACTACCCGATACCGCTTGGTCTCTGTCTTACACTTCTTGTGATCACTTGCCTTCGATCTTATCAAGCATTTCGAACGCTCCCAGGAGATACATGATCCCGAGCGCCCTGTCGTAGAGGCCGTACCCGGGTCTGCACTTTTCGCCCCAGATATGGCGTCCGTGATCGGGTCTTATATATCCGTCAAATCCCATATCATGATATGCTTTCACGATATCAAGAACGCCTGTATCACCGTCACAATCACGATGTGAAACCTCTTTGAAATCGCCGTTCGGGAAATGCTTTACATTACGGATATGGGCAAAGGCTATTCTGTCACAATGCTTGCGAATGATATCGGCCGTGTTGTTCTTCGGATTCGAACTTACGGAACCCGAGCAAAGTGTCAGGCAGTTATAGGGATCGTCCACCATCTTGAGGAACCTGTCGATCGAAGGTTCGTCAACGAGAAGTCTCGGAAGCCCGAAGATATCCCAGGGCGGATCGTCCTGATGGATCGCAAGTTTGATGTCTGTTTCTTTGCAAGTGGGCATAAGCGCGCGAAGGAAATATTCAAGATTTTCCCAAAGCTTCTCTTTCGTAACATCCTTATATGCATCAAAGAGCTCCGTAAGATGCGCCATACGCTCAGGCTCCCAGCCGGGCATCGTGAATCCTTTACACTTCTCGGTGATATACTCCGCCATCTCCTTGGGATCTGCCATGATCTTATCCTTCTCGTAATACATGGAAGTCGATCCGTCCTCATTGGGATGGAAAAGCTCCGTTCTGGTCCAGTCGAAAACAGGCATAAAATTGTAGCAAACCACTTTCACGCCGAATTTTGCAAGGTTGCGAAGCGTCTGCTTATAGTTCTCGATGTACATGTCGCGGGTCGGAAGGCCGATCTTGATGTCATCATGGACATTGACCGACTCCACAACGTCGACATTAAAGCCGTAGGATTTGATCTCGTCCGTGGCCTTCTTTATCTCGTCTTCTTCCCAAACGATCCCGGGCATCTTGTCATGAAGCGCCCACACGATTCCCTCAACACCGGGGATCTGCTTAATCTGTTCAAGAGTAATGGTGTCATTGCCGGTTCCGTACCAGCGAAAAGTCATCTGCATATGAGTACTCCTCTTTGTTTACACTTGTTATGCGATCTTCCCGGTATTGTGATCACCGTGGAATCCCGCTCGTTCTTCTAAAGATAAAGTCTACAATTACCTGCATTTTCTACCAATCAAATTATGCCAAAAATTTGACTATTTATATTTCATTTTGTATTATATGTGTTCAGTTGAGCAAGAAGGATTCATCGCAGCAACGCTCGTAAAAAGAGCCGGTCGGCCGTATTCGAAAGGATGCTATGAACAAATTTGAGATAAAAAAGATCGATGACATCATTTCTTATATCCCGGGCACGGAACATCCGCTCTCGTCCGATATCGGAATCATTAAAGGCGCAGAACGCACCTATCTTTTTGATGTCGGAAGTTCTTTGGCCGCTCTCGATTTCCTCTGCACGCTTCCCAAAAACACCGTGATCATTTTATCACACTTCCATTATGATCACACCCGGTGGCTCACCGGGCACTGTCCCGGCGAAGACGGGATGCTCCCGCAGGAGCGCATATCATCCGATGCGGTCTCAGACGGGTCGATTTCATCCGGCTCGGTCTCATTCGGCTCAATCCCATATAAACCGATCCCTGCGGAGACCGTTTACACCGGATCGCATGTGGGGCACTACACTCCGAAGGCAACGCTCGTGACCGGGCGGATCACGATACACGACGGAGTCAAGCTTGACATAATCCCCTTAAGGTCATCCCACGCGCGCGGGTCATTGGCGCTTATGGTAAACGACGACTTTCTCTTCCTCGGGGACGCTACTTACCCCTGCCTCGGAAAAGAAAAAGAGCCGGATTATTATAATGTCCAGCTCCTGAAAGATCAGATCGAACAGCTGAGAAGCCTCCCCGCAACACGCTGCGGTCTCAGTCATGACAGGGTTTTCGTTCGTCCGATGAATGTCGTTTTACGCCAACTCGAAGGAGCATACAACAACCGCGATCCCAGATCGCCGTATATCAAGCTCACGTCGCCGATGCAATGATCTTGGGATCCTTCGGGTCCACGGGGAAATGCTGTCGGTCAAGGGATCCTTCGGATCCCCGGAAAATGCTGTCGGTCAAGGGATCATTCGGGTCCCCGGAAAATGCTGTCGGTCAAGGGATCCTTCGGGTCCACGGGGAAATGCTGTCGGTCAAGGGATCATTCGGATCCCCGGGAAATGCTCTTGCAGCGGACCCCTCCGAACGAAAAGCGAACCTTGATTACTGCGTGGAACAGCTGCGGCTTGCCGACTTTCTTCATGTGCGTATCCCAATCTCACAGATCCTGATTGTTGTCTTCCGCTGTCTCGTCGTGCTCTGCTTCAAGCGCTTTTTGCGCTTCGAGGGCGGCGAGGGCACGTTCCTCCTCACCTCTCACAAAGACATCATCATAGATGTTGCGGCAGGCATTGCCGTCCTCCCATGAGCAGAAGCGCTCGTAGAAGGCGTCGTATCTGTCTTTGAATCGCGCGCTCACTTCGTCGATGTTGAGGATCGCATCGGCAACTTCCTCGCTCGTATAAAGGAGCGGGCCGGGAACGGTCGCTTCCATATCGAAGTAGAAGCCGCGGAGCACGTCCCTGTATTTGTCGATGTCATAGGTGTAGAAGAGCATCGGGCGTCTGAGATTTGCATAATCAAAGAATACCGACGAATAATCCGTAATGCATATGTCGGAGATCAAATATATGTCCGCTATGTCGGGATACTTGCTGAGATTGTAGGCAAATCCGTCAAGTCCCCTGACGTCAAGTTTGTCGGCAATATAATAATGCGTTCTCAAAATGATCGCATAATCGTCACCGAGTTTTTCCCTGAGGAGCCTTAAGTCAAGCTGAAGAGTGAATTTGTATTCGCCGGCCGCGTAAAACTCGTCATCTCTCCAAGTGGGCGCATAGAGGATCGTCTTCTTGCCTTCGGGTATTCCGAGTTTCTTTCTGATAACTGCGGCACGCTCGGCGATGTCGTCCCCGTGAAGAACGTCATTACGGGGATATCCGTATTCGAGCATCCTGTTCTCAAACATGAAGCAACGCTTAAAAACTTCCGAAGAGAAGCTGTTTGCCGCAACAAGATAGTCCCACGAACGGGTCTTGCTGTAGATGTGCTTCTTGTATCCGGGAGAAGCGCTGAAGTTGTCTTCCATATCGAACGCAAGCTTCTTGAGGGGCGTTCCGTGCCACGTCTCAAGGAACACCTGACCCTCACGCTTTCTCATCCAGCCCGGCTGCTTTGTATTGAAAATAAAGTATTTGCTCCGTGCGATATAATACGCATAGCGAAGGCTGAATCTCTTAACGGTCTTATGTTTATAGGGGATCTTGTTGCCGAACCTCTTTGCCATGCTCCAGACGCATATGTATTTGTCGGGATACTGCTTTTGAATATATTCGTACATCGCGCGGGGGTTGTCACCGTAGCTTCTTCCGAAGAAGCACTCGAAAAGGATCACTTCTTTTCTGAGCGGCTTCTTGAGGAAAACATGAACATAAAAGCTCTGAACGATCATAGCCTTCGAAGTCAGACATTTGGCGATCTTTGTAAGCGCGAGCCTGAAAGAAACGCTGCGATAGGTTTTCTTTACATCACCCGCCCTAAGGAGCTTGATGAGGTGTCTCTTGTACAGGGAAACCTGCTTGAGCGTAGACTTCGGAATATCGCCGACGACCTTCCTGCATGCCTCGAAACGCTCGTCTCTCCAATAATCGTTTTCGCTCCTGCGAAGTCTTGTAACGAAATAACGTGTATAATAGCCGATGAATTTCAAGTCGGCCTTTTGTCTGATCACGCCGTCCGGATCAAGGATCGATTTTGTATATACATAGCTCGCAAGAAGCTCGGGGAATCGCTGCTCGCTCTTTTCCTGCGCAAGCGACGGGAAATTGATCGAATCGGCGTGCTTTCTCTTGATATACCATGCTTTGTAATTCTTTCTGAATGTGGTGGCCTTCTCGAGCGCAAGACAAAGGAACGGGAAGTCGCTGTAGTAGCGGAACTGCTCGGGGAAACGTATATTATTGTCGATGAGAAGGGATCGCTTATATGAAATGCCGAGAGCCGAAACGTTTCGGATGCCCTTACGTCTTGAGATAAGCCTTCCGGCCGCGAATCTGCGTCTGTATTCAATATATTCCTGCTCGGAAAGCTCGCTCTTCATACGTTCGTCTTTTTCGCGTGCCTCTTCGTCTGCGGCGTCATCGACGGAATCGTCTGCCAGTGCGTTGTTTTCCTCTTCCTGCTGTTGTTTGACAAAGGTAGCCATAAAGCCGTTTCTCGAATACCATGTCCAAACCTTCATACCGTATATGATATCCGGTTCGCCGGCCGTATGACATGCTCTGTCCATGAAATAAAGCGCTCTCGTGAAAAGATAATCATCACTGTCGACGAACATGATGTATTCGCCCCTTGCGGCTTCGATTCCCTTGTTTCGGGCGGCCGCAACGCCGGTTTTTTCATCAAGTTCGATAACGCTTATATCCAAAATATTCTTGTATTCTTCAACAAGACCGCTTATATCATCCACCGGATGATCCGTAATGATTATGACTTCAAAGTCCCTGTAAGGAATGTGTACAAAAGGACGGAGTTCTCCCTCATCGCTCTCGTTGTCGGAGCTTTTTTCCTCGTTTTCTTCTTCCTTTGAAGCCTTGTCGAAACTGTCCCCGACCGTAACGATGTTTCCGAGACCGTCGAAAGTAAGTAACGGCCACAGATCATCCACACCTTTTATTTCGGCTATCGCTTCGATGCCGTCAAGATCGCCGGATTCAATGAGTTTAACGAGCCTGTCCTCGTTTTCCTGTCCGCAATAATCCCTCAGTCTGTCAACGCGGGAGAATCCCTGCGCTCCTTTTATCTCATCGAGATAGATCCTGAGTCTTTGATCCTTCAGGCTCTCAAGATTGTCGCGAAGATGATCGAGCCCGCGATTAAATGGTGTGATAATACTGAATTTCATGATTACCTCATAACGTATTTATACTTTTTATTATCGATCGTAAAGCAAATATATACCGGGTCGTTACCGCCTTTGATCTCTTCGGGCACCATAAAGAGGTGATGTATGTTTCCCGTCTCGAGCGGAAGGATGCTTGTGGCATCCGCATCGGTAAATTCCGTTCCGTCGTTCTTTTCGGCTACGACAAATCCGGAATATTCATAACGGTCGTTGAGCACGAGCGTGGATTTTCCGATCTTATCGACTCCGATCTTTGTGCTTGAAATATTTCTGTAATACAGGCTCATGTCGACGATCAATTTCCCGGGTTCCGCTTCGAAATGAGCATAATAATCACCGGGATTTGCCGGAACGACATCATTTGTCACCACTACTGTATTTACGTTAAATTCGCAATTTTCCGTCGTAACGACAGTCTTACTTTTGACTTCGATCGCGTCCGCTCCCGGATGCATCTCAAGTCCGACGATATCTATAGCCTTCGGATCGGCTTCGATCTTAAATTCTTTTCCGCCGACGGTCAAATAAATGGTGATCCCTTCTCCGCCGGTCCTGACTTCATCGGGAACTTCAAAAAGGTAGTGGATGTATTCCGTCGAAAGCGGCGAAACGGAAACCGCCTTTGAAGATTCAAAATCAGATCTGTTTTCGATCTCCATCGCTGAAAAACCGTTATATTCATATTTGTCCGCATATACCAGCGTACACTTCATGGTATCGTACGCGGATACAGCCGATGTGTCAAGATTTTTGTATGCTATGCACAGATCGACATAGACTTTCCCGTCGGCAGCGCTGTACTGTGAATATGTGCTGCCCGGTTCCTTCGGTTTGACGTCTCTTGAAATACTCAGATAATCAAGACTCATCTCACAGATGTCCGGAACATTGACCGTTTTCCCCTGTACTATAAGTTCCGCATTCGGATCGTGTTTTGTTTCGGTCTCTTCGGGCGCACCGGTCTCTTCGCGCTCGAAATAGTCCGTTTTACCGCACGCGGTAGCCGAAAGGATCATCGCAGCAATGATACATATGAAAATATATCCCGTTTTTTTCTTGTTCAAAGTCAACAACCTCCCACACAAATTCAGCTCTTGAGTTTGTACCCTTTATTATCAACGATAACATGACCTCAATGCCGTACCTGTCTTAAATTCTACGACTTATTGCAAAATAAAACAACACTTCGCCGAAAGATTCTGTTGAATAGGTGTTCTCATAATGATAGAATTACCGTGATCGTTCGAAATGACACAATTCCGCGGAAAGGAGAGGCGCACGAAGAGATGTTTGAATCCTTAATGTTATATCTGGAATATCCTTTTGTAAGATACGCGATAATCACGGCGGTTTTGATCGCTGTATGTTCATCGCTTCTCGGAGTCACGCTTGTCCTCAAACGTTTTTCGTTTATCGGGGACGGTCTTTCGCATGTTGCCTTCGGTGTTCTGGCCGTTGCCGCGGTGCTCAACTTCACGAACAACATGTTACTTGTTCTCCCCGTGACCGTTCTTTGCGCGGTGCTTCTGCTTCGCACCGGAAAGAACGCCAAGGTTAGAGGTGATGCGGCGATCGCCATGATCTCGGTTGCTTCGCTCGCTGTCGGATATCTTTTGATGAACGTCTTCACGACCTCGGCCAATATTTCGGGCGACGTGTGCAGCAGTCTCTTCGGGGCAATGTCGATTCTTACGCTGACCCGGACGGAAGTTATGCTGTGCGTCATCCTTTCGGTCATCGTTGTTATGGTTTTTATTGTTTTCTACAACAGGATATTTGCCGTTACGTTCGACGAAGACTTTGCAAGAGCATCGGGCCTTCATGCCGAAGCCTACAACCTTTTGATCGCGATCATCACAGCCGTCATAATCGTTGTGGCCATGAATCTCGTCGGATCGCTGCTGATATCGGCTCTCATCGTTTTTCCGGCTCTTTCGTCCATGCGGCTCTTTAAAAGCTTCAAGGCCGTAACACTCTGTTCGGCCTTGATATCTGTCATATGTTCGCTCAGCGGTATTATAGTCTCTATCCTTTTCGACACACCCGTCGGATCGACGATCGTGGTTGCGGATGCCGTGGTTTTCGGGATCTGTTTCCTGATCGGATCGCTTAAAGGGGTGTCAGGCAAAGCCGCATAAAAGCGCTCTTATTTAAGAACTTCCAATATTGCTTTTACATCTCCCGTAAGCTGTCCCATCTTATCAACGCTGTCGTTTACGAGTTCGAATGTCGTGCTTGCTTCGGCCGTTGTCTCTTCGGAAACGCCCGAAAGTGTGCCGATGCTGTCTGAGATTTGGGCACTGTCGTTACTGATGTGATCCATGTGACTGAGCTGCTCTTCCATACGCTTCTTTGCTTCGGAAGCGATATTACTCATATCCTCAAGACTGTCGATGATCGCGGATGTCATCTCTTTCTGCTCGATAACGCTCCTGTCGATGATACCGATCTTTTCTTTCATGGTCTTGACTTCTTCCTGTACTCCGCCGACACGCATCGAGATCTTGGCCGTTGCATCGTTTGTCTGGTTAACAAGGCTGCCGATCTCGCCCGCTACAACCGCGAATCCTCTGCCGGCCTCTCCGGCTCTGGCGCTCTCGATCGAAGCATTGAGCGAAAGGAGTGAGGTCTGTTTTGATACGGAACTGATTATATCGATGATCTCATTAAGCTCGAGTGCCATCGCCTCAAGTGCTTCCGCTCCTTTAAGGATAGCCTGTGTTTCAACCTCGATCGTCTCGATACCACTTCCGATCGCTTTACTCTTTTCGGTACAATCAGCCGCCGTCTTCATGAAGCCGTTCATACTTTCATCAACACGTGCCGCTTCCTCTTTGGCGGATATGATCGACTTGTCAAGTTCCTGGATCGCCGTCATCTGATTCTCGGCCGTTGCTGCCGTAAGCTGGGCTCCCTCGTTTACTTCCTTGATCGCTCTTTGAACGTTGTCAAAATTCTTATCAAGAAGATCGGCTGCTTCAACGGCGTTCTTGATCTTTTGATTTGCTACTTCAATGATCTTTTCGTTCTTTTCCACAAGTTCGTCGGACGTTTCTTTTTCTTTAAAAAGCGCCTCGGCTTTTTCTTCGTTATTTGTCTTGATAACCTTGATCGCCAGGAACGAATAAACGGCACATACAACGACCACGGCGATCTGAACCTCAAGCATGGTGAGGGTTGCTGCCCTCTGTTCGGGTTCGGCTTCAAAATACGTTATTACCGCACTGGCGATATTTGCGACTACCACAACGGCGTTTGTTGACATGATAAGCTTGATGTCACACGTGAGCATGAGCACAAACATCATGGGGAATATATAGACGTACGTATATTCTTTTCCGGTCACAAGTATCACACCGTAAAAGATACCGTATCCTATGGCTGCGATATACCTGATCCTGTTGGCTACAGGTTTGATCCTGTAAAAGACATATGATATAAAAAGGAACAAAAGCCCGACACCCATCACCGATGCAACATAGAGGATATCTCTTTCTCCCTTTACGATCTCCATCGCATAAGCCGCAAGCAATATGATGAAGATGATAAGGTAGCATAACAACAGACGACTGTTAACCCTTTTGCACTCTTTAATTTCCAACTCTCCCATGGTTGACCTCCTCTTTGGAAGCGGTTTTTCGAACCGTCTCCGTTTTTTCTTGCGAAACATTTCTACGAAGCGGTATTTTCCCCAATTAGACGCATTTAATATAGTTTTGGTAAATAAAAAATATCTCAGAAATCGTATCGCAATTTCTGAGATATATTTTACCGAATTGCTTATGTGTGCGCAACATTTTTCTTACTTTGTTGCAAAAAATTCTAAATCGTGTATATAGTGTTGCTATGTTTTGTGTATGTGTTGTCGATAATACGCTTACTGCTGTGGTGTATCAAGGATCTCTGCAGCTTCTTTCATGAGTTCTATGATCGGGAGGTGCTGGGGACATACACCTTCACACTGTCCGCAAGCGATGCAATCGGAAGCTTTTCCGCTCCTGCTTGTGAGTCCTCTGTAGAAATTCTTCGACCTCCAGTCATCGGGGTAACGACGAAGTGTGTTGATCGTTCTGAACACATCCGGTATCACGATGCCCTGAGGGCAGCCGTCCACACAATATCTGCAAGCCGTACACCCGATCTGGGGCATGCTGAAAAGTTCATCGGTAGCCCAATCGATAAGCTCAAATTCATCTTTGGCGAGGGGCTCGAAATTCTTAAACGTGCCGATATTGTCTTCCATCTGCTCCTCGTTTGACATGCCCGAAAGGATCGTCATAACACCGGGAAGCGATCCGACAAACCTGAGTGCCCACGAAGCGATCGACTTATCGGGACGACGTTCCTTAAATCTCTCCTCGATCTTCGGAGGCATGTTTGCGAGCATACCGCCTCTGACAGGCTCCATAACGATGATCGGTATATTGCGGCTGCTAAGTATATCATAAAGCCTCTGGGACTGAACAACCGGGTTTGTCCTGTCGAGATAATTGAGCTGGATCTGAACGAATTCCACCTCGGGATGCTTGTCAAGCACTGTTTCAAGAAGCTCGGGTGTGCCGTGGAACGAGAAGCCGAGGTGCTTTATCCTGCCCTCCGCTTTCATCTTAAGTCCCCATGAAAAGCAGTCATATTTCTCGTATGTATCGTAATTGTTGCCGTCCTCGATGGAATGGAGCAGATAAAGATCGAAATAATCAACACCCGCCCTCTCAAGCTGTTCGTTAAATATCCTGTCTACGTCCTCTGCCTTCTTGATCTCCCATGCCGGAAGCTTGGTGGCTATCATAAAGGACTCTCTCGGATAACGCTTAACAAGCGCTTCTCTGGCCGCAACCTCAGATCTGCCGCCGTGATAAACATAAGCCGTATCAAAATAATTCATTCCCGCAGACATATATTTATCGACCATGTTGCATACCTGTTCATGATCGATAACACCGTCTTTTTCGGGAAGGCGCATAAGCCCGAATCCGAGTTTGGGCATCTTTGATAAATCAATACTCATTATTTTTTCCTTTCGTCAAAGAAAATATCCTATCCTTTCGAGTATCTTGTCCATGAGTTCAGCGTTTTTGATCGAGAATTCGGGACTGATGTGCGGTTCTTCACCAAGCAGGATACATCTGCTGAACTGCTCGATCTCAAGAGCGTAGTTCTGCGGTACATGGATCCTTCTTTCTATGATACCGTCATCGCTTGTATATATCTTATATCCGACATCGCCCTCTCTGTTATATTCAACATCGGAGCGGATAGAACCCTTGCTGCCGTGGATATATAATCTGTCAAATCTGAAATTCGACTCTTCTCCGAGGATCATGCCTACGTTAAACGCCGCGCGCGCACCGTTCTTGAAACGGATGATCGCACCCGTCATAAGATCGACTCCGAGATCTGAGAATTCGGCATCGGCTTTTATGAAATCGGGCTCCGAATCGATAAGCGACAGGATCATCGTGGTGCAATAGCATCCGAGATCGTACATGGCTCCGCCGCCGAGTTCCTTGTGAAGGCGGAAATCTTCTTTGTATCCCTGCGTGATAAAAGCCGATTCAATATAATGCACATCACCTATGACACCGCTCTTTACATCGTTCTTAAGCCTTCTGATGTAGGGGCTGTGAAGATATGCGTAAGCTTCCATGAGAAGCCTGTTATTTTTTTCTGCAGTCCCGAACATGTCACGTGCTTCCGCCGCACTAAGGGCGAGAGGTTTTTCACAGAGCACATGCTTGCCTTTTTCAAGCGCTGCTTTTACATATTGCAGGTGAAGATTGTTCGGAAGCGGAATGTAGACTGCCTGTACTTCGGCATCATCAAGTAACTCTTCGTAACTGCCGTACGCTTTTTCAAAACCAAATTCTTTTTGGAATTCGCGGGTCTTACCGGGATCCCTGCCCGCAATGGCATAAAGCTCACAACAATCCACTTGTTTCATACCGGGGATCGTGCAACCCTTAGCGATGTTTGCCGTACCTAAAATACCCCATTTTACCTTCTGCATTTTGTACCCTCCTGTTCCTGTAACGAAGCATCGTGCCCCATAAAAATGCCAAAACCCAATAACTGTGTCAGACCCGCAGAAGCGGGAATAAGAAAAAGAAGACAACTGAAATTATAATAAAATAATTATACTACAGTATCTTCTTTTTTTCCGTAAATATTACAATCATTTTTTGTTGTCTTTGTGAGCAGAGCTTTAGATACTCATTTGAACAGTTCCTTTATCCTGCGTGCTGCCTCGGTTGTGTCCTCAAGGCTTCCGAAGGACGAGAAGCGAAAATAGCCCTCACCGCATGCTCCGAAGCCTTCGCCCGGAGTACCGACAACCTGTATCTTGTTTAAGAGGAGATCGAAGAGTTCCCAGCTCTTCAGTCCGTTCGGGCACTGCATCCAGACATAAGGAGCGTTCTTGCCGCCCGTGTACCAGATGCCGAGTTCATCGAGAGTGTCCGTGAGGATCCTTGCGTTGTTCTTATAATACCTGATATTCTCCATGATCTGACGGCGTCCCTCGGGGGTGAAGACTGCTGCACCGCCGCGCTGGATAATGTAAGAAACTCCGTTTGTCTTGGTGGTTCTGTTACGCACCCACATGTCGTTGAACTTAAGCCCCATGCGCTCAAGATCCTTGGGGATAACGGTATAGCCGAGTCTTGTTCCGGTGAATCCGGCTGTCTTTGAAAGCGAGCAGATCTCGATCGCACAGGTACGTGCACCTTCGATCTCAAAGATGCTTCGAGGAAGTGTCTCGTCCTCGATGAACGCCTCGTAAGCCGCGTCAAAGAGGATCACCGAACCGTGTTTATTGGCAAAATCAACCCATGCCTTGAGCTGAGTCTTGTTGAAGACTGCACCGGTGGGGTTATTGGGAGAGCAAATGTATATGATGTCTGCCACAGCATCCTCCTCTTTAGATGCGGTTTTTAACCGCATCTGATTCCTCGCCAAACACTCAACTCGAGTAGTAGACTCCGAAGGCTCGGGCAGGAATCCGTTCTCGCGTCCCGCGGGGAGATGAACTATCTTTCTTCCGGCTATGATGTTTGCATCCACATAGGCGGGATAAGCGGGCTCGATAACGAGTGCACTGTTTTCTCTGTCAAACAGATCGAGGATGTCGCCGAGCTCATCGCTCGCGCCGCTTGAAACAAACACTTCGTCTTCGGCAAGCCTGACACCTCTCGAAGCGTAGTAATCAGCGATGGTCTTGCGCAGGAAAGGAGCACCGGGCTCGGGCATGTAGCCGTGGAAGGTCTCCTGTACAGCCTGATCGTCAACCGCGCCGTGAAGGGCCTTGATAACTTCGTCACAGAGCGGACGCGATACATCTCCTATACCCATGCGGTAGAGATGCGTGCCCTCGTGCTCCGCAAGGTACGCCTTGATCTTCTGCGAAATATTATAAAAAAGATATGAATCCTTAAGTTCCGCATAATGCATGTTGGGTTTATTCATAACAGTAACCTCTTTAACTTATGTCTTTCTTTTTTCATCATTTACAATCTTGCTTTCACAAGGCCACATCGGCTTCATAATCTTGCTTCCACATGGCCGCATCGGCTTCATAATCTTGCTTCCACATGGCCACATCGGCTTCATAATCTTGCTTTCACATGGCCACATCGGCTTCATAAACAGTCGCTGCGGGGCCCGTCATCTTTGTGCTCATGTCGGGCTCGATCGTTATCTGCAAAGTTCCGCCGTCAAGTTCTACAGACACAGGCTCCGAGAAGGGGAAAAGCCCTCTGCTCACCGATGCCGCGGCGCTTGCGCATGCTCCGGTTCCGCAGGCCATCGTGATTCCGCTGCCACGTTCCCAGACACGCATGCGGATCCTGCCGTCTCCGATCTTCTGTACGAATTCAACGTTCGTTCCGCCGGGGAATCTGTCGGCTTTTTCGAGTGCCGCACCGAGCGTGGTGAGCGGTGCATTCTCCGCATCGTCCGTAAAGATGACGATGTGCGGATTGCCAACATTGACGGGCACATACTTAACCTTTTGACCGAGGATCGTGATCTCCTCTTCTTCACCCACAACCACGTTTCCCATATCAACCGTGACTGACCTTACACGGCCGTTCGCAGTCTCAAGCGCCAGAGTTTTGATACCCGAAAGGGTCTCGACAGTGATCCGTCTCTTCTCCGTATATCCTTTATCATAAACGTATTTCCCGACGCAACGGATCCCGTTGCCGCACATCTTGGCTTCACTGCCGTCGGCGTTAAAGATCCTCATCCTGAAATCGGCAAGCTCCGAGGGGCTGATGTAGATCATACCGTCGGATCCCGCTCCGAAATGTCTGTCGGAGAGCTTCTTCGAAAGCTCGACTATATCTCCCGGAACTTCCCCGTAAACGTACAGATAATCGTTCCCAAGTCCGTGCATTTTCGTAAAGTGCATAATTCCTGCCTTTCCGTGCCCTCAAAGGCACCATAATCCTCCTCAATCCACTTCGTCTATAGTAGAAACACTCAGTGTCAGCTCTTCGAGTACATCGAGTACCATCCTTGCGGTATCGAGCGATGTGAGCATCGTGATGTTGTTCTGTGCGGCGCACTTTCTGATCGCAACGCCGTCGCCGTAGTGGATTCCCGAAAGAACCGCACGCGTGTTGATCACGTAGCTGACATACCCGGCTCTTATCGATTCAAGGACCTCGTTACTGCCTTCGCTCGGCTTTCCGAGCGTTCTTGTCTTGATCCCGTGCTTACGGAGCACCTCGCCCGTAAGCGATGTGGCCTCGATGTTGAAGCCCATATTGTAGAAGCGGCGGACGATCGGAACCACTTCCTCCTTGTCCTCATCGGCAACGCTGACAAGCAGCGTTCCGTAGTTCTTGAGCCTCAGGCCCGAAGCGATGAGCGCCTTATAGGCTGCGCGGTGGAGCTTCTTGTCATAACCGATCGCTTCGCCGGTCGATTTCATCTCGGGTGAGAGATAAGCGTCCATTCCCGCAAGCTTCGAGAACGAGAACGCGGGAACCTTGACGTAGTATCTCGAGCGTTCCTTCGGGTACCTCTCGGTGATGCCCTGTTCCTCAAGGCTCTTACCGAGCATTACAAGTGTTCCGATATCCGCGAGGCTGTGACCGGTCGCCTTTGAAAGGAATGGCACCGTTCTCGACGAACGCGGGTTGACCTCGATGATATAAACCCTTTCATCCCTGTCCACGATGAACTGGATGTTGAAAAGACCTTTTATTCCGATCCCGAGTCCGAGCTTTTCGGTGTAATCAAGGATCGTGTTCCTTACTTTGTCGGAAAGGCTGAACGGAGGATAAACGCTTATGGAGTCGCCCGAATGAACTCCCGTCCTCTCGACGAGCTCCATGATACCGGGCACGAACACGTGCCTGCCGTCGCAAACGGCGTCGACCTCAACTTCCTTGCCTCTTATATAGCGGTCAACCAGGACAGGCTTGTCCTCATCGACTGCGACCGCATTTTTCAGGTACTCCCACATCGACTCTTCTTTTGCGACGATCTGCATCGCGCGGCCGCCGAGAACGAAGCTCGGGCGGACAAGAACGGGATAACCGATCTCCTGTGCGGCTCTCACGCCGGCCTCGATGCTTGTCACCGCCCTGCCCTCGGGCTGGGGGATCGCAAGCTTCAAAAGAAGCTTTTCGAACGAGTCTCTGTTTTCCGCTCTGTCGATCGCTTCACAGTCTGTTCCGATGATCTTCACGCCGCGCTGTGCGAGCGGTTCGGCGAGGTTGATCGCGGTCTGTCCGCCGAGCGTAACGATCACACCCTCGGGCTTCTCGAGCTCAAGGATGTTCATTACATCCTCAACGGCGAGCGGCTCAAAATAGAGTTTATCGGAGCATGTGTAATCCGTAGAAACGGTCTCCGGATTATTGTTAATGATTATAGCCTCATATCCGGCATCTCTTATGGTTGCAACGGCGTGAACCGTCGAATAATCGAACTCGACACCCTGTCCGATACGGATCGGTCCCGAACCGAGAACAACTATCTTCTTTTTATCAGATACCCTCGATTCGTTCTCTCCCTCACAGAGCCTCAGGTCGGGCTCCCCGTGGCCGGAAGGAACGCTGCGGCCCACTCCGTAGGTCGAATAGAAGTAGGGAACATAACTGTCAAATTCGGAAGCGCATGTGTCGATCATCTTGTAGACCGGCATCACGCCCGTCTTCTTCCTGAGTTCAAACACATCGATCTCGCTCATATGCCAGAGCTTTGCGATCTCGCGGTCCGAGAATCCCATCTTCTTTGCTTCGTAAAGAGCTGCCGCATTGCCGATCGCCGATGCGATCTTCTTTTCCTCATTTACGATATTTCTGAGCTTACGGAGGAAGAAACGGTCGATCGCCGTAGCCTGTGCTATTTCGTCGATATCCGCGCCCAGACGTATGAGCTGCGCGATCGCATATATCCTGTCGTCGGTACCGATGCTTATGTAGTCGAGGAGCTTCTGCCTGCCCCAGTCGTCAAACTTGCTCATGTGGAGATGATATACACCGGTCTCAAGGGAACGGATACCTTTGAGAAGACTTTCCTCAAAAGTCCTTCCGACGCTCATGACCTCGCCCGTGGCTTTCATCTGCGTTGAGAGCGAATTGCTCGCATCGGCGAATTTGTCGAAGGGGAAGCGGGGGAGTTTGCTTACCACATAGTCAAGCGCAGGCTCAAACGATGCGGGCGTGTTTGCGAGCATTATCTCGTCGAGCGTCATGCCGATACCGATCTTTGCCGAAACTCTTGCGATCGGGTAGCCGCTCGCCTTCGATGCGAGCGCCGAGGAACGCGACACTCTCGGATTTACCTCGATGAGGAAATACGACATCGAGTTCGGATCAAGTGCGAACTGAACGTTACAGCCGCCCTCGATCTTAAGTGCACGGATTATCTTTAAGGCACTGTCACGGAGCATCTGATATTCTTTGTTTGTAAGTGTCTGCGAAGGACATACGACTATCGAATCTCCCGTATGGATCCCGACGGGGTCGAGGTTTTCCATGTTACAGATGGTGATCGCGGTGTCGTTTGCGTCACGCATTACCTCGTACTCTATCTCCTTGTAACCCTTTACGCTTTTTTCGATAAGCACCTCGTGAACGGGTGAAAGTTCGAGTGCGTTCTTGATGACGGTGCGAAGCTCTTCGTCATCGGATGCAAATCCGCCGCCCGTGCCGCCGAGAGTAAATGCGGGGCGTAAAACGACGGGGTAACCGATCTCGTGGGCGACCTTAAGGCCTTCCTCCTCGCTGTGCGCGATGTCCGAAGGAAGGATGGGCTCTCCGAGTTCACTGCAGAGCTCTTTGAACATCTCACGGTCTTCTGCCTTCTCGATAGAGGAACTGCCCGTTCCGAGAAGCTCGACCCTGCACTCCGCGAGGATCCCCTTCTTCTCGAGCTGCATCGCGAGGTTGAGACCCGTCTGTCCTCCGATCCCGGGAAGGATCGCATCGGGACGCTCGTGACGGATGATCTTTGCTATATATTCAAGAGTAAGCGGCTCCATATAGACCTTATCCGCCACTCTGGTGTCTGTCATGATCGTTGCGGGGTTGGAGTTACAGAGCACCACCTCATAGCCCTCTTCCTTAAGAGCGAGGCAGGCCTGCGTACCCGCATAATCGAATTCGGCCGCCTGTCCTATAACGATCGGTCCCGAACCTATGACCAAAACTTTTTTAATATCTGTTCTCTTCGGCATTTTTCTAATCCTCACATCATATCTAAGAAGCGGTCAAAAAGGAATGCGCTGTCACGCGGACCGGGCGCGCTCTCGGGATGGTATTGAACGCTGAAGACCTTGTCGCGTTCGCATCCCACGCCCTCGACGGTATTGTCAAGAATATTGATGCGTTCCACCGACAGCGGCGTATTCTTCAGGCTTTCGGGATTGACCGCATATGAATGATTCTGCGATGTGATCTCGATCTTTCCCGTTGCAAGTTCCTTGACGGGATGATTGCCGCCCCTGTGTCCGAACTTAAGCTTATATATCTCTGCTCCGTAAGCGAGCGAAATGATCTGATGACCGAGGCAGATCCCGAATACGGGAATTTCGCCAAGGAACTTCTTTACGGTTTCAATGGTGGGAAATACATCCCTCGGGTCTCCGGGCCCGTTTGAAATAAAGAGTCCGTCGGGTCTCATGCCCTTTATCTTCTCATATGACGTATTCCACGGAACTATGCTCACGCGGCACGATCTCTCAACGAGCGAACGCGCGATGTTTTCCTTCATTCCGCAGTCGATCGCTACGACATGGAAGCGGGGTTTTGCGGGAACGAACTCCCTTATCTCCCTGCAGCTCACCCTCGAAACGGCGTCTGTCGGCACGGGTGTTTCTTTGATCATGCGGATCGCTTCCTCAACCGACATGTTACTTCCCGTGATCAGCGCCCTGCGGCTTCCCCTGTCACGGATCATGCGGTTGAGCCTTCTCGTGTCGATACCGCACACACCGGTTATGTCGTACTCCTTCATGACATCCGCGAGAGTCCTCTCAGACCTGAAATTCGAGGGTTCATCGTTATATTCATGAACTATCATCGCGCCGATCGAAGGACGTCGTGTTTCATAATCGTCATTTGCCATCCCGTAGTTGCCTATAAGCGGATATGTCATGACGACCGCCTGATCGGTGTAAGAAGGATCCGAAAGTATCTCCTGATAGCCGACCATCGAGGTATTGAACACAAGCTCAAGCACCTTCTCCCGCTCAGCCCCGAAAAAACTGCCGCAAAAGACCTCTCCGTCCTCCGTTATGATCCTGGCTTCTGATTCCATAAGCATTGAGAGCCTCACTTCCTAACCTTATTCTTTCCCGATAACGTTTATGCCATCCCCGCGAAACTACTCGGCCTTGTTCTTCTCCGAGAGCTTCTGCTCAAATCGGTTCTTGCGAACATCGGCAGGGATCTTTGTCGGATAGATCCCGTCGAAACAAGAACTGCAAAATTCCGTGTTGCCCGTAAGTCCCTTAAGTTCTTCGAGAGGCAGGAATCCGAGCGAATCGGCTCCGATGAGTTCCGCGATCTCGGGGATCGTATATTTGCACGCGATCAGATTTTCTTTCGAATCGATGTCCGTTCCGTAATAACAGGGTGAAACGAAAGGCGGAGACGATATACGCATATGTATCTCTTTTGCGCCCGCATCCCGCAGGAGCTTTACGATCTGTCCGCTCGTGGTTCCTCTGACGATCGAATCGTCCACAAGCACCACTCTCTTGTCCTTTACTTCCTCCTCAACGGCCGACAGCTTGATACGGACCTGGTCAGTTCTGTTGTTCGGAGCGATGAACGTTCTTCCGATATACTTGTTCTTTATAAGGCCGATCCCGTAAGGGATTCCCGAATATCTGCTGTAGCCGAGAGCCGCATCGAGTCCCGAATCCGGAACACCGATCACGATATCGGCGTCTACGGGGTGGCTCTTTGCGAGGATCTCGCCGGCCCTGTTGCGCGACGCATGGACCGCGACTTTGTCTATGACGGAATCGGGTCTTGCAAAATATATATATTCAAAAATACAGAGCTTTCTCGGCTTCTCGCCGCAATGCTCTCTTCGTGAGATAACGCCGTTTCTCGAAAAGACAACGATCTCACCGGGCTCGATATCCCTTATGAATTTCGCTCCGACCGCACGAAGCGCGCAGCTCTCCGAAGCGATGCAATATGTTCCGTCCTCCCTCTGTCCGTAGCACAAAGGCCTGAATCCGTAAGGATCGCGTGCCGCGATAAGTTTCCGGGGAGACATAAGGATAAGCGAATAAGCTCCCTCAAGCCTGTTCATCGCGCGGCTTAACGCCTCTTCTATCGAGGGCGCCGTGAGTCTTTCTCTCGTGACTATATACGCTATTGTTTCCGTATCGCTTGTCGTATGGAAGATCGCTCCCGAAAGCTCGAGTTCGCTTCTCAGATCGGCCGCATTGGACAGATTGCCGTTATGTGCGATCGCCATGCGTCCTTTTTGATGATTGACTTCGATGGGCTGACAATTGTTACGGTTTGTTCCGCCCGTAGTGCCGTATCTCGTATGACCTACGGCTATGGTCCCCGTCGGGAATGACGAAAGGATCTCTTTGTGAAAAACCTCGCTCACAAGCCCGAGATCTTTATGCGAACTGAAAAGCCCGTCGTCGTTGACCACTATCCCGCAGCTTTCCTGACCTCTGTGCTGAAGCGCATAAAGCCCGTAATAAACAAGCCCCGCAGCGTCGATCGGCTCGGGCGCCATAAGCCCAAACACACCACATTCCTCATGAATATTGCTCATATGTTTTCCTTCCTGAATATTCCCATCCCGGCTTTTTTCACTCCCTGTTCGCCGCCTCCTCACGGAGTCCGGGTCACTTTTTAATGCTTCCTTCGCCGCGGCTTTTTTCACTCCCTGTTCGCCGCCTCCGCATGGAGTCCGGGTCACTTTTTGTTGCTTCCTTCACCGGGGCTTTTTTCACTCCCTGTTCGCCGCCTCCACCAGACCCTTGAAAAGGGGATGAGGCTTGTTGGGTCTGCTCTTAAACTCGGGGTGGAATTGAACTCCCACAAAGAACGGATGATCCGCGATCTCGACCGTCTCGATAAGGCGACCGTCCGGCGAGCTTCCCGAAAGCGTAAGACCCGCTTTCTCAAGCATGTTCCTGTATTCGTTGTTAAATTCGTAGCGATGACGGTGACGCTCATCTATATGCGTTTTTCCGTAGCAGCGTTCCATCACGGTTCCCGGCTTTATCTCGCACGGATATGTTCCGAGACGGAGCGTACCGCCCTTGTCTATCTCATCACTCTGGCCGGGCATGAAATCGATGACCTTGTGGGGAGTGTCCGCACTGAACTCGCCCGAATCGGCATCCGTAAGACCCGCAACCGTTCTGGCAAACGCTATGACCGCTATCTGCATTCCGAGGCAGATACCGAGGTAAGGAACCTTCTTTTCCATCGCGTACTCGCAGGCCGTGATCATGCCTTCGATGCCTCTCGCACCGAAACCGCCGGGTACCAGGATACCGTCTACCTTACCGAGGATTTCCGAGGCATTTTCCTTCGTGATATGTTCCGAATCGATCCAGTCAATATTTACATGAACACCTTCGTAGATGCCGGCATGGTGAAGTGCCTCGGCAACCGAAAGATATGCGTCATGAAGCGCAACATATTTTCCGACGAGTCCGATCGTAACTGTTTTACCTCTTGAAGAATTTGCCCTCTCGACCATCGCCGTCCACTCCGCGAGGTCGGGTTCGGGAACGTCAAGGCCGAGCTCTCTGCAGACAACGCTCGAGAAATTCATTTTTTCCAGCATAAGCGGTGCTTCGTAAAGGCACGGAAGCGTGATGTTTTCGATAACGCAGTCTTCCCTGACATTACAGAACATCGCGATCTTCTTGAATACCGAGTCCTCGAGGGGTTCGTTGCAGCGCAGAACGATGATGTTCGGATTGATGCCCATGCCCTGAAGCTCCTTTACGGAATGCTGTGTGGGCTTTGTTTTATGTTCGCACGAGCCCATGAGATAGGGCACGATCGTTACGTGTATGAAAAGGCTGTTTGCTCTTCCGACCTCGAGCGAGATCTGACGGACCGCCTCGATAAAGGGTTGCGACTCGATATCGCCGATCGTTCCGCCGATCTCGGTGATAACGACATCGGCTTCCGTCTTCTTGCTGAGGCTGTATACAAATTCTTTGATCTCGTTCGTGATGTGGGGGATGACCTGTACCGTCGAACCGAGGTACTCGCCCCTACGCTCCTTGTTGAGTACGTTCCAGTACACCTTGCCGGTCGTGAGGTTCGAGAACTTGTTGAGGTCCTCATCGATGAATCTCTCGTAATGTCCGAGGTCAAGATCCGTCTCGGCTCCGTCGTCCGTCACGAAAACCTCGCCGTGCTGATAAGGGCTCATGGTTCCGGGGTCAACGTTTATGTAAGGATCGAGCTTCTGCGCCGCTACCTTAAGCCCCCTCGCCTTTAAGAGTCGTCCGAGGGACGCTGCCGTGATACCCTTGCCGAGTCCCGAAACGACTCCGCCCGTTACAAAGATGTACTTAGTCATGGCTCTCCTCTCTTTGCAGTCGATCCTAACGCGACTGCGTTTCCTCGCCGGAATGCTTCAACGAAGCACCGGGCTCCTCATTGAATTAACGCTTATGTGATCGTTACGTCATTCCCATTCAACCGTCGACGGGGGCTTCGAAGAGATATCGTAGACTACTCTCGAAACATCCCTCACTTCATTGGTGATCCTGCTGCTGGCTCTTTCGAGTACTTCAAAGGGAATCCTTGTCCATTCCGCCGTCATGAAATCATCCGTGGTAACGGCGCGCAATGCGACCACATAACCGTAGGTTCTGGCATCACCCATAACTCCCACGCTTTTCGTGTTTGTGAGTACCGCGAAGAACTGATTGGGCTCACGGCCTTCAAGCCCGCGGCCTACTTCTTCTCTGAAGATGGCGTCCGCTTCACGAAGTACCTCAAGCTTCTCCTCGGTGATCTCACCCATCACCCTGACCGCAAGTCCGGGTCCCGGGAAAGGCTGTCTCCAGACGAGTTCCTTCGGAAGTCCGAGGTCCTGACCGATCCTGCGTACCTCATCCTTAAAATATCCGGCAAGCGGCTCCACGATCTCGTCGAACGAGATAACATCGGGAAGTCCGCCAACATTATGATGGCTCTTTATGACTGCGGCATCGCCCTTGCCGCTTTCGATAACGTCCGGGTAGATCGTTCCCTGTGCGAGGATCTCGATGTGCCCGAGCTTCTTTGCTTCTTCTTCAAACACGCGAATGAATTCTTCGCCGATTATCTTACGCTTCTTCTCGGGTTCGATGACCCCTTTAAGCTTCGCGAGGAACCTGTCCTTCGCATTCACGCGCACGAGGTTGATACCGAACCTTCCGCTGAAAGTTTTCTCAACAAGATCGCCCTCGTCCTTACGAAGAAGGCCGTGATCTACGAAAACGCACGTAAGGTTCTCTCCGACCGCTTTTCCGAGGATAAGTGCCGCAACAGAAGAATCGACACCTCCCGAAAGCGCAAGGAGGATCTTCTTGCCCCCAAGTCGCTCTTTGTAGCTCTCTATCTGCTTTCTTGCCTCACCGAGGACATCCCAGTCACGGCTGCATACACATATTTTTGTAAGGAAGTTTTCAAGTACCTTCCCGCCGTACTCGGTGTGGGTAACTTCGGGATGGAACTGCACGCCGTAGAGCTTCCTGTCGTCATCGGCCATGCCCGCCGACGGACATTTGTCGGTGTGTGCAATGATCTTAAAGCCCTCCGGAACCTTGTTTATAAAATCGTTATGGCTCATAAAGCAGTTGCTCTCTGCGGGAACACCCTCAAAAAGAACGCTTTCGTCCACATAAAGCTTTGTTTTACCGTACTCGCTGCCGTTTTCGGCCGATCCCACGCTTCCACCCGCCATGTAAGCCATGAGCTGATCGCCGTAACAGATCCCCAGGATCGGAATTCCAAGTTCCAAAACCTCCGGGTCATAGTGGGGAGACTTTTCGTCATAGACGCTGTTGGGGCCTCCCGTAAAGATGATCCCTTTATACCCTGTTCCTTTGATTTCCTGCGGGGTGATCCTGTTATACGGAACGACCTGTGCAAAAATGCCCATATCCCTGACTCTGCGGGCAATGAGCTGGTCGTATTGGCCCCCGAAATCAAGCACCAAAATCTTATCCATGCCTAAACAATCCTCATAAAAATGATCAATAACGAGCTTGCTCTCCGCGCAAAACCGCGAACGCTCTCCGGTTGCATCCGCACCCGGAACAGACGGCATCTCGCTTTTCCACGCAAAGAAAAGGAGTCTTCGGGCTACTGCCCAAAGACTCCTTTGCCTTTTTACGTTACAAATACTACTCTATCGATGTGCGCTTGTCAATACCCGACCGGTTCTGTTTATTGTTTACTAAACTTGCACATCTATCACGACTGCAGATCTATATACATCATGGGACGGATCCCGTTGTTCGCCTGAATATCGTATCTCACAAGTACGCCCGAACGATCAACGGACTCGGAAGTCCTCATGTTTCCTGCTGTTCTTAAGGTCCAGTCGCACACGCCTTCTTCGTCCCACGCGCGCACACCTCTTGCGATCGCATAAGCAGTCGGAACACAAACCCTCTTTCCGTCTCTGGCGGCAAGGTCGCTGCTAAAACCATATGCTTTCTTTGTCATATCGAACATTGAGGGAATGAACACCTTGTCCTGTGTATCTTCTCCTCCGGCCGCGCCGTCATAAGCGTTATCGGAATTTTCGATCGTCACGGTCTTTATCATGGCCTGCTCTGTCTCATTAAATGCTTTTGAGTAGAATTTCTCGTCAAGCCAGCTGCGAAGCGTGCAATTACTCCAATTGATATCTGTAGAGTAATACTTGTGGTACGGTACTCCGTCAAGCGCGAATTTGCTCATAACAAGCAGCGATTTCTTGTTTTTCTCAAGAACGATCCACTCGATCGGTTCCTTGCCGTCGGTAAGATCGTTGTTCTGCTCATAAGCGCCGAACTCGATCACATCACCCTTTTTGACCTTTGAGAAATCATACTTATCCGAATATCCGATCACATCCGAAACCTCTACCGCGATCTTTTTTTCGTCACTGTAGTCGCTGAATGTCTTCGATCCAAACTTCTTGTTATTGTAAGAACGAATTTTTACTGTATATTCTCCCGAAGTAAGCGACCTGATCGTAGTGCTGCGCTTCTTTTTTCCGCTCTTGTCGATCGTGGCCGCCAAAGAATATTCGTCTTTCAGATGATCGTACTCTCCGTACATGTCCACATAATCTTTACCGAGACCCTTAACATAGATCTCATAACCATCGGCATCTCCTGTCTTTTTAACGGTTATACCGACGCTCCCGTCTTCCCCGGTCTTTACAGAAAACTTCGGAATCGGAAGTGTATTCTGCTTGGCCTCTGCCTGTACGCTTGAAAACATGCCTACCACGGTCCCCACCACAACCAGCATTGCAAGCGCTTTTCTTATGAACTGTCCCCTCATTCGGAACCTCCCTTGAAAATAATCTTCCGGCTCTTACAACCGGCAGTCATGATATTATATCAATTGTTTACTGTTTTCAAGGGGATAAAAGGCATAATAAGTATTCTTCTTTATATCACATTTTACCTGTTATGCATGATTTTTTCATCTTATTTTTTCTTAATCTCACATTTTACCTGTTATGCATGATCCCTCCGGATTTGCCACTAATGTCGAATTGTCGGATTTAGTCAAGGACCGTTATCTCCGCCACGATGGAAATGATCAAGCCACAAGGCGAACTTTTGACTAAAACACGTGGAATTGCGGTTTTAGTCAAGGACCGTTATCTCCGACACGGTGGAAATGATCAAGCCACAAGGCGAACTTTTGACTAAAACACGTGGAATTGCGGT
>CAMIZL010000015.1 GCA_946403295.1 uncultured Clostridia bacterium | reverse complement strand
CCGGGCTTCACAGGGCAGGATGCCGGATAACGTCCGGAGGGGGTGACCCCATGGATAGTGCAACAGAAATAATACCGCTTCGGCGCAAGCCGGAGTAAGGGTGGAATGGCGGTGTAAGAGACCACCGGCATGGCGGTAACGTCATGTGCTGTGCAAACCCCATCCGAAGCAAGACCATGCAGGGGACAATGCGGCGGCCCGTCGCGTCTCCGGGTAGGTTGCGTGACAGCCCCGGAAGGGACTGTCGGAGCTGTTCGGTAACGGACAGTCAAGAAAGATGGCCGATTTAAACAGAACCCGGCTTACAGTATTGCTTATTTTTTAAATTTGAAGTGCCTTTTCCGTTTGACACGACACGGTCGTTTCGCGCGGAAAAGACACTTCGTTTTTTTACATAAGCGTATATGCCGTCTGTTTATGGTTGACAGCTGAAAAGATAATTAAGACAATATGAGTGATAGTTGAAAATACTTCATCCGGGAGGTCGGCACATGGCGGCGGGTGTATATCCCTCAAACAAAAAGGATGGGACGAAGTATTACCGCGCATCCCTGACTCATAAAGGAAAACATATCAGCCTCGGCGGATTTCCCACCGGGGAGCAGGCGGAGCTTGCCTACAGGGAGGCGTGCATGATCCTCAGAACTCCGGAAAAAGAAGAGTCTCTCGGGATCCTTGACCATAACAGGGAAACGCACGCTCTGCCTTTTGACAAATGGGTCGCTCTCGTCAATTACCGCGACAACGGCATTTGGTGCCGCGGCCCCATTTACCTGAGAAAAGGATATTTTGAATATTATCTCGATACGCACGAAGTGATACGCTTCGGGGCGGACGATCTTTTCTACTATACGCACCACTCGATCCAGAAACGCGGCGGGCACCTGTTTGTGGCGGACTACGGAATGCAGGTCAGCATCCTTTCGAGATACGGCATCCGGCCCTACGCGGTTCCCGGCCGTGATTATGAATTTAAAAACGGCGATCCCCTGGATCTTCGCCCCGGAAATCTCACCGTGATAAACAGGTATAATGGCGTCAGGGCCGAAAGAAGAGGCGCGAAGGAATCGTTTACGACCCGCATAAATCTGCCCTCCGGAAGTACGATCGTTGTCGGTCATTACGATACCGAAAACGAAGCGGCCATCGCCTACAACAAAGCGGTCAATATTTTACGCGAGCGCGGATGCGTGAGAAACTGGGAAATCAATTATCTTGAGGATGTCTCGGCAGCGGAGTACAGGATCATATACGCAAGGGTGAAAGTGAGAAAGACGCTTCACACTGTTGAAATCCATGGAAACGCGTGATAGAATATGCACCGACATTAAAAGAAAGACCTACCTTAAAAAGGAGAACATAAAATGCAGGAACTCTTATATCACTCAACCCGTGACAAGTCACTAACCGCAACCGCATCGCAGGCAATCCTGCGCGGTATCGCTCCCGACGGCGGACTTTATGTTCCCGACAGGATCCCTGCGCTTAAGAAATCATTTGACGAGCTTTCGATGATGAGTTACCCCGAAGTGGCATACGAGGTGCTCAGACTTTTCCTCACCGACTTTACCGATGAAGAGGTTCGTACCGCGGTTAATTCCGCATATAATACAGATAATTTTGACCGTGACGACATTACATGCCTCATGAAGGCCAACGGGACATATTACCTCGAGCTCTTCCACGGAAGAACCATCGCGTTCAAGGATATGGCTCTTTCAATCCTTCCCCACCTCATGAGCATAAGCGCCCGTAAGTGCGATCTCAAAGAAAAGATCGTGATCCTCACTGCTACATCGGGTGATACCGGAAAAGCCGCGCTTGAGGGATTTGCAAATGTTCCCGGCACAGGTATCGTTGTTTTCTACCCCAAGGACGGTGTAAGCACTTTCCAGGAAAGACAGATGCTCACACAGGAAGGCGACAATACCCACGTTATCGGGATCAGAGGAAACTTTGACGATGCCCAGCGCGAAGTTAAGAAGATCTTCACCGACGAAGCATTCGCCGCAAAGATGAAAAATGCGGGCTATGTTTTCTCTTCGGCCAATTCCATAAACATCGGGCGTCTTGTTCCGCAGATCGCATATTACGTTTATGCGTACACAAGGCTTATGGAAGACGAGATCACATTTGTCGTTCCCACAGGTAATTTCGGAAACATCCTTGCCGCTTATTATGCCGCAAAGATGGGAGTGCCCGTATCGAAGCTTATATGTGCGTCAAACGACAACAAAGTGCTTTTCGATTTCTTTGAAAGCGGCGTATATGACCGCAACAGAGATTTTATCCTTACAAGTTCTCCGAGCATGGATATCCTTATCTCAAGCAACCTCGAGAGACTCATATACGAGATCGCCGGAGACAAAACGGGTGAGCTCATGTCAAACCTTGCCGGTAACGGAAAGTACAGCGTAAAAGACTTCGCGGGCAAGAACACGGAAGACGGAGACGGTCCTCTTGACATGTTCCGCGGCGAATACGCAACCGAAAAAGAGATGCAGGAAGAGATCAGACATGTCTATAAGGATTGCGGTTATGTGCTCGATCCTCATACTGCGGTTGCTTCCGCTTCCTACAGAAAGTATCTTGCCGACACCCGCGACCTCACACCCGCAGTCATTGCTTCAACGGCAAGTCCTTACAAATTCTCGGCAAGTGTCCTCAAAGCGATCGAAGGTGATTCGTTTAGGGAGGGAACCGACAAAGAGCTTATCGAAAGACTCAGCAAGCTCAGCGGCGTGGAGATCCCCGCAGCGGTAGACCGTGCCCTCAACGGGACCATACGTCACAACACGGTATGTGACCCCGCTGACATGGAGAAGGAAATAGAGAAGATCTTCCTTTGATCCGACTCCCGGGAAGAACGGCTCCGAAACACTTATATAAGTGTTATGGAGCCGCTTTTTTATTCAAATGATCAAGAAAATCGAAATATGACAATCGCCTGACATAAACTTGACATAAAGGAGGGTCATAATCCGCTCAGGTTGACCACTCCAAAGGTTAGGGGGAGCACTGCCAAGTGTCACATCCTAAAAAACCGGCAGTGCACCGGTAAAACCCGAAGAGAGGACTCCGAAAATTTATTATTTTCATAACGCTAAGATTTACCCGGCATTGTTAAGTAAAGGTATTGACCTTTACTTTTGATACTGATATAATCAAAGCGTTATGGGATGACCGCGTGTGTATGCGGCATGCGGTAATCAAACCATCTTAATTTCTTAAGGAGGAAGAAACATGAGAAAGTTTTTCAAGAGCCTTGCGGTCCTTTTAGCTCTCACTCTCATTGTTGGTGTTATCCCTGCATCTGCAGCTGTTAACCTTACAATGGATTCTGAGAAGACGCTCTACATCGGCGGCTCAAAGGGCGCTAAGGAAGACGGCGCAAAGTGCAAGATCAGCTACAAGAAGAAAGTAGCTAACATGATCAAGAACTTTGACAGTGACACAATGATAGTCGCACTTAAGTCTGCAGACGAGTCAATTGTTAGCACAACCAAGAGCGGCAGAATCGTTGCCGAGAGTCTTGGTACAACAACAGTTACCGTAACTGTATTTGGTTCGGATGAGGATCAGCTTTTCCAGCAGGACCTTAAAGTTAAGGTTAAGAAGAACGCTACAAGCGTTAAGGTTGAAGGCATCGCTAACGGCGACAGATTCAACGTTGGTGAGACTGTAGACGTATCACTCCCTCGTGTCGGCGTTGATACAGACGAGAGAGATCTCATCAGTGACAACACAGAGATCGCTACAGTTGAAGCAGGCGCTAAGTCTAGAACTTACAAGGTTAAGTTCATCAAGAGCGGCGAGGTTACACTCACAGCTAAGGCTTACCAGAGCGCTAAGTATCCTGCAGCTACAGCTACGGAGGCAATCAAGGTTACAGTTGGTAACCCTATTCCTTCAAGCGTAAAGGTTGTTGCTTCTAACGCTTACGAGCTTACATTCGACGCTAATGTTGCTGATATCTTCAAGTCAAACAAGGACATCGCTGATGACGCTGTTTACTACCTCAGCAACGACGTAAAGATTCCTTTCACAGGTATCAAGGAAGTTAAGACAACTGAGAACGTAGTAAAGGTTACAATGTTCAACAACTTCTCAGCAGGCGTTACATACTACGTAGTAGTTAACGGCTCTGATCCTCTTAATTTCTCAATCGCAGGAAATCAGGCAAAGGATGTTACAGCTATCGTAATCAACACAGCTACTCTTCAGAAGGATAAGGACACTGATGTCAGTGTATCACTTCTTAATGCAGACGGTGTTGATATCACATCTTCAGTTGGTACAACCGATGTAGCTCTTACATCAAGCGATAACCTTAAGCTTTGGCCTCAGGGCGGCTTAAAGGCTACCATGTACAACGTAGGTGATACAGCTGATCTTACAGCTACATTCACATACTATGATCCTAACAACAACTATGAAGCAACTGTTATCAAGGTTACAAAGAGCATCACTTGTGTTGCTCAGCCCGTAGCTCAGAAGACAGGTAAGGTTTATACTATTGGTGGATCACAGAACAATCCTAAGAGCTACATGGCTGTTAACGATCCTGCACTTGTGTTCCAGTGCTGGCTTAAGGAAACTCTTAACGGCACCACTCTGGACAGAAAGGTCGGCAAGGACAACTTCGCTAACCTTGGCGCAACATATGCTAAGATCGCTGATACTTCTATCGCGATGATTACAGCCGATGATACCCAGGGTAACTACTCTGTTAAGGCTAACCAGGTTGGTTCTACATACGTATTCATCTGCTACACAGATGCAGCAGGCAAGGAGCAGATCCTTGATTCTTGTCCTATCGAAGTTAGAGCAGCTCGTTTCGCTCAGAACGTTGCTCTTTCACTCAACAAGTCTAACCTCAACTATAGTGTTGGTGCTGATGAAGTAGTTATTACAGCTAAGATTACCGATAACTATCAGGATCCCATCGATACAGTAGCTCCTACATGGACTCAGCTCGAGGCTTCAAAGGCTAAGGGAACACTTAACACAGCCAATACATTCTTACCTGTTGCCGGTAAAGCTGGTACATATGAGTTAAAGGTTAAGGCAGCTGATTTTACAGCATATACAGCTGACGGTGCTATCGTTGTTACAGTTCAGGCCGGTGACAAGTCCAATAAGCCTAACGCAACATTCAACGTTGCAAAGAAGGGTACCTCAGCTTCGGGTTACAACTTCACTATCGACAAGAGCTCAATTGATACTTCTATCAATGCACTCAAGACCGGTATCACAAAGGCTACTGTATCTCTTACAGCAGTTAAGGATGGCTACTTCGTAGATAATCAGTCTTATGATCAGATCCTTAACGGTGCAGCAGCTCCTAACAATAATACAGCAGCTAGCTACGGCGCATTCACTCTTGATATCAAGAAAGACGGTAAGCAGCTTGATCTTAATTCGAACGTTCCTAATACAGGAATTAAGTACAGCGATCTTATCAAGATAAATGGTGGAAAGATTGAAATCAGCACATATTTTGCTGGTACAACAGGTGCTCCTGCTACTGATGGTGCAATCACAAAGCTTCCTACAGGTAACTACGCATTCGAGCTTTACATCATCAAGGGTGGCAAGGTAGACGGTAGTGTACGCAGAGCTACTCTTACAGTTTCCGATAAGCAGGTTAAGCCTACATTCAAGAAGGTAGAGCAGTCTGTAACAAAGGCCGGCTCAGAAGCAGCTTGCTTCGAGTTCTCATTCGATGGCAAGAAGCAGACAAATATTAATACAGCCCCTTATGTAACAAAGAACCTTGCTAAAGACAATGTTACTGTAACAAGCGTATTCGTAGCTAAGGCTGCTGTAACCCTTGATATCACTGATGGCAACGGAGTTGCAACAGGTAAGTACACAATCACTGTTGATGTTAATACTCTTCTTGATCCGTGATAAGATTAGGTAAGATAACTTGACACTTTGGTGTTACAAAAAGAGACCTCTCGTATGAGGGGTCTCTTTTATTTTACCTGATAAGGTTTATGTTGACTTTTTCTCGCCCGGACATTTTAAATATCAATTGATATTTGAAATTATTTTGATTTTGATGCTTTAATCGATAAGTGAAATAGTTGTCGGGATGATATATAATATACATACCAATATGTTCGTGATACGAACAATTGATATTGTAAATTATGAAGGAGGTTCTTATGGATAAGTACGAATGTGTTTGTGGATATGTTTATGATCCCGATAAAGGGGATCCCGATAACGGTATCGCACCCGGAACTGCATTTGAGGATATCCCTGATGATTGGGTTTGTCCTTTCTGCGGATTAGGGAAAGAGATGCTTTCAAAGATGTAAAACCAATAAAAAAGGACCTCCCATAAGGAAGGTCCTTTTTATCATGAGATGCTCCTTTCTGAAATCAACAACAGAGAAAATCAAACAAGAGGTGTCTGATATCTGTAGGTTGGCATAGATTATAACGCATATACGATATTATTGGGGCAACTACAAGAATATAATAAAGATATATACACGAATCTTGACGTAAAATATCAAACATGCTATAATCGATACAAAATCATTAACAGTATTCTGAAACCATAAAGGAGTAAAAACTATGAAGGTTAGGCGCATCAGTATATCAACCATTATTTTAGTGATCGTTATAGTAGTTCTTGTTGTATCCAGCGTAACGCTCAGTATCTTCTCGATCAATCACTCCAACGGATCCATGAGGATAGCGGTAAATCAGCGAATGCTTGATGTCGCTAATTGCGCGGCAGCGAGTGTTAACGGGGACAATCTTAAGATCCTTACTGCTGAAGACAAAGGCACACCCGAATACGAAGATGTATACAAGGCGCTTGAGCTTTTTAAAAACAGTGTTTCACTTGAATTTGTCTATGCAATAATGAACAAAGGGAATAATCAGTTTACTTTTTCGGTTGACCCCTCTGACGATCCCGCGGAATTCGGAGAACCGGTTGAATGTACAGAGGCGCTCATAGCGGCAAGTAAAGGCACGCCGGGTGTTGACGAGGAACCCTATGAGGATGATTGGGGACTCCATTACAGTGCGTACAGTCCTGTGTATGATTCGGAAGGAAAAGTTGCCGGTATTATCGGCGTAGATTTTGATGCGGGCTGGTATGACGAACAGATTACAAGCCATACCAGAACAGTAGTCATAGTTTCATTGATCACAATCGCTCTCGGAGTTCTTGTTGCGCTTTGGATAGCGCTCAATATCAAAAAGCGTTTCAGGATGCTTAATGCGATGCTCGTCGATCTTGCTGACGGATCGGGTGACCTGACTAAGAAGCTTATCATCAACTCGGGTGATGAATTTGAAGTTATAGCAGGCAATATGAATGTCTTCATCGGACAGATGTGCTCGATCGTAGGCGGTGTTAAGGAAAATGTCACCGAATTCATAAACGCTTCCGACGATCTTTCCGTGGCTGCCGAAAAAGCAACAGGCACGATGGATAACCTTTCCATAGCGATATCGGAAGTTGCGAAGGGAGCCTCCGTTCAGGCAGAGGACGTGTCTAATTCGTCCGAAGATGTAAAAGAGATCGTAGAAAAGCTTTCGGAGATGACGGAGTCGGCTCACAAAGCGGAGAAATATGCCGATGACATGAGCGAAAGCTCGAACGAAGTGTCGGGAAGCTTTGACGGACTTATTTCTGCGATCAAAGACTCTATGGAACAGCTAATGCAGGTTACCAAGGAGATCGAATCCGTCGGAACATCGGTTGATTCGGTTATAGAGGCGGCAAACATCATAGACTCCATAGCAAATCAGACTAACCTCCTTGCGCTTAATGCTTCGATCGAGGCCGCAAGAGCCGGTGAGGCAGGAAGAGGATTTGCGGTTGTTGCGGAAGAGATCGGAAATCTTGCCGCACAGTCCAATACATCGGCTTCTTCGATCAAGAACATCATGTCGGAACTTAAAGGACAGACATCTGAAGCCATCAGGCTCGTCAGCCGCCTTAACGTGGTAATGCACGAACAGGAAAAGACAAGTACGGTTTCAAGAGAGTCGTTGTCATCACTTTTCGAAGTTATCGAAGAGACAAAGAAATCGTTCGTTATGGTTCGTAACGGAGCCGCTGATATCCAAGTAGTCTGCGGAAAGCTTAACGATACGATAAGCGAGCTTTCGACGATCTCTGAACAGAACGAATCGTCTTCGCAGGAAACCGCTTCGTCGGTTGAAGAGATCAAAGATATCACTCAGACGGTTTCCGACAAGGCCGAGAAGATCAAATCGCTTTCGGGAAAACTCGGAAACATGGTCGGCGGTTTCAGGGTGTGAAACCGGGCATTGTGTCAGATCAAAAGGGATCGATAAATTCGTTAAACAAATGATGAATCACATAAGCATTGTTTTTAACAAAGGATGATCCATATATGTGCTGCCCTCCTTTTACGGTAAAACCGGGAAGGAGGGCATTCTTTTGTGCGATAAGCGAAGGCCGTCTGTTGCAAGCTTGCTTGCAATTGGATATGATACCATGGTTTGTGGTGAGAGCTTGCTCTCATGAGCAAACAGGGTATCATATCCAAAGCGGAGCGAAGCCTCGCGTACAGACGGCTGAGTGAACGGACATCGAGCGGACTTGTACGCGAGATGTCCCGTCGCATCGAGTAGGAGTCAGCCTACTCGATTGTATCTTTGGTGAAAAAGCTACGTTCGAACTATACATTTGAAAAAAATACATTATAATTGACCTATGCACAATATTTTAGAAAAGCAGGGGTATAAGATAATGAAAAAAACATTCAGAGCTTTTGTAGCCGTTTTGGCGGCGATAGTGATCGGCTTCACACCCACCGCTCAGGCGAATGCGGCGCAGACCGATGTTGCGGTTGCGGCCTCCGAATCGGCTAAAACTTATAATGCCACGGAGATCTATGAGAAATCGGCTCCTGCATGTGTTGAGATCAGGATCACCGACTCGAAGGGACAGATCTACATCGGAAGCGGATTCTTTGTAGGGAAGTATAATGTCCTTACAAACGCCCATGTTATCGATAATGCATCGAGGATTCAGGTGTTTGGCATTGACGGCAAGGAATATACGTTAAAGTCCATATACGGCATCGATTCGAAGATGGATCTCGCGCTCCTGCGTGTTAAGGAAAAGAACAAGAATTATCTTGAACTTGGTGAAGTGCCCGCAGTCGGCAAGGATGTCTATGCGATCGGAAATCCCGTCGGTATCATCGGAACATTTACAAAGGGCATGATCTCCAACGCGCTCAGAGTGATCGATGAAAACGATTATGTGCAGCTTGACATCCCCTCCGGAATGGGAATTGGAGGAGGTCCCGTAATAGATGAGACAGGAAAAGTCATCGGTGTCATGTGTCTTACGGTTCCTTCGGCAAATTGCGTGAACCTTGCGGTCAGAGCGGACGTTGTAAAGAAATTCCTGGACGGCCTGAAAAAGAAAGACAGGATAAGCCTTAAAAAGTATTACGAAGAGAAAAAAGACGGAGTGATCACTCCGAACGGAATAAACTTAGTAGACAATTCGGACTTTAAATATACGTCCAATGTTTTCGGAAGGGGACTTACCGAAAAGGCTCCCGACACGATTTATGACGAGTCGGTTGGTGCGCTCACGAGGATCGTTGTTTACGGCAATTTTTTCGGATCGCTCGTTGAACTCGGCAGCGGCTCGGGCTGCTTTATCGGGGAGAATAAGATCATCACGGCGACACATGTGGTAGATAAGGTCAAGAAAGAATTTATCGCTGTTTTTGATAAAGCGGGAAATCTGTATCAGGTCGAGAATATCATTTCTTCCGAAGAGGGAAAGGATATCTCGGTTCTTGAGGTCAAGCTCAAAGAATACGCAGAGGGCGGAGAAGACTTTGAACACAGTATTTTGACCATAAACACTTATTATGTTCCCGCTCCGGGAGAGGAAGTATATGCGCTCGGAAATCCTCAAAACTACAGCTTTACATTGTCAAAAGGGATGGTAAGGATTCCCAGACTTACGGTTATGGGTGCCGATTACGTATGCCATCAGGCTCCCACATCCGAAGGAAGCAGCGGGGGTGTTCTTTTGAATAAATACGGTGAGATCATCGCCGTTACAAATATGCTTATCCTCGGAGTTGAAAATTTCTGTATTTCAACTATGGTAAAAAACGGCCCTGAGGAGATGTTCTGAAGCGGTACATAAGGAAGGAAAAATAATCGGAAGTGGAACAGATATATTTATGCCCGTGTCATTTCGGGCTTGAAGCAGTATTAAAGAGAGAGCTCGCGGGTCTTGATCTTAAGGTGACGCGCGTGGAGGACGGAAGGGTCTTTTTTGAAGGAGATCCCCTCGCGGCAGCCAGGGCCAATGTGTTCCTGCGTACCGCAGAGCGCGTTCAGCTCGTAATGGGCGAGTTTGACGCGACCACGTATGATGAGCTCTTTGAAGGAGTAAAGGCGCTCGGATGGGAGGAATACCTCCCGGTGGACGCCAATTTCTTTGTTTCTAAGGCATATTCGGTCAAATCAAAGCTTTTCAGCCCCTCGGATATCCAAAGGATCACGGGAAAGGCGGTTGTCGAGGCGATGAAGAGAAAGCATCGGCTCACGATCTTCCCCAAATCGGGAGCATCTTTCCCGATCAGGGTAGCGATCATCAAGGACCGCGTTACGGTGTCGATCGACACTTCGGGCGAGTCCCTTCATAAGCGTGGTTACAGAAAGCTCAGAAGCGCTGCACCGATCTCGGAGACGCTTGCGGCGGCGATCATCATGTTGACGCCGTGGAGAGAAGACAGGATACTTGTGGATCCGTTCTGCGGTTGCGGCACGATCCCGATCGAGGCGGCTCTCATAGGAAGAAACATCGCCCCCGGTATCTCGAGACCGTTTGCGGGTGAAGATTATCCTTTCCTTCCGAAAAAGATCTGGAGTGATGCTCGCGAAGAAGCGAAGAGTCTCGTGATCCCCGACAGAAAGATGTCTATCGAGGGATATGACATAGACGGCGAGATCGTTGCCGCGGCACGTCAAAATGCGGCTGCTGCGGGAGTGCAGGACACGATCCATTTCCAGGCAAGAGACATGAAGGCGCTTTCGTCGTCACATCAATACGGATTTATCATCACAAATCCTCCGTACGGCGAGAGACTCGAGGAAAAAAGCGAACTTCCCGCACTTTACGGCAACATGGGTGAAGTGTTCGGGAAGCTTAAGAACTGGTCGTATTTCTTTGTAACAAGTTTTGAAAAAGCTCAGGAGAGCTTCGGCAGGAAGGCCGATAAAAACAGGAAGATCTACAACGGAATGATAAAGACGTACCTCTACGAATACTACGGTCCTAAACCACCGAAGAGAGAATATCGTTCATGACGTCTTCCTTGCATATCTCGTTTAGGAGCTCGTGGCGGGCTTCGTCATAGATTATGCAATCCGACTCGGTGAAACCGAGCTTCTGGTAGATATTGAAAAGAGTGGTGACGCCCTGTCCGTAACCGCTGATGGGGTCGTGACTTCCGCTCATGAATATGATACGCATATCGCGTCTGATGTGCTTGATCGCCGACGGAGAGCAGGCGTTCCGGATGAGCCTGATAACGTCGCTGTAGTATGCGGCAGTGCAAACAAAGCCGGCATAGGCGTCGTTTATGTACGATCCGACCACGGCATTGTCTCTCGAAAGCCAGTCATAGGCCGTGCGGTTTGATATATCGGAAAAGCTCTTATGATAATTCATAAGACGCGAGAGATACGGCGAATAATGGGATTTGCCCTTAAATGTTCCGACAAGCCCGCACATGAAAGAAACGTAAGAGCTCTTTACGGAGGACATGTAGGGAGTTCCGCAGAAGACGCACACATCGGGGTGTTCGCAAACCTGGATCACGTTCTGGCCGATGACGGAACCGAAATCGTGACCGAAAAGAACAAGCTTTCTGCCGCGATTGTTGTCATGAACATAATTGAGGACCGAAACCGCATCCGAAACAAGGAATCTGTGACCGTTCTTTTCGCGTATACTGCCGAGCAACTCGAATTTGGTGTCACGGCCGTGACCGCGGAGATCGTAGATATAGGCGTCAAAGCCGTTCTCATTGAGAAAATCCGTGAAATGCTGATAGCGCTCGCTGTGTTCGGCAAGGCCATGAATGAGCACCACGCTGCCGATGGGCTTTTCGGCCGAAGCGGGAAAAACCTTGAGGATGATCTCGTTCTTGTCTTCCCCGAGAATGGTGACGGTGCTTTTGTTCATGAAAAACCTCCTGATCTCTGTGCGGGTTGCGGGCGCTCTTCTGTTCGAAACAGCGGCTGCGGGCACGTTCACCGTTAACCCGACAGCACGATATATTATAGGGGCATAAAGGAAAAAAAGCAAGGCGGAAGGATGCCGCCGAAGAAAAGATAAAATTACGAAACCGCTACGAAAAAGGGCGGTCCGAAAGGCTGGAAAAAAGTTATGAAACGTATTATTTTCGCGACCGGAAACGAAGGGAAAATGAGGGAAGTTCGTGAGATCATGAAAGACGCGGGCGATTTCCCGATCGTTTCCATGAAAGAAGCCGGGATCAAGACAGACGTGGAAGAAAACGGAACTTCTTATATCGAGAATGCGCTCATCAAGGCGCGTGCGGTAAAAGACGAGGCTTTGCGCCTCGGAATGAAGGACTTCCTTGTGATGTCGGACGATTCGGGATTTGAGGTCGATAAGCTTAACAGGGAACCGGGGATCTATTCCGCGCGTTATATGGGCGAAGACACGTCTTATGATATAAAAAATGCCGAAATCCTTCGCAGGATGGAAGGTGTTGCGTGGGAAGACAGGACGGCGCGATTCGTTTGCGCGATCGCGATGGTTGACGAAGACGGCAGTGAGGAGGCTGTAGAAGCCACGTTTGAAGGCTTTTGCGCCTATGAGATCAAAGGCGAATACGGCTTCGGCTATGACCCGATCTTCTTTGTTCCCGAATTCGGTTGTAACGATGCCGAATTGTTGTCCGAGGTCAAGAATTCGATCAGCCACAGGGCCAAGGCGCTCAAGCTTGCTAGAGAAGTGCTGCGGAAGAAATATTGCTGACCGCGTGAACCGTGAAGCGAAAGCGTGGCGCGTGAACCGTGAAGCGAAAGCGTGGTGCGTGAACCGTGAAGCGAAAGCGGGGTGCGTGAACCGTAATCGGCTGAGGAGGAGTGACATTTTGAAAGCTACTGCATATGTGGACGGAAGTTTTGATCCGGCTGTAGAGCGATACGCCTACGGCTGCCTGATCATTGACGAAAACGGTAATGAAACCGAGCTTTGCGGCTGCGGTAACGACCCGGACGGCGTTAAACAAAGAAACGTGACGGGCGAGATGATCGCGGCGATGCTTGCGGTGAAGTGGGCCCTTAAAAACGGAGTTGACGAGATAGAGATACACTACGATTATACCGGGATCGAAAACTGGGCGACCGCCAAGTGGAAGACAAACAACGAAAAGACGCGCAGCTACAAGGAAACGATGCAAAAATGGTCCCGGCGCATAAAGATCACATTCGTAAAAGTTGCTGCGCACAAAGGGATCGAAGGAAACGAACGCGCGGACGGACTTGCGAAGAAAGGCCTTTCGATGGAACCCGGAGTCCTGCCGATATAAGAGCCCGGAAGCGGACGCGACCCCAAGTTGATATTTTTGAAATGAAGAGATATAATAGGGGACGCTGACGCGGATATGGTGGAATTGGTAGACACGCCAGATTTAGGTTCTGGTGCGCGAGCGTGCAGGTTCAAATCCTGTTATCCGCATAATAAATGAGATGAAAAAAGACGAGCACTCGCTCGTCTTTTTTACAGGGGCAGTAGGATTTGAACCCACGACCTGCGGTTTTGGAGACCGTTATTCTACCAGCTGAACTATACCCCTGTGTTTCATTGTGTTCCTTGAAACACGCTTGATTATAATACAACAGCATTATTTAAAAGTCAATACCCGTATTTTACCGAAATTTTTTCGGTGTTGGTATTATAGACTTCGTACTCCTTGTTCCAGCGGACGAAATATTCCTGACCGTTCACGAGCGTGTTGGTCTCCAAAAGAGCCTTCTCCGCTTCGTTTAAGTCGTTGTAGATCGTGTCGTATTCGCTGCCGGCGTCGGAATTACGCCATGCCATGATCTGGATGGGACGGGCAACATTTTTAAACGTGTTATAGGAAATATCCATGCCGTAGCCGCCCGAAACGAGGATCGCGCGGTATACTTTATCGGTCCCGTCGTTCACGGTATCTATCGTATTGTTCTTTATGGTGAAATCTTTCCAGTTCATCACGCGGATCGCATCCTTGTCGCAATCCCTGATGTCACAGTTTTTGATCGTTACGTTCTTATGAAGCTTGTCCTGCGAATATTTATGTGTTCCGATCGCGCGTTCAAGGCTTTTAAATGTGCAGTTGCGGATCGTGACCGTATCGTTGGCGGTCTTGTCGTAGGAAGACCAGTCGGCGTGGAAACCGCCCGTCGCTTTGTCGGGGGTGTCAAGGTTGATGGCTTCTTTGTTGTTGTTCTTTGAATCCGTGTGTCCCGAGAACGAGCAATCCTCGATAAGCACGTTCTTTGAAGCATCGATCTCGAGGAAGTGTCCGGCGTGCATGTTTATAAAATTGATGCCCCTGACTGTGATGTTTGAGTTGTGGCACATCATAATGCTTATGACGTCCTGTTTTGAGGCCTGATCGAACGTAACCTTGCCCTTTCCGATGAAGGCTACGTCGTGAACACCGTCGTAGTTTTTGTAAGCGCCTGATTTTTCGGCATTTGAGGGTGCGCAAAGCTGGAAGAACGAATACGATGCGGGGAACAGAGTTGTTCCGCTGTCCATCGATTTTTTGATCTTAACCTTATTGTTAAAGACGATTGTTACGTTGGACGGAACAAAGATCGTATTTGATAACGTATATGTTCCCTTTTTGAGGATAAGCGTTCCGCCGCCGGCTTTCTCAAGCTTTTCCATGTATGAGCGGATGAGGTAGTAGCAGTGGGTTGCTTTCGAATATGTTGAATATTTTTCGTAATCACCGACCGGTTTACTCTTCGGGGAGATCTTACAGGTAGGAAGAGAATCGTCGGCAAGGCTTGCCCCCGTTGCCTCTTCGGAAGCCGCAGCTTTTGCGGGCATAACCGATGCGGGTGAAAGTACCGATCCGAAAACGATCGCGAGTGAAAAAAGAACAGAGATTACGATGGGGAAACGATGATGTTTATACATAGGCCCTCCTGAAGAAAAAAACCCTTGAAACAATTCCAAGGGTTATCACACATGAGCCACTCGGGACTCGAACCCGAGACAACTTGATTAAAAGTCAAGTGCTCTACCGCCTGAGCTAGTGGCCCTTATCCGACCGAAGTGCGGCATATAAAGCGCCTGAGCGCACATATCAGGGAAAGACAGCTTACCCTAAAGCAGGGCTAGCTGGATTCGAACCAGCGGATGCAGGAGTCAAAGTCCTGTGCCTTACCGCTTGGCGATAGCCCTGTAAGGGTGGGTACTGGGACTCGAACCCAGGGCCTCCAGAGCCACAATCTGGCGCGCTAACCAACTGCGCCATACCCACCATGTAAAAAGCATGAGCCTCTCTACATCCGTTCCTTTTATAAAACAAAAGGACGTGCCAGAAGGGATTCGAACCCCCGACCCACGGCTTAGAAGGCCGTTGCTCTATCCAGCTGAGCTACTGGCACATATAGCTATGCAAGCATAAAGCGGGTGATGGGAATCGAACCCACGTGTCCAGCTTGGAAGGCTGGTGTTCTACCATTGAACTACACCCGCATGTCACACTATACTGTTGTCGCTGTCGTAACAGCAGAAGTTATTATATAACAGGCTTTCGCTATTGTCAAATAGAAAAATCATATATTTGCCATTATTTTGTTCTTGAGCTGACACAACCCACAAATATATTAGTTTCGAAGTGATTGTATTTTTATGGCGAGACAGATATAATATCGCTATAAACATATTAGAAGGAGGCTATTATGAAGAGATTTTCCAAGGTACTGGCAATAGTTCTTGCATTGGTACTTGTGGTCGGAGCGCTCCCCGCATCGGCGGCTTCGGGCGATCTGTCCCTTTCCAAGACAAAGAAAACTATTTTCGTGGATGGATGTAAGGGAACAACCGCGGCAGGTAAGTTGGCAAAGTACTATTCTTATGCAAGCATAAAAAAGATCGTAAAGAATTTTGACAGCAAGACAATGGACATCAAGCTTGAGAGCAGTGATAAGTCCGTTGTTTCCACAAACGATTCGAAAGATCGTATCGATGCTGTTGCGGTAGGCAAGGCTACGGTTACGGTCAATGTCTACAACAAAAAGGGCGCCGACCTTCTTTTCAGCGGAAAGGTAACCGTTACCGTTAAGAAGAATGCCACACCTTCGACACTCCTTGTCAGCGGGATCAAAGACGGACAGTCTTTCAAGGTTAACGATTCCGTTAAGGTTACTCTTACAAGAAAGAGCGGATCCGATACGGACCTTCGCCGTCTTGTTTCGTCGGGCGACGGAGTGAAGATCGAGGATGCCGGAACAAGAAAGTTCCTTGTTACCTTTACAAAGGCCGGCACATTCACTCTTACCGCAGAGAGCTACATGAGTGAGACATATTCGGGAGCAACGGCTTCGAAGAGCGTTTCCGTTACAGTAGCGGCTGCAGAGGAAAAGAAGGAAGAAAAGAAGGAAGAGAAGAAGGAAGAGGAGAAGAAACCTCAGGAGACAAAGCTTTCTGCTGCTCAGATCTCGGCAGATCAGTTCAGGGTTTCCGGTACAGGCATCACATCTTCGTTTAATAAGGACAACGTAAAGCTTTATTACGTGATCCAGGGTTCAAAGATACCCGACGGCGGACAGGTTAAGGAAGTTTCGGTAAACGAAAACGTTGCTACCGTTACAATGTATTCGAACCTTGAGCAGGGCAGAACTTACTTTATTTCGGTAGGTGACGAAGAAGCATCGTTCACCGTTACATCTCTTGACGCATCGGATCCCGTCAGATCCGTTAAGAAGATCGCATTAAAGACTCATCAGGCAACAGTCGGTGAGGATACAACCATTGAATTCGTTTATTACGATGCAAATGATATCGATATTACGGGATACGTTAAGAATTATGCCGATTCACGTGTTGAGGTTGTTGATGTCAACCAGAATACCACCACTTTCGCGAGTGTATACGGACAGACCGTAAGCTTCTACGAAAAAGGAAAAGCCCTTACTGTTAAGCTTTCGCTTGTGACCGGTTATGATCCCGTTACTTACGAATCGATAATCGTTACCAACACAGGTACGATAGTCGGCGTTGAGAAGCAGCTTCCTACGATCAAGGCTTCTTATATGACACTGAGCAATGACGGCGATACAAAATATTATAAGGTAGGCGATAAGAAGAACGAAAGGATCTGTATCGGCGACTTTAATTATTCGCTCGAGATCCTTTACGAGTTCACGGACGGAACATTTAAGACACCTTATGATCTCGGTGCCTCGGTTACATCTATGAACCAGACAGTTCTTATGCTCGGCGGAACAAGTTCGTCGGGCGGACAGGTTCTCCTTCCCAACACAACAGGTGAGACATGGATCGACGTTACGGTAGGCGATCAGAAGCTTCCCGGTTTCAAGATCACCGTATCTCCCGAACGTAAAGCAGCAAGGATCAACGCGTCACTCGCAGACGGCAGGAACAGACTTAACATCGATCCGAGCGTTGGCGATGAGATCGAGATCATAGCAAAGGTTTACGATCAGTACGAATGTGAAATGAAGAATGCTCCTCTTTACATCGAGCAGACCGAAGCATCGGCTAAGAATGTTGCGGTTTCGTTCGGTTCGTTCAGCGGAGGATCCCTCACAGTAAGCGGTCTAGATTGCTCTATAATCGGAACGGCTTTGGAATACCCCGTACAGACGATCGTTACCGACGGAACTCTTAAGGCAGCTGTGAACTTTACCGTAAAGAGCATTCCTTTTGACTCAACAAAGCTTACTTCTTATGATTGCCAGCTCGTGGTTGAAGGCAAGGCAAATATCGACACCGGTCTCGTTGTTGGCGATCAGGAAGATGAAGACACGCTTATATACGTAAGATTCTCTTCGAACGGATATATGCTCAGTGAAACTGCCGGACAGCTCCTTACAAAGGCGCCCACAGCTTCGCTTAAGGCATCGGATTTCTCAACGGTTGCAGGAACCCAGAAGGTTGTTATGACTATGCAATACCAGCCCGACGGAGGATCGCCTTCGTTCATCACTTCGGGTGTAAACATCGATGTGACCGATTTCTTCCTGAAGTTTGATCCCGTCAAGGCAGGAAGCAAGCTTTCAAAGGGAAGATATACCATTAACGCTTATATCCTTACCCTTGGAGACACATCTTCGAGCATTAAGCCTATAACCGCACGTCAGATAGTTGTAGTTGACAATCCTCTGGTAGGTAAGTTCACCCAGAAGAAGGAAACGGCAAATGTTGCCGGAACAATGGAACAGAGAGTCGGCGAATTCTTCGACTTCTATCTTGACAGCACAAAGCTTGATCCCGCAAATATCACATCCGTTGATCATAATCTCGATGTGAGCGGAAAGTCGGCATTCATCAACAGCGTAACATTCTCGCTGACGAACAATCCTTACGGAGCGTTCCCTCTTACAATTAAGGTCGGAAGAAGAATCATTTTCTCATCGTGAGATGGTAAAAATTCTGAAATCGCATAAAAAGAAGAAGCCGGAAGGATGAACCCTTCCGGCTTCTTTCTTCGTAAACATAAGATCCCGGTAAACCTTACCGGGATCTTGATCTCTTTGGAATATCAGGTCCTGTAGCCGGGATACCGGTCCACAAAGTCGGATCTTGTTTCCCGGGATACCGGTCCGCAAAGTCAGATCTTGTCTCCTGCGATATCGTTCAGATCAAAGTCCTGTGAGAGGAGAAGTGAAAGGTCGCTCTCGGGCTCGGCGATAAGACGTCTTGACTGGTTGAGGATCGCTTCCTCAACTTTGTTACGGGCGAGACGACCGTTACCCGCATCGGAAGGACGAAGAGCCTGCACGGCGTTAAAGTACGCAAGCAGAGAAGTGTCCGCACCTTCGTCTATCGAATAGCCCTTGCTGCGGGAGATCGAATGTGCGATGGCGACAAGCTCTTCTCCCGTGTAATCGGGGAAATTGATAAGGTTGGGGAAACGGCTCTTAAGACCCGAGTTGGAGGTAAGGAATTCTTCCATCTCGTTGCTGTAGCCGGCAAGTATGACAACGAGGTTGTCGCGGTTGTCTTCGATACCTTTTACAAGAGTATCGATCGCTTCAAGACCGAAGGAATCCTCGGTGCCGCGGTAAAGGCTGTATGCTTCGTCGATAAAGAGCACGCCGCCGATGGCCGATTTGATCACCTGGTTTGTCAAAGGCGCGGTGTGTCCGACATACCTTCCGACAAGGTCCGCACGCGAAACTTCAACAAGCTGTCCGCCCGTGAGCACTCCGATGGCTTTCAGATAACGGCTTATGATACGGGCGATGGTTGTCTTTCCCGTTCCGGGGTTTCCGGTGAAGATCATGTGCTTGCTTACGTCGCTGCTCTTCAAACCTTCCTCGCTTCTGCGCTTCTTGATCCTGTAGTATTCCTCAAGTCCGAGGATATATTCCTTGATCTCGCTGAGGCCGACGATCTGCGAAAGCTCTTCGCGAACGGCCTCGAGACCTGTTGTATATGCTGCGGGAAGACAAGCGAAGAGGTCTGTCGATTCTCCGCCGCTCTCGGCCGTTACCCTTCCGTCTTCCGACATGTAGAGGTGTATGTCGGCACCTTCGGGCAAATCGGTTTCGAGTCTGATCTGTACAAGCGCATCGAGGAAATCCTCGTAGAATTTGAGAACGGCTTTAAGACCCGCGTTCTTGTCGCTTGCCGCAACGCTGTGGTCGACAACTTCATCCGCAACCTGAAGATTGAAATGAAGGTGGGTTGACGCAAGCTCTTTGAGTTTGTTCATCTCGATCGAGGCGATCTGCGCTATCGTGTCGCGGCTGAGTCTGTTTGTTTCGCAAACGTCCGTGATCGAATTGACAAAGGGTGCGCCGAAACAATCGGCGAGCTTCTCGATCGAACCGGTGCTTATGAACACAAGGAATTTGCCCTGAACATCAAACGTTCCCACGGCGTCGTGCGCAAGTGAATTCGCAACGTTTATGAGCTGGCCGTTCTGGAGCACATAACGCGAAGAAAGCTGACACTGACCTTTCATAACGAGGTCGCACAGATTGTTAAGGAACGAGATATGGCAGTTTTCAAAGTTTTCAAATAAGATGACTTCGTTTTCGGAGGAGAGAGCACAGTAAAGATCCTGAAGGAAGAGCTTCTCTTCACCTGCCGAAGGATAAAGCGAGAGGTCGATCACGGTCACCTCGGGACTCCTTAAGATCCCGCGGGATTCCATCTTTTTAACGATGGTCGACAGCGCAAAGTGGCGTCCCGTATAGGCGGGACCCGTGATGTAGATCGTGTTTGCGGGGAGCTTGCCGGGGCGTGTGAGCACGTAGGGGCGCTTAAACGCTATCGTAAGTTTCTTGAGGAACGCTTCCTGACCGAGCACGGCGGTCATTAGCTCGTCGGCAAGACCGTTGAATTTCTCGGGTCCCGGTGTGACAGGTTTTCCGCCGTTATAGTCGTGATCGATGTTCTTTGTAAAATCATCGAGTTCTTTTTCGAGTTTCTTTGCACCCGACATTGCTTCGTTTATGCTTGAATAAGAAACGTCGTTGTCATAAACGCGGTCCGAATCACGGTTTACGGGCACAGGCTCGAAAGGAGGGCGGCTGTCAAGATCGATGCCGCGGTCCTTGCACATTTTTCCTATGTCAAGACTGTTGTCATAAGACGCATTCGGAAGACTCCTGCCCGTAACCTTGCGAAGGTTGTCGATCAGGTTCCCGCCCTCTTTTTTGCGCCTCTTCTGAGCTTCTTTTATCTCATCGAGAGTATAGTTGTTTCTTTTTCCGAGGATTCCGCTCAAGGAATCGTCAATATCGTCACGCATATCAAATACCTTCCCTTTTCAAAAACAGAACCGGCTGTTTTTGTTCTTTTGCCGCGACGTCGTGGCCCGCGGACTTTTCATGTATGGCTGTGAATTATTGTATAACATGGAGCCCTTTCTTTCAAGTTGGGTATTGCGGGAACGTGGTTCTTTGGGTATAATCGTAGCGTGTCGCATTTTCGGCAGTATGAACATAAAAGAGAGGGCTCATGTACAGTATCTTATGCAGGGACAAAGGCGCGAAACGCGCCCGGTTCGTTACCGTTCACGGAAGTGTAGAAACACCGGTTTTTATGAATGTGGGAACCGTGGCTGCCATCAAAGGCGCCGTTTCGTCGGTTGATCTTGAGGGGCTCGGTACGCAGGTTGAACTTTGCAATACCTACCACCTTCATGTGCGTCCGGGTGACGAAGTCGTTAAAAAAATGGGCGGTCTGCAGCGTTTCATGAACTGGCACAGACCCATCCTTACGGATTCGGGAGGATTTCAGGTTTTCTCGCTTGCAACACTTCGCAAGATAAAAGAAGAAGGCGTGACTTTTAACTCCCACATAGACGGCAGGCTCATCAAGATGGGGCCCGAAGAGAGCATGCAGATCCAGTCGAACCTTGCTTCGACGATCGCCATGGCGTTTGATGAATGTCCGCCCAGCACGGCCGATAAAGCCTATATCACCGATTCGGTCGCAAGGACCACGAGATGGCTTGTGAGATGCAAAAATAAACTTGAGGAACTCAACGCCGCCGAAGGGACCATAAACCCCGAACAGATGCTTTTCGGCATCAATCAGGGCGGAATATATAATGATATAAGGATAGAACATGCCAGACAGATCAGGGAACTTGACCTCCCGGGGTACGCGATCGGCGGGCTCGCTGTCGGCGAAACGCATGAGCAGATGTATGATGTTCTCGAACATGTCGTACCGGAGCTTCCTGCCGACAAACCCGTTTATCTGATGGGAGTCGGAACACCTGCAAACATACTCGAAGCCGTGGACAGGGGAGTCGATTTCTTCGATTGCGTATATCCCACACGAAACGGACGTCACGGCCATGCATATACGAGATTCGGTAAGATCAACCTTCTCAACGCGCGTTTTGAGACCGACGACAGACCGATCGAGGAGGGTTGCGGATGCCCTGCCTGCAGAAACCATTCACGCGCATATGTGCGCCACCTCTTAAAGAGCGGCGAGATGCTGGGATGCAGATTGATGGTACTTCATAACCTTTATTTCTACAACAACCTTATGACGCAGATCCGTGAAGCGATCGAAGCCGGCAATTACAGCACATTCAAGAAGAACATGCTTGAATCGATGGAACGCGGTGAGGACTGACGGGAAAGGGGCGCCGCGTTGGCGCCGAAAGATATGACACTGACACATTTGATGTGGTGTAAGATAGATGATTTTTTTGGAGGGAATTATGTTTAATTTTTTACTTGACGAAGCAGCAGCCGCAGCAACACCCGCAGCAACACCCGATATGGGAGGAATGGGTTGGATCACGATCGTTATCTATGTAGTTATCCTTGGCGGAGTATTTTATTTCATCGGTATCAGACCCCAGAAGAAACAGCAGAAGCAGCAGCAGGCTCTTATCGAGTCACTCGCGGTCGGCGACAGCGTACTTACGACCAGCGGTTTTTACGGTGTTGTTATCGACGTTATGGACGAAGTTATCGTTGTTGAGTTCGGAAACAACAAGAATTGCCGTATCCCCATGAAGAAAACGGCAGTTGTCGAAGTTGAGAAATCAGGAAGCGAATCGTAACAAAACAGATCCTTTTGTGACAAACATGTGACAAAGTTAGATGTTAGGATAGAAGCAGGATGTGACGCATGGATTTACACCGGAGGATCAAAAGATGAAGCAACATAAGAACAATTTAATAAAAGTTCTTGGATTCGTACTATTCTTCGGGTTGTGTATTTTCATGGTCAGCGGAGTGAACGTTAAAGCAGCAGATTCAGACCCCAAGCTCGGTGTTGACGAATGCGAAGTAGCAGTCGGTTCCACCCGCAGATTGAGTGTCTATAACCTTAACGGACGATCTGTTACTTTCCGTTCCAGTGATACATCGGTCGCTTCAGTTACCAACTACGGCAAGATTAAGGGAAGGAGCTGCGGTGACGCGGTAATAACCGCACTTGTCACCGAAAACGGCTCGGTTGTATTCACTCTGCAGTGCGATGTTCATATAGGACCCGCAGCAGTAAGCATTAAGTTTACATCAAACAAACTTGTGCTTAAAGAGGGTGCAGCGAAGAAGATATATCCTCTCGTTATACCCAAGAACACGGTTGAGAAACCCGTCTATTATACGGATGACTCCTCGATCGCAACAATCTCTTCCGCAGGTACAGTCAGAGGAAAGGGAATCGGTACCACAGATATCTATGGATTGATAGAGAACGGTGAATTTGACGTTTGTCATGTTACGGTTCTTTCGGCCGAGGACTACGAAGATTACAAGAACGGAAAGAGAAGCCTGGAAGATATCCTTTCGGGCAACAGTGAGTCGGACACACAGGAAGAACTTCAGGAAACAGTTGAAGAGGGTGTCTGAACGGACTAAGAAGATCATGGATGGCCGTCCCGGAACAGTTCGGGTCGGTCATTCTTATTTTGGGAAGGAGGCTTTCTAAATGACATATATTCTGATCGCGGACGATAATCCCGATATCACGGACGTTCTCGCGAATTATGCGCGCAAGGAAGGCTACGAGCCTGTTATCGCCGCAGACGGAGACGAAGCACTCATCAAATTTAAGGAATATAAGCCCGCATGCGTTCTTTTGGATGTTATGATGCCCAAAAAGGACGGCTATGCCGTTTGCCGTGAGATCAGAGAAGTCTCCGACACGCCGGTTATTCTTGTTACGGCAAGAGGCGAGGATTTTGAAAAGATAATGGGACTCGACATAGGAGCGGATGACTACATCCTCAAACCTTTCAGTCCGAACGAGGTTATGGCCCGTGTCCGCGCGGTCCTCAGAAGAATGACAAAGACAGAGAAAACCGATGAGGATTGCATGAACATCGGCTCCATGAAGCTTTCTCTTTCGGAGTATTCGCTTTATATCGGTGAAACAAGGATCAATCTTACCAAAAAAGAGATCGAGACCATGTGGATACTTGCCAAGAATCCCAACAAGGTCTTTACACGCGATAACCTTCTGGACAGCCTTTGGGGCTACGATTACTACGGCGACAACAGAACGGTCGATTCGCACATAAAGCGCTTACGCGCCAAGATTGACGCGGTTCCTCATCCCGAGTGGGATATCAGTACCGTTTGGGGCGTGGGTTACAAATTTGAGATCCGTGAATGAGTGATTTGGTGGGGAGAAGATGAGGAAGTTCTTTGGCAGACTCAACAACATATTCTTTAAAGTGTTCGGTGCCATTTCGGGACTGACGATCTTTTTTGCGCTTCTCCTCGGGATCGTTTTCATAAGACTCTATACAACGGCATCACAGCGCAGCAGACAGGAACAGCTTTGCCACGTTTCCGAGCAGTTGGCGACGAGACTCGGCGACACGTTCCAGTTCGGCGACGATGAAGAGGTTTTGGAGTTCCTGCAGATCTTTAATTCGTTTGAATCCGCGGAGCTTTGGTTCGTCAACGTCAATTCCGACATAGACGTTGACAGCGTGCTTCCCGGTATCAGCATGGAGATCCCGACCAATCAGGAAGAATTCCTCGATGTGATCGAGAAGACATACGAAGGAAAACAGATCGCTTCCGTCTTCTACAGCGAGATACACATGGCAACATCAATCGTTGTCGGTACGCCCGTCAGAGGCGTCGGAGACAGGATGGTCGGGGTGCTTGTGTCGATCGAGACGCTTGAGGATCTGGATGACGCGATAACGGGCATCGGACGGATGATCTTCGTAAGTGCGGTTCTGGCACTCCTTGTCAGCGGTCTTATAGCGTTTATGTTTGCGCGTCGTATTACAGAGCCCATTCGTCAGATGCGTCTCATGACCAGAGACATGATGGACGGAAACTACAAGTTAAAAACAGGCATAAAGCGAACCGACGAGATCGGTGAAATGGCCCAAAGTATAGATATGCTTTCGGATAAGCTCCTTGAGAACGAGGAAGAGCGAAAGAACATGGAGCAGATGAGGCTCGAATTCTTCGCCAATGTTTCGCACGAGCTGCGAACTCCGATCACGGTTGTCAGAGCATATGCGGAGAGCCTTGTTGACGGAGTCCTCACAACCAAGGAACAGCAGGAGGATTACTACGGCAGGATCCTTCGCGAATGCTCAAACATGGAGCGTCTTGTCGGTGATCTGCTTACGCTTTCAAAGATGCAAAATCCCAATTTCCGCATTGAAAAAGAGCTTGTCAGCCTTACCCAGATACTGGAGGATGCGGTTGGCGGAGTCGGAGCGATCGCTGCGGAAAAAGGCATCTCGATCAGCCCTTCGGGCCAGTTCGACGAACCTTGTATGGTGATGGGAGACTACGGACGCCTTCGTCAAATGTTTATGGTCGTTTTCGACAACGCGCTCAAGTTTTCACCTCAGGGCTCGACTATACATGTCGATGTTAAATGCTCGGGAGGAATAGAGGTAACGATCAGGGATGAGGGTGTAGGCATAGCACCCGAGGAACTTCCCAACATATTTGAGAAATTCTACAAATCCCGCTTGCTTGACAACGAGAAAGGTTCCGGACTCGGGCTTGCGATCGCGAAATATATCTGCGAGAAGCATAACGGTACGGTGAGAGTAGAGAGTGAAGTCGGAAAAGGTACGTCTTTTACGTTTACCTTCGGAACCGTAGCTTCGGCAGAGCCCGAAAAAGAGGAAGAGTAGGGTGACGCAAAGAGAGGGCAGGAAGGCGAGTCGGATACGAACAGGAAGTAGGGAGTATGACCGATCGGATGTATACACAATTAGTGTATTTTGATTCTAAAATTTGAAAATTATGTAAATAGCAATTTGTTTTCTGCATTCTGTAAATCACACTTGCTATTTATTAGAAAATATGATAATATAGAAACATCAAAAAAGTGTGGCTCAAAAGAGCCGGATCATCCTGGGGTGTGCGACATTCCCGAATTTTTGAACCTACATTACTTTAAAAGGGATTCCAAGATTTTTAAGCGGATGCCAGGCCTCCAAGTCAGAGGAAGGCAGAAACTTAAGTGAGGTGACCCACCTAGCTTGGGCTAGGAGTCAAAGATCGGGAGACGGCACTTTGGGTAACAATTTACGGGACCCTCTTTACCGACAGGTAAAGAGGGTTAATTTTTGTTTTATTTAATTTTGCTATATAATGTGGTATAATACCGCTCAGTTCATTAGTTTATACTGTGACCGGAGAGTTTGTGAAAAGATTGCGCCTGACAGGCAGAAAACCGGGCTTTTTGAGCCGGATAATTATATAGGACGGTACTTAAGATGAATGACTATCGAGGAAACAAGAACAATAAAAATGACGGCAAGCCCAACAGCCGTCTTATTCTTACGTGCGTGGGCGTGACAGTTCTTTTGATACTTTTTTTCAGTCATATATCGAGGAATCTTCAATCGGCTTTGCAGCAGGAGATCACGTATGACCAATTCCTCAGAATGCTGGAGGAAAACAAGATCGAAAAGGTATTTGTAAAGCATGAGAAGATCGAGATCCTTCCCAAGACAACGTCGGCAAATCAATATGAGACGGTTACGTATTATACCGGAACGCTTGATGATTTTGATCTTGTAAACAGGCTCTATGAGTCGGGAACGTCCTTCCAGGGAGAGATCGTTGATACGGGAACTACGATCTTCGATATAATCCTTGCATACGGCCTTCCGTTCCTTATCATTTACGTCCTGATGTATTTCTTTATGCGTACCGTGACAAAAGGCGGTGGCGGCGGGATCATGGGCGTTGGCAAGAGTAATGCCAAGCTTTATGAAGTAGAAAAGGAGACGGGCGTTACCTTTAAAGACGTCGCAGGGCAGGACGAGGCCAAGGATTCGATATACGAGCTGGTTGATTTCCTTCATAATCCCGGAAAATATCAGCAGATCGGTGCGAGACTTCCGAAGGGAGCGCTTCTTGTGGGACCGCCCGGAACAGGAAAGACGCTTCTTGCAAAGGCGGTGGCCGGAGAAGCACATGTACCGTTCTTCTCGCTTGCGGGTTCCGCATTTGTCGAGATGTTCGTCGGTGTCGGAGCTTCGCGTGTAAGAGACCTTTTCAAACAGGCACAGAGTCAGGCGCCTTGTATCGTTTTTATCGACGAGATCGATGCGATCGGTAAGAGCAGGGATTCACAGTTCAGCGGCGGCAACGACGAGAGAGAGCAGACCCTCAATCAGTTGCTTGCCGAGATGGACGGTTTCGATACATCAAAGGGTATAGTCATCCTTGCAGCTACAAACAGACCCGAAGTGCTTGACAAAGCACTCCTTCGCCCCGGACGTTTCGACAGAAGGATCATTGTTGAAAAGCCCGATCTCAAGGGTCGTGTGGAAGTACTTAAAGTTCATGCGGCGCATGTCAATCTCGATGAATCGGTAAACCTTGAAGAGATCGGTCTCGCTACTTCGGGAGCAGTCGGATCGGATCTTGCAAACATAATAAACGAAGCGGCTATCCTTGCCGTAAAGAACGGACGCAAGGCGGTATGTCAGGCAGATCTTATGGAATCCGTCGAGGTTGTTATAGCAGGTAAAGAAAAGAAGGACAGGGTTTTAAGCCCCGAAGAAAAGAAGATAGTGGCATATCATGAGACAGGTCATGCGCTCATAACGGCACTTGAGAAGAAGGCGGAGCCTGTGCAGAAGATAACCATCGTTCCGAGAACAATGGGATCACTCGGTTATGTTATGCAGGTTCCTGAGGAAGAGAAATATCTCCAGAGCGCCGATGAACTCAGAGCCCGTCTGGTAACTCTCTACGGCGGACGTGCTGCGGAGGAAGTTGTGTTCGGTTCGATCACAACAGGCGCCGCCAGCGATATCGAAAAGGCAACGCAGATCGCGCGTGCGATGGTAACCCAGTACGGTATGTCGAAAAAGTTCGGACTTATCGCTCTTGAGTCGATCGAGCACAGATATTTGGACGGTCGCCCCGTCATGAACTGCGGACAGGATACTATCAGCGAAGTCGATCACGAGGTTATGGAGCTCCTCGAAGAGTGTCATGCAAAAGCGATCAGGCTTCTTGAAGAAAACAGAGACGTTCTCGATGCGATCGCCGCTTATCTTTCCGAGAAGGAAACGATCACCGGCAAGCAGTTCATGGAACTCTACAATAATGCGGTAGCAGCCAGAAGCGGAGCGGCAACCGGGACGGAAGACGCGGAGCCGGCTTCTGAAATCGAAGTAGGAAAGGGTGATTCTTCTGAGAATTGAAGAATTTAAGATGGAAAGACCCGGTCAGGTAAAGATCGGGCAGGAGGTCGAGATAGTAGAACGTAACACGGTTGCGTTCTACTATTACATCCTCGTACCGGCCGTTGCGATGTCGGGAAACTACAAGCTCTCGGAGCGTATAAAATCAAGAAAAGGCACAGTGCGGGATATTAAAAGAGATGATAGAGGATACTTTGTCTTTGTTGAATTTGAAGAGTGATAAAGAATATGTTTGATATCAACGAGGAATTAAAGAAACTTCCGGACAAGCCCGGGGTCTATATCATGCATGACGCCCCCGGCAATATTATTTATGTCGGAAAAGCAATCAGTCTTAAGAATCGTGTCCGACAATATTTTCAAAAAAGAGTGCGTTCACCGAAGATCGAGCGAATGATATCGCTCATCGACCACTTCGAATATATCGTTGTGGACAGTGAGGTTGAGGCACTTGTTCTCGAATGCAATCTCATTAAAGAAAACAGACCGAAATACAACACAATGCTTATGGATGACAAATCCTATCCCTTCATAAAGGTCACCGTGGGAGAGGATTATCCGCGCGTTTTCCTGACACATAACGTAAAAAAAGACGGGTCACGGTATTTTGGCCCCTATACGGATGTCGGTGCGGTAAAGAACGCATTGACGCTTTTGGAAAATCTGTACGGACTTCGCCCCTGCAGAAAGACGATCGAAAAAGGGAAGCTTTTAAAGCCGTGCCTCTACCACGATGTTCATAAGTGTAAAGCTCCGTGCGCAGGGCTTGTGAGCGACGAGGAATACGGAGCGCTTGTCAGGAATGTCATAGATTTCCTTTCGGGTAATGTGGCTCCCGTAAAGCGAAAACTTAAGGAAGAGATGGGCGCGGCGGCCGAAAATCTCGAATTTGAGCGGGCTGCGGTGCTTCGTGATCTTATTGCCGATGTTGAAAGAGTCGGCAAGTCCCAAAAGATCACCGCTTCCGACGAAGGCGACCGGGATGTTATCGGTCTTGCGGTCAAGGACGACAGAGCGGTTGCCCAGGTCTTCTTTATCAGAAAAGGAAAGATGACGGGACGCGAGCATTTCTACCTTACCGAGGCAGAGGACGAGGAGCAAAAAAGTCTGCTCGGAACGTTTATAAAGCAGTTCTATACAGGAAATCCGAACATCCCCGGAGTGATCCTTCTGCCCGAAGAACCCGAGGAGAAAGAGGCGCTCGAAGCATTTTTATGTTCACTCACGGGATACAAGGTTACCCTCAAGATCCCCGCGAGGGGCGATAAAGAAGGGCTTGTGAGACTTGCGACGGACAATGCGAAGATGGTCCTCGAGAAGGATCGGGAGAGGCTCGAGAGTGAGCATGAAGGCGCGATGGATGCCCTAAGGGAGCTTGCCGGACTGCTCGATATCGACGTGCCTCGCAGGATCGAATCATATGATATATCCAACATAAGCGGTTTTGAGTCCGTCGGTTCAATGGTCGTTCACGAAAACGGAAAACCGAAGAAGAGCGATTACAGGAAGTTCAGGATAAAGACGGTCAAAGGCCCCGATGATTATGCTTCACTCGCCGAGGTCTTAAGGAGGCGGCTGACGCATCGCGAAAGGATTTCGGACGGCGACGAATCGTTTAACGATTTCCCCGACCTCATCCTTATGGACGGCGGTAGAGGCCAGGTAAATATCGCGCTCGAAGTCATGGATGAGCTTGGCCTTGATATACGCGTGTGCGGTCTGGTAAAGGACGATCACCACAGGACACGCGGACTTTATTGTGACGGCATCGAAGTGCCCATAGGCATCAGGAGCGCGGCGTTCATGCTGATCACCAGGATCCAGGACGAAACGCACCGTTTCGCGATCGAATATCACAGGGAGCTTCGCTCGAGGGGACAGACGCGATCGATACTCGATGATATCCCCAATGTCGGCCCGAAGAGAAGGCGTGCGCTCATGAAAGCTTTCGGCTCGATCGAAGCACTTCGCGAAGCCGATATACAGACCATCGCCAATACGGAAGGAATGAACGAACTTGCGGCGAGGTCCGTATATGAATTCTTCCATGACGCGCAGGAATAAAGGAGATTTTGATCCCGGTCGGGGAAATGTTTGATCTTGTTACAGATCCGATAACATAGACTACAGCGAAAGTGTAAGGGGAGTATTCGCACACGGAGGCATGCATGGCATTATATCTTCACATCGGTCCGTCGGGAAGCGGCAAATCACACCGGCTCCTGCGTACCGTCATCGAGGAAGCTTCAAAAGACATTAACCGTAATGTCCTTCTTATCGTGCCCGAGCAGGTCAGCATGCAGGCCACGGCGCGTCTGGTGGAGGCGCAGCCCGAGCACACGATCATGAATGCGGATGTTCTGAGTTTCATGAGGCTTGCGTACAGAGTGTTTGATGAGCTCGGAGTCGGAGTGCCCGATGTGCTCGATGACACGGGCAAGAGCATGATAGCAAAAAAAGTTGCGCTCGATCTGGCCGATAAACTCACGGTCTATAAGGGTCTTGTACGCAGAAAGGGATTTATAGACGAACTGAAATCTCTTATCTGCGAATTCTACCAATACGGCATCACGGATGAGGATCTGGCGGGGATCCTCAAAAACACGGACGAAAGCGACAGGCTTTACGCGAAGCTTTCGGATGTACGTGTGCTCTTTACCGGTTTCAGGGAATTTCTTAAAGACAGATTCATAATGAACGAAGAGCTTCTTGACCTTCTTGCGGGTGCGGTTTGGAAATCCGCTGTGGTTAAGGATTCTGTTCTTTGCTTTGACGGCTTCACGGGATTTACCGCTCCGCAATACAGGCTTATGGAAAGCTTGATGAGAGTGGCGAAGGACGTCCATGTGACCGTGACGATCGATAGCGTATATGCCGAAAAATATTGCGGCACGGCGGGAAAATCGGCCGGGTCCGCAGAGAACGGCACCGGAGAAAAATCGGCCGGGTCCGCGGGAAAGGCGGCTTTAAGAGAAGACAGTATGTTCCTTCTGAGCATTCAAACGATCGAAAAGATGAAGGAACTCGCGGTGCTCAGCGGACAGAAGATCATCATGGACTGCGGTGATCACAGGGGATACAGGTATATGAAAAAGGGCGCGCCCGGCTGCACTGAAGGCGCGGGAGAGAATGCGCTCGCACATCTTGAGCGAAGTGTTTTCAGATATCCCTCAAAGAAGAGTGATGATCATGACGGGATCCGGGTGGCGGAATGCGACGATATCGAGACAGAGATCGCATATGCGGTAATGCGGATGAAAGAGCTTGTGCGTGAGGAAGGACTTCATTACAGCGATATGGCCGTCGTTCTTGCCGATATGAAAGGGATGTCCGCGAAGGTGGCAAGAGCTCTCAAAAAGGCGGGAATCCCCTGTTTCACGGACGTGAAGAAGAATATACTCGGAACGGGGCCGGCAGAAATGATCCGCGCCGCCATAAGCGTTGCCCGAACCGATTACGCTTATGAGAGCGTGTTCAGGTTCGTCAAAGCGTTGCCCTCAGATTTGAGGGAGGGCATGGATGATGTCGAGAATTTCGTGCGCTCGAGGGGTGTCCGCGGGGCGCGGCGCTATAAAACGGAATGGACAGGAAAGGTCTACAGGCATTACCCTGTCGATCTTGATGAGATAAACAAAAAGAGGCAATTTATAGTCGATCTTCTCGAACCGTTCGTGAAGGTCATGAACGACCGCGGGTCGACGGTGAGGGATATGGTCGGGGCTGCGAAAGCGGTGCTCGAGGCATGCGGGATAAAAGAAAAACTTGAGGCGAGCGCACAGATGCTCCAGACATCGACCGATGAGGAAGATCGTCTCACGGCCCGTGAAAATGCACAGCTCTACGACGGGGTCATGAGGGTGCTCGATCATGCGGACGGATTGCTCGGAGGCGACGTGATCTCGGTCAAGGAATTCGCCGATATCCTCGATACCGGTTTCTCGCGGCAGGAACTTGCGCTTTTGCCGCCGTCGGGAGACTGCGTGCTCGTGGGCGACATTGAGCGAAGCAGGGTCGGTAACGTAAAGGCGCTGTTTGTCATGGGACTCGGTGACGATGTCATTCCCGCGAGGGAGGGCGGCAATACGATCCTTTCCGAATCGGACAGGGAGCTCTTTGCGACACATGACGTAACGCTTTCTCCCACAAGGAGACAGGCGATCCTAAACAGCGAATTCTACATGTATCTTTGCTTTTCGAAACCCTCGGAAAAGCTGTTTTTAAGTTTCCACAGATCAAACGGGAAATCGCGCATCAGACCCGCTTATGTGATCGCGTCCGTCATGAAGGTCTTTAACGGTATCGTACCCGATCCGGTCACAAAGAACCTTAAAGGACTCTCGATCGGAGCGGACGGCGGGGTTGCCCTGCTTGCGCGCCTGATCGGCAGCGGGGAGTGCGAAGATCTTTCCGATGAGGAGATACTTATACTCGAGACCGTAAGAAAAGATGATCCCGAAGGGTTCGAAAGGATCATCGGGGGAGCGTTTTACAAAACGGGCGGCAAGGACATCACGCCGTCTTTGGCTAAACAGATATACGGTGATGTCATCCTTAACAGCGTGACGTCGCTCGAAAGATACGCGGCCTGTGCCTACGCATATTTCCTTAGGTACGGTTTGCGATGCGAAGAAGAGAATGAACCGGGACTTGCGGCGACCGATTTCGGTACCATCTACCACAAGGCACTCGAAGTCTACGGAAAGACCCTTAGAAGGCAGAAGATCAACTGGCACACCGAGATAGAGGCCGAAAAGAAAAAAGAGCTTATCGATGCGGCCATCGGGGAAGCTGTCAGTGAATATGCCGAAGAGATGGGCGAAAGCGCGAGGATGGCATACGTAAAGACGAGGGTCGCAAAAGTCCTCGGCTTGACGATAAACGTCATAGAAAATCAGGTCCGTGCGGGAAGTTTTGAGCCGGAGTATCTCGAAGAAAGCTTCGGCAAAGCGAACGAGTTCGGAGATGTACAGGGTCGTATCGACAGGATCGACGTTTGCCGCAAGAACGGCAGGACGTTTTTGCGCGTGGTCGATTACAAAACGGGAAGCGCCGATTTCGACCTCAATCTCCTTTATCACGGCATCAAAGTGCAGCTCGCGCTTTATACGAAAGTGGCGGTTGAACTCTTAAAGAGCAGGGGTGAACAAAACCCCGAACCTGCGGGGGCATATTTTTACAGGATCGACGATCCTACGATCGAATGTGACTCAAAGATCAGCGACGATTCGCTTTTTGCCGAGAAGACGAAGAAACTCAGGATGAGCGGACCGTCCGACAGCGAGCCCTTTAAGATCATCTGTCAGGACAGAGAGCTTGACGCGGGTGACGAGACGCTTGCGGCAAGCAAAAGATCGACGGTTCTGAACCTTTCGACCAACAAGGAGAGCGCGCTCAAGGAAAAGAACGTTTATACCTCCGAACAGTTCGGCGAGATCTTCGGACATATCACGAAGCTTTTTGACAACAAGGCGGAAGACATCCTTTCCGGAAAGATCCCGGTGAATCCGTACGAGTACGGGGATAACACTCCCTGCGAGTATTGCCCTTACCGCGGGATCTGCGGATTCGACGAAAAACTCGGATCGTCATGCAGAAAGATCGAAAATCTCCCGCCGGAGGACGTATTTAAGATGATGAGAGAAGAATAAAACGGCAGATTATCAGCATAACGAGGAGCGGTCATGGCACAGGAAAAAACGTGGAGTCCGCGTCAAAGAGAGATCCTTGAGGCGGGCAAAGAGAATATCGAAGTTCTCGCGGCGGCAGGCGCCGGAAAAACGAGCGTGCTCGTAGAGAAGATATTCAGACTGATCAGCGAACCGGACGGTACCGACGTGGACCGTCTTCTTGTCATGACTTTTACGCGTGCTGCGGCTGCCGAGATGAAGGAAAGGCTTGCATCAAAATTATTGGATGCCATAGAGGCGGACCCCGGCAACAGAAGGCTGCTGCGTCAGCAGATGCTTCTTTACGGAGCGCAGATCTGCACGATCGACAGCTTCTGCCAGAGCGTTTTGAAAGAATTTTACAGCAGTGTTGATATAGATCCCGCCTACAGGACCGGCGACGACGCGGAGCTTAAGCTTCTCTGCGCCGATACCGTAAGAGAACTGCTTGAGGACCTCTACGCTGAGGGGGACAAGGATTTCCTCGATTTCGTTTCCTGCTACACGACAGCCAAAGACGATTCGGGACTCGAAAATTACATCCTGAGCCTCGCGGACTGCGCCATGTCGCATCCCGATCCCGACGGATGGCTCGAAGCGCTCAGCGAAGAGAACGAACCCTGGGATATGGACAAACTTCTCGGTTCAAAGCAGCTCGCCGATATAACCGTTTATGCCCGAGAGATCCTTTCCGGCGTTTATGAGGATGCGCTGGCTGCCGCCGAAAGGGCGAAAAGATACGGCTTCGAAAAATATGAAGAAGCTATCCGCGCGGAAGCGCTTATCACCGAGGGCGCGAAAAACGCGCAGACCTATGAGAAGATGAGCAGCATGCTCGAAGCAGGGTTCGAAAGATTTCCCTCGAAGCCGTCCGCCTCGAGTGAGCCCGACAAAGAAAAACAGGAAGAGATAAAAAGCCTCAGGGCAGACTATAAGAAAAAATTCGACGACCTCAAGAGCCGTTTCTTCTCGATGGATATCGACACTGTCCTCGAAACACGCAACATGAGTGCGGTTGCGGCGCGAACGCTTATATCGGCCACCCGCGAATACATGAGGCGACTTATCGAGAAGAAGCTCGACAGGAACGTGCTGGGATTCGGCGACATTGCCCATTTCGCGCTCGATGTGCTGACCGACAAGGACGAAAGCGGAAAGCTCGTTCCTTCGTCGAAGGCGCTGATACTCAGGAAACGCTACGACCGGATATTCGTCGACGAGTACCAGGACAGCAACGAGATACAGGAAGAGCTTGTAAATGCGATAGCCGGGCCTGCGGGGGCGCCGCCATATACGTTTATGGTCGGAGACGTCAAGCAGAGCATATACAGATTCAGGATGGCAAAGCCGGAACTTTTCATGAAGAGGTGCGAGCTTTACAGGAACAACCCCGCGGAAGGAAAGGTTATCGTTCTCGACAGCAATTACAGAAGCCACGCGGTGGTCCTGCGCAGCACGAATTCGGTGTTCGCGCGCTCGATGCGCAGGGAGATTGGCGGGATCGACTATGACGACGATGCGTCGTTAAAGCCCGGAACCCGCGACCAGGAAGATGCGCCGGCCGCAAAGACACGTGTGGTCGTTGTTGATGGAGACACCGAAAGCGAGACGGAAGAGGCGGTCAGGATTGTGAAAGGGATCGGCCGGGCCCGCGGAGGATACGGCGGGATCGCCATCCTTCTCAGAACAAAGGTGTTGATAAAGGACTACAGGCGTGCGCTTGAAGATGCCGGGATCCCTGTGATGGCATCCGAAACGACCGGATTTTTGAAAACTTTCGAGATCGCGACCATGCTTGATTATCTGAGGATCATAGACAACCCCGCACGCGACATCCCGTTTGTGGGCGCGCTCGCATCGCCGATCGGCGGATTCGGCAATGACGAACTCGCGCAGATCAGGATCGAGGAAGGGCTCGACAAGCTCTGGTGCGAGGCCGCGAGGGAATACATGACCACGGGCACCGTGCCCGCGATCCGCGAAAAACTCGCGAAATTCTTTGACGCCTATGACACGATACGTTCGATGAACCTTTGCAGGGATCTTTCGGACTGCATTGAACGCATATACGAACTGACGGGATTCATGACATTCTGCCGTGCTCTTCCGAACGGCGAGGTGCGCGCGGCGAACCTGAATCTTTTGATCGATTACGCCTATGCATATGAAGAAACGTCTTATTCGGGACTCTTCAGTTTTGTCAGATACATAGAGCAGTTAAAGAGCACGGATCAGGATCTCGAGGAGAGCGAATCGGCGGAGGGCTCGGATGCCGTTACGATCACGACGATCCACAGCAGCAAGGGACTCGAGTATCCCGTCGTGATCATCGGCGGCACAACAAAGAGGCTCACGGAGCTCGATGCAAATCAAACGGTCATCACGAGCAGCGACTACGGAGTTTGTGCCACGGCGATCGACCCCGAGAGAAGGATCAAGCTTCCGACTCTTATGAGGAGCATCGTTTCGAACCGCATGAACCGGGATATGAAGGGCGAGGAACTCAGACTTCTTTATGTTGCGATGACACGTGCAAAGGAAGAACTCATCCTGCTCGGAAGCATCAAGGAGCTCGAAAAGAGCAAGAAACCGGAGGAGTGGCAGGAAGCGGCGCAGCAGAGCGCGGACGGAGAGCCTTACCGTTTCGGATATTTTGCGGGCCAAAGAACTTATCTCGACTTCGTTATGCCTGCGGCTCTCGCTGACGAGGAAAATTTCGAGGTCAGATATATTATGAAGGAGACAGGGACAGGTGAAGAAGGAGAAGCCGGGGCGGCACAGCACATAAGCGTCACGGAAGAAACTCCCCGCGCGGGTGCGAAAAAGAGCAGAGAGGAACGCCTTAAATTCTACAGGGAAGCGGTCTGCAAAAATGAGACCGAAGGTACACGCGCCGTGGGCGCGCAGCTTGCGTACAGATATCCCTACGAGGATGATTCCAAGATACCCGCAAAGCTTTCGGTTTCCGATATAAAGAAGAAGTATTACGACGAGGATGCGGAAAGTATCCCGTTGAGCGGTGCGCGAGCAATATCCGACAAGATAAAAGGATCGGATTATGGTACACTCATACATGAAGTGATGCGATTCATTCCTTTTGATCTGACGGCGGACGGGATTGACGGTTATCTGGCCGGGCTTGCGGAGAGAGGGATAATAGACGCTCAGGAAAAGGATCTCATAAGGAAGCAGGATATTGAGGGATTTATCGCTTCGCCCGTGTTTGCGAGACTTCGGAAGGCATTTGAAGACGGAACTCTCAGGAGAGAGCAGCCGTTTATCACCGGAATCCCCGCACGCGAGATCGACAGCGCGCTTTACGGAGATTCCGACGTGATGATCCCCGTGCAGGGCGTGATCGACTGTCTTTTTGAGGAGGACGGCAAGGTGGTTGTCCTCGATTACAAGACTGACCGCCGAGACGAAGCGTGGCTGAAGGAAACCTACAGATCCCAGCTCGACCTGTACATGCGTGCCGCTACCGCTGCTTTGGGTAAGCCGCGCGGACACGAACTGATCTATTCCTTCTTCTTGAGAAAATACATAGAGTTATAATTTATAGAGTTATAATACATGTATATTTCCCGTAGAGGTGAATGAATATACAGCTACTGCTTTACCATATCCGAATTGTAAAACCGGATACTGTAAAATTTTTAATATGTACATAGCCTGTTATGGGTAGCATTATTCCGGAATGCTCGCTGCCCAACCGAAGGCGTAAGAGAATATATACAAAAAAGGAACGAATCATGCGTGAATACAGCGGCTTTGCCCAAGTCTATGATATGTTCATGGACAATATACCTTATAAGAAGTGGAGCAGATATCTGATATCGCTTCTGCGCGCCCAGGGCGTAAAGGACGGTATCGTTGCGGAGCTCGGCTGCGGAACGGGCCGGATGACGCGTCTTTTGAGGGATGCGGGTTATGACATGATCGGGATCGACATGTCTCCCGAAATGCTCGGGATCGCGAAAGGAAAGGAAGAGGACGAGAGTATTCTTTATCTTCTTCAGGATATGCGTAGTTTCGAATTGTACGGAACGGTAGCCGCGATCGTGAGCGTGTGCGACAGCCTGAATTATCTGACGAACCCCGAAGATCTTTATAAAGTGTTCAGGCTTGCGAAGAATTATCTCGATCCCGGCGGCGTCATGATCTTTGATATCAATACAAGATATTATTATTCCCATGTGCTCGGAGACTCGACGGTCTGTGAAAATCGTCCCGAGGGCAGTTTTATCTGGGAGAACGAATATGATGAAAATACGTTTGTGAATTCTTCGTATCTCACGATATATCATAAAATCGAAAGAGACGGTGACGAGATGTACGAGCGTATCGAGGAGGAGCACGAACAGCGCGGATATACGAGCGGTGAAGTGCTGCACCATGCGCGCAGAGCGGGGCTTACGCCCGTTTGCCTGTATGAGGCGTTTACAAAAAAAGAACCTGTCAGAACAACCGAAAGACTGTACTTTGTTTTGCGTAATGCGTAGAAAACAGATAACAAAAGGGTAAAGAATTGACGAATACATGAAAAAACACTACCTTCTTTTCTTTTTTTATGAAATTAAAAACAAAACTTGACAAATAACAAATTCTAGGGTATATTGTTAGCAGATGATTTACTAAGGCGTATTTTCGGGCGTGTCCCGTGATTATCTTTTAATAGAAGCCGGGTACTTCGTTGAAGTGTTGGTCGAAGAATCGGAAGCGGTTAAAAACTACTTCTTAAGAGGAGAAATAATATGGCGAAAAGAGTTTTAGTATGTGATGACGCAGCGTTCATGAGGATGATGATCAAAGATATCCTGACCAAGAACGGTTACGAGATTGCCGGCGAAGCTGAAAACGGCGCCGTTGCTGTAAGTAAGTATGCCGAAACAAAGCCTGACCTTGTTATGCTTGATATCACGATGCCCGAGATGGATGGAATTCAGGCGCTCAAGAAGATCAAAGAGCAGGATCCGGGTGCTGTTGCTATCATGTGCTCGGCTATGGGCCAGCAGGCGATGGTTATTGAATCCATTCAGTCCGGTGCGAAGGATTTTATCGTTAAGCCCTTCCAGGCGGATCGTGTAATTGAGGCTATCAAGAAAGTGATTGGATAATACATTTTTTTCATTATCTCCTAGAGATCCCGGGCTGAAGAGGCCCGGGATCTCTTTGCATAAGGGAGGCGAAGCCTCATATTCCTTTATTTGCATTAATGTGATAAAATAGTAAGGTACCTCAGCGGAATCACCTAGAGAAAAGAGGTCTTTATGGCAGAAAATCCTTACAGCGTGAACATATCCCGTATAGACGTCTCGGGCTTCCTTACTAACATTGGTCATGAAGTTCGCATACCCATGAACATGATACTCGGAAGCGCGGACCTTATTTCGCATGAGAATATCAGCAAGAAGGTACACGAGAGCGTCAACAACATCCGTCAGGCAGCCGACATGCTGCTTGGGATAACGGAGGACATCATAGACCTTGTCAGTATGAGTAACGGCGACCTGACGATCAACGAAGTCGAATACAAAACGGAGGAGCTTCTTGTAGAGATCAGAAGCAGTCTTGAAGGACGTGCCCTTGCGGCCGGCATTGACGTTGATATGCACCTCGACGGGGCGCTTCCGTACAGGCTTATCGGAGACCGCGAGAGGATCAGGCTGATGGTTGAGAAACTTGTGTCAAATGCGCTTGCGCTCACATCAACCGGAAAGATGAAGTTCGGAGTCAGGATCATGAAAGGCGGCCCCGGCACCTGTTTCGTGAAATTTGACATTGTCGACGGTTCGGACAGAGAGCTTCCCGAAGAGATAGTCAAGATCGTTTCGGGAGAAACCATAGATCAAAAAGACAATATAGCAACATCGGACGGCAATGCGGTCAGGGTCTTCATTGTGAAGAACCTCGCGGCCATGATGGGCGGAAAGCTCACAGCCATAAGCTCCCGCACGGGTTCAAACGTGCTTTCGCTGCTTATAGCCCAAAAGACGGTCGGAACCGGCATGAATGTCGATTACGAGATCGCCGAGGACGAGCCGAAAGAAGACGAAACAGGGACAGAGGTGTTTGCCGCACCCACGGCAAGGATCCTCGTTGTCGACGAGGACGCGGCCGCTACAAGATCTGTCATCCCCGTATTTAAGAAATATCATATAGATGTGGATATAGTTCAGGACGGTGAGCAGGCTGTCGAACTTTGCGGGATCATTAAGTATGATGTTGTGCTCTTGGGAAGCAAGATAAAGGATTCGGATGCCCTCACGGTCAAGAGGTCGCTTGAAGCGCTTGAAGGAGCGGAGGACTTTGCGATCGAAGCTTTCGGAGCAAAGACGGAAGGCTTCGGAGATGCGTTTGATCCCGGATCGTCCGCGGAAGACCAAAAGGACTTCCTTAAAAAATATGTTCCCGCCGAAAAGATCAATATCGTGAGCAAGACAGAATATACGGGCAGCGGGCTCGAAGCGCTCGAAAATCTCGGGCTCAACACAAAGGGGGCGCTTGCGAACTTTAACGGAGATGAGGACGAATACAAAGAAGTACTTCTTACCCTTTGCCGGAGCAGCGATACAAAAGGCAAGCTCCTCAGCCATTATATCGAAACGCATGACTATAAGAATTATATCGTTGCAATGCACGGTATTCTGGGCGTTGCGCGTGTTATAGGTGCCGACTGGCTCGCGACAAAATCGAGAGAGCTTGAGAAGGCGGCAAAACAGGGAGTCTACAACATAATCGAAAAGGAAACGGGAGTTTTGAGCGAATATTTCGAAAAACTTCTTTCCTCGATAAAGACCGTTCTTTCAACAGAGCCCAAGGAATCGATCATGGGCGAGATAGGAAAGGAAGATCTCATAAGCATTATTCACGAACTTCGGGGATATCTCGACGAGTACCAGCTCGACGAGGTGGAAGAATTGTTCTTTACACTTGCCCAATTTTCGTATCCGGATCCCAAAGTCATGGAACTGATCCACGGCGCGGAGCAACATATGCTTGACTACAGCTATACGGATGTTGCAAACTGTTTGGATGAGGTCCTTGATATCCTTGAAAAGTAACGGGACCGGGGATGGGGATATAAACATAAGTAAAAGGAGGATAGATATGGCAACAAAAGCCGGCAGCAAACCTGCCACATCAAAAAAGGAGAACGGAAAGAATAAGGAAAAAAAGAACGCGTGGCTTAAATATAACGCCGCAGACAGGAAGAAGCTCGATGAGCTCTGCGAGGGTTATATAGACTTTATCTCCGACTGCAAGACGGAGCGCGAATGTACGGAAGAGATCGTGAAAGAGGCACGCGCACATGGATATAAAGATCTTGATACCGTAAAGAAGCTTAAACCCGGCGACAAGGTGTACCGCGTCAACAAGGGCAAGGCAGTGATCCTCTTTAATGTGGGCAAAAAGCCCATCAAAGAAGGATTCAAGATACTCGGCGCGCATATCGATTCACCGAGACTTGACGTTAAGCAGAACCCGCTTTACGAGGACACAGAGCTTGCGCTCCTCGACACGCATTACTACGGCGGGATCAAGAAGTACCAGTGGGTTACGCTTCCCATGGCTATTCACGGAGTCGTTTGCAAAAAGGACGGCAGCGTGGTGAAGATCGTTATCGGCGAGGATCCCGCGGATCCCGTTGTCGGAATCTCGGATCTTCTCATCCACCTCGCCCAGGAGCAGATGAAGAAGGATGCGCCCAAGGTTGTCGAGGGCGAGGATCTCAATGTCCTTGTCGGAAGCATTCCTTTGAAGGGAGAAGAGAAGGATGCCGTTAAGGCGGGGATCCTTAAGATATTAAAGAGCAAGTACGGCTTCGAAGAAGACGACTTTATGTCGGCCGAACTTGAGATCGTTCCCGCGGGTCGCGCAAGACATTACGGAATCGATTCGAGCATGATCATCGGTTACGGGCAGGACGACAGGGTTTGCGCATATACGTCGGCACAGGCCTTCTTTAAAGTGCCTGATGTGGACAGAACGGCAGTCTGCATCCTCGTTGACAAAGAAGAGATCGGCAGTGTCGGAGCTACCGGCATGACTTCGAGATTTTTCGAGAATACTGTCGCTGAGCTTATGGACAGACTCGGATGCTACAACGAGCTCGATCTCAGACGCGCACTCGCTTCGTCGCATATGCTCTCGTCCGATGTAAATGCCGCATACGACCCGAATTATCCCTCCGTTATGGAGAAGAAGAATTGCGCATATTTCGGAAAGGGCATGGCGTTCAGCAAATTTACGGGATCAAGAGGAAAGTCGGGCTCGAACGACGCAAATCCCGAATTCATCGCACAGCTTCGTGCCGCGCTTGATAAGCACAATGTTTCTTACCAGATGGCGGAGCTCGGTAAGGTTGACCTCGGCGGAGGCGGAACGATCGCCTACATCATGGCTGAGTACGGAATGGAAGTCATCGACAGCGGTGTCGCACTCCACAACATGCATGCACCCTGGGAGGTTGCAAGCAAAGCAGACATCTATGAGACGGAAAGAGGTTACGAAGCATTTTTGTCTGAAATTTAAGGGAACCTAAAAGGAAGGGGGATCGTCTAATGGTTGAAGAGACGGAGAATACCGTTTATGACATCGAAACGCTTATGCGCGAATACGGCAACGATGTCCTCAAAACGGCATATTCCTTCGTCAGGGACAGGGAGGCTGCGAAGGATTTATTCCAGGAAACATTTATAAAAGCCAATTACAACCTTGATAAATTCAGGGGCGAAAGCTCGATCAAGACATGGCTCATAAGGATCACGGTCAATGTCTGCAAGGATTATCTTAAGAGCGCGTACCAGAAAAAGGTTGTCCCTATGACGCAGGTCGAAGAAGATAGTCTGAGGGTTGAAGACGACTATGAGCAGATCGAGAACGAGGATCGCGATGAGCAAATCAGGCGAGCCGTTAATTCGTTGCCCGAAAATTATCGTGAAGTTGTTTTGTGTGTTTATTTCCGCGAAATGAGTGTTGCCGACACATCGGCTGCGCTTGGTGTGCCCGAAGGTACGATAAAGAGCCGACTGTCCCGTGCAAGGGAAGTATTAAAATCTAAGTTGGAAGGGAGGCTGTAGTCATGGATAATTTTGACAAAGATTTTGATGAATTATTGAAAAATGCGCTTAACGGCGACAGTGACCTCGACGGCCTCACTGTAGACGAAGAGCTTATCGCCTCTACCATGAAGGCAATAGAAGAAGCCGCTCCGATGAAGGAGGAGATCAGAGCTTCTTATGACGAGAGCATGGCCGGGGCGACCGAAGAGAGTAATGTTTCGTACGCATTGATGAATGAACTGAACGAGGCTCCCGTTGAGGAGAACGCTGTGCAACCGGCGAGGGGCAGAAAGAAACCCTTCATCACAAAAGGAAATGTGATCGCCATAGTCGGCGCGATCGCAGGACTCGCGGCAGTGATCGCTACGTTCGTGTTCATCAGCAACGGTACGCTCTTCTCGAGTAAAGAGGATACGTATTTGTCATCAAGTATAGAAAGAAATGCTTATGAGACATCCGAGTCGGCGACCACAGCGACTCCGGAATACAAGGTGGGCGGTTATGGCTCAGTCACCAACGATGCCGTAGAATATGAGGCTGATTTCAGATCGATAGAGGATTCCGAGGTCCGTATGACAGCACCCGCTTCTGACGGAAGGTATTATTTCGAAGATGAAGAAGATTATCCCCTCGCAACGCAGAAGAACGCCTCACAGCTGCTCGACAACGTATTTATGGTTTATGACAAAGAGTATTATAAGCCGATCCTTGATGCCGTGAACGGCGCATCACAGGGCGAGCCCGTAGTATCGTTTTCAATGTACGCGGAAAGTGAAGAAACGGTCGAAGCAAGTGATGAACCGGCGCGCGAAGGAACTGCGGGAGTAGTTGTTCAGGGAGGAATACCGGGAAATGGAGGATCAGGAGGAGCAGGAGGAATGTTGATAACGGGAACCGTCGGTGCGGAAGAAGCGGCTGCAGATATGCAGGAAGAGGATTTCGATATCAACGATCCCGCACAGCTTGCATCAGCACTGGCCGAGTCTCAAAAGAAGCTCGAAGAAACGAAAGGTCTTCCTTCGGATGACGCAAAAGAGGTTATCGATTCTGTCGAAATAGGCGGAGAGATGGTACCCGAATTTGAATACGACCCTAAAAAAGCTCCTTACTGGGTTGATGTTGAGGATGCGTCGGATGAGGCACTTGGAGAAGAGGCCGCACTGATCGTAGTATATGATCAGGATACCGAAGCGGATCTTGATGTTTGTATCCAGGTTTACAAAGACAAATGCATTATCTACGACTTCGCGTTTGATTTGGTGACCACATACGAGATAACGGACGGAGAGGCGCTTGCGCAGAGCCTGCGTGAGATAGTATCACAATAAGATCATAAAAAGTCACGGCACCGCCGGTTCTTGCGAACCGGCGGTGTTCTTGGCGTGATGACATCTCAGGCCGTGATAAATAAAAAAATCCGGATGAGAGTGAGAAAAACCTTGTAAGTCAATATGAAAAAGTTTATGATATTTCTAGATGATCTGTATGGGGGATATTTTCATGGAAAGGATGGCGCGGTTTCAAAAGGTCTCATCCGCACAGTTTGTTGAATCTGTTGTCGATAAACTCGGAATTTCGGAGGCTGAGGCACTGCGTGCATACGAATCGATAAATCTTCCGACCAGAGCGACTTCGGGCAGCGCGGGATACGATTTTTTCGCACCCCTTAAGCTTACGCTTGAACCCGGCAGGTCGATAAGCGTTCCGACAGGCATAAGAGCCGAGATAAGCGAAGGCTGGGTGCTCATGCTCTATCCCAGAAGCGGTCTCGGATTCAAATTCGGCATGAGGCTTGACAATACGGTCGGAGTCATTGATTGTGATTACTATCATTCCGATAATGAAGGACATATCATCGCGAAGATCACTAACGGTTCGAGTGACAAGACACTTGTGATAGAAGCCGGCAAAGGATTTATTCAGGGAGTCTTCACACCGTTCGGGATAACGTTTGACGACGAAGCGGACGGCATTCGAAACGGGGGCTTCGGGAGCACTACAAAGTAATACTAGGAGAAACAAAAAATGACCAGACTTGGTATCCTCGGATATGGCAATCTCGGACGCGGCATCGAATTTGCAGCCGCACAAAACAGTGACATGGAGTTAAAGGCAGTCTTTACAAGACGTGACCCCAAGACTCTTACCATAAACAGTAATGCAAAGGTTTACAGCGCATCTGATCTTGCGGCGCTTAAGGACGAGATCGATGTCCTCATCATGTGCGGCGGAAGCGCGACAGACCTTCCTCAGCAGACACCCGAAGCGGTTAAATATTTCAACGTTGTCGACAGCTTCGATACTCATGCAAGAATCCCCGAACATTTTAAGAATGTTGATGAAGCAGCCAAAAAATCCGGAAAGATCGGATTTATATCGGTTGGCTGGGATCCCGGTATGTTCTCGCTCGCCAGACTTTATTCGAACGCGATCCTTGTTGACGGTGCGGATTATACATTCTGGGGCAGAGGCGTAAGCCAGGGCCATTCCGATGCTGTTCGTCGTATCGAGGGCGTTCAGGATGCACGCCAATACACGGTACCCGTTCCCGAGGCAGTGGCTTCCGTCAGAAACGGCGAGATGCCTACACTTACCACGGCACAAAAGCATACACGTGAGTGTTATGTTGTGGCAAAGGAAGGTGCCGATAAGGCAAGGATCGAGAACGAGATCAAGACAATGCCCAATTATTTTGCGGATTATAACACAACGGTTCATTTCATATCACAGGAAGAGATGGATCGCGATCACAAGGGTCTTCCCCATGGCGGAAGTGTTATCCGTACAGGAAAGACCGGAGCGGGAAACGCTCATACCCATACGATCGAATACAGCTTAAAGCTTGATTCTAACCCCGAATTCACATCGTGCGTGCTCGTTGCATTTGCCAGAGCCGCTCACAGAATGAACCTTGCCGGGATGACCGGAGCAAAGACGGTATTTGATGTACCTCCCATCATGCTCCTCAAAGATGATCCCGATTTCGCAAGAGCACACCTGCTTTAAAGATTTTTGAACCCGTGGGTCGAAAACATATGAAACAACCGACATCCGCGAGTTGTAAAAATACGGAACGATCGACATCCGCGAGTCGTAAAAATGCGGAACGATCGACATCTGCGAGTCGTAAAAATGCGGAACGATCGACATCTGCGAGTCGTTAAAAGGCAGAAAGGGAGATTAGAGGGAAGAGAGGCCGAGCACAAAATGTCCGGACGTATCAGAAGAACATTTGAAATGCTGTTATGTGTAGCTGCCGTAGCCGGCATCCTGACGGGATGCGTGAACTCAGGCGGTAAGGCGGCTGACGCGCCCGAAAAGCTTGTAAAATCAAAATCTGAAGGCAGAAACCTTGTTCCCGACGTAACGAGAGACACCCTCACACTCCCCGCTTCTGATCCATCGACCGATGAATCGACCAAAAATCCAAGCAAATCATCCGGTAATAAGATTACCGCTACACAGAAACCCGAAGAAAACGATGACGTGATCGGCGGAAGCCTCGTCGATCCCGCAAAATACATTCCCGATCCCGGAGCGCGCATCAAGATAGTCCTTGATCCCGGACACGGAGGGGTTCATAAAGGAGCATCCTGCGACGGTATCGAAGAGCAGGATCTTAACCTGAAGGTTGCGCTGCTTTGCAGGAATTATCTGATCACGCATTACAGCGATGTTGCCGTTTATATGACGCGAAGCACGGACAGAGAGCTTGATCCCACGCTTAAAGTCGATCTTGAGGAAAGAGCGAGAGTTGCCGAGCTTGCCAATGCCGACGCGCTTGTGAGCATTCATTTCAACGCATCGGAAAAGCACGACCAGAGCGGCGCTATCGTTTATGTTTCAAAACGTGACAACGTCCACGAAGAATCGGCTCTTCTCGGAGAGCAGATCCTCGGAAGGCTTGAAGATCTCGGGATCGAGAATCACAGTATTTCGATACGTGACAGCAACGATCTTATGGATAAAAACGGCAATCCGTACGATTATTATGCGATCAACAGGCATTGCGCCGCACGCGAGATCCCCGGCATCATTGTTGAGCATGCCTATATAGACAGCCCCACAGACAGATGCTTCATCGACAGCGAAGAAGATCTTGCGGCTATCGCGGAAGCGGATGCACTCGGCATCGCGGCACATTTTGAGCTTACATTGTATTAAGAGACAGGAGCGCAGTACTTTTAAAGGACTGCGCCCTCTTTAAAAGTGTTTGCGTATCACGGACTTTCTACTTGACAAAAGCGAAAGACATGCTAAAATGTCCGTAATGAAGGTCAGGAATTGACCTAAAGCAGGCAAGAACAGAATCAAAGCGTTGAAGGAGAAGGCACGATCGCAGGATCCGACAGAGAGGCAGCCCGTTTGGTGGAAGGGCTCCGGGGAACACCCACGGTCATATGTGCTACCGCCTCCCGAGCGGCCCCAATCCGGCCCGTCACGGTCACGTTACGACCATACCTTAAGCAGGGTTACAGGAGAAACTGCATGGACCGGGGATTACCGAAGGATCCGGCAGCGGACATGTGACCAAACGGGGTGGAACCGCGGATAAAGATTATTCGTCCCCTTGAAAGCAGCAGTGTTTTCAAGGGGATTTTCTATTTGGCTGACTTATACGCGAGATGACTTTAACACCGCTTCGACGTAGTTCGGTGCGGGGAAAGGGATGCAGCTTTGCCGCATCCGAAGAGAAAGGAGCATGGAATGGCAAACATCACAGAACCCAGGACGCTTTCCGGATTTATGGAGCTACTTCCGGACCGTCAGGTCATTTTTGACAAGATAAGGAGGAAACTTGAGGATATATACAGCCTTTACGGCTTTTATCCCCTTGACACACCCATCCTTGAATACAGCGAGGTGCTCCTTGCCAAAGCAGGCGGTGAGACAGAGAAGCAGATCTACCGTTTTAACAAGGGAGATACGGATCTGTCCATGAGGTTTGACCTCACTGTTCCGCTCGCAAAATATGTTGCAAAGAATGCCGGTGAGCTCACATTTCCGTTTAAACGTTACCAGATCGGTAAGGTTTACCGCGGAGAGCGTGCTCAGAAGGGTCGTTTCAGGGAATTCTACCAGTCCGATATCGACATTATCGGTGACGGTGAGCTCTCCCTCGTAAACGACGCGGAAATACCCGGAATAATCTACAGGATTTTCACAGAACTCGGTATTACCGATTTCACGATCAGGATCAACAACCGAAAGGTTCTCGGCGGACTCTTTGAACTCTTCGGTCTCGGCGGTAACGAAGCAGAGGTTCTCCGTGTTATCGATAAGCTTGAGAAGATCGGTGGGGAGGCCGTTAAAGAAGAGCTCAGCACGCTCGGTATCGACATGAAGGCTGCGGGTGAACTTCTTGAATTATTGACACATAAGCGTTCGAATGCAGAGACGATCGAAGCGCTGAGCGCGATGGCAGGCAGGTCGGAACTCCTCGACGAGGGTGTCAACGAACTGGCAACCGTAACAAGTCTTTTGAGCGGTTTCGGGGTTCCCGACGGGAACTTCCGCATCGACCTTACGATCGCGAGAGGACTTGATTACTACACAGGCACCGTTTATGAGACAATGATCAACGCTCACCCCGAGATCGGAAGCGTGTGCAGCGGCGGAAGATATGAGAATCTCGCCGGATATTACACAAACCGCAAGCTTCCCGGAGTCGGGATATCGATCGGACTCACCCGTCTCTTCTACGTGCTCAATGAGAACGGATGGCTCTGCGAGAGTCAGAAGTACCCTTCACAGGTTCTCGTGATCCCCATGACAGAGGATTACGCAAGAGCGATCGAAGTATCGCAGTTCCTGCGCGACAAGGGCATCAGCACACAGATCTACTTCGAGAAAAAGAAGTTTAAGGCGCGCATCGGCTACGCCGACAAGCTTTCGATCCCGTTCTGCATCTTCATCGGAGAGGACGAGATCAAAGAAGGCACTGTGAGCCTCAAGAACATGACCGACGGCACGCAGGAGAAGTACTCGCTTGAAGACTCTGCGGCAGCGATCACGAAAGCGCTCGAGAATGCGGGAAGCACAGCACTTGTAAAATCACTGTGATAATGTTTCGGTCATCCGTGAGTGAGAAACACCGTTGATCCGGATGACAGACAAAACACTGACCCGGCAGATGACCGGGGAATGATGGATTAGGTGTGTTAAACACCTGCCGGAGTATTTGACATAAGCCGTGAAACGACGCGGCATCACATATACGTTAAAAACAAAGAGTCGCTGTGAAAGGTGACATTAAGAAAAGGAGAAGACATGAAGATCACGTTAAAAGATTCATCCGTTAAAGAATACGCATCACCCATGTCGGTGATCGACATCGCTAAGGACCTCAGCGAGGGACTTGCAAGAGTAGCCTGCGCCGGCGAGATCGACGGCAAGGTTGTAGACCTCAGAACCGTTGTTGACAAGGACTGCGCGCTGAGCATCCTTACATTTGATGACGAGAAGGGACGCGCCGCATACCGCCACACCGCTTCGCACGTATTGGCAGAGGCAGTAAAGCGTCTCTATCCCGAAGCAAAGCTTGCCATCGGACCTTCGATCGATGAGGGATTCTACTACGATTTTGATACACCTCCCTTTGCAAGAGAGGACCTCGACAAGCTCGAGGAAGAGATCAAGAAGATCATCAAAGAAAACAAGCCGCTCAAGAGATTTACTCTCCCGAGAGCAGAGGCGATCAAGTTCATGGAAGAGAAGGGCGAGCCCTATAAGGTTGAGCTTATCTGCGACCTTCCCGAAGATGCGGAGCTTTCGTTCTACGATCAGGACGGATTTGTTGACCTTTGCGCGGGACCTCACCTCATGACGACCGGACAGCTTAAATCCGTTAAGCTCATCTCTTCGTCGGGCGCTTACTGGAGAGGCAACGAGAAGAACAAGATGCTCACCCGTATCTACGGAACGGCATTTACAAAGAATGCGGACATGGACGCATATCTGGCACACCTTGAGGATATCAAGCTCCGTGACCATAACCGTCTGGGCCGCGAGATGAAGATCTTCCTTACCGCCGATGTTATCGGCCAGGGTCTCCCGCTCTTCACCCCCAAGGGAACGAAGATGATCCAGATCCTGCAGCGCTGGATGGAAGACCTCGAGGACAACGAGTGGGGCTATGTGCGTACACGTACACCTCTCATGGCAAAGTCAGACCTCTACAAGATCAGCGGTCACTGGGATCACTACATGGACGGCATGTTCGTTCTCAACAAGGAAGCCGAGGGAACTAAGGACGGCAAGGAAGTTATGGCGCTCCGTCCCATGACATGTCCTTTCCAGTATTACGTATATATGAATGAGCAGCGCAGCTACCGCGACCTGCCTTACCGCATGAGCGAGACCTCGACGCTCTTCCGTAACGAGGATTCGGGCGAGATGCACGGACTTACCCGTGTAAGACAGTTCACGATCACGGAGGGACACATCGTTCTTCGTCCCGACCAGGCTGAGGAAGAGCTTACGAGATGCGTTGAGCTTGCAAATTACGTTCTTACGACGCTCGGACTTGCGGACGAAGTTACATACCGTCTTTCGAAGTGGGATCCCGAGAATAGGGAAAAGTACCTCGGAGACGAGGAGTACTGGGACAAGACACAGGGCTACCTTCGCGATGTAATGATCAAGAACAACATCAAGTTCACAGAGGAAGAAGGCGAAGCCGCATTCTACGGACCCAAGATCGATATCCAGGCCAAGAACGTGTACGGCAAAGAAGACACGATGATCACTATCCAGCTTGACTGCGAGAGCGCCGAGAAGTTTGGAATGTACTACATCGACGCCGAAGGCAACAAGGCTACTCCCTGGATCATCCACAGAACATCAATGGGTTGCTATGAGAGAACACTTGCATGGCTCATCGAGCATTACGCAGGCAAGTTCCCGACATGGATGTGTCCCGAGCAGGTAAGAGTACTTCCCATCTCCGACAAGTACGAGGAGTATGCTAAGGAAGTTGACAAGAAGCTCAAGGCTGCAGGCATCCGTTCGACCATCGATGCCCGTTCCGAAAAGATCGGCTTCAAGATCAGAGAGGCTCGTATGGACAGACTTCCTTACATGATCGTTGTAGGTCAGAAGGAGCAGGAAGAGGGCCTTGTGAGCGTAAGAAGCCGCTTCAAGGGCGACGAAGGAAGTATTGCGCTTGACGAGTTCATCAAGAACATCCTCGTTGAGATCAATACGAAGGAGATCAAGGAAGAGGAAGCAGAGCAGAAATAAATTGCAGACATTGTGTTTCTGACGGGACTACTTTAAAATTTCCTGCGTCTCGCAGAGACTTGGAAATTTTAAGACGCCGATGCTTCGCATCCCTCTCGAAACACAACAAAAACCGTTGTGTTTCTGACGGGACATGAAATACTGCAATAGCAGTATTTCAGTCGGCTTGGCTTGACGGAAGATACATAATGTAGTAAAATTTGCAACAATGTAAAAGAGATCATCCCCCGCCTTTTCGTAACGGAAAGGCGGGGATGTGGCGTTTCATTGACGACTGAGTTGATGAGAATTTATTTCGGGCAGGAGGATCCGCATGAAAGAAACAAAGAAGAACATCATGACATACGAAGGCATTAAGGCTCTTGAGGAGGAACTTGAGGATCTTAAGGTAAACCGTCGTAAAGAAGTTGCACAGAAGATCAAGGAAGCGCGTGAGCAGGGCGATCTTTCCGAGAACGCTGAATATGATGCAGCCAAGGAAGAGCAGCGCGAGATCGAGCTTCGTATCGAAGAGATCGACAAGATCCTCAAAAACGCTGAGGTCGTTGATGACGAGGATACAAGCAAGGACGTTGTTACCGTAGGAAGCACCGTTACCGTTTATGATGAGGAATTTAAAGAAGAATCGGTCTACAAGATCGTAGGATCCACCGAGGTTGATATCCTTAACAACAAGATATCAAACGAATCTCCCGTTGGTCGTGCGCTCATCGGAACAAAAGTCGGTGAGGAGATCACGGTTGAGACAAATGCGGGTGAACTCAAGTTTAAGATAATCGCCATCAAAAAATGATCGGCGGGAAGATTAACTAAGGTTTGAAAACATAAGCGTTAAGACGCTTGTGTGGAATATGAGTAATAAGAAAGTGGGTTTTTGATATGGCAGATAACGAACGCGAGAACAAGGTACAGGCCGCTGAAACGGAAGACATAGGAAGACTCCTTGCGGTACGCCGTGAGAAGCTGGCGGCACTGCAGGAAGCCGGCAAGGATCCTTTTGTGATCACAAAATATGCCGTTTCGCATCATTCGACTGATGCCCGCAGCGAATATGAAGCGCTCGAGGCAAAGCTTATCGGCGACAGACCGGAAGTGAACACGGATGGGATGAGCGAGGAAGATGCGAGAGCAGCCAAAAAGGCTGACTACGAGGAGAAGCGCGCAATCATGGACGCGTCCGCTATCCGCGTTACGATCGCAGGCCGTATGATGAGCAAGCGTGTCATGGGAAAGGCTTCCTTCTGCAATATCAAGGACCGCGAAGGCAATATTCAGGTTTATGTTGCGCGTGACGGCATCGGCGAAGAGCCCTATGCAGACTTTAAGAAGTACGATATCGGCGATATCCTCGGCATCGAGGGTTACGTTTTCCGCACAATGATGGGCGAGATCTCGATCCATGCCGAGAAGGTGGTTCTCCTCACAAAGTCGCTCCAGATCCTTCCCGAGAAGTATCACGGACTTACAAATACAGACATGAGATATCGTCAGCGCTACGTTGACCTTATCATGAACGACGACGCGCGTGACACGTTCATCAAGCGTTCGCGCATCATCAGCACCATCAGACGTTTCCTTGACGGACAGGGATTCATGGAGGTTGAGACTCCCATGCTCGTTTCGAACGCAGGCGGCGCTGCCGCACGTCCCTTCGAGACACATTTCAACGCACTTGATGAGGACTTAAGACTCCGTATATCACTTGAGCTTTACCTCAAGAGACTTATCGTCGGCGGTCTTGAGCGCGTTTATGAGATCGGCCGTGTATTCCGTAACGAAGGTCTCGACACACGTCACAATCCCGAGTTCACGCTTATGGAGCTCTATCAGGCATATACCGACTACTACGGAATGATGGATCTTACCGAGAACATGTTCCGTCATGTAGCACAGGAAGTGCTCGGTACGACCACCTTTAAGTACGGCGAGATCGAGCTTGATTTCGGCAAGCCCTTCGAGCGCATCACCATGATCGACGCGGTTAAGAAGTACGCAGGCGTTGACTTCGATCAGGTTGCGGATGACGACGAGGCACGCAAGCTCGCCAAGGAGCACCATATCGAGATCGAGGCACATCACAAGAAGGGCGACATCCTCAACCTCTTCTTCGAAGAGTACTGTGAGGAGAAGCTTGTTCAGCCCACATTCGTTATGGATCATCCCGTTGAGATCAGTCCGCTCACAAAGCGTAAGCCCGATAAGCCCGGTTACGTTGAGCGTTTCGAGCTCTTCATCAACGGTTGGGAGATGTGTAATGCGTACTCCGAGCTCAACGATCCCATCGATCAGCGCGAGCGTTTCAAGGCACAGGATGCCCTCGCCGCAGCAGGTGACGAAGAGGCGAACCACACAGACGAGGACTTCCTCAACGCTCTCGAGATCGGTATGCCTCCCACAGGCGGTATCGGCTACGGCATCGACAGACTCACGATGCTCCTCACCAACAGCCCCGCGATCAGGGACGTACTGCTCTTCCCGACGCTCAAGAGCCAGAATTAACGGATGGACGCATAGGTATCCA
>CAMIZL010000014.1 GCA_946403295.1 uncultured Clostridia bacterium | reverse complement strand
GGCGTAAGCCCCGCAAACCAGATGCTCTGGCAATTCAATTGCCGAGTAGTTCACGTGACAAGATCAAATACTTACGCAAAAGAAACGCAGAAAGCAGGACGATCCGGAAAATAGGACAGATTACCGTCTGTCTGTCATCTGAACTTTGTGTGCGGGTTTCTTTTCTTTTGCCATAATAAAAGGCCTCCTTAAGATTTATTTTACCTTAGGAGACCTCGTTCGAATAGTGTTATTCCGTTTTTACAGAGATTTTTTACACACTCTATAATTCTATCCACCGCTGTCGGAAGATGCATCATATGGTGAGACGTCATCGGGGTTAAAATCATACCGCCGATCGTTAATCTTCCCCAGAAAACCAAAAGCCAAACAGAACGGAAATCCGTTGTAACTCCGCCTTCTTCCAATATCCTCATTACCCATTCTTCTGTCCTCAAATATCTAAAAAGCCATGTTTATAGAAAACCTAAATCTTTTCAACAAGCTTTCGAATCTTTTCAAGTTGCTCCGTTTACAATTTCTTATTGATCACCGCTATTGCACAAGGCATCCTTCCGTCTACCACATAGTATTCCACATCTCTATAGCCGATCTCATTGAAGAATTTTCTGTATGAATCCATATCAAACTGTTTTTTGAAATCTGCTCCCAGAAACTCAATAAACTTCACTGCCAGGCCTGCGGATCTCTTTGACATATTGATGTATGTAGGGATAATGATCCTCCCACCGGGTTTTACTACCCTTTCAAGCTCTGCAAGTGCTTTCCCTGGCTCCGGCAAAAGATGTATCACATTGCCGGCAACCACCTTATCAAACCGGTCATTCCTGCATTTTATGCTTGTGATATCTACTCTCTTAAAACTCACATTTCTGAACTTTCTGCATTTTCTCTTTGCCTGTTTAAGCATTCCGGATGCATAATCCGTTGCTATAAGTCTCCTGCACTTTTCTGCAATGCAGACTGTAATAGCTCCTGTTCCACATGCACACTCAAGCACTTCATCTGCAGGATCTATAAATTCTGCAACTTTTTTCCCGGTACCGGCATATACCTTGTGGTTATATACGTTTTCAAACAAGTCATATAATGGTGAAATCTTATCCCAAAACATATCAATTCTCCTATTCAGCCCCTGCCGCTTTAATCGCACCCAGGCTGTGAATCCTTACGACACGGTTACTATCAGTTTCTGATATTCTTCTCAGTTGTTCATCATACGGCTTTACGAACTGTGGCTTGCGTTTTCCAAGAACACGGAAGATCTCTGGAGCTAATTACCTTTTTTATCTGCTTTTGCACTGAAAGAGTGTTGCAACTTATTTACATACTGTCATCTATTATTTTTCCATCTAAAACCTTAATCACGCGATTCCCGTAATCTACCATTTCGAGATCATGCGTAACCTGAATTATGGTAGTATTCCTTTCCTCGTTTATCTTCTTAAGCAGTTCCATAATGCTATGGCTTGAAGCAGAATCCAAGTTACCTGTTGGCTCATCTGCAAAAATAATTTTGGGATTATTGATTAGTGCTCTGGCAATGGACACTCTTTGCTGCTGTCCACCGGATAACTGACTGGGATACGCATCCTTTTTCTCAGCCAAACCTATCTGCTCAAGGAGTTCATCGATATTATCTTTGTTTTTTCTACATGTCTTGCCGCCAAATGCAATGGGACATAGAATATTATCTTTAACAGTCAGATTCTGCACTAGGTTGTAGGACTGGAATACAAAGCCCATTTCAACACTCCTCAATCTACTTAGCTTCCTTTCAGAAAGCTTTGAAATATTACTACCCTGTATATATATTTCCCCACTTGTTGCAGGCTCTAACCCACTCATAAGATATAACAATGTACTTTTTCCGCTTCCGGATTTACCTACTATAGATGCAAATTCTCCCTGTTCAAATTGGATATTTATATTATTCAAAATTGTAACATCACCGTAATTTTTGCATATATTTTTAGCTTCTACAACACTCATATTCTGTAAATGAAATGCCTATCAGCAGATCATACCCTCCTTTTTTTTCAGTATGAATCATATAATATATCTAATGTTTTGCCGTGCCGGATATAATCACTCAGGATTCCGAGAGATTATTGTATCCGTGTGTCATCAATAATCTGCCCATCATTTAAGGTTATGATTCGATTTCCATATTTAACAAGTTCTCTGTCATGTGATACATGAAGAATTGTCACCCCTAATTCCTTGTTAATATTCTTCAAAATATTCATCACATTCTCTGATGTAACATTGTCAAGATTTCCTGTCAACTCATCTGCCATCAAAATCTCCGGATTATTAATTAGGGCTCTTGCAATTGCAACTCGCTGCTGTTGTCCGCCCGACATCTCGCTTGGTATCTTATCCTGTTGACTTCTAAGATCAACTAAATCTATAATCTTCTCATATCGTTCTTCCAGTTCTTCATATTCCGCGCCTCGAACCTGTGCCGGAAGGAGAATATTCTCCTTCGCAGTCAGACTTTGCATTAGGTTATAAAACTGAAATACAAATCCGATTTTCTGAGTTCTGATTATGCTTAAATCTCTGTCATTTAATCCACTGATTCCTTTTCCCTGAACAAACACTTCACCTTTAGTGGCTTCTTCAATTCCACTTATAACATATAGTAACGTACTTTTTCCGCTTCCGGAACGTCCCATAATCGTAATGAAATCTTTCTTGTTAACACTAAGATTTATTCCCTTTAATACATGATTATCTCCGAAATCCTTTTCGATATTTACAGCCTCGATCACCGGGGAATTTGCATTTGTTTTCTTATTCTTATTAGTCCGTTTTTTACTCATAACGTAACTCCCTCATTATATTCAACTTATCAATGATTCTTGTAATACCTAATCCACTCAATATGTTTATTATTGCTAAGGCTGCTGATAATTCTAACGCAAATATCCAAGGAAAATGAACTTCCAGCATAACACCAAGCACCCCTAAAATTCCGTTCATAAAATATACTAATGGAATTGAGAAAATCATCCATAAAGTAAACGCTAACAGGAACTGAACCAAAATCTCGTATATAATCATTCTCTTAATATTGCCTCTATTCATTGCCGTCGCATATAATCCCGCAAACTCTTTTTTTCTGGCGAGATAACTAATTACAAGATTATTGATAATTCCGTTAATACAGATTCCAACTCCAAGCAATACAACAAACTGAATTATATTCATAATTGAGCTTGTCTGCTGCTTCTGATTATTAAGATATTCCGTAAACGTCATAACGGTAGAATCAGAATCAAGGATTAAATCTTCCACCTTGTCTCTTGCATCATTTTCCTCTATTGATGCATTAAAATACATTGCTACCGGAACATCCGTAAAATCCTCTTTATAATCGTCAAGGCTAACGATTACCGTCCTTTTGTCTGACGCAAACTTGTAGGAATCCATTGTTCCCTGAAGAATATATTCCTTCTTGTTGTCTCCCACAGCAAAATAAAGTTTATCACCAACCTCTATATTGCTTCCTTCCAAAAGACTTTCATCAACAATAATATGTCCATCTTTAACATCTTTGTTCTCCGGATTATTGTATACTATGCTCTCGCCAAATATCTTTTCGAAGTTGTCCTTGTCCTGACGTCCATATACTGTACATCTTACCATCTTGCCATCAACTTCCATCTCTCCGGAAGTAGCATAAACCGTATACGCATCCTCCACAAAATCTAAATTCAAGATATCTTCTACTTCATCGCCCACAGTCGTGCCACTTAATTTGACCACAATCTCAGCCTGCATATTCGTCGCTTCATTCAGATATCCATCAACTGACTCACATATGGAAAAAACACTATTCGCAAGAGTAATAGCAATTACCATAATGATAATATTTTGAATGATTACCTTACTATTTTTGATATTCTTCGATGCAACTGTTACAAAAACACATTTCTTGGGAACAATTTTAAGAATGTTCGTAACCACAAAATTTATAAGAAACGGAATCATCATTACGCATCCCACTAAAAGTGTGACCGGTAACAAAACGGCTAATGCCGACTTTCCGAATGCAAAATGGCCTACTACTGTGATTACCAAAAAGATTGCACCAATAATTGTTTTCACCCTGCTTAATTTGTATTTCACTGCAACGGTATTGAACAGCGCGTCTTTTACAGATTTTCTCTTAAGTCCCATAAGAACAATTGTAGCTGTTACAATTGCAAATAAGACAGATAAAAGAAACGTCAGTAAAGATTTTTCTGCATCGAAACTAATAGAAGGTCTCTCTGCTAATACATCCTTTACCACCACCCCATAAATAGACGGAAAACTTACAGTTCCACCGATAATTCCCAGAACTCCTCCAATCATTCCGTATAGAATAATCTCCAAAAGAATAATTGTATTTGTTTTCCCAATAGACGCGCCGGTACTTCTAAATGTGGCCATCACAGGCATACGATCATTCAGTATATGCTTATACAAAGAGATAATTACTGCTCCGGTAAGCACAATAATCAATAAGAGCGCAATAAATAAAATCTGAGAAATTGATGAAACCTTTTCTGTTATTATCTTCTCATCTAAAAGTTTTTCTGCCGAATAATTTTCGCTACTTTTTTTGTAAGAAATCTTCCCAATTGCCTCTTCAACATCCATATCTCCTGAATCAATATACATAGCGGTTATTATATTTTCATCCGGCAGGCCTATCATATCCGTAGCAGTTTCCGATGAAATTGACATTACAACACTCTCAGTTTCATCTGTATAAATACCGGTCGAATATGCCAGCTTCGCAATTTTAAACTCATACTCTTTGTCGTCAACTGTTATTTTGAGCTTATCGCCCAAAGCGAGATTCTCGCTTTGAGCAAAAGCATCACTAACTATTACTTCATACTTATTCAAGCCATCAATTTTCTTCGAAGCTGAAATCAATTTCATCCTCTCTGCGGTTTCCACATCGGTTCCATAAAATAATACTCTTATTTTTTTTCCGGATTGGAGTTCATATTTGCCATAGTAATTTAACACCGGCAACTTATCCTCAATTGTAACCTCAGATAATTCGACATCATCCTCGTCGTAGAAAAAGCTAACCCTGTTACTGACAACAATATCTGCTAATCCACTTGCCTTTGTAAACATATTTTGATACATATCAATCGCTGTATCACGGATAGACATTCCCACGAATATTAATGCTGAGACGATTGTAATAGCCAAAATAATAATTGTGGTTCTCACTTTTTTTTCAGCTATATTACGTATAATATGCTTAAATATAATTTTCAATGTTTTCCTCCATTTCTTCCGCTAATCTATTAATACATTTCCTAAACTCATCTTGTATTGTATCTATCATACTTTCAAAGCAACTAATGCTACAATACAGATACTCTCCTTTGAAATCAATTGTATACATATGGTTTTTCTGCGACTCTTTGATTTCAAAGTATTCTTTGCCCTCATTTCCAATGTCGCTCATGCCATGCATATTAACCCATTAAACATTATTGCAAAACAAAGCGATTTATCAATGGGTTTGTCCTAAACTGTAGGTTTTTGACGCAAAACGCAGTTAACATATTGGAAAATGCGACGCACAAACACCCCCGATTCGCTCACGAACCGGGGGTGTTCCTTTTCGTCTCATTAAGTTCGGCTTATCCCCTTATTCATTCGGGATGGTGATCGCGACATTAAACAAATTGGCTTTGTCCTGTATCGCAAACACTCCGTTATATTTTTCAACGACTTTCTTTATGTTCTTTAAGCCTATGCCATGGTTACCCAGGCTGTTGTCCTTTGAAGAAACATACTCGTCACCTTTTTTCATGTTGACATGATTATAGGGATTCTTGACCGAAAGGATCAATCCGTCCTCTTCCTGTTCCATTTTAATGTATATGATCTTCTTTTCGTCACACTTCTCTGTCGCTTCGATCGCATTATTGAGGAGATTTGAAAGCAATACGACAAGATCATCGTTTTGCAGAATGACGTGGGAAAGATCATTTAACTTCATGACCATAACAATATCTTTGGAAGCCGCCTCATAATACTTTGTATTAAGTATCGCATTTATTATGACGTTATGCGTGTCTATAACGTTTTCCGAAACGGTTCCCGACTTGATTATCTCTCCCAAATATTTTTTGAGGTTATCTATATCGTTATTATCAGCCATGTTTTTCAGACACATGATATGCTGCGGAAATCATGGCTCTCGGATTTTTGTCTTTCCAGACTGTTATACAGAGCGGAATACATCTCTATTCCGTCCTTCTTTTGCATCATGAACAAGGCATCGCTCTTAACGTCACTGTGAACCCTGATCGTATCATCGAGCAAATGGAAAATATAATAATTCATAATAACGAGGCCTATCCCGATCCCGTATAACGCATATGCCTGAGAAAGGGCCGTAACCTCACCGAAAGCTTTTGTCATAAGGATAATGACTATATTTGTGAAGATCGGGAACAAAACAAACCTGATCCACTCTTTTCTGAACACCGTCTCATTGTGATGGATCCTGAAAAATCTCCGCACAAGGATAATGCACATCAACATGACGATCAGCGTGATAAGACCTATGTTCATAACGCTGATCTGTTCAATCTCATCCATATTGTTTATGTCGACGACGACCATCTTCGCTATCAATAAACCGAGGAATTCGGTTGCCGTCAATATACCCTGAAACACAAATGCTATGAGAAATGCCTGTAACAGCGAATATTTCCTTACCAGAAACATGGTAAGCGCGATAATTGCCACGCCGACAATCTGTCTCAAAAGGAATGAGGATTGCAGGTAATATGAAATGAAGAATAAAAAAATCGAAAGACTGACGATGGCTATTATTCTGTCACCACATCTGTCTTCGTTTTTCTTCTTGGGATGAAAGACATCAAAAAACAGGAAGCATGAATATGCTTCCAAAATAATGATTATAATATTTGCAATATCCAAAAACATATCAAATAACACCCCTGGCAGTAGATACAGCTGATTTAACTTCTTTGTATTTATCTCTTGATACAGGCAGTTCAAGACCTATATATTTAAGTTCCGCCTTGTAATTGTACACCTTTTTGATGAACTCGGTATTGACCAAAAAGCTTTGATGGATCCTGACAAAACCGTATTCCGAAAGGTTCTTTTCGTATTTGCTCAATCTGTCCCGTACGTTATAATCGATCATCCCGGATTTTGAGAGCACATGGTAATACTGCATATGACCCATGCTCTCAATATAGATTATGCTTTTGATCGGAATCTCTACTTTGCCCTCCGAACAATTTACCGATAATACGGGTTTCTCAGAGAAATACGTCTTTATGACTGCCTCCAGGCACTCGCATAATAAAGTGTCAAATGTATTGGCATCTTTGATTATATAGCGAAAGGCTCCGACTTCATAACCCTTGTTCCATGTATTTAACATTCCGGTAACAAAAATGATCGGCACATCCGGGGACAGTTCTCTGATCTTCAGAGCGGTCTCAAAACCATCTTCCTGTCCCATATCCACATCAAGAAATATTATATCGAAATCAAGTACCCGAAGGTCCGATTCCATCATTTTCTCTCCCGATTCGTATCCTACGATCTCGGTTTTGATATTCTTTTTATCTAAGTTTTCTTTTATGGAAGACATCAAAAGTGTTCTGAACCGCTCTTCGTCATCACAAACCGCGATCCTGATTATTTCAAGTTCTTTCATCAAAAATCAACCTTTTCACATTACCATATTGGCTACATTATGGCTGTCAACAACACTGGCACGACAGATGATCGTATCGGAAGGAAGTGCCTCGCCCGTTACAATGTTGTTGTAAAGGTAAACGATAGGATCATGTCCCTGACCGAACGCATCCTGTCCTACTGCGGCAAGGATAGCACCCTTCTTGATAAGTTCGAAGATCGCAGGGGTATGATCAAATCCGACAACTTTGATCCTGTTTTGAACACCCGCATCAAGGATCGCTTTGGCTGCTGCGTCAAGGAATCCGCTGATAACATATATAACTTCGACTTCGGAATGCTCACGGATCGCTTTGGCGGTCTTCTGATATACATCCTGTGCACTGTCTCCGATGGAGATCTTGGAAACGATATTGATCCCTCGATATTCACCGACAGCATCCGTGAACGCTTCGGATCTGATACGATTGCCGTTGATGCTCATATCGCTCTCAAGGATAATGACATTGCCGTGCTTGCCGAGGTAATCAACCGTTGCCTTTGCTGCGCTGCGTGCCTGATCGGCATTGTCGGGTGCATAAAGAGCGAGTCTCTTGATCCTGTTGGAGCAATCGCAATTATAGGAGATGATCTTAACACCCGCTGCCTGAGCACGCGTAAGTGCGGGAACGATCGAATCTATGAATCCCGGGAATGTGATACCGTCAAGGCCTTCATCAACAAGCGCATTGATCTTCTTTGCAAGATCGTCGCCCCATCCTTCGTAAGGAACGATTCCTTCATAGATTATCTCTGCGGGAAGTTCTGACATCTCGGTTGACGCATAATTCACGCCGCGCTTAACTCCGTACCAGAAATCGTTATCAAGCATACTGATCGCAAGGATCCTGACTTTTCTGCTGCCTGCGGGACGCTTTGCGGTAGGTGTGATGGCAGTATTGAAACCTCCGAGAAGTCTCTGTATGCCTTTAAGCATACCGCCGAGCTCGCCGGCATAATCGTCGATCTGCTTGGACTGCAACGAAACCTTGTCCGAAATACCGGCAATATTCTCCGTTCTTTCGCTGATGGCTTCGGAAGTTTTGTAAAGGTTCTGAGCCATGTTGCGGGAATCCTCGGAATTGTCTGCAACGATCTCGAACTTCGCCATGATCTCCTGCATCTTGGCCTGGATATCCTGATTCTGTTCGTTGATGGTCTTGAATGATGAATTAACCAGTTCAAATGTAACCTGACTCTTGTCGTATGTATCCGAGCAGCTCTTAATGCTCTCGTTAACCTGCTTGGAGCTTTCTACGATCTCGCCGAGGATGGATGTGATGGAATCCATGCCTTCCTTTGTCTTGACGGACATCTCGTTCATCTGTCCCGCTACTACCGCAAAACCGCGTCCTACTTCTCCGGCACGCGCTGCCTCTATCGAAGCGTTGAGTGCAAGAAGAATGAGCTGTTCGTTAATGTCTATGATAAAATCGCCGATCTCGCTGATCTTTGCGATCTCCTGATTGAATTCAAGAAGGATTGCATCGATACGTGCAAGATTGTCTGCCATGATACCCATATCGTTTTTATAGCCGTCAAGTCTTTGAAGACCTTCCTGGCTGTTTCCGGTAACCTGGGAAAGGGTATCCTCAACAAGCGCGATCGCCGCATTGATCTCCTGCATGCGGGCGTTACTCGACTCGATGAGTTCAAGGTTGCTCTTAACGATCTCAAACTGCTCGGATGTCTTCTCCGCAACCTGAGCGGCACCGTCTGCGATCGCCTTGTTATCCTCGCTGTTCGCATCCGCACTTTGCGAAAGCTTGTCAACAGCATCCGTGAGGGTAACCACATTGTTCTTGGTGGCCTCGATGAACGTTAAGAGATTGTTTTTGATGGAATTGAACGCACCTGCAACAATTCCGTTGGAACCCTTTTCCGTGCGCAGTCTGATATCATCGATACCAAGCTGGCCCCCTGCAATATCAGAAGCCTTGTCGATGATCTTCTTTTGTGAATTGTGCTCCCGTAGAAGAAACAGTAAAAGAAAAACGATAACTAAGAATTCGCACCCCGCTACAATGATACACACCATAATGACTCCTCCTCTTTAGAAGCGCTTTTACCGCTCCCCGGTTTCCTGCCCGTAACACACAAGAACGGCAATATTCAACACGCAAGCGGTATGTGACCGTTCATTTCCCGACACATGACTGTGAAGCGGTCCCCAAATGATCGGTCGACACTTAAGATTATACCTCATTTAGTCCCGTCGGTCAACAAATCGCGAACAAAAGAAAGCGCCGAAAAACCACTGTTTACTGTGTTTTTCGAGCGCTTTCCCTATGTACCGTCAGATCGTTGTTCAGAACCGTACGATGTATTATTTTGCCTTTTTTACATCATATGCATAAGCCAAAATATATTCCTCTTCGCCGCCGTCTTCGTTCACCCCGGTCATTGTTCCTCCGACCGTAAAATATACGGTGCAAACGTCACCTTCTTTAAGCGACTTCTTGCCGTCCGCAAAGAACATGAACACATGACCCCCGGCTGACGCATTGATCTCGGTAAAATATTTTCCGTCGGCATATTCGGACTTTGCCGTGCCGATCACTTTTACGTTGTCAAGACAAAGTACTTCCTCACTGAGCCCGGGTATATCAGCAAGCATTTTTTGAACGCTCATGTTCGATGCCTGCTTTTTGATCTCCTTTTTCGGGAGCTGTCTGATCCGGTCGATGGCAAAATACATATTTATGCTTGTATTGATATCATTATCGGACGTTTTTATGTCATTCAGCGAATTATAATATACGTCCACACCCTCTGTTATCGGCATGTTTACGGCTTCATTCACGTGTTCGGAATAATAATACGATCCGTTGAGCAGTATCAGTTTCGCGATCTCGTCGCTGTCCGAGTTACGTCCGTAGAAATATGTCCATACCGGCGCGTCCTCGCCCGTCTCCGTATCCTCTTCTTTGACCGTGATCATGGCCTGGGTGAATTCGCCCTTGATATAGGTCGTTTCGCATCTTTCCCTGTCGCTGTCCTTAAGGTACGTGCCGTAAAAACCGTCAAGCGGCTCATCTGCGTAGAACGACCCCACAACGTACAAAGGCACGTCCCCGATCTTATAGCTGAACACTCCGAGGCCGTTTGGCTTACCGTCTTTAAGAGGTCCGCAGAATGTTCCGCTGTACTCTTCGTACTTCATGCCGGCGAATCTGTATAACGCATATGTTGCCTTTGTTTCCTTTGACTTCGAAGGCTTTCCGATCGCCCAGCCGCACTCTCTTCCTTCGTATGTGCCGTCACTGAGCATAAATCCGGCCGTACCGAAGGAGACGTAACACAGATCCACCACTTTTCCGTTCTTGAACTTTACGGTGCCGGGTTCAAAGAATAATGTATATCTGTAGTAGTCTGCGAGGAATGTTACGGATTCAAAGACGATGTTCATATTGTCGTTTTGGTCGGCATACAACCGATAATCTTCCATTATCGCGTTTTCGAGCTTTATGAGTTTGCCCTCATATTTTTCGGGATTCTCCGCGATCGCCTCTCCCGAAACGATCTTTGCCTTTTTCTTTACCGACGACTTCGAAGCATTTCTCATCTTCTCAACTTTAAAAGCCGTGTTATTGGCTATGTCGAGACTCGCACCGCAGAATCCTGTATTGACGACGTTGTTCAGATAAAGGTTATCGAAACTGTCCATGACCGTTTCGCCCGCCTCATTTACATGAAATGTCTCGTTGTAGCCTTCGGAATTCGCATAGATCACATAATATCCTTTTCCGGTTTTGATACCGTCATAAGAATACCATTCGCCTTCGGTGGACTCATATCTGTCCGAGAATGATCTTATCACACCGTTTTTATAATTCTGTTCATACCTGACAAGCGAGTATCCTTCGATCTTGTCAAACAATATTGTGACATTCCCGTCAGGCACGCCTTCCTTAAAAGTTCCCGATGCGGTATAAGGGATTCCCTGCATATTGGTCAAAAAGAAAGTACCCTTGCCGTCCGGAACACCGTCTTTTGTCTCTCCTTCGTAGCTGCCGCTTCTTTCCACATACGAATAAGAACCGGTATCAAATATCATCACCGATACATTTTTGATCTTTCCTTCTTTTTTCTGTGCTGCCTGCGCATCGTTGCCCGAAAAGAGCACCGGCATGAGCATGACTGCCAGAAGAACCGTAATAATCTTAATTGTTTTCTTCATCGTATCCCACCTTTCTTATACAAGATCCTGACGTACCGAAAGCGAATTGCCTTTCGTTTCGACCACCGCATGACTGCCCGTCACGAGCGGCATCATCTGATCGGTATGTCCGATATCGAGATCCATGAGGATCGGAACATTAAATTCCGAAAGCAATCCGGTTACGGCATTGTACTGATTCATGCCGAGGCAGTCTTCGCCGTAATGGAGCGGGCGTCCGACCAGGAATCCTTTTACTCCTTCAAACCAACCGTTCTCGCGAAGTTGCCAGATCGCTCTTCTGATACCCATGGGATTCAGGTCGCACGCCTCGAAGAACCATATGATCCCTTCATTCCCGTAGCGTTTTATGAATTTTTCGGTACCCGCGTACGGAGTTCCCGCAAGCACCTGCAGGCAGTCGAGACATCCGCCGATAAGCCTTCCCTCAAACCTTACATTCTTCCCTTCGGGGCAAAGATCGTCCACGCCGGCATCCCTATCGTCGCGGTCGTTAATTATTGCTCCCGCGCCCCCCGTTTCCCCGGGAAGCGATACTTTCATCGAAAACGGCTCCGCAAGATTGGCGGTCGGGAAGATCTCGTCACCGCCTAACGGCTCCTTCTCCCAAAAATCATGGCTCCTGACGATATTTCTCGCCCCGCTCATTATCTCGAGAGTTTCACGCTGGGGGCGTCCGAAATTCGCACTCCTGAAATCCTCGTCCGCCAAAACGGGCGATCCCCCTTTTTGTGCGCCTGTTTCAGCTTCGTCCCCGCTGCGCATCGAAAGCGGCTTCGCCCAAAAATGAGCCGCATTGGGACCATAGATGCTTGCCGTATCACACTGCGTTGCAAGTGTGAAAGTAAGGTTCGTATTGTCGGAAAAACCGCTGAACCACTTAGGTGAAGCGGCAGCAAGTCTCTCAAAATCCACATAACGCAGATCCTCGCACATGGTTTCTCCGCCGCCTGCCGATATTATCGCATCGACATTTCGAACGGTAAAGAAATCCATGATCTCTGCCGCGCAGGCCTGCGGCGTATTGCTCTTGCCCAGCCCCTTTCCGGCATAAGCGTTGGGGCCCGGTTCTACCTTATATCCGGCCTTTTTGAGGTTTTCAATCGAAGCGTCGAGTCTCTCCTTAAAAGGGCTCGACGAGCCGCCGTATGACGGTGCGATGATACCGAGCGTATCACCTTTCTTAATACTTTTAGGATATCTCATTTTTTCCTCCCGGGTTTATTTAGTCTTTAAGATCAGATATTCAAGAACTTCCTTAAGATCCTTCATCACCTTGTGACAAAGAGGACGGATCTCTTCATCGGGTTCGACAAGATCGGGGACCATGATCGGAAGCATTCCTCCGGCATGAGCGGCTCTGATACCGTTATAAGAATCCTCTATCACGCAGGTCTCCGTGGGAACCGCTCCGAGTCTCATGCAGGCAAGAAGAAAGACCTCGGGATCGGGCTTACTCTTCTTAAACATTCCCCCGCCGATCACCTCGTCAAAATATCCGAGAAGCCCCGTCTCAGAGAGCTGCCTCCTGACTCTGTCGATGTTTGTCGATGAGGCGAGCGCGAGCTTAAATCCGGCTTCCTTAAGCCCCCTAAGGCACTCCGCCGCGTAAGGCTTGACGGGCATCCCGTCGCGTTCGGCCTTCTCGTCAAAGCGCTCGAGAGTAGCGGCCCTGAACCATGCTCCGTCAAAGTCCTCGCCGTACTTGTCTTTGAGGAGTCTGATGCAGGCATCCTCCGTTCTGCCGATCGTTTTAAAAAACACATCGTCTATCTCTTTCAAACCGTTCTCGTCTGCTATTTCATACCAGCATATATGGTCAAGCGCCTCCGAATCGAGAAGCACTCCGTCCATATCAAATACGACCGTTTTTTGCATTTCTTTATCCTTCCGTTTTCTTCCTACTATTTGTGATAAGGCTCGTTCCTCATGATCCTGAACGCTCTGTATATCTGCTCAAGCAGGATCACACGCATCAGCTGGTGCGGAAATGTCATGTCCGAGAAAGAAAGCAACATGTCCGCCCTTTTAAGTATTTCCTTGTCAAGTCCGAGCGACCCGCCGATGATAAAGGTGACATCGCTTTTTCCGGTCAATCCGAGTTCTCCGATCTTATTCGAGAACTTGACCGAATCGAGTTTCTTTCCCTCTATGGCAAGCGCGATAACATAGGAATCAGCGCTTATGTGCCGCGAGAGGCGTCCCCCTTCGGCAGCCTTAATGATCTCTTCCATCCTCGCGCTCTCCGAGCCCGAAGCCGGTTCGTCATCTACTTCAATGATATCCGTCTTGCAATATTTTGAAAGTCTTTTTTTATATTCTTCCACTGCTTTTACAAAAAAAGATTCCTTAAGCTTTCCAACACATAATATTTTTATATGCATCCCTTTACCTCGTATTCTACATAACAAGATACTATTGCACGTTTAGTAATGCCGCACATGCATACATGTAAACCCGTTACCGATTTCTACACAAAAGCGAAAGTACTTCAGACTGTGCAACCTCATAAACTGCCGATTTTTACTCTTTTTGTGAATAATTATAAACAAGAGTTCACGAAAAATTACTCAGTGGTTAATTACGAATTCACAAAATGTTTATAAAATCGTAACAACTTATTTCCAAAGATATGTTATTATCATATACAGAAAGTGTCAAACGCTTTCTACTCCCACCCTATTATACGCAACAGGTAACATTTTAGTCCTTTGTTGATTGTTACTGACGAAAAAAGCAGTCTCACCCGGCTGCTTTTTCGTTTTGTATATAACTTCTCCCGTTTGTTGTTTTATATCCTCTTCGATATATCTTTCCCGTTTGTTGTTTTATATGCTCTTCGATATATCTTTCCCGTTTGTTGTTTTATTTTCCCTTCGATATATCTGCTCCCGTTAGTTTCGAGCATCGCGGTTCAATACGACCTCTCCACTCTTCTTCCGATATTGCATGCAAATTCGTAATTGAACGATCCCGACATGTCGGCCGGCTCCTCGATCGGTATGAATCCGTCTCCGTCATGTCCGACGAGCGTGACCCTGTCTCCGGGTTTAACACCGTCAATATCCGAAACATCTACCATGAATTGATCCATACAGATCCTCCCGAGGATCCTGGCGGACTTTCCGGCAATAAGGACGCGTCCTTTGCCCGAAAGCGACCTCGGATATCCGTCGGCATAACCGACCGGAATAGTTGCCACCCTCATGGTATGATCCGCGGTGAATGTCGCACCGTAGCTGATCGTTGCGCCGGCGTGAACGTCCTTGACAAACGATACATGCGTTTTCCATGAAAGTGCGGGAATAAGGTCGATCCTCGAGCGGTCAACCTCATCCGAAGGGTACATGCCATATGTTATGATACCCGAACGCACCATATCAAGATGCATGTGCGGAAGGTCGATGATCGCCGCACTGTTCGCTATATGGCGCATGGGGATCTCTATCCCCTCTTTTTCGATCTTGTCGCAGAACGAAGCAAATATATCGAACTGCCTCTCGGCACTTGTCTTGTCGGCCTCGTCGGCGCAGGCAAGATGCGAGAAGACTCCCGTTATGGAAAGCCCGGGAAGCTTTGCTATCCTTCCGATGGCCCCGATCGTTTCTTCGCAGGGCGCGAAACCGATCCTTCCCATACCCGTGTCGAGCTTAATGTTTATGCTGGCTGCCTTGCCCATCTTCACGCACGTCTTCGAGAGAGCCTCTGCCATTTCCTCCGAAAAGATGGTCTGTGTGAGTTCATATTCAACTACCTGAGGATAAACCTCCGGAGCCGAGTATCCGAGAAGCAATATGGGCTTTGTGATACCCGCGATACGGAGCGAGATTCCCTCCTCAACGATCGCAACGCCGTATGCGTCCGTAAGATTTTCGCTGTCGAGCCTGCCCGAGACTTTAACGGCTCCGTGGCCATAGGCATCGGCCTTAATGATCGTCATGATCTTCGCATGCGGATCCGTGATCCTTCTAACCTCCCGCATGTTGTGTGCTATCGCGTCAAGATCGACGTGTGCATCTGTCCTCTTGTACGAAATGTTCATCATGTTCATTGTATAATCACGAGGGTTCTTCCCCTCTCTCCTTTTTTGCGTTCGATACGTCTTTTATTGTTTTTCGTCCCGTCCGGCACGCCTGTCAACTTTTCTCCGTCCCGTCCGGTATGCCTGTCGGCGTTTCCTTGGTTTCCCTGTGCCCACCTTTTTCCCGGGCAACAAAGAGGGGTCTTCGCTTCGTTTCCATATATATCTTAGATATATACCGCCCGATCAGACCGAGGAACAAAAGTATGCTTCCTCCCATAAACAGGATCATACAGAAAAGCGACGGAAATCCGGCAACCGGGTCGCCCCAGATGATAGTCTTGATTATAACATAAATTGCAAATATCAAAGCAAGCACGCATGAGACTGCACCGAGCACAGCCGCATATCTAAGAGGCTTGTCCGAGAACGAAAGCATCGCCTCGAGGCCGTAACCCGCCAGTCCCGAAAACGACCACTTTGATCTGCCTGCCACCCGGACGGTATTTTCGTAAGGGATCCACTTCGTATCGAATCCGATCCAGTTAAACAGACCTTTTGAAAACCTGTTGGTTTCGCTCAAACCGAGATAGCAGTCAAGCATTCTTCTGCTCACCATACGGTAATCCGTCGCTCCGGCCGGGATATCAATGCCCGACATCCTGCAAAAACGCTTCATCAGGCGTTTCGCAAAGAACGAGCGGATCCTCTTTTCGCCCTTTCGTCCCGTCCTGTACATGGCCGCGCTGTCGATCTGCCTGCCGTCTTTCGGGTTTTTGATCGCATCGTACATGACGCTTATGTATCGCGGCGGATGTTGCAAGTCTGCGTCCATCACGACCGCATAGTCGCCCCTCGCCTCACAGAGGCCCGCTGCCATGGCCCCTTCTTTTCCGAAATTTCTCGAAAGGAGCACATAGCGGACTCCCGCATTCTTCTCGGCGATGTGTTTGATGATGTCAGGTGTTTTGTCCTTCGAACCGTCATCCACAAAGATCACCTCGCTGTCACACGGAAGCGCTTTTCTTTCGTTTTCGAGTTCGACAAAAAAGATCGGCAACGCCTCTTCTTCGTCAAAGCATGGTACTATTATTGATATCAAGTCTCTCATTTAGCTCCTCCCAGCTTTCCATGAGTGTCATGATCTTCTGTTCGCTTGCTTCTTTTTCTTCGGTGAGTTCTTTGAGCTTTGTCGGGGATGTCGCGATCTCTTCGTCCTCAAAGAGCCCGTCGATCTCGCTAACCCTTTCCTCAAGTTTCTTTATCTCATCCTCGCACTTTGCGATCTCATTTTCAAGCTTTCGCCGTTCGCCGGTGAGACGTTTCTTCTCTTCCCACTCCGACCGGCCCGAACCGCCCGAAGAGGGTGTACCTTCGTCTTTCGCCGTGAAGGTGCCGCCTGCCGCGCCGCTTCCCGAAGCGTTTGCTTTTCCCTGTCCGCCCCGGCCTGAAATACCGGCGTTACCTGATATCATGGTCGCAAGAATCTCGTCGCGTTTTTCGACATAATATTCGTAATTGCCGTCAAACGACGCAACACCGTCCGCGGTGATCTCTATGATACGCGTTGCCGTCTTGTTGATAAAATATCTGTCGTGCGATACAAAGACCACCGTTCCGCCGTAGCCGCTGACCGCTTCTTCGAGCAGTTCCTTCGAAACGATATCGAGGTGGTTTGTCGGCTCGTCGAGGATAAGCAGATTTGCATCGGAAAGCATGAGCTTTGCGAGCGATACTCTCGCTTTCTCACCGCCCGAAATGTCCCTGATGAGCTTAAACGCGTCATCTCCTTTAAAGAGGAAAGCCGCGAGGAGATTTCTGATCCTCGTATTGTCCATGTCGGGATAGGTGTTGCTGATCTCTTCGAAAATGGTATTGTCGGGGTCGAGAACATGGTGTTCCTGGTCGTAATAACCGATCTTCACGTTTGTTCCGAGCCTTACCGAACCCGTATCGGGAGAGACACGGTTGCAGATTATCTTGAGCAGTGTGGTCTTGCCGGTTCCGTTATCGCCGATTATCCCGACCCTGTCACCGCGCTTTACGAGGAAATCGACATCCCTGAAAAGAACGTTTCCGTCATAGCTCTTCGCGAGACCTTTTATATCGAGCACGTCACTGCCGCTCTCGCTGCAGGGTCTGAATCGAAGATTCATCTTGTCGTCAAGCTCAACGGGCCGCTCGATCCTTTCGATCTTGGAAAGCATCTTCTCGCGCGACTCCGCTCTTTTTATGGATTTCTCGCGGTTAAACGACCTCAATGTCGCTATAACCTTCTCCTGGTGTTCGATATCTTTCTGCTGATTCAGATATGCCTTGAGTTCATCGGCACGAACCGCCTTTTTCTTCTCCGAATAATCAGTAAAATTACCCGTATAAACGCGCCCCTTGCAATTCTCGATCTCAAGCACTTTCGTTGCGATCCTGTCAAGGAAATATCTGTCATGGGCAACGATTATAACCGCGCCTTTATAGTTCGCAAGGAACGATTCGAGCCATTCGACGGATCTCATATCAAGATGGTTTGTGGGCTCATCGAGCATGATGATGTCGGGCTTTGAAAGCAGCAATTTCGAAAGTGCCACTCTTGTTTTTTGTCCGCCCGAAAGTGTATCCACTATCGTTGAGAATTCATCAACATCCCGGGCGTCGTCCTGTTCCGATGCGCCCCGGGCGCCGTCCTGTTCCGATGCGCCCCGGGCACCGTCCGCGCCGCTGCCGAACCCGAGGCCTCTTAAGACTCCGTTTATCTCGCTGCGCAGCGCATATCCGTTTTTCATTTCAAATTCATGTGTGATCCTGTTGTAATATGAAAGCATCTTTTCAAGCTCTTCGCCCTCAAGATTTTTCATTTCTTCCTCACAACGCCTCATATTCCTCTCAAGCGCGAGCACATCGGCTTTGACGGACATAACCTCGTCCCTTATCGTATTGCCGCTTGTAAGACCCTGTTGCTGTGAGAGATAGCCGATGGTGACATCCTTTGGTTTTATCACCTGCCCGCTGTCTGCACTCAGCTCACCGGCTATGATCTTTAAGAGAGTCGATTTGCCCGCGCCGTTAATGCCCACGACGGCCATCTTCTCCCTCTCGTTAAGAACGAAGCTCACGTCACGCAGTATCTCATCGGTGCCGTAAGCTTTGCAGATATCATTACATGTTAGTATCATCAGGTAAATTTCCCCTTATCTGAGCCTGTCGGTTTCAAATCGGCTCTTAGTACGAAGGCAGTACATTACGTACTCGATCCTCTGCCAAAGCGTTCCGTTTCCTCCGGGCAGATCAAGCGATGCTTCGATATTTCCGATAAGCCTTTCATCGATATGTGAAGAATTCTCGCTCAGGATCTCAATCTTTTCCTTTGCGGTCCTCGCATCAAGAAATTTATCAAGTATCTCGAAAGGAGTAAGCTCGTCCGCCGCTGTTTCTCCGGCTGCCCCGGCATTTATTTCGATCTCTTTGTTTTCGTTATCCATATCTGAAACCCCATATCTTCCCGGTGCCAAAACGCACCTCTGTATTTTTTGCGACCGAATCCCGGCCGCGTCGATCTCCCCCCGGGGATCATAATCTCTTATTCTTGTAAAATTCGGCATATTCGTCCGTGATCAGCCTGTGGTGTACCATCTTCGCAAGATCATCCATGAAATCATATCGTATGATCGAGTCGTCATCAACCATTGATTGAAGTATATCCCTGATATTGTTCTGGTATTGGTTCTGCGAAATGACACCGTCGGTCCACATGATCCTCTGCTCATAGGCTTTTTGGAAGTACTCCGAATAATTGCCCTTGATCCCGAGACTGTCGAATATCCTGATCTCAAAATCAAATTGCGTCATGAGCGAACGAAGCGAACGGGGCGTGATCTCAAGGTCTTTTCCGAGAACGTAGAGATTCTTGAAATACTCGTTGCCCGTTGCACCGCCGTGCACCGAAAACGTGGGCATCATGTCCTCAAAATCCTTATAGACACCCATCTCGCGCATCGAGTTATATTTTATGATCTCGTCCTCGCGAAGGTTTTTCTTGTAAGAAACCTTCATTTTGCTCATCGGAAGCGTCTCGCATCTGGCGCTTTCCTCAAATGCGAGAATATATATCCTGCCCTTCTTAACCCAGAAGAATGCAGGTGCATGGTCAATAGCGAGACTCTTGCACGAATCAATGATTATCTTGCATGCGTCCTTAGGTATCTTATAAACCTTACGGAGTCTCTTTATCTCATTCTTCGTATAGAGCTTGTAATCCGTCTTTCTTTCGACGGTGTGCCCTCTCTCGGGTAAACTGTCGCTTTCCCTGTCCTGCTCGCCGGCGCGTTCACCGCGTCCTCTCTCGGCTGCCGCATCGCGTTCACCGCGTCCTCTCTCGGCTGCCGCATCACGCTCACCGCGTCCCCTCTCGGCTGCCGCATCACGCTCACCGCGTCCCCTTTCGGCTGCGGCTGCGCGCTCACCGCGTCCCCTTTCGGCTGCGGCTGCGCGCTCACCGCGTCCTCCGGCGTCACGCAATTGCTCTGCGATACTTTCGTTTTCCCCGGCAGCTCGTGCACGCATCTCTTTCAATTTGCGGTTACGAGCCTTCACGGCTTCTTTCATGCGCTTTCCGTACATTTTTTTATCAAGTACGGCGCTTCGTTTATTAGCTTTTATGATCTCGACGAGAAGTCGCTTTTCAAGCTGTGCCCTGATCGCCTTGGGACCGCGTGTCTTTGCGATCATCTTTCGGGGCTTTTCTCTCAAAGCACCCTCCGTATCCCCTCGGAGCGCTTCTCTTTCGGGGCTTTCCGCACCGGGTCTTTCCGCGGTCTCTCCCGCTACCCTTGCGGTTCCCGTCGCACCGGGTCGGCCTGCGGTCTCTCCCGCTACCCTTGCGGCTCCCGTCGCACCGGGTCGGCCTGCGGCCTCTCCCGCTACCCTTGCGGTTCCCGCAGCGCCGGCTCTGCCTGCAGCGCCCGGCTTCGGGACGGATGTTTCGTCGTCCGCGTTCACATCGGCGGTTGCGCCCTCAAGCTTAAATACCATTAAAATACAGATGATGAACAGCACCATTGAAATTCCCAGTAAGATGATGTTCATCCCGTTTATACCTATGATCCCAAGCACGATCGCAACAACCATCAAAACAAAGACCGAAATGATAAATGTCTTGGTCTTTGCTTTGCCGTATCGCAATGTGTTGATGATCTTTCCCATTATTTAGCCTCGTCGTAAAACTTCTTAACGTTTTCGATCTTTGCACTCATGTTCTCAAAAAGCCTGTCAACGATCGCCATGGCCACCACGGACTCAATGACAACGCAAAGTCTCGGAGCCGTAACGACATCGTACGCTTCCCTTGCCGAAAGCGAAACGGGTGTGCCGTGGACATTAAATGTATCATGATCCTGACCTGCCCAGGGATCGGGTCTGAGCGCCGCTCTCACAACGATCTCCGAACCGTCGCTCATGCCGCCCTCGATACCGCCCGAGTGGTTTGAAAGCTTCCTTATCTCGTCGCCGAACGCAAATGAATCGCAGTCCTCACTGCCTTTTCTTGTGCTCGACTTTATGCCGTCGCCGAATTCAACACCGGCTACCGACTCGATCGCCATGACCGCGCTCGCTATCTGTGCCGAGAGCGATCCGAACAGCGGTTCTCCGACACCGGCCGGCATGCCCGTCACGACCACTTCCACGGTGCTGCCCGCCGAATCATGTTCGGCCGCAACGTTGCGGGCATATTCCATAGCCTCCGCACTCGCCTGAGGATCGGGCATAAGAAGAGGACTCTTCTTCAGTGCATCAACCGAACAGTTCGCATATGAGATCGACACAGGTCCCACGGAGCTGACATATGTACAAAAGCTTACGCCGATCTCCTTAAGGATCTTTACTGCAATGGCACCTGCCGCGGTGATCGCCGACTGGATACGCGAAGGATAAAGCGTAACCTTTTCGGTCGTCGCACCGTATTTTGCAACCATCGCGAGGTCGCCCTGTCCGGGTCTTATGGTTCCGGGAACCGTCGCCGAGCCTTTTTCTTTGACCGCGCTGTTCATGATGGTGAGCGAAACGGGTCCGCCCGTAGTAATACCGTTTTCAAGGCCCGAAGCAATGGTCACGAAATCGCTTTCATGTCTCTTTGCGGGAACCGAGGCAGCCCAGACTCTGCGCCTGTTGAGGTATTGCTGGATGTCGTTCTCCGTGATCTTAAGACCCGCGGGAACTCCGTCGACAACAGCGCCGATCCCCTGCGTATATGCGTCACCCCATGCGGTGCATGTAAAAAATTTTCCAAAAACAGAACCTGCCATTTTTCATCCTTTCAGGCCATGTGCCATAAAAATCTTCCGCGTCCGTGCGCCATCGATGATATTATCTACATCTGAACCATTATACTACATTTTCGGATGTAATACACTAGGGTAACGGATCTTAACGCTTATGTGACGCTCCCTGTCAAATATCCTCTATCTGCCAGTCGATCGGCTCTATGCCGTGCTCTTTGAGATATGCGTTCGCGATACTGAAATGTCTGCAACCGAAGAAGCCTCTGTATGCCGAAAGGGGACTCGGATGAGGAGCCTTAAGGACAAGATGAGACTTGTTTGTAAGGAGTTCGCTCTTCCTTCCGGCAGGCGTTCCCCAAAGTAAGAACACAACGGGTTCGGGCTTTTCGTCCACCGCTTTGATCACAGCGTCGGTAAATTGTTCCCAGCCGTGCCCGTTATGCGAATTGGCGTAATGCGCACGCACAGTAAGGCACGTGTTCAAAAGGAGTACTCCCTCGCGTGCCCATTTTTCGAGATAACCGTTATTGGGGATCTTACATGAAAGATCGTCCTGAAGTTCCTTATAGATATTAAGGAGAGACGGGGGTGCGGGAACTCCGGGTCTCACCGAGAAGCAGAGCCCGTGTGCCTGCCCCGGCTCATGATACGGATCCTGTCCGAGGATCACACACTTGACCTTTTCGTACGGGGTATAGTGGAACGCGTTGAAGATATCCTCCGCGGGAGGATAAACGGGTCCGCGTGAATATTCGTCCCTCACAAAGGTATAAAGATCCCTGTAATAAGGCATCTCGAACTGCTCCTTTAATTTTTCGTACCAAACCCCGCTTATTCCGCTCATATCTTTCCCCGTATGTCCGTTTTACGTCCGCATTTTCCGGCTTTTTATCCGGCCCGTCCGTTATGTGTCCGCATTTCCGGGCCTTTTGTCCGGCCCGTCCGTTATGTGTCCGCATTTTCCGGCCTTTTGTCCGGCCCGTCCGTTATGTGTCCGCATTTCCGGACTTTTATCCGGCCCGTCCGACCGTCTCTATTTTCCCGAAATGTTTATACCGTCGACCGCGATGTACGGCATAACGGTCGAACCGTTGCAAACAAGCTCTTTGCTTATGCCGCGGATGTTCTTGAACATATCCCAGAGATTGCCGTTGACCATTGTCTCCGCAACGGCGCACTTGATCTTGCCGTTCTCGATGAGGAAGCTGTTCTTCGCAACACCCGAGAAATCGCCGTTCGTGCCGGGGTTGCCGCCCGAGAAGCGTCCGAGCAACAGACCCTTTTCAACTCCCGCGATAAGCTCGTCAAGCGACTTGTCGCCCTGCTCTACCGCAAAGTTGCCGCCGTTGTTCTTTACAACCGGGCGTCCTGTCTTGTTGGCTGCGTAAAGTCCGAGGAAGTGCTGTTTTAAAACGCCTTTTTCGATGAGCGTAGCGTTCTCGGCAAGGAAATCGTCCCCTGTTGCCAGGTCGCTCAATGTGATGCGCTCGTCCTCGTTTTTGAGGCTGACGGTAAGTGCATCGCTTACCACCTGCTCCCCTACTTTATCAAGCCACAGGCTTGTCCCGTCTATAACAACGCCGCTGCTCGCGTAGTTTCCTATAAGCATCCCGATGAAGTCGGTCGCACATGAAGGAGTGATAACGAGCGAGCCCTTAAATTCTCCCTCGATCGCCTCGGGATAAATACTTGCGTCGATGCTCTCGATGCACCTTCTGATATCTCCTCTCTCGATGAAAGGAGTATCAAGGTCTTTAGTGGTGACAGCGGTGTAATCAAAGCCTGTCGTGGCATCACCCTCGGCTGCACTGATCTCGATCATGAAGGTGTAGCAGCCCGCTGTTTCGCAGAAATCCGACCCGTTTGAATTGCGGCAGAGCCATGTCCACTTGTCGTGAGATGCCCCGAGATTAAGGATGCGCACTCTCGGATAGTCCCTCGCAACGGTGTCGAGGAATTCCTTGATCCTTTCGATGAAGAGGTCAAGGTTCGGTTCGATCACTCCCTGCGTCCTCTCGTGTTTGCCCTGATCGGGTGCGATATCGTGCGCGGGATCCTCGGGCGAGGACTCTGCCGCTGCCGTTGCATCTTCAACGAGAGCCTCGAGGCCCTTGTCCGTCAGATCCGTACCGTTCGCGGATCCCATCCGGTTTCCGAGAAATACTCTTAACGAGCCTCTGTTTGAATAAACCGTTCTCAGGAGCTTGAACTCACCGTGTTCGATGTTGAACTCCTGTTTTTCGCTTTCTGTTAACGAATATGTATACTTGGTGAGATCGTGCCCCTTTATTATATTCTCAAAACGATCCGCCAGTTTCATAAGCTCACTCATTTTAACGTCCTCCGATCATAATCTTGCAGCGCATGCTCGGTCCGCCCATGCTGACGGCCATCATCTGCTTCTTGCCGCAGAATCCGCTCGATGACCATTCGACACTGTCGGAAACCATGTCAACGGTCCTGAGCATATCAAATGCGACACCCGAAACCGTCGTGTCGAGCAGGCCTTTGCCGAGCTTACCGTTTTTGATCTCATAACCGCATGTGACGCCAAACATGAATTCGCCCGTAAGGTCGGCCTGACCGTTACCGGAGCTGATGAGGTAGTAGCCGTCATCGATCGATGCGATCATCTCCTCGAGCGTGCTCTTTCCGGGAAGAATGCATGTGTTACGCATCCTGATAAGGGGTTCGTCCGAATATCCCCATGCCCTGGCATTGCCCGAAGGCTTCATTCCGTAGTGCTGCGCACTCTCACGGTCATGCATGTATCCGACGAGCGTACCGTCCTTGATAAGAACTTCGTCTTCGGCAACCGTTCCCTCATCATCAAGATAAACGGGAAGGGGTGCCGGCTTGCCGTCATATGTGTGCGCGAAATCGATCATGCTCACGAGTTCCGAAGCGACCGTCTTGTTAAGATTTTTGCCGGCCACGCTTCCGCCTCTCACAAGATCGGCCTCGACCGTATGTCCGACAGCTTCGTGCGCGAGCATACCGGACATAAATCCGCCGAGCACGACCGTCTTGTATCCGGACTGGGCATAAACGCCTTCCTTCTTGTCCATAAGACGCTTGTAAAGCTCGTCGATCTCGGGATAATACTTCGTAACGTCCGAGAAATTGTCCTTGAAGCTTCCGTAGCCGCCGAAAGCCTTAAACAGCTCGACGGGATTGCCGCTCTCCGTCGTGGCGGTGATAAACACATAAATATAACAACGGGGTGTGATCATATGACCGTTCCACGCATCCGACGAAACAATGGTCCTGTCCTGCGAATCCTCGGTATATACGATCGTCCTCGTTGTAAGGTCGGGATAAGTTTTTTCAACATAGGCATCGACTGTTTGGCATGCCTCGATGATATCTTTTTGAGCCGCGTCGTTTATAACGCCGTGAGGCTCAAGCATCCCCGTTCCCAAAGAAGGCGGGAGCATGATGCTCCTGTTCGCGTGCTGCGCAAGAAGCGATGCGTTCTGCGTAGCGGCCCTTAAGACCTTCTCGGCCGCCTCGGGAGTGGTCTGTGCAACCGAAGCAAATCCAAAGGTGCCGTTATTGTTGACTCTCGCGCTGATACCGCTGCTCTCGCTTCGCGTGTTCTGCACGATGTTACCCTTAAGGATGACTACTCTGCGATTGCGGTTGCTGTGTCCCCTCAGGACCGTTTGCACACCGTCCGCAAAAAGTTCTTTTTTCTTTTCAAGCATATCCTGAAACATAAACAGAGCTCCATTCTGATTTATTCTTTGATCTGTCGATCATATTGTTCCGACTCTTTCACCCCTCGAACGAACTGTCGTCAAAAGGGCTTTCTTCGTAATCCTCTTCCTCGGGAAGCGCTTCGACCATACCGTCGTGCGAATCAAGATGTCCCACTCCGGCAAACGGCGCAAACTGGTTTGCCCGGTTGATGAGATCCATCCTTTTGTGCGCACTCGCATAAGGATATGGCATATCGAGCATATCGTCATATTCATGCGGGTCCTTGTCTTTTCTGAAAAAATAGATCATTATGCCTTGTGTCCGCCGATCTGTCCGTTTCTTTCGATGGCGGTAGCTCCCTCCTCGAGGTTCATTCCTTTGAGGACCGCATTCTTGCCGTAGCGCTTTTGAAGCCCCACCACAGCCTTTTGGAGGCTGTATTCCTTCTCACGCGCTTCTTTCTCCCTGTCCGCGGCTTCTTTTTCCCTCATCGCTTCTTCGTTTTCCGAAGCGATCTCATCAAAGAAGCTCATCTGCTCAAACGAAGTTTTTGGAGTTTCCGTCTTCGCGGGTTCGGACTGTACTTCATCATGCGCCAAAAGATCTCCGGCTGCAACGCACATCCTGCGAACAGTGAGTTTTTTATTTACGATCCTGTCAAAAAGTTCTGTTACGGCGTCGCATATCTGCCGCGACGAGCAGGAATAACCGTCCAGTGCGGCTGTTCCGTGTGAGGGTGCCGGAGTCATGCGTCCGTAGTGATCCCTCACTGTTTCTCCCCTGTAGCCCGCGCTTTCAAGGGTAATGTTCTCCGTGTCATAGCCGACGTCTATGACTATCCTGTCGGTTTCATACCCTTTGTCGACAAGCTCGAGAACAAGTTTGTCCGTCATCTCCCTGATGACGATACGTGCCTTGTCGAACGGATAGGGTTCCTTTAAAACCTGTCCCGAACTCAGGCTCTTCGACTTCGGCTTGCACGCCTTTACAGCCGCGATCGTGCAGGGTTCATATCCCCATGCATGGTCAATGAGAAGCTGCGCATTGACACCGAATGTCTTATAGAGTAGCTCCTCATTATAGAATTCACCGGGCGCACCGATCGAGCAGCGTGCGATATCTCCCATCGTGTATATGCCAAGTTTTTCAAGACGGCGCGAAATACCCCTGCCTATCATCCAGAAATCGGTGATGGGCTTATGTGTCCAGAGGGTCCTGCGGAAGGACATCTCGTCAAGCTCGGCGAGTCGCACGCCGTCGGCGTCCGGCTCCATGTGTTTGGCCACAATGTCCATGGCGATCTTGCATAGGAACATGTTTGAACCGATCCCCGCTGTCGCCGTGATCCCGGTTTCGTTGAGGACCGCACGGATCATCCTCATGGTAAGTTCACGAGCGGTGACCCCATAGAATTTAAGATAATCCGTCACATCCGCAAAAATCTCATCAACGGAATAGACGTGTATGTCCTCCGGTGAAATAAACCGTCTGTATATGCCGCAGATCCTGCGGCTCATCTCGACATACCTCCCCATGCGCGGAGGCGCGACGATATAATCGACGGCGAGCGTCTTATCGGCTTTCAGTTCCGACGCAACCGAAGAACTCCCCGTAAGAGTCCTGTCGGGTGCTTCGGCACGACGCTTCGCGTTGATCAATTTTACTTTTTCCACCACTTCAAACAGTCTGGCCCTGCCTGAAATGCCGTATGCCTTCAGCGACGGCGATACTGCCAGACAAATGGTCTTCTCCGTACGCTCGGGATCCGCAACCACAAGATTTACCCCAAGCGGATCAAGACCTCTGTCGACACATTCGACGGAAGCATAGAAAGACTTGAGGTCAATCGCGATATATGTTCTGGCGCGTTCTTCCTGTTCCGGCATTTTCACAGTCACTCCTGATACGCTCAATCATTTTCGAACGTCTGTTCGTGATTTGAAGTATATCACGACTGTTTTACCAAGTCAAGACACCTCTTCTGCCGCTCAGCAACTTCCGGGGATCCCGCTTCTGCCGCTCAGGGTCTTCTACGGATCCCGCTTTGCCGCCCGGGACTTTTACTGATCCCGCTTTGCCGCTCAGGGTCTTTCGATACCCTTCTCGACATTTTCCGCGGTCTCGCGGTCCTTAAGCTTCTCGAGAAGCGCGAGTCCGAATTCTACCGCGCATCCCATGGACTTTCCGGTGATTATATTGCCGTCGGTCTCGCAGGGAGCTCCCGTATATTCCGCATTTTTGATGTTGGCTTCAAACCCGGGATAACACGTGAATCTTCTTCCGCTCAAAAGTCCCGCCGCGCCGAGCACCGTGGGTGCCGCGCATATGGCTGCTACCACCTTGTCGGAATCGGCATATTCCCTGACCATGGCCTTTACAGCCATGCTGTTGCGAAGATTGTCCGTACCGATCTTTCCTCCCGGGAGGATAACGGCATCGGCATCGTCGAAACGATGGTCATAATAGTCGGGATTGGCAAAACGGTCGTTAATGTCCACAACAAATCCGTGCGATCCTATCGCTTTGAATTTGTCATAGGGAGAAACGAATTTAACGCTTATCCCGCCTCTCGCGAGAATATCGGCCGTGGTTATGGCCTCGGTTTCCTCAAACCCGTCACATAAGATCATGTAAACAAACATAAAAGCACCTCCTCTTTAACTTGTACCGGTACCCAAAATAGGATAAGCCCGGAAAAACTCGTTACTGTTGCATTTTTTCCTTGAATTCAAGGCAAAGCATGGTAATGTCGTCAAACTGAGGCGCGTCTTTGACAAACGCATCGATATCAGCCTTGATCGCCGGCAATATCTCATAAGGCGTTTTGTCTCCGATCGTCCTGAGTATGTCAGTGAGACGCTCCGTCCCATACAGTTCGTTGTCAGCATTGTTGGCCTCGGTAACGCCGTCCGTGTAGAGGAACAGCTTATCTCCGGGTTCAAGCATGATCGAACCGCCCTTATAATTCATATCCTCCATTCCCGCAAGCACGAAGCATGCCTGAATGGGATATTTCTCAAACGATCCTCCCTTCCTGTAAACGAAGGGATTTTCATGACCGGCATTTACGAAGCGCAGCTCTCCCGTTTTAAGGGAGAGGACTCCTTCGAACGCGGTTATGAACATGTTTTCACTGTTGCTTTCGCAAAGTATGTTGTTGACTTCCTTAAACACCGTCTCAAGATTCGCATCCGGGACCGTATGATCCTTGATGAGCGTTTTGCCGATGACCATAAACAGAGCCGCGGGAATTCCCTTTCCCGATACATCCGCGACAACAAACGCCACATGCGAATCATCAACCATAAAGAAGTCGTAGAAGTCGCCGCCGACCTCTTTTGCGGGAGTCATTGACGCATATACGTCAAACTCGGTCCTGTCGGGGAATGCGGGGAAGATGCAGGGAAGCATCGAGGACTGGATATGCGTTGCGACATCAAGCTCGGCCCCTATCCTTTCTTTCTCTGCCGTGATCCTCGTCAGGTCATTGATATAATTGTCGAGTGAGACCGCCATGCTGTTGACGCAATGAGCAAGGTCTCCGAGTTCGTTATTTTCCCTCAATATCGCCTTATGCTGCAGATTGCCGGCGGCAATGATCTCAACATCCTTCTCGAGTGCGACGATCGGCTCGGTAAATCGCCTTGAAAGACGTGTTCCGAGTATGATAACGACCGTGCACACAACCGCAAAGATCACGCCGAACAGGATGATCGTGACCATGATCTGATCGTTCATCTGGTTGATCGGCTCAAGGATCAGCGATTCGGGAATGCTTATGACCATTTCCCAGCTCGTCGATTCGATCGGTGCAAATGCATAATATATCCTGTCATCCGTTTTTTCGACGCCGCGCTCTCCGTCAAGTATCTTCTGCGCGAGTTCGGGCTCAAAAAGGTTCGCCTTTACGATATTCACGAATGTATCCGAATCTCTCTTCATGTACGGCGAAGCTATGATATCACCGTCCTTGTCGACGAGGAACGCATAACTTCCGGCGCCGAGGCTGACGTCAATGATCGAGCTGTTCAGGTCGCTGATAAGGACGTCCATGCTGACAACCCCGATGCGCTCGCCGTTCTTGCAAAACGGTGCGCTGCAGCTTGTCATAAGTCCTCTGCCGTAGGAATCCCGATATGTTTTAAGGAAGCTTGCCTTATCCGATTCGGCCGCCAGTGTATTCTTATACCATTCCATGTCGCGGTAGTCGTAATATGACTCTCCGTCCGGAGCAAGTTCCGCGAGATTTGCGTTCTTATCGCAGCAGACCATCAATTTGTCGGTCGCGAGATAAATGTTCAAAATGATATTTTCGTGGTTTTCGATGATCGGCTCCCATATCCTGTCCAGATTTCCGAAAAGACAAAGATCGTCGAGGACATCTTCTCTTTTAACATCCGTACTCGTAAAATATCTCTGCATAGACAGGATGTTTTCCATGCTCGCATCTGGAGGAAGGACCTCCTTCGGCTCATATCCGCCGGGATTACTGTACAGGTCGGAGATCACTTCGGACATCGTCGTTATATAATCGGCATAAAGGCCCAGACGTGAGTCCGCAAGGCTCGCCTTGCCGTCAACGATCCCGTCGACCGTTTCCTTGAGCTGGCCTGTCAATGATCTCGCACTTTCTTCCCTTATGTTAAACATACTGACCATACCGCTCACACTGGTAAGTATGAGCGCTACCGCCGCCGTGAAGATGATCAATCGCCTGATCTGAATCTTTATCGATGATCTCTTGGGTTTCACATGATCCTCTCTTTCTAAAACTCACCACCGTTACAGACGCTTCGTTTCTTACAGAACAATGAGCACCTGATTCGTCTGAGCCACATATTTGTAGCTCGTTCTGATCGCCCTGTGCTCGATAAGCTTTAATCCTATGAGCGCGACCAGATCTTCTTCAGCCGATATCCTGAGAGGATTACATTTCTCGCCTCCGTAAGCAAGTGTTATGGAAAGAGCCTCTTCACAATCTATCGTAATATGTACCTTAGCCTCGGGTTCATGCGTTCTTATCCGCAAATAAACCTCTTCTATGGTATTGAGTACCTCGAAGTTCCTTTTCTTCGAGAGTCCGAGACGCGTCGTGAGCTCTTCGACCTTTTCCATAAGGCTCATAAAGCTTTCGTCGGTTGCCTCGATGTCCGTTTCTATGTCATGAAGCCTTGTATACCACGCCGGGATAACGGGCGGTTGGCACATGATACCGCTGTATATGATGATTGCGGGAACGCCTATGAGTATCGAAGAGATCATGTGCGTTAAGAAGACCGGTAAAAAATCTCCGCCTTCGACAAACGCAAAGCTGAGAAGTCCGCTAACAGCCGACAATGCCGCAACAAGCAGACAATATCTCAAAAGATCCGTGATCTTCTTAAATCTCACCTTGTGATTCGGTGTAAAAAGATGCCATAAGAACCATATGGACAATCCTTCAATAACGATCGTGATCACTTCGTAGATGATCTGCGTCCATGTGGAAGTCTTATCAAGAATGCCGCTCACCAGGGCGCCGAGCGTCGATCCGATCACGCCCCAGGGGCCGAGAATAATGCCTGTGGCGGGCGATACCGCGTTTTTGATTCCCAGATAAGGGGGCAGATCATTTACGAATGTCGAAAAACGCACCGGCAGGTCAAGTATTATATACGCGAGCGCAACCATACATATGATTGCCGGTACCCTTATTCCTTTTCTCATGATGCCTTTCCTCCGTTTTCCCTTTTACAGACTGCGGCGATCAACTTGCCGAGCCTTTTATAGATTTCTTCATCTGCAATAAGTATCCCAAAGATCACAAGCACTCCTCCCGCGAGTCTCAAAGCGGTGATCTCCTCGACGGGAACGTCGATCACCATTCCGAGAAGCGGTGATACGAGCATCGTCATGATTATCTCCGTGGAGAAGATGAGCGATGTCTCGATCGGCGATATAAATCTTTGCGAATGTACCTGTGCGATACTGTAGACGCCTTTCAGGAATATCCCGACATAAAATACGCATACTATGAACGCGGGACTCGACGGCAATTCAAACGGCCGTCCCGTCACAAACGCTTCTCCGACCCACAACACCGAAGTGATCAGGAAGCAGAACAAAAGCTGTCCCATCACGAGGAATGTCGGGCTTGCCTCGGTCGAATATTTACCGACCGAGACCGTATATAACGCAAAACATATATCAGCCGCCAAAAGTGCGAGCGTGTGCGGGTCAAAAAAGTTTTCAAAGCTGAAACCGCCGACCATGCCGAGCCCGACGACCGCCATAAGCGAAGCTGCCACTATATTAAGTTTCGGCTTCTCGCGTTTGGTCACGAACATTATGATCGGTATAAACACAAAATAAGAAGAGAGAACACATGCGCTCACGGTCACTCCGGCTCCCGCGACACCGAGCAGTGTAAACGTGTTAAATCCCGTAAGCTCGAGCGAAAGGATCAACCCGTGTAAAATATCCTCTTTTCGTATCCTGTAAAACTCGGAAACGACGGTTCCGGCAAATATTATAAACATCATCACAAAACCTGTCAGGTTCGTGATGCTCAAAAAACCGAACGGAGAATAATCATCTCCAACCGCCCTGATGAACACATATTGTATCGAAGCGAAGAAGGTGATCAATACAAGAAGGGATCTCGCCTCAATCTTGTTCACAGCCTATACCTCGCTTACAATATATTTTTTCAGAAAAAATTCGGGCATGAGCGACAATTTCGATGCCCTAAGCCCCAAATCCCCGCAATCCTCTTCCCTGTTTATGTATCTGTGGCCGGAAGCGCACATCTTTACAAGCTCCGTATTTAAAGGCCTGTATATATCCCTGATCCCCCTGTCACCCTTTTCGACAAGCACGTCATACAGTCCGTTCGAAATGACCGTTCCGTAGGCATAACCCCTGACGACTCCCTCAACCCTGATCACTATCCCGCTCACTGGCAATTGCCCGAAAGCATCAAGGATCTTCATTATGCCTTCATGTTCATGCTGAAGTGTCTTTCTTCCGTTTATGAGGCAGCGCTCCGTGTGATCGTCATTCCAGTATATCTGGAAATCCCTGATATCACAGATATCGTCCGCGTCTATGGTCTTGATCTGCGTTCTGTCACCGAATATCCTGTTGAACGAATTGATATCCTGCCTTCGCCGTGAAAACCCGGCGCCCCGCATATATGCAAGATCTTCAAACGTATGTATATATTCAAAACTGTCCCTTGCTTCTTCCGCCGCGAATTTCCCCGGGAAAAGCCCGGTGATCCTCTTCATGGAATCCTCTGTCAGCGTATTAAAAGCAATTTTTTTGTCACGCTTATGTGCATGATCCATGATCTTTTCGACCGCCGCGATCATTCCCTCATCGCTTTCGCACATAAGACCCATGGGTACAAGGAATGCATCCGAATCGTCATTTGAGAGGCCTCTTCGAAGCACATAGAGTACCCCGTTATCCTCGCAAAATACATCTCCGTATTTTCCCTGCATTCCGAGCATGGCCATAAACGAATGTTGGCAGGAACCTTCGCCGTATTTCATCATATAGCCGTCAATGGTAACACGATCCCTGAGAGTAACTTCCTTGAAATCCATCCGACTCCCCCTTGGGTCTGCATGTTCTCCATCCCATATACGTTAATATATTATACCACTTAACCCACCCTCTTGAAAACTATTATTCTAATTGTCTTTTTTCTTATCTCGCATTTTTTCACGTATCGTCTTCATTGATTATGATACGTTCATAAAATGAAATTTGCAAATCTGTCGCAAATTACTTGACAAACAGATTCCGGCGAATATAATGGTGAACAAATGAGATTAAGGAGATACCATAAAATGTCCAAATTCAAAAAAGCATTTGCTGCTTTTATCACGATCTTCTATATCGTAGGATGTCTGTCCGGATGTACTTCGGGCGCCACCGGCAGCGAAAAGAACGATAAGATTAAGATCATTGCCACGATCTTCCCCGAATACGACTGGGTAAGAAACGTACTCGGTGACAGGGCAGACCGCGCCGAGCTCACTCTTCTTCTTGACAACGGTGTCGATCTTCACAGCTACCAGCCCACCGCAAGCGACATACTCAAGATCTCGGGCTGCGACATGTTCATCTACGTCGGCGGCGAATCCGACAACTGGGTCGACGATGCCCTTAAGAATGCCACAAACAAAGATATGACAGTCATCAACCTTCTCGAGACCCTCGGAGCTTCCGTAAAGCAGGAGGAACTTGTCGAAGGCATGCAGGAATCCGAACACCACCACGACCACGAGGACCACGATCATGAAGATCACGATGATGACCATGATCACGACCACGAGGACCACGATGATGATCATGAGCATGACCACGAGGACCACGATGATGATCATGACGAGGATCACGATCATGACGATCATGACGAGGACCACGATCATGGCGATCATGACGACGAGGACGAGGGGCACGGGCATCATCACCATGACGGCGAGCCCGAAAACGACGAGCACGTCTGGCTCTCGCTCAGAAATGCCGGAATATTTGTAAATACCATAAGCGAAGCTCTTCAAAAACTCGATCCCGACAATGCTTCGTCATATCAAAAGAATGCCGAAGCCTATATAAAAGAGCTCAACAGCCTTGACAACGAATATAAGGCAGCCGTGGACGGCGCATCAAAGAAGACTCTTCTCTTCGGTGACAGATTCCCGTTCCGCTATCTTACGGATGATTACGGCCTCAACTATTATGCGGCATTTATCGGCTGTTCCGCCGATACCGAAGCAAGCTTCGAAACGATTGCTTTCCTTGCGCAGAAAGTGGACGAACTCTCACTTAATTGCGTGCTCACGATAGAAAAGTCCGACGGAAAGATCGCAAAGACCGTTATCGAGAGTTCCTCCGACAGGAACCGTAAGATACTCGTTCTCGATTCCCTTCAGTCCGTGACAAAGAAAGACGTCGAGAGTGGAGCAACTTATCTTTCGATCATGGAAAACAACCTCTCCGTACTTAAGGAAGCTTTGAACTAACACTCACCGGTCAAAACCGATTTTTGATACACTTTCATAACCGATCACGATACCTCCTTTTTCCGCCTTGATATAAAGTGCCTGTTAAAGTATAATCTATGAGACGCTTCTATTTAGGAAAAAGGAGGTATCCTATGATTAATTGGACCAATCTTGATGAACTGAAATCATTTAAGAAGCTTGAAAAGCTTAAATCCCAGGTTGCTCCGCTCAAAGAGATGCTCGGCGGTGAGGAAGGCGCTGCACGTGTCGCAAAATATTCCATACCCATGGCAACCGGCTTTAGATACAACTATGCAGCCAAGCAGGTTAATGACAGAGTTCTTAAAGTGCTTCAGGAACTTGCCGACGAAGCACAGCTTGTTGACAAATATGCCGCTCTCTATAACGGTGAGATGATCAACACTGGCGAAAAGAGGCTCGTGCTCCATCACATGACACGCGGTCTTCTCGGTGATCGTGTTATCGCAGACGGCGAAGACAAACGTGCTTTCTATCTTGAACAGCAAAACCGTATCATCCAGTTTTCGAAGAAGGTTCACAGCGGCGCCATCGCCGGTGAGAACGGCCCCTTTAAGAATGTTGTACAGATCGGCATCGGCGGAAGTGATCTCGGTCCCCGCGCCATTTATCTCGCTCTTGAGAATTATGCGCGTCAAAAAGGCATGCTCCGCATGAAGGCATTTTTCATCAGCAACGTCGATCCCGACGATGCCTACAGCGTACTCTCCGGGATCGATCTTTCCGAAACACTCTTTATCCTTGTTTCGAAGTCGGGAACAACGCTCGAGACCCTCACAAACGAGACTCTTGTAAGGAACATGCTCGAAAATGAAAAGCTTGATCCCGCCAAGCATATGATCGCGGTAACAAGCAAGACTTCTCCCATCGCAAACAGCAAGGATTATCTTGATTCCTTCTATATTGACGATTATATTGGCGGACGTTATTCCTCGACATCAGCGGTCGGCGGAGCAGTCCTTTCACTCGCGTTCGGCGGTTTCCTTTTCGACAGATTCCTTCAGGGTGCCGCAGCACAGGATTCACAGGCAAGAGAACGCGACATCAGAAAGAATCCTCCCCTTCTCGATGCACTCATCGGGATCTGGGAGCGTAACGTGCTCGGTTACGCAACAACGGCAGTCCTTCCTTATTCCCAGGGATTGTCACGTTTCCCCGCACATCTTCAGCAGGCGGACATGGAAAGCAACGGCAAATCGGTCAACAGGTTCGGCGAGCCCGTGAAATACAAGACAGGCCCCGTTCTCTTCGGTGAGCCCGGAACAAACGGACAGCACTCTTTCTATCAGCTCCTTCATCAGGGAACGGACATTGTGCCTCTTCAGTTCATCGGTTTCTCGAACAACCAGGGCACACTAGACTACGAAGTCAAAGGAAGTACGTCACGCGCCAAGCTTTGCGCCAACCTCGCCGCACAGATCGTAGCGTTTGCCCTCGGCAAGGACGACGACAACCCCAACAAACGTTTTGACGGCGGACGTCCTTCATCGCTCATCTACGGCGACAAATTTACTCCCGAAGCACTCGGATCCCTTCTCTCTCATTTTGAGAACAAGATCATGTTCCAGGGATTCGCATGGAACCTCAACAGCTTCGATCAGGAGGGCGTACAGCTCGGAAAAGTGCTTGCCACAAGAGTTCTCGGCGGCGAGTGCACCGGCGCTCTCGAGGCATACAGCAAGCTCCTTCTTAAATAAAAAGAAGAAAATATAAAGTCAGCTGCAAACAACAAGTACAAACAACAAGTACTGACAACAGATAAAAAGGCTCCCGGTCTGATGACCGCGAGCCTTTTCCAATGTATTAGCAATATCTCACTCTTTTACACCACCGATCGTAAGACCGGTAACGAAATATCTCTGCAGGAACGGGTAAACACAGATGATAGGTAACATCGTGACAACCGATGCAGCGGAACGAACAGTGATAGGTGTGATCGTGTTGGCTCCGGCCGCCTCTTTCGCGCTCGTTGCCGAACTGCTCTGCTGCATAACCGATGAAAGGAGTTTCATCAACTCGTACTGAAGAACCGTAAGTTCTGTAGCCATTCTGTTATAGATCATCGCATCAAACCAGTTGTTCCACTGCCATACGGCAACGAAAAGTGCGATCGTCGCGTAAACAGGTTTACAAAGAGGCGAAATGATCCTGACGAAGATCGTGAAGTAACCGGCACCGTCAAGCTGTGCGGACTCTTCAAGCGACTCGGAGAGACCCTTCATGTAAGTACGAAGCACGAGCATGTTCCATGCGCTTACAAGACCTGTTACCCAGTAAACAGAGAAGCTGTTCATGAGGCCGAGGTTCCTGTAAAGGATGAACGTCGGGATAAGTCCGCCGTTGACATACATCGTGATCACATAGAAGAACGAAAGCTGTGAAGCGAAAAGGAAACGCTTACGGCTCAAAACAAACGCAAGGAGTGCGTTGATCACAAGTGATGAAAGAGTACCGATAACCGTTCTGAGAACAGATATCTTAAATCCCGTGAGCAGGTTCTCCATCGCCAGAACCGTCTTGTAGCTCTTAACCGAGAAAACTCTGGGTAAGAGGTAAATGCCGCCTCTTACGGCGTCAGTACCGTCGTTTAACGAAAGAGCGATAGTATTTATAACGGGATAAAGTGTTATGACAAGGAATAACGTCATAAAGACCGCAAGAAAGATCTTAAATGCGAGATCCCATTTGTTTATATGTTTTTGTTTCTTTTGATTCATACTGTCTCTACCCTCCATTAGAACAATCTCTCTTCGCCGGCATGCTTAGCCCAAGCATTACAAAGGACAATGAGAAGTATGCTTATCGCGCTCTTAAAGATACCTGCAGCCGTACCGAGCGAGAAGTCGTTCTGGCTGATACCCCATTTAAGAACGAAGATATCGATGGTCTCGGAAACCTTCTTAACAAGATCGTTACCGAGAAGGTACTGTACTTCAAATCCCGCATTAAGAACGTTACCGACGTTGATGAGGAGCAGGATCATAAAAGTAGGTTTGATACCGGGTAGTGTAATATATTTAATCTTCGCCCATCTGCCCGCGCCGTCGATAGAGGCCGCCTCGTAAAGAGTGGGATCGATCGAAGTGATCGCTGCCAGATAGATGATCGCATTCCAACCCGTTTCTTTCCAAACGTTCGCAAATGCTACTATCGCCCAGAAATATTCGGGGAATGCAAAGAAGTTGATTGCCTGATCAGTCACTCCCAAAGTCATGAGGACTTCATTAACGATACCCGCATTCGAAAGAGCACTGTGAAGGATACCGGTAACGACGATCCATGAAAGGAAGTGAGGAAGGTAAGAAACTGTCTGAATGGGTTTCTTGATGATATTGGGCTTGATCTCGTTAAGCAGGATTGCAAAGAGAACAGCCATGAATGTCGATGTAACAAGGTTCAAGGCACCCATTGCAAACGTGTTACGCATAACACGCCAAAAACCAATGCTTTCATTGGTAAATAAGAACTTAAATTTATCGAATCCTATGAATGGTGATCCGAAAACACCAAATTTGGGCTTATATTGTATAAACGCGGTGGCCCATCCGAAAAGAGGAAGGTAATAGAACAGTACACCGTAAAGGAATACTATAAGAGCGATGATCAAAAGAACCTTCTGTCTCTTGACCTCTTTCCATGTGAATTTTCGATCTTTACGCGGTGCATTGATCGTTGCTGCCGATTTAGCCATATGGCTTCTCCTATCTTAAACAAAAGGGAGTGGCACCGGATTTCCGGTATCGGAAACTCTGCGCCACTCCCGTGGATTTTTAAATCAGATAAGTTTTCTCAAATACATTATTTGAATGTATCAAGAATATCCTGCATCTCAGCGAGGAAGTCCTGAGGATTGCATGCGTTGTATGCGTTCATGTAATCAGCCCAGCCCTGCTCGAAGTCAGCAGCCATAACAACCTTAGGAAGCCACTCATGCTTTGTCTCGCCCATAAGAGCCCAAGCAAGACCACCGGGTGTCTCTGTTGTGAAGTTGTTCGAGTAGCTGTACATCGGGAACCAAGGTCCGTTAGACTCCTGGATAGAACCGATCATATCAGGATAGTTGCCTGCGCCGTATGCTGCGAAGCAGTCAACGAGAGGCTTAGCCATATCGTTCTGGAATTCTGAAGGCTGCTCTTCAGGCTTGTTAGCATTCTTGCCATCGCGGCTTGTTCCATGCCACTGAGGGAAGTAGCTGTACTGGCAACGATGTGCTGCCTGGTAAGATGTATCAGCCCACTGTGCTCTCTGAGCGTCTGTTCTGTAGTAGAGACCGTTCTCATCTACTTCGTAGTCTACGCCCTTAACGCCCCAGAATCTGAGGTCATGAAGTTCCTGATCCATTGTACAATCAACGATGAACTTGAATGCCTTGTCGGGATCTGCACAAGATGTTGTGATAGCGATACCTGATGCCTGGTTTACAGTGTCATCATATGTATGCCATCTGTTAACCATACCGGCCTCGGTTGTAAGACCGAAAGGAACATAGTTGCATCCCTTAAGGTCAAGACCCTGTGTCTTGAATACATCGTTTACAGTGTAAGCGAAATCCCACCACTGATCAACCATACCAAGTACGCGGCCTGTTGAAAGCTTAGCGATGTACTCGTCGTATGTCTGTGTGAAGCTCTCGGGATCAACAAAGCCCTTCTGGTACTCTTCGTTGAGCTTCTTGAAGTATGCCTTTGTATCAGCAGATGTGTTGTAATCTTCGATAGTCATGGTTGACTTGTTAACGATTACAGAACCATCGTTGGGATATCCTGCAAGGAACTGACCTGCGTTCTCAAGACAGAAGTATCTCCAGTCCTCGCAAAGGATGGTGTAAGCCAGGTTAGGTGTTCCATCTTCCATTGTGGGGTTGGCTGCCATGTAACGCTCGATAACGTCGAAGTAGTCATCCATAGTCTTGATCTGAGGGTATCCTGCCCACTCAAGTACTCTAACCTGGATCCAGAATGCTTCATCGTTATGTGTTGTAGCCTTAGACTTGCCCATTGTGTTGCCGAAGGGGTTGATCCAGTAGATATGTCCATCGGGCTGACGGAACTTCTCCCACTCTTCGGGTGTGAACCACTGATCTCTGAACTCAGGGTACTGATCAATGTAGTCATCAAGTGCTACAAGAGCATCTGCCTCAACGAGCATGTTCATTTCATCAGAGTCGATGAAATCAGGATACTGTCCTGAAGCAAGGAGTGTACCTGTTGCTTCGGAAGCTGTCTGACCTGTAAGCCAGGTCTCCTTAACCTTAACGCCCCACTTCTGAGCGATCATATCTGCGATTTCGTTATCGGAGTTGATCTCTGAACCGGGCATTGTGATGAACATTGTGAAGTTTGTTACTTCAGCGGGAGTATCAACAGCGGGTGCTGCTACGTCCGTGCTTGTTGTGTCTGCCGGTGCTGTGTCAGTCTTCTCAGCAGGCTTTGCGGTCTCAGTCTTGTCAGCGGGTGCCTGTGTCTCAGTCTTGTCAGCGGGTGTATCATCGCTGCCGCAAGCTGTAAGACAAGCCATTGCCATAGCAAGAACGAGTAATAATGCTACTAACTTTTTCATAGTTGCCTCCTCTAGATTTTTGGTAGTTTTGCACTACTTTCATCATTCTAGCATAGGCAATTTTTAGTTATACCTGACGAATTTTTAAAAAAAGTGGGGAAAAATCTTAAGAATTTCCTTAGATGTCTAATTTTATCGCCAACGAATAAAGTTATATTTTATAACTCACGATTCCTTATTTTTGTTTTTCTCTTTTCTGAACTTACTGGGGGTGCATCCTTTTTCAGCAATGAAATGATCGATGAAATAGTCGGTGTCTTTGTAACCGACCGCTTCCGCGATGTTATACATCTTCATATCACTGTTTATAAGAAGCTCTTCCGCCTTCTCGATCCTTATACGGTGAAGGAAAGATTTGAATGTCGTACCGTATTTTGCCTTGAAGAGCTGTCCGAGATAGGACGCATTGATATAATATTTCGCGCCGAGTTCCTTGAGTGTGAGATTTTCACGATAATTCTCCCTGATATCGTCCTCGATGCTCTTGAGTATACCGGCAGAATTGCTCGAACGAAGCTCATCGAGATATTCAGCATAATCGACAAGGATCCTCGACAGATTCTCGCTGTCGCTCTTGAGTTCTATCTCTTCGTATACGGAATCGCTGATGTAGCGAAGGACCTCTTCCTGGTCGATCTGGCTGTCGAGTTCTTTAGCCGTACCTATAAGCCCGAAGATAAGGTAGTCGATGATCATGGAGATAAAGCGGTTCTCCATTCCCTGAAAACTGTCCACAAGTGAGGTTGCCTGCCTGAGTATGTCTTCTTTTCTGTTACGCGCAACGCTGCGGACGAGTTCATCGACATCTTTCTTGTCTATCGCAAGACCGCTGTTTATGAAACTCGCGAGTTTTGCTTCATCCGCATCCTGATAATTACCCCACTCACGAAGCGAATCAGCCATTGCCACTGATTTACATGATATAGCGATGTCGGCGAGACTGTCGACTTTTCGCCCGGGTATAAAGACAGCGGGGAATCCGAGCCTTTCCTCAAGCTCTTTTCTGAATCCCGCAAAAAATTCCTGTTCCGAAACACCGTTTTCGAGAAGCTCGTCGCTGTATATGAACCCGACGTCATAGCTCGATCCCCTGAGTGAAACGTCAAAAAGTACCCTGTATTCGTCTTTTACATAATCAAGGCATACCGAATACATCTGCTTCTGCATGCGTCTCTTTTCATCGACGGTGGCATTCGCAACGCGCTCGTGGTTTTCACCGAGCTCGATCGAAATATATCTGACACCGGTCAGTTTTCCGAGATACTGCTTGACGTTATTGATCGATGCGTTGTCGCTTTTTCCGTTTATGAGCGAAATGATGTTGTGGAAAAGTACCTCCTTTTGAAGCTCGTTGTCCGTCTTTTTCGATCTGTTGATCTCTTCGCATACTGCCACAGCCTTTTTGAGCGCCGCGAGGAGTTCTTTCTTCTCGACAGGCTTTAAAAGATAGTCGATCGCCTCAAGTTTGAGGGCTCTTCTCGCATATGAGAAATCGTCGAATCCCGTAAGAACGATAAAGCATGTCTGAACATTGCCTCTCTCCCTCACTCTTTCGAGCAGTTCAAGGCCTGTCATCCTCGGCATCTTTATGTCGGTGATAACGATATCGGGCGACAGTTCCCTTATCATCTGAAAAGCTTCCATTCCGTCCGAAGCCGTCCCGACGATCTTGAGATCTTCCTGTTCCCAATCGACCATAACCCTGAGACCTTCAAGGATAACCTGCTCATCATCCACAAGTAAGACTTTTAACATCTTTACACCTCACAAAATATCACTGTTTTTCGCCGCTCTCCTGCGGTATGCGGATCGTAACGATCGTTCCGACTCCGTGTTCGCTTTCTATCTCGAATTTTACCCTGCCGCCCGTGAACATCTTAAGCCTCAGCGCGGCATTTAGGATTCCTATGCTCTTTCTGTCCTCGATCGTGCTCATCGAAACATTTTCGATATCATAGAGAAGTTTTCTGCATTCGTCGTCCTTTATGCCCGTACCCGTATCTTCGACCTCAAGCACGAGTTCGTCGCCTTCCATCGAAACACGCACAAAGATATAACACGACGAAGTCTTGTTCTCCATGCCGTGAATGCATGCGTTTTCGACAAAGGTAACGAGCGTGATCTTGGGCAGACGTTTTTCTTTGCACTCTTCGTCCACGGAGATCTCGTACACGAGTTTATTGCCGAAACGGTATTTCTGAAGCTCGAGATACGCCTCCACGAATCTTATCTCATCGCTGACTTTTACACTGTCCTCGTTCCACTCGACGTTTTGCCGCTGGATGATCGCAAGTTTTTCGACCATACGTGCCGTCTCGTTTTCTTTTTTAAGAAGGGAGTGCATTCTTATGCTCTCGAGCGCGTTAAAGAGGAAATGCGGGTTGATCTGCGAATGCAGCGCATGAAGCTCCGCTCTTTGACGCGCAAGATCCATCTCCTGACGCCGGAGCCGTTCCTTATATTCGTTATCGATCAGGCTGTTGATCCTCACGGTCATGTCGTTATATGCCTGGGTAAGCCTGCTGATCTCGTCTCCTTCCTCGTTCTGTCCGAGTGTTTCAAGTTCGTTGGCATCGTTACTCTCGATGAAGCTCGTGAGCGTCCTTACCCTGTCGACGAAGGACCTGACGAAGAGCCTGTAAAGAACTATGGGGATGATGAGGTTGAACAGTATGAGCGTAACGAAAAGCTTGGCGTTCTGCCTCAGTGCCCTGGCCATGATGTTCTCGTTTCCCATGACATATACGTCCATCGTCTTGTCCATCAACGTAAACGATGTCGTAAACGCGGCATTTTCCTTGATCTCGGGTGTTACGACCGAAAACGGTGTCGTCACGCCGCCCTTCTGGTCGTTCGAAAAGATGATGGCGTCATTGTTGCATACGTATATGATATTGGAATAATTGGAATTGTCGATCACGCGCTGAATGTCGCTGTAATTCATGTCGACCTTTATAAGCGGTTTGTTTTCTTTGCTGTCACTCTTATGGAAAAAGTCAAAAACGCTCACGGTGCTTATGACTCTCTGGTCACGCCAATAGATCCTGTCGTAACCGATGTGGAGCACGTACCTGTTCGGTGTGCTCATATATTCCTTATACCAGGCGCTGTCGCTGTATCTCGAAAGATCCTGAAAGCTGCCGCCGCTTACTATCCCTTTCTTTAACGAATATACCGTCGCCGTAAAACGGTCGTTGGCGAATGGCGTCCTGCTGACGAGCGGATATCTCTCTTCGTAGAAACTGAGGGGAGAGCCGTATTCCGAGGAAACGAACTGGTCGATCGCTCTGTCCGATGCGAGACTGTTAAGGAAGATATAGGCCGAATCGCAGTAATCGGAGAGTGTAAACTTTACGGACTCCGCGACATTGTTCATGATGCGCTCGTCCTCGTTCATCTCGGTGCTGATGATGATCGAAACAAATAAGAAGTCGGTGATGAACAAAGGAAGGAACACACAAAGAACAAGCATCACGTAGAGCTTGCGACTGATCGATATTTTGTTGATGAATTTTACAAAGCGGTTCATTGCGGATTCTTCCCGTCTTTAAAAGTTTTTCCGCATAAAAGTATACAACCCCCTGACGCCAAAAAGCAAGCAGGGGGTGTTTTTTGATCCGTAATATCGGCGGTGCCGTGATTATTTCTTCTTCTTCGGAACCGTGATAAGGGGAAGCATGAAGAGATAATCCTTGTCATTAAGGAAATCAACTTCCGCATTGACCGTTGAGATCGAAAGGCTGAGACAGTTTGTCATAAAGAGGCAAAGCGCACCGTACGCGTCAAAATGCTTATTGATCCTGCCGGCTTTGGCTTCCTTCTCGAAGAATTTCACCGAATCATGTTTCATCACATGTTCTTTCATTACCTGACGACTGTCCTCGGGGATAAATTCGATGCAATCAAGGAATCTGTATACGAATTTGGCAACGAGCGGTTTCTCTTTCGCAAGATATTTGCTGTATGCAACAACAGAAAGGATAGCTTCGTTGAAGCTCTTGATCTTCTCCTCGGTCTTGGGGAAAACAATTTCTCTCTCACAAACCATTTTCATAAGTTCCAGGAAAAGACCGGCCTTACTCCCAAACCTGAGTGTAACGAGACCCTTGGAGACATCCGCTCTTATTGCGATATCGGTGAGGGTAGCTACCTGATAATTGTTCTTTGAGAACTCAACCAGCGCTGCCTCTACGATACGTTTGTTGCTCTCTTGTCTTTGGAGCTCTTTTTTGTTCATTTAAAAATCCTCCTGAATAGTTGCGAAATTGTAAAGCTGTTAAGTAAACACATACACAGTGTATCACATTTGCGATTATTGTCAAGTTATTTTTTAGTATTTGCGTAAAAAATGTTATATATTCATATATTGTGAACAGAATCTTCACCAATTACACAATTCATATGTATAGTATCCGATAATTGAGCATCGTATTGCTGCATAACTAAGGGGTTTGAAAGCAATGCTTCCAAACCCCTTTTCCGGGTATTCTTGATAAGCAGTATATCAATAGTTTTCGCTACTGATCTCGAAATAGCTTTGAGGATGTGCGCAAACGGGGCATGCTGCCGGAGCTGCCGTTCCTACAACGATATGACCGCAATTGCGGCATTCCCAAACCTTAACTTCACTCTTCTTAAATACTTCCTGAGCTTCAACGTTATGAAGAAGTGCACGATATCTTTCCTCATGCCTCTTCTCGATAGCCGCAACGCCTCTGAATTTAGCGGCGAGAGCCTTGAATCCTTCTTCTTCGGCTGTCTTTGCGAAGCCTTCGTACATATCTGTCCACTCGAAATTTTCGCCTTCCGCAGCAGCGAGAAGATTCTCTGCCGTTGTTCCGATGCCGCCGAGTTCCTTGAACCAGAGCTTAGCATGCTCTTTCTCGTTGTTTGCGGTAAGCTCGAAAAGTTCGGCTATCTGCTCAAAGCCTTCTTTTCTTGCCTTGGAAGCAAAGTAGGTATACTTGTTACGGGCCTGACTCTCACCTGCGAAAGCCGCCTCGAGATTCTTCTGTGTCTGTGTTCCTTCATACTTTCCTGCCATTGATCATTCCTCCTGTTGGGATGCGGTTTAGCACCTCGGATTTACCGTTTTCGCGGTAATCGTGTACATTCGATATTATACCAAATCCGATGCATGTCTTGCAACAATGATGTTACTTGGTTTTCAAAGGAAAGATCACATCCGAATAGAACTGTTTTCCCTCGTGAGAGAACCTTGCCGTACCGCCGCAACTCTGCGCCACGGCCATGACGGATGAGAGTCCTATGCCGTTGCCCGAGTGGGTTGTACGGTATTTGCCGTCCTCGATCTGTACCTCGCCGTTAAAAGAGTTTTCCGCCAGTATGTAAAGCTGTGCGTTGTTTTCAACCCTGATGGCAAGATCGATATATCTGTCCTGCGTATCGATCTCCATACATGCGAGCATGGCATTTTCCAGTATATTTCCGATAACGGCACACATTTCCACGTCACTTACCGGAAGTTCATCCGGCATATCGACCTCAAGAGTGAATCTTGTCTTCGCTTTCTTTGACTGCTCCATATAATAATTAAGGAGAGCGTTCACGGCCATGTTCTCGCAATAACACACAAGCTCGTTCTTCGGCATCGAATCCGTATAACGGGCAAGGAAATTCTTTATCTCTTCAAGGTCGCCGTCGCTTGCGAGTCGCTCGAGCGTATGGATCGTATGCTTGAAATCGTGTCGCACTCGCGCCGTGTCGTTCATATATTGCTGCTGCGCCTTGAAATAACGTTCCTGAAGCTTCAGGACCTTAAGCTCTTCCTGAGTCTGGGTCTCACGGAAGATTCCCGAAACAACGTAATAGAAAAATATCGTCAGCAATATGATGAGCACGAAGCTTACGGAATGAAGAGCAATGAACGCCCTGAAAACTTTGTTGACGAAAAGCGACTCGTATTTTTCCACCCTCATGAACAGGTTAAAGAAAAGGATGATGCCGGGTATCATTGTCGCCGAGACCCATATCCTGACGCTCGAAAGCTTTTCGACGAGGACAGGTCCGAATCTTCTCACGGGGTAGCAGACAAGCGCGACATAAACCGAAACAAACAATAATTGCAAGAGTGAATCCGACCATGTATATGAGCCCGCGCCGAGATCGGGATGTATGAGCGCATCGCAGCCGTTCGCGAAACTGTATAAGATTATGACCACCGCATGGATGTGTACATAGACAAAGATCGCTTTCGTGATATGAACATTAATGCTTCTGTAATATATAAGAAAGAAAAGAGCGATCACGGGCAGCCTTATGATATGGGGACGGATATCAAACATGAGCGCCGCGAGGGATGCGACAAAGATGATCGCGGCCTGCGGCAAAAAAACCGTAAAGACAGCCTTCTTCCTGCTCACACGCATATACCTGCGCATGGGGAAATAACAAAAGATCCCCGCGGGCATGAGTGAGAGCAGATTAAGAAAGATCATAAAAAACTTCTCCGTCATTATCGGTTGTTTCTCCTTTCTCTGCGTTCCGCGCGAATACTTCCTATCCTGTAGTTCTGCCAGACGGTCGTGAGGTTCTTTGCGTTCTTGACGTTGACGGAGGCGCTTTCTCCGTTCGTCATATAGCAGACTCCGTCGCGGATGTCGGTGATAAAGTCCATATTGACGATTATGCCTTTCATGAGCGTAAGGAATCTCGCGTCACCCGCAAGCCTTTGCTCCGCTTCGGAAATGGCCATGCGCGTTTCGTAACGTTCGCCGTCGGTATCGACGACCTCAAGATTTCGCCCGCTTGTCCTGATCAAAAGGATCTCCGAAAATCTGACCGCGATCGTGTGCCTGTTGCTCATGAACGTAAAAACGGGTTCCGTGCTTTTCTTCGTGGTACGCATAAGCGCATCGTCAAGCACTTTGAAAAGTCGCTCCCTGCCGGCGGGCTTGTTGATATAGTCATAGACATGCAGTGAAAAAGCTTCCGGCATATGCTCGTCGCTCGTGGTCAGGAATATGATCATTGCGCCCGGGTCATTCTCCATGATCGTTCTTGCCGCTTCCACTCCTGTTTTGCCGCTCATGTATATGTCCATGAAGATGAGTGTGTAAGCATAGGGACGATATGACGAAAGGATCTCTTCGGCGCTGTGGAAAGCAAAGAGAGATATATCAAGCTTGTTGATGTTCGAGTATTCGTTGATAACGCCCGAGATCAGGTCGATCTCGTTTTGTTCGTCGTCTACTATGGCTATATTCATACGGTGTTCCTCCGGGTCTTTCCGATTCTGCCAAAACAGTTGCGGATTTTACCAAGTCTGTTGATTTTGCCGTTTTGATAAACTATTCTGTGTTTCGGGATAAAAAATACATGAAACAACACAAATTTGTTTCTAAAATTTTACTTTATACCAAAATCGTCACTTTTTCAAGTACGTAGAATTCGCGTGGAGGCAGGATTATTAAACAATCCGACTATCATTCATGAACACTGTAGTTTATACCCGAGACACTTCGGAGTTCGAATCATATCAATCGCTTATCGCTCAGGTGACCGAGAGCGACAATATTACCCGTGTGGAACCCGACGGTCATAAAACCTACAAGATCGTCTACGATCTCGTAATAGTGGCTCTTGACGGTGCTGAAGGCATGGAAGTTGTTCGCGAATACAGTATCCGCTTCCCGAAGACACGGGTCATCTGGATCAGCAACGACGCGTTTTTCGCCGGTTATGCTCTCCGGAATCACATCTACGATTTCATCACCAGACCTGTGGACCGCAGTTGGCTTGAACATTCGGTAAGAGAAGCCGCAAGATTGATCAGGGAGGAAGCATAGCCGTGAAAAAGAACAGTGCAATCATTGCAGTAGTTGCGGTATTATTGATCGCAGTCGTTTCAATGGACATCTTTATCGTTTTCGGCATGACGCGTGAGCAGACCCGTACATCGGGTTCTTACCAGCTTCAGTCCGTCAGCGGCGCTCTCGAAACAACTCTCAACGAGGCCATCAACACGACCATGGGCATGGCCATCGAACTTCGCGAACACCTTGACGACCACGAAGAAGTTGCCGCATTTCTCCGCAGAAAGAAGAACATGCTCATCGAGAACAACAGCGGATATAACGTATATATGGCGACATCCGACTGGGATTACATTCCCGACCTTATCGCACCCGAGGGATACGTGGCCCAGGAAAGAGTCTGGTACACAGGTGCCATCAGAAATAACGGCGCTCCCTACGTAAGCCCTCCCTATATCGACGCTCTTACAAACGATATCTGTTTCACCGTTTCCGTAATGCTCGGGGACAAAGAGACGGTCATCGCCATCGACTACACTCTCGATTCTATCCAGGCTCATATCGATAAGCTTCACAGCACCGAACTCACAAATGCCGTCATCGTTACCGACGAAGGCTATATTGCGGGTTCGACGAATCCCGATCATATAGGCGTTAAGCTTATAGACGCCCTTCCCGAATATGCCGGCCTTTACACGCTCGCCAAAAACAAGTCGGGCGTTGTTACCGGAAGGATAAGGGACGGCGTTCTCCATGAAAACCTCTTCGCAACCAGGACAGGTAACGGATGGTATCTTATAGTAAGCGAAAGCGAATGGGATCTTTACCGTAATTCGTACATTCAGCTTGCTCTCACCGTTTTCCTTTCGCTGGCGCTTTTTTCCGTTATCATAGTCCTTTATTACCATGCATCGCGCAGCCGTAAGAAAGCCGAAGACGCACTCACCGCGAGAGACGAATTTATCTCCGGCATAAGCGGTGAGCTTAAAGCTCCCCTTAACAGGATCCTTGAGATCTCGGCCCGCGAAAGTTCTTCCGAGGACGGTTCGATCGGCGGCGAATTTTCAAAGATCAGGGAAGCCGGACTGAACCTTGACGAAAAACTCGCACAGATCATTTCCTATAAGAGTATCCTCCGCACGGAAAAAAGCCGTGCAAGGGCTCTTATCCCGACACGGAAATTCGGCGTAAACAACCGTTTCCGCATACTCATCATCACCATCATGCTCATCGTAATGGGTATTTCCGTTTTCACAAGCATCTATACGACATACCAGCTCGGTTTCACCAAGATGCAGGGCGAAGCGGGCGAATACCAGGATAAGCTTGAAGCATGGGTTTTCGAGCAGAAGGGCAAGCTTGACATGTTCTGCAGCTTCTTCTCAACCAACCCCGGGATTCTTGACGATTATGAAGGCACCGTCAAGTTCCTTAACAATATCACAGAACAATATCCGGAAATTTCGGCATCATATATCACCAATCCCGAGCGCGTCCATACTGTTTATATGAATAACGGGTGGGAGCCGGATCCTGACAAACCGGTAGAAGAAAGGCCCTGGTACATCGAGCTCACAAAGAGCGAGGAAAACTGGATCATTACCACACCTTATTATGACCAGCAAACAGGCAGCTACTGTGTTACACTCGCGGAGACGGTCCTTGACAGCAAAACCGGTGATTTTGTCGGAAACTTCGGTATTGACTTCTATATGGACTCGCTCGTGAACATTTTGGGTGACAGCTACACCGACACGGGATATGCGTTCCTTGTCGATGACGAAGGCGATATCATAAATCACCCCTACGGAAAATATCAGATGACGGCCGATTCGAGTACCAACATCGCCGATCTTCCTTACGGCGGTATCTTTGAAGACGCAAGCACCATTGAGCTCATCACCGATTATGACTCAAGCCGCAAGCTTCTTATCGCCACGAGGAGCGAAAGCGCATTCTTCTCGATATACGTTGTCAAGAATTTCATGTCGATCTACGGATCGTTCCTTATCTACGATATCATCTGTCTCATAGCGTTTGCCGCTTGTATCGTTCTTGTACACAGAACGCTTGGCAACATGATAAGATGGCAGGAAATGACAAATGCCAGGATGAAGGAAGCCGCCGACACCGCTATCGCAGCCGGAAAGGCAAAGAACCAGTTCCTTGCGCAGATGTCGCATGAGATAAGGACACCCATAAACGCTGTTCTCGGCATGAATGAGATGATCCTTCGTGAGTCGAACTCCGATACGATCAGGGAATATGCGGCCAACATCAAGTCATCCGGTCGAAGCCTTCTCTCGCTCATCAATTCGATCCTTGATTTCTCGAAGATCGAGGACGGCAAGATGGAGATCATTCCCGCCACTTACGAACTTACTTCACTGGTAAACAATCTTATAGTCTCAATAGAAGAAAGAGCGAAAGCAAAGGCACTTCGTTTCAATGTCGATGTTGATCCTTCTCTTCCCTCCGTTCTCTTCGGAGACGATGTGCGTGTGGCGCAGGTTGTAACAAACCTCCTTACAAACGCAGTCAAGTATACACACGAAGGAGCCGTTACCCTCACACTTAAAGACGGCGGCAGAGAAAACGGCACACTCAAACTCTTCGTGTCCGTCAAAGACACCGGTATCGGTATCAAATCGGCCGATATGAAGAAGCTGTTCGAATCCTTCGAGCGTATCGAAGAGATCCGTAACCGTAATATCGAAGGCACCGGCCTCGGAATGTCGATCGTAACGAAGCTTCTCTCCATGATGAACAGCGAACTGCACGTTGACAGTATCTACGGCGTCGGTTCGGAATTCTCGTTCACCGTTGAGCAAAAGATCGTTTCCGACGAACCGATCGGCGACTATTTCGATCATGCGGAAAAAGCAATTCAGTCCGAGGATACCAAAAAGGTTCTCTTTGCCGAAAAGGCACGTCTTCTCGTTGTCGATGACAACGACATGAACCTTAAGGTTGCGCGTAACCTTTTGAAGATATCCGGCATAAAACCCGATCTTGCTTCTTCGGGCGCCGAATGTCTTGAACTCGTAAAAAAGAACAAATACGATCTTATACTGATGGATCACATGATGCCCGTTATGGACGGTATCGAGACTCTCCGTCATCTAAAAGACGATGATCTCCTCCCCGGGGGCACACACGTTATCGTGCTGACCGCCAATGCCGTTGTCGGCGCCAAAGAGAAATACCTCGAAGCAGGCTTCGACGATTATCTTTCCAAGCCGATCGAAGTTGAAGAGCTTGAGCAGAAGCTCAGCGAGCACCTTCCCGCAGACCTCGTGGAGTGGAGATATCCCGATGTCGCACCCGCTGCGACAGAACCCGTGAAGGCAGTGCCGGAAACACCCGCTCCCGCGGTGGCAGAACCCGCGAAGACGGCCGCGTCGACACCTGTTGCGACAGAACCCGCGAAGACAGCGGCGGAAGCACCCGCTCCCGCGGTGGCAGAAACCGTGAAGGCAGCGCCGGAAGCACCCGCTCCCGCGGTAGCAGACCCCGTGAAGGCGGCCGCGTCGACACCGGTTGCGGCAGAACCCGTGAAAGTGGCTGCGGCGACCGCGTCCGAGCCCATGGAAGTTTTCGATTTTGCACCGGGCGGCGGCAGTGATGACGACGATATACTTGAATTCGGTCCCACAAACGAGGACATCATGGAGTTCGGTCCGTCAAACGGTGATGAGGACGAAGACTCTCTTCCCTCCTCTCTCACAAGCGAGGCAAAGAAGATCCTCGAAAAGGCAGGTCTCAACTTAAGCGACGGCCTGAGATTCTGCGCCGGCGAAGAGTCCTTCTATATCGAAATGCTCGACAGCTACAGTGAAGGCGCCGCTTCAAAGGGAGGTCTCCTTGAGGATTATTACCGTGAGGGTAAATGGAACGATTATCAGATACTCGTTCACTCCATAAAGAGCACGTCAAAAACCATCGGATCGGAAGCCGCTTTCTCACTTGCCAAATCGCTTGAAGAGGCAGCCGGTGAAGGAAACAGCGACTTCATAAACGTTAATCATCGCAAATTCATGGAAATTTATAAACAGCTCGCTTCAGACATTAGAGCAGCAATAAGATAAAAGATAGGAGCTATTATGGCAGATTGGGTAATCGTTGTAGATGACGACATCACAAACCTTAAGATGGCAGGTCACATCCTGAGCCGTTCAAATATGCGCGTTACGGCGCTCAAATCGGGTCAGTCCCTCCTCGATTATGTCGAGGCAAACGGAAAACCCGACCTTATCCTTCTCGACATCAAGATGCCGGGGATGGACGGTTTCGAAACACTCATTGCTCTTCGTGAGCTTGAGGGATGTGAAAGTATCCCCGTTATCTTCCTTACCGCGGATGACAACGAGGAATCCGAGACAAAAGGTCTTTCACTCGGCGCGATGGACTTCATCAAAAAGCCTTTTGTTCCCGATGTACTTACCCTGCGCGTAAGACATATCATCGACCTTAATCACCTTCAGCGTCAGCTTTCGCACGAGGTGCACAAAAAAACTCAGGAAAACAGCAAGCTTTTCCTTCATGTCGTTGAAGCTCTCGCAAAGGCGATCGATGCAAAGGACAATTATACAAACGGTCACTCCGGACGTGTTGCGGCTTACTCGCGCGAGATCTCGCGAAGGATCGGGTATAACGACGAGCAGCAGAACACGATCTACATGATGGGACTTCTGCACGACGTAGGCAAGATCGGTATCCCGGACGCCGTCATCAACAAACCCGCGAAACTCAACGACGAAGAATTTGAGCTCATCAAGACACATCCCGTGCTCGGAGCCAAGATCCTCGGTGCGATCAAGGAAATGCCCGCTCTCGCCAACGGTGCCCGCTGGCACCACGAAAGGTACGGCGGCGGCGGTTATCCCGACAATCTTAAAGGCGAGGACATACCGATCGAAGCGCGCATCATCGCCGTAGCGGATTCCTACGACGCGATGACCAGCCACAGAAGCTACCGTGCTCCCCTTCCTCAGGACGTTGTCCGTTCCGAGATTGAAAAGGGAAAGGGAACTCAATTCGATCCCAGATTTGCCGACATCATGCTCCATATGATTGACGAAGACCTAAACTACGAAATGAAGGAACAATAAGCTTCGACAGAACCACCAAAAACGTATAATAGGAGTGTATTTCGTAATGAACGATTCACGTAAAAAATCGCCCGACAATCAAACCCTGTTCCAGGCAGCGCACATGATGAGCCTGATCGCCATGACTGTTGCATCGGCGGCGCTCGGCGTGGAAGGCATTCTTCTCGATTGGGAAAAATGGCCGATGATCCCCATCTTTGCGGCGGTCATTTTCTGCTGGGTCATCCACTTACAGCAGACATTCTCCGACCGTAACAGGATCACCATCTTCTGTATGGTGCTTATGGGACTGCTCTTCTACTACGGAGTTCATCCCACAAGTACGTTTGATTTATCGGTAACGGCTTGTATCGGCATAGTTTTATGCGCCACAACGGGCGTCAAAAAGCTTATTTCGATTTGCGTCGCAACATTCTGCATATCGTTCTTTTACAATATCGTCCTTATCCTCAGCGAAAGTCCCGAACTGTTTGATGCGCTTATGTTCAGCAGGATCGTCTACCATCCGCTGATAGTTTTTGTTGTCGGATGGCTCGGCCGTTCGCTTATCGACCTTTGGACCCGTGTACTCGATCATTCGAAGGAAGAAGTCGAACAGCTTACCGAAGCCACGGGACGTTTCAACGAATTCCTTACAAAAGTTTCCCATGAGATCAGAACTCCCATCAATGCGGTTCTCGGTCTTTCAGGCATTGCCGTTGAGCAGACTCAGAACAAAGAACAGCGCGAAAACCTCAAAGCGATCCAGAACGCCGGAAAACGCGTGGCCGAACAGATCAGCGACATCCTCGATTATTCAGAGATCGACAGACAGAATTTCGCGATGAACCATGAGGAATATATGCTCGCATCGCTCCTCCACGACCTTGTTATGGAGATAAGGCCCTACATGAAGAAGGGCGTGGAAATGATCATCGACGTCGATCCCTCGATCCCCGCCATGCTCAGATCCGATGTCAGCAAACTCAAGAAGATCATCTGGCACCTCGTAAACAACGCCCTCAAATTCACAAAGGAAGGCGGCGTTTATCTCAGGTTCACTTCGCAGAAGGAAGACTACGGCATCAACCTCATCATCGATATCTCCGATACCGGTGAGGGCATGACCGAAGAAGAAGTCGAAAGACTATTTGATGGCTATTATCAGGGCAAGAGTGCCTATACGCGTTCGACGAGCGGTCTCGGCCTCGGAATGGCGATCGTAAACGGTTATGTCTCGGCGCTCGGCGGATTCGTCCATATCGAGAGCACACCCGATGAAGGTACTACCGTCAGAGTCACCGTTCCCCAGCAGGTTGTCGATCCCGCGGGTTGTATCTCCGTGCACGATCCCGGTAAGCTCGTTGTCGGCGGATTCTTCAATTTCGAGAAGCACTACAGCCCCGTTGTACGCGATTACTACAACAGCATGGTATTTAACATCGTAAAGGGCCTGAATGTTCAGCTTCACCGCGTTGATACGGAAGAAAACCTCAAAAGACTCAATACTTCGCTTCGTATGACCCACCTGTTTGTAAGCGAAGCAGAATACATGAGCAGCACCGAATATATAGAAGAACTCGCAAAGAGCTTCTCCGTTTCCGTCATCGCCGGTCCGGATCTTGTGCTCCCCGCATCCTCCAAGGTGCATATCATGGAGAAGCCTTTCTACTGCTTCCCCGCTGCCGAGCTTCTCAACAGATCAAGCGACGATGACTTTACGGACAAATATATGTATTGCCACGGCGTGCGTGCTCTTGTTGTCGACGATGAACCTCTTAACCTCACCGTTGCAAGAGACATTCTCGGACGCTATGACATAAACGTTTCCACGGCAAATTCCGGTCAGGAAGCGATCGAACTTTGCACACACGAAACATACGACATCGTCTTCATGGACCACATGATGCCCGGTATGGACGGTATCGAGGCCATGCGCCGTATCAGATCGGACATTCTCGGTGCCTGGAAATCGGTTCCCATGGTTGCGCTCACGGCAAACGCTGTCAGCACGGCACGCGAATCGTTCAGGATTGCAGGTTTCGACGGATTTGTCGCAAAGCCCATAGATATCCTCGAGCTCGAGCGCGTTCTCCGGCTTGTTCTGCCCAAGACCGTCGTTACTTTCGAGGACAGACCTCATTCGCGTAAGAGCGTGAGAAGACATAAGCTCGAGACCGAACCCGCAGGTATGGGAGAAAACGCTGAGAATGAATCCGAAGATCTCCGCGACAACGAAGTGATCGACGAATATACACCGCTCAGGAATCTCGGTGTCGACCTCAGCCAGGGACTTCTCTATTGCCAAAAGGACGAAGATTTCTATCGTACTCTTCTCCTTCAATTTGCATCCGAAGCCCCCGCAAAACTTAAGAACCTCGAGAAGTTTTACGAACAAAAGAATCTTCCCGATTATTCGATCCTCGTCCATGCCTTAAAGAGCACGGCCAAGATGATCGGTGCGACCGAGCTTTCAACGAAAGCAAAGGATCTCGAAGAAGCATCAAAAGCCGGCGATATCGCGACGATCGAAGCGGGACACCGCTCCGCCATGGACGACTACAAAGTCCTCACCGACACGATCATGAACACGTTCGGCTCAGGAGCCAAAGAGGCGGACGCTCCGGAGAGCGCGGACGATGCGCTCGAATTCGGTCCGGGAGCCGGCGAAAGCTCGGACGATGCGCTCGAATTCGGTCCGGGAGCCGGCGAAAGCTCGGACGATGCGCT
>CAMIZL010000013.1 GCA_946403295.1 uncultured Clostridia bacterium | reverse complement strand
ATAGGGATTTGGCCTCCGATCGCATTAATTCGATTTGATGATACTATTATAAGGAGCAAAAGTCAACGATAGGGGGTAAGATTATAGAATAATACAAATCTTGCCCCCTACTTGATTTTGCCGTATGCTTGTGTTAGCATAAGGATGAATTATTAAACGCCAAAAGTGATAAATAAACAAAGATTTGGCGTACAATAAGATTGGAGATGTCCTTATGACAAAGACGAATAAAAAGATACTAAATAATTTGATTATGTCAGGATTTGTCAGAGCGACAGGTTTTTATGAGAAAAAAAAGAAGGAAGCCATTTATCAGCTTGCAGACTATTACACGCTGTTTTATTTCAAATATATCAAGAATAATTTTGGAAAAGATGAACACTACTGGGTGAATGCAACAGATAATCCGACTAGAAGGACGTGGAGCGGACATGCTTTTGAGCAGCTGTGCAAGGATCATATACCTCAGATAAAATACAAGCTGCAAATAGGGGGCGTGCTGTCAAATGAGTACGCATGGTCAGTTTCTGCTGATGAGGAAAAGGGAATAACAGGTGCACAGATTGATCTATTAATTGATAGAAGAGATCATGTCGTGAGTATATGCGAAATGAAGTATTCTGTGAACAGATTTGGAATTGATAAAGGCTACGATGAAGATTTAAGGAACAAGATTGATTCTTTTGTAAAAGCAACAGAGTGTAAAAAGACTATTCAGCTTGTTATGGTTACTACATATGGCTTAAAATCAAGCAAGTATAATAGTATAGTTAATGCAGAAGTTGAACTGGAAGATCTGTTCCGTTCCGTATAATGATAGCCAAAAGTATTCTTTTACATAGGATTTGGCGTGTAATAAAAACAAGATGAAATGATAAGAACTGAGAAATCGGCTCTTTTTCATGCTTGGAAAAAACAGGCATTTTCTATTTTAAGAAGGGGGTGCCGGCGGATATTCCGATATGGCTGGATATTTCAATGAAGAGATTTGAATATGTTCATCCCGCGGGTGGTAATGAATTTACATCCGTAAGGCTTACCCCGGAAGAACTTGAGAAGGCTTCTGATGCTGTTGGATGGTGTGATGTATGTAAAGGATGGGAGGAAACGGTATGAGCGAGATAATTCGTAAAGACGTCAATGAAGAATGGGCACATTCAGGCATTATCAAGGCAGGAGATTACTGTTTTCTGAACTATTGTGCCGGAAATGTCGGGGGAACGATAGAAGAACAGATCAACGGTGCTTTTGATGAGATGGAGAAAAGGCTTAAGATATTTGATCTTACGCTTGAGAACGTTGTTCAGATGGATTGTCTTTTCAGGGATATATGGAATATTCCTGTTATGGAGAAAATCATAAAAGAGCGTTTTAATGGTAAATATCCGGTCCGTAAGTCTATACAGACCGAATTTGCACATGTTGGCGGTCCTGACGGACTTTTATTTCAGGTAGATGGAGTGGCATATTGCGGATGAAATCGATTCTTATCAAAGACACAACGAAAGAAGAACGGGAAGAGATCATCAAGTCCTCGCTTGATTGCGGCGGGGGATGTGAGAACTGTTCTTCCTGCTGGCTCGGTGGCGGAAGTCCGTGGGATATTTACCAGGACTACATTGACGGAAAACGTGAGATCAAAGAGATCAATGCTGAGTATATGTCGCAGTATCGCCAGGACAGACAGATCATGTGAGGTAAAAACATATGCCCATACTACAAAGAACTATGAATTATTATCTTTTTAGGTAAAACTCCGATGCAAGGAGGATCCGCAGATGTAATGACAGACAGTTGCCCATCCGATATAATGGGTGGGCAACCAAATATATTATGGAGGTAACAGTCATGAACAAGTATGTTTCGCTGGATAAGCGAAGTAAGAAGGCGCAGCGCGAGTATCACGCAAAGCAGAGACGCACCTGGGGTGAACTTAATCCCGTGACAAGGAGCGTACCGAGCGGAAAGACTTACAATCGAAGGAAGGAAAAGCAGAGGATCGGCAAGGAATTCAGAAATGGATTTGAGGCCGATCTTTTTTTTGTAAAAAAATATATTTTTGCTTGACTATGACGTAACGTAATAGTTTATGATGTAATCACACGTGAAGGAGATGATAGCCATGAAGACAGTAAATGAAGTGAGTAAGCTGACAGGAGTGAGTATACGCACGCTGCAGTATTACGATAAGATAGGACTCTTAAAACCGGCGGAGTATACCGAGTCCGGATACAGGCTGTATGACGATGCGGCGCTGGAGAGACTTCAGCAGATTTTACTGTTTCGTGAGCTTGAGTTTCCGCTTAAGGATATCAAGGATATCGTAACCAGATCTGATTTTGACAAGAGATTGGCACTTGACCAGCAGATAGAACTTCTAGAATTAAAGAAGGAACACATCGAAAATCTGATCAGTATGTGCCGTGGATTAAAACTGAGAGGAGTGAGACATTTGGATTTTACAGCATTTGATTCAAGCAAATTAGACGAATACGCTAAGCGTGCAAAAGAACAGTGGGGCAATACTCCGGAATATAAGGAATTCGAAGAGAAGAACGGTAAGCGGTCAAAGAGCGAAGAAAAAAGTATGATGGCCGATTTTATGAAAATCTTTGAAGAGTTCGGAGCTATGAAGGATCAGGATCCTGCTTCTGCAGAAGTACAGGATCAGGTAAGGAAGCTGCAGAGCTTTATTACCGAGCATTTTTATAAGTGTTCTAATGAGATTCTTTCCGGACTTGGTAAGATGTATGCCGGTGGCGGAGAATTCACCGAGAATATTGATAAGATGGGTGGAGAAGGAACTGCTGAATTTACTCACCGGGCGATACAGATCTACTGCGGATGATACACTTGGATTCAGACAGTTGGAAGAGACTCATATCATGGAAAACGTACTGTACAACGATCTCGTCCGTAGAGGTATGAATGTTGATGTTGGCATAGAGCAATTCCTTTTGAATGAAGATAGGGGGTAAGATATTCGTTATACTAGTAAACAATATATCTCGAAAAATATTTCGAACGAAATTGCTCCAAAGTTGACATCGTGCGAAATATACGATATAATCTTCTCGAAAAGAATTATATTTGTTGAGCATGATAGGAGATGATCAATATGATGACTTGCAGAGAAAAGGCCGAGGAATGGGGAATTACGATTCGGGCGGTCAATCAGTTTTGCAAATCAGGGAAAATTCCCGGAGCCATAAAGAACGGGAAATCATGGTCAATCCCGGATGATGCGGCAAGGCCTGCTGATGGGCGTGTGAGCTCGGGAAAATACATAAAAGACGATGCTTCAAAAGGAAAGAGACCTCTTCCGGTAGGAATCTCTGATTTTGTCCGAGCGCAGTCGGAGTATTATTACGTGGACAAGACATTGCTGATCCGGGATTTTCTGGATCGGAAAACTCTGGTGTCTCTGTTCACCAGACCGAGGCGATTCGGAAAGACGTTAAACATGGATATGCTTCGTGTTTTCTTCGAGATATCAGAAGAAGATACGAGCCATTATTTCATAGACAAAAAAATATGGAAGTGCGGGTCAAAGTATACTGAGCATCAAGGCAAGTATCCGGTCATATTTCTGTCATTTAAAGATGTGAAGTTTGATTCATGGGAGGCTACATGTGCGAAGATTGCAGAACTTCTGCAGGAAGAGTTCGGAAGGCATTCCGAACTTAAAGATAGTGAAAGACTGGAAAAATATGAACAGGAGTATTACAAAAAGATCATGGAGGGAAAAGCAAACGAAGTCGAGCTTTCGGCTTCGCTCCAAAAGCTTTCCAAAATGCTTTCCGAGCATTACGGAAAAGCTCCGGTCATCATCATTGACGAATATGATACGCCGATACAGGAAGGATACTCGAGGGATTTTTATGATGAGATCATAGGTTTTATGAGGAACTTTTTTTCGGGAGGTTTTAAGGACAACCGGAATCTTTCCTACGGATTCCTTACGGGAATCCTTCGTATCGCACAGGAGAGCATATTCAGCGGTTTGAACAATCTGACGGTGAATTCCGTAATGGATGAAGAGTATGATGAATTCTTTGGATTTACGGAGTCTGAAGTGCAGGGGATGCTTGGAGCATATAGTGTTCAGGACAAAGAAGAAGAGCTGAAAGCATGGTATGATGGATATTTGTTCGGAAATAAGGAAATATACAATCCATGGTCGGTGATTAATTACATTTCGAAAGGATGTCTGCCGCAAGCCTATTGGGTTAATACCGGCAAGAATGAAATTCTGGAGGATGTGCTTAAGACTGTGAATGAGGAGACTACAGAGAAATTGTATGCGCTTTTGCAGGGAGAGCAGGTTGTAGCAAGAATCGACCAGAATGTCATATACAGATCTCTGGCAGAGGATCCTGCAAATATATACAGTCTTTTGCTGGTGGCGGGATACTTGAAGACACCAAAGAAGGAACTGCAGGGCGACGGTGCGTGGCTTTGTCAGGTATCTATTCCGAACAGGGAGATTGCGGCGGTCTATAAAAGCGAGATATTATCACATTTGATGCAGATTGGAGCTGTTGAAAGGACTACCGCGAATAAGATTGCGGAGAGCCTGTACGCACTTGACCTGAAAAAGCTTCAAAAGGGAATTGCTGAGTACATGAACAAATCTATCAGTTTCTATGATTCCGGAGCTGAAGGGTTTTACCACGGTCTTGTGTTAGGATTGATCGCAATGATGGATAATCAGTACAAGATAAAATCGAACCGCGAGTCAGGAGACGGGAGATATGATATCAGTCTGTTCCCCCGTGATAAGAAGTACCCGGGAATCATCATGGAACTGAAATCAGACAAGGATCTGAGTGATAAGAAGCTGGACGATCTTTCGGAAGAAGCACTTGATCAGATCGATGATAAACGGTATGATGCTGAAATGCGAGAAGAAGGTATAAAGAATATATTGAAGCTGGGGATTGCTTTTTCAGGTAAAAAAGTAAAGATCAGAACGAGATAGGATCATGAAATTTGTTTTATAATGTAATAAAGCCGGAAATGAGGAACAAGAATATAAACAAATATCCATCAAAGTCATTATAATGAACCTTCATCGCTGCCCGCTGTATCTATATCCGTCGGGAATCCGGATATATGCACGAATATGCTCATCGACAGGACGTTCGATGATTCCGGATCTGTTGTCAATATTCCCTTCCGCGGCAAGGATAGTATTCTCACGCTTTTCAACTATGATCCCGATATGATCGTGCTCGTGGTCGTCAAAAACACGATCGTAGAGAACAATGTCCCCCGATTCCGGCAAAAAAATGTCTTCAGGTGTATGATACTCGATCCGGGGATCACCTGTTGCAAATTCCTCCCATGCGATACAGCCGGCAAGATGACAGCTTTTGCATTCTTCCGGACGTATCGGAATCTCGAAACCTGCTTGCCTGCAGCAATAATACACAAATGCGGCACAGCACAGTCTGTCGGCTTCTTCGACAGTCCATTTCGGGAACGGCTGAATTATCGGTTCCAGATTGGCCTTTTCCCCGTCTGCAAAGCCATGGAACGGAACCTGTGCCATGGTCTTCGCCACACTCGCAAGCTTCTGTCTGGTTGCCGCTCTATGGATTACCGAAACATGGGTGATCTTGTTGGCCTCGTCAGGATACTCCTTCTCAAAATGCATGCCGATTGCTTCCGCTGTTCTATAGGATGCCTCATTCGTATATTTGCAATACGAATACAGTGATGGATAATCGGTATTCTCAAAAGCCCAGTCCCGAACGGCCTGCGCCGCCTCCTTTGCAAATCCGCGTCTCCAATATTTCTTATTAATGTGATAGCCGATTTCCGGCAAAGGCTTTCCGTCAATATTCTGGATTGTAATGCCGCAGTCCCCGATAAATTCCCCGTTTTCTTTCAGAACAACTGCCCACAATCCAAATCCATACTTTGAATAATTATCTATATTCCATTCGATCCAGCGTCTGGTCCTTGCTTCATCAAACGGGACCGGATAATGCTGCATCGTCTCGGCATCGGACATTATTTCATACAGCGCTTCAAAATCATTCATAGTATACTTTCTAAGCAGGAGTCTTTCGGTTTCTATCATTTCTTCTTGTTTTATCCTTCCATATAGTGTAAAAAAATTTATAATCTCTCTGTCTGCGACCTGCAAATGTTGTGCCCTCTTTCGCAATGATTATAGCAAAAATCGTATAACTTTTGCCAGCAATTTGTTATAAAAAGTACCCCTCGGGAAATCGGCTAAGGGAAATCGCCGGTCCACAGGAGACCGGCGATTTCCCTATCATCTGTTATTTGGAGGTTGGCTAAATCCTAAGCTTGTCCGCTTCCTTATACTTCTTGAAGAAGAGCATGTAGATAATGCAGCCGAGTGCGGCAACAGCGAATATAAGACCGACGATTCCGGGGTTGCCGGTAAATGCGGCACCGAACTGGTTGATCATCAGTGCTATCACATAGGCGAACCCGCACTGGTAAAGGATCGCGAACCATGTCCACTTGCGATTGTTCATCTCTCGCTTGATCGCACCGATAGCTGCGAAGCAGGGTGCGCAAAGCAGGTTAAATACAAGGAACGAGAAACCGGTGATCCCGGAGAACGCTTCCGAAAGCGACTGCCATGCGGTCAGCTCTCCGCCGCCGTAAAGGATACCCATCGTTCCGACGATGTTCTCCTTGGCAACAAGTCCGGTGATCGAAGCAACGGCTGCCTGCCAGTTGCCCCATCCGAGAGGTGTGAAGATCCATGCTATACCGTTTCCGATCTTTGCAAGGATCGAGAACTCAAGCTCGTCCTCCGCGAGCATACGGAATCCGTCTTCAGTAAAGCCGAAGAAAGAAGTGAACCAAACAACGATCGTCGAAAGGAGGATGATCGTTCCGGCCTTCTTAATGAACGACCAGCCCCTTTCCCACATGGACCGCAGGACATTACCGAGAGTAGGCAGATGGTAAGCGGGAAGCTCCATTACGAAAGGAGCGGGATCTCCTGCGAACATCTTTGTTTTCTTGAGCATTATACCCGAAACGACTATCGCCGCCATGCCGATAAAGTAGGCCGAAGTAGAAACCCATGCGGAGCCTCCGAAGATAGCGCCTGCGATCATGGCGATGAAAGGAACCTTAGCGCCGCAAGGGATAAACGTTGTGGTCATGATCGTCATACGTCTGTCACGCTCGTTCTCGATCGTACGGCTCGCCATGATACCGGGAACACCGCAGCCGACGCCGATCAGCATCGGGATGAACGATTTGCCCGAAAGGCCGAACTTTCTGAACACCCTGTCGAGCACGAATGCGATACGTGCCATGTATCCGCACGCCTCAAGGAATGCGAGCATGAGGAAGAGCACGAGCATCTGCGGAACGAATCCGAGCACCGCGCCGACACCGGCAACGATACCGTCAAGTATGAGACCCTTGAGCCAGTCAGCACATTCCACCGCATCAAGTCCCGATTCGATGAGAACGGGGATACCGGGGACCCAAACGCCGTAATCTGCGGGATCCGGCTCGTCGCCGTATTTATCAATGATATCCACTGCCTCTGCATAGTCTTCGAGGCTGGCCGTTTCTTCCGTTATCTCAAGTGTTTCTTCGTCTTCTAACGTATATGTGAAACCGGTCGTGGGTTCAACCCCGTTTTCTTCCACATAGGCGTCAAAGCCGTCAACAATGGCAGCTGCACCGGCGTACTCTTCCGCAATCTCCTCGTAACCGCCGTCAATGCCGAACAGGTGCCAGCCGTCACCGAAAAGCCCGTCGTTCGCCCAGTCCGTGGCGGGTGCGCCGACGCCGACCATCGCGATCCAGTAAACAAGGAACATGATCACCGCGAAGATCGGGAGACCGAGCCACCTGTTGGTAACGACTTTATCGATCTTGTCGGATCTCGAAAGCGATCCGGCATTCTTCTTTTTGTAACAGGATCTGATCACCTCGGCGATATAGACGTAGCGCTCGTTGGTGATGATGCTCTCGGAATCGTCGTCGAGTTCTTTCTCGGCGGCCGAGATGTCGGCTTCGATGTGACTGAGCACATCGTCCGAAAGCTTCAGCTTCTCGAGAACCTTGTCATCGCGCTCGAAGATCTTGATGGCGTACCAGCGCTGCTGCTCCTCGGGAAGGTTGTGAACGACTGCTTCCTCGATATGCGCGATCGCGTGCTCGACGGGCCCGGAGAAGGTGTGGAGCGGAACGGGCTTCTTACTCTGCGCAGCCCTGATCGCTTCTTCGGCGGCAGCCATGATGCCGTCGCCCCTGAGCGCCGAGATCTCCATGATCTTGCACCCGAGCCGCTTAGACAGCTCGGCAGTGTCGATGCGGTCTCCGTTCTTCTTAACGATATCCATCATGTTGATGGCCACTACCACGGGGATCCCGAGCTCCGCGAGCTGGGTCGTCAGATAGAGATTTCTCTCAAGGTTCGTTCCGTCGATTATGTTGAGGATCGCGTCGGGACGCTCTCCGATCAGATAGTTTCTCGCAACGACTTCCTCGAGTGTGTACGGGGACAGCGAGTATATTCCCGGAAGGTCGGTGATCGTGACATCCTCGTGTCGCTTCAGCTTTCCTTCCTTCTTCTCAACGGTTACTCCCGGCCAGTTTCCGACGAATTGGTTTGAACCGGTAAGTGCATTGAACAACGTCGTTTTTCCGCTGTTCGGGTTTCCTGCAAGTGCTATTCGTGTGCTCATTATCTTTCCTCCACCTCCACCATTTCGGCATCTGCCTTACGCAGTGACAATTCATAGTTCCTTACAGTGATCTCGATCGGATCGCCGAGCGGTGCGACCTTGCGTACATAAACATCGGTGCCTTTTGTAATGCCCATGTCCATGATCCGGCGTTTTACCGCACCCTCGCCATGAAGCTTGACGACCTTTGCCTTTTCACCGATCTTCACATCTCTTAGTGTTTTCATAAGAACCTCCTCTGATTATTCATCAAATGCCCGTTTCGGCATTTACACCATGATCTTTCGCGCCAGTTCCTCGCTGACAGCCACCCTGCTCTCTTTGACCTTAACGATCAGGTTTTTTCCGAGTGCGCTCACAACGCTCACCTCGCCACCGACGTTAAAGCCGAGATTCTCAAGATGTTTCTTTACCTCGGGGCTGCCACCGACCCTTTTGATGATCAGAGGCGCCTCTTTTTCCGCGTAGATTAGAGGCATCATTTTGTTCCTCCTCAATGTGTATATTCTCCGATCGCAACGATTAGCCATAACTAACCGCTTTGCAAATATTTTGGTTAGCTTTACCTAACCGATTGCAAGTATAATTAGCATACGCTAACTTGTCAAGAATTATTTTATCTTTTGTAAACCTGATCATGTTGTTATAGAATATAGTAGTGTGATGTGTTTGTTCAGCCCGTTTTGGGATCCTGACTGTGAAGAGCAATATCAAATAACGCAAAGAGGGGAGAAAATAAAAGAAATGAAAAGTTTTAAAATATGGAATATTCCTACAGTCGCATTGTTTATGCTTATATATTTATCGTTTTTAATGATGCTCGGGGCACTTTGTGTTTTTCTGTACGTAAAAACATCGGTAAGCGGATATATTGCATGGGGCGTTTCGGCGATAGTGTCGGTAGCAGTACTGATTTTTATATGTTTATACACACGTGCAGAGGTTTATTTCGACGGAGAAGTGGTACACGTTAAAAATGTTTTTAGAGAAAGAAAAATAGATTTAAAGGAGATTAAAAAGGTTGATTTCAAATTTCATCCCGGATCTGCCAGATCGGGCGGGATGTATATTGAATTGATATTTGAATACGATCCGGATAATCTGTACGGATACAAATCGACCAGTCTTTATAACGGTGCTAAGTCGGACATAGATACACTTATTAAAGGTGATTATTCCGAGGAAAACATTCTCATACTATACAATGAGATAATTGACAAATATCCGTCCAAAAAAGGTTCTTTAGGATAACAAGCGGGAATCCTCGGTAATTCAATTACCGGAAAACTTCTCCACCATATCCTGCAGCTCGATAAAGCGCTCCATCCGGCTCTCTATCAGCGCATCCGTTTCTTCCTTTTCTTTGCTCAGTTCCATCAGCTTAGAATAATCCGTCGAAGCACCGGCTATCAGTTTCTCAAGCTCTGCGCTCCGCGCCTCAAGCTTTTCGATCTCAGCTTCAATGCTGTCATATTCTTTCTGCTCGTTGAATGTCAGTTTCGTCTTCTCGCGAGGTGCCCGATACTTGCCCTTTGCGGTCACGTTTGCGGCGTCGTTTTCTCCGGTTTCGCGATTCCCTGCGTTTTTTTCGTTATTTGTTCCGGATGCACTGCCTTTACCGCTACTAGTTCCTCCCAAACTTCCTTTACCGCTACTTGCTCCTCCCAAACTTCCTTTACCGGCACCTGCTCCTCCCGGGCCGCCTTTACCTTCGCCCGCTGCGCCTGCGCCGTTACGCTTATGAACAACGTAGTCGGAATAACCTCCCTCGCTCTGCATAAGCGTTCCATCCGGTTCGAAGGAAAAAATCCTCGTAACGACACGGTCGAGGAAGTATCTGTCATGGCTCACCGTGATGATTATGCCTGCGAATCCGTCGAGGTAATCCTCCAGTATGCGGAGGGTCTGTATGTCGAGGTCGTTCGTCGGCTCGTCAAGGATGATGACGTTCGGGTTGTCCATGAGCACTCTCAGCAGGTAGAGCCTTCTCTTTTCTCCGCCGGAAAGCTTGGCTATGGGTGCGTACTGCATATCCGGCGTGAAAAGAAATCTCTCGCACATCACCGACGCACTCATCATGCCGTCAGGTGTCGGGATATATTCGGCTATGTCCTTCACGTAATCGATAACACGCGCGCTCTCGTTAGGCGCCTCGTTTTCCTGCCCAAAATATCCGATCCTGATGGTCTGCCCGAGTTCTACCGAACCCGTGTCGGGCCTGACAAGCCCGATGATACATTTGACGAGCGTCGATTTTCCGCATCCGTTGGGGCCTATTATGCCGATCCTGTCGAGCTTTCCGAACGTATATGTGAAATTCCCGAAGAGCTTCTTCCCTTCGTATTCTTTTGAAATGCCGTCAAGAATGATCGTTTTGTTGCCCATTCTGGTCGGGAGTGAGCTCAGAGTAACGAAACGCTCTTCTTCGGGGCGTTGTCTGTCCCGGAGTGCTTCGAATCTCTCGATGTGCGCCTTCTGCTTGGTCGAGCGTGCTCTTGCGCCGCGAAGCATCCATGCAAGATCTTTTCTGTAAAGTGCCGCAGCTTTACGCTCGGCCGCCTGCTCATAATCGAGGCGTTGCTGCTTGAGTTCGAGGAAACCCGAATAGTTGGAATCGTAACGATAGACGGATGCCTTATCTATCTCGAGGATCTTGTCTGTGACTTCGTCAAGGAAATATCGGTCATGTGTGACCATGAGGATCGCGCCTTTGAATCCCTTGAGGAAGGATTCAAGCCACTCGATCATCCCGGAATCGAGGTGGTTGGTCGGCTCATCGAGTATCAAAAGGTCGGACGGCGTCATGATGGCCGCTACCAGAGCGGCTCTCTTTTTCTGTCCTCCTGAAAGTATCGACGGGTCGCACTCGGGGTCGTCGATACCGAACTTCGCGAGAGTTGCCTTGATCTCGCCCATCTTGTCCCAATTGTCTCCGCCGGCATAGATCTTGTCGGTAATGTTTTCGAGAAGCGTCTTGCCCGGATCAAAAACAGGATTCTGCGGCAGATACGAGATCCTGAGGCCGCTTGTTCTTATGACCCGGCCGCTGTCGGGCTCGCAGGTCCCTGCCACGATCTTCAGAAGTGTGGACTTGCCTGTTCCGTTTGTGCCCACAACGCCTATCTTGTCGGTATCGCTGATACCGACCGTCACCCCGTTAAGAACGGGCTTTGACATGTATGTTTTTGATACATTTTCAACATTCAAAATATTCATCGGATTTGTTCCTATACGGTTTAGCTTCGTTTTCTGCTCATATTGTATCAACTCGACTGCTTATTTTCCAGCTATCGTTACCATTTTTCGTTGAATTAATTAACTTGACATTAATATCAAATAACAACATGATAATTATTGAACGGGACCGGCGAGGATCTATATATTACGGTCGACAAGGAAAACCATAAACCGGAGCACACAGGAGATTTATAACGGATACAAAAAAGAAAGGGAACGATCGGCCGGACAATGTTTGAGAGCATATCGGCAATTTATTACCGATCATCCGGATTATGAGATTGACGTGAAACTTTGCGCATATACGGATTCGGAGATGCGGGAAGCTGCCGGTGAATTTGAGTTCGAGGGGGTGACGGTCTGAAAACCATGGTTAAGAAGACTCTGCGCGCCACGGGGTTCATAACGGCTCTTTTGATGATCATGATCTCGGTGCTGCCGGCTTTTGGCGTTAAAGTGTCCGGTAAAGAAAAATCCGATCAGGAAGATCGCGCACGCACGATCAGGATCATGGCGGTCGGAGATAATCTTTATCATGATAAAGTGATCAAGTCGGGGATGAAGAGCGACGGAACGATCGATTACACGCCCATCTACAGTCACATAAAAGATTACCTTTCGGAAGCGGATGTAAGGATAGTCAACCAGGAAGTCGTTCTGACGCCGGAACGCTCGAGATGGAAAGGCTACCCTGATTTCGCCAGTCCGTATGAAGTCGGCGATGCTCTTGTGGATGCGGGTTTCAATGTTGTGACCCATGCCACGAACCACTGCTGGGACAATGGCAAAAAGGGCGCTCTGTACACGATCAAATACTGGGAGACGCAGGCGGATGTGCTGATGACGGGTCTGTATGAAACGGCACATGATGCGCAGATGATCACGGTCGGCGAATATAACGGAGTTAAGGTGGCTTTCCTTAACTATACATATGGACTTAACGGACCGGATAAGCCTGCGGACGGCGCATATATGTTCAAGCTCCTCGATATGAGCATCGTTAAAAAAGATATCGAGAGGGCGAAAAAACTGGCTGATGTGGTTGTTGTCCTGCCGCATTGGGGCAAGGAATACAAGTTTGAAGTAACTGACGATCAAAAGGAGATGGCGTATGAGATGGCCGAGTATGGGGCGGATCTTATCATCGGGTGTCATCCTCACGTCATCGAACCTTTTGAGATGATCACGACTTCGGACGAAAGAACGGTTCCGTGCTATTATTCTCTCGGAAATTTTGTTTCGAACATGCTTCAACCCGAAAGATGTGTTGAGGCGATGGCGGATGTGAAAATAAGCGTTAAAGATGGCAAAGTGACCGTTAAATCGGCAAAAGTGAGACCGATGGTCAACTATATAAATAAGAATTATACGAAATACGCCGTCTATATGTTTGAGGATTATACCGACGAGATCGCGAAGACACATGAGAGTGCGGTGCTGACGCGCAAATACGTCAAAAAACTCTGGAAAGAGGTTTTCGGAAAGAAGATCAAATAAACAACCCGCCACATATAGAGCGCGACGACAAAACGATCCGCGGATAAAAGCGCGACGACAAAACGATCCGCACATAAAAGCGTGACGACAAAACGATCCGCCACATAGGAGAATTACGAGGTCTTCTCGATGCGAAACGGCGCAACGGGAAGACCTGCTCCGTTGTAGAGGTTAACCTTTCCGTAGTTAAAGAAACCGTAGCGGATCTCCTCGATAGGACCGTCTGCGGAAAGAACGACCGTATCTTCTTTGATCCCCGCTTTGGGGACAACGAAATCATCCCCGCCCGCGAGACGGACTTCAAAGCCGTAGATATGAGAAGCACTTTCGTTTTCTCTGCGTATGTTCACCAATTCATTTTCATTAAGGACCAGTTTCCCGAGAGTATTCTTAAAATGCACCACGATGTTTTTAACGCAGTCCTCGGCATAATCAAATTCCGCGTGAGGGTATCCCGCGGCGCTGTCTTTATAGATCTCGTAAAGAACCTCGGTCGCCGTTCTCTCGCCGGGTGACTTTTTGTCAACGGGATGGACATTGTCATATTCCCCGAGATCGATCAGGGGTATAAGGATGGTCCCGTCCGTTTCGGACACGGCTTTTGCCTGAGCCTGGCGAAGATAACCCCAGTCCCTTGTATCCTCTTTGTTTCCCGAAATGAACATCGGAAGTTGAAGGATGACGACCGGAAGATCCCCGTCGGCAAAGCCGGTGCGGAATTCGTCGATCAGCTCCTTGAGAAGAATACTGTATCCCGAGGCCTTTTCGGAATCTTCTTCGCCCTGGTAGTACAGGATCCCGCGAGATGTGTACGGCATGATCCTTTCAAGCATGGTATGATATAATCCGCTCGGACGGAATGCGGATTCGAGCCCCATAGGCGGCGGCCAGGGATAGTCGCCTGCCTCGGCCGAAAGCTCCGAGGCAGTGATGTCCGGATTCTTTGCTTTCGCCAGGCGTGCTTTTTCTTTGTATGCATCTACGGTCTGATTATATATGCGCAGCTTGCGGTTATAGTCCTCTTCTGTCTGTCCGTTAACCGCCTTCTTGAATTTTTCGATATAGATCTGTCCTTCGGGGTGTGCGGACAGGCGTTCTTCGCTGAGCCAGCAGGAGATGGAGGATCCTCCCTGATAACAATCCACCATGCCGACCGGTACCGACAGATCCCCGTGAAGCTTTTTTGCAAAAAAATAAGCCACGCCGGACATATCGGAGAATTTGCCGTCCGTAAGAGGAGTCCAGCGCTGTTGTTGCTCCGCGAGAAGCACTTCGTCGTCGATCACCGGTGTCTTTATACACTTGAAATATCTGACAAGAGGGAGGTCTGCGGAAGATAACTCCTCCGCGCCTCCGCGCGAATTTTGGATCTCAAATTCCATATTTGACTGCCCGTTATCGATCCATACCTCTCCGTAATAAACATCCCGGATCACTTTCGCCGCGTCCGGTTCCGAAAGGTCCGTCACGGTCATTACAAAAGGTCCTCCGGCGGGATGTGCCGGAAGATCGATCACAAATTTCCCTGCGGACACTTCCTTTTCCACAGAGATGTTGTCGATCGTGATCTTAATAACGGTCTGTTTTTCTGTTTCACCAAAGACATGTACTTTTTTGTCGCGCTGAAGTACCATGGATTCCGAAAAAATAGCTGCAAGTCTCAAAATGAGATCCTCCCCCGGGATATTACTAATTTTTATTTCTTAAACTGCCGTACGGATCATAAATCCGGCATTATGGTGCGGATAAACTCCTCGATCCGCTTTGCGTCCTTTGTGTGTGTTATTAGCGTAGGGTGGCCCGACGCCATGCCGTCGTGTTCAAAATCATGGAACGGAAGCCCGAACCCGTAGATATCGTTCATTCCGGCTTCTTTCACGCGGTCGATGACCTCCTGCACATAGGGGTAGATCCCGGGAGCAAGTGTTCCCAGAACACAGATTATCTTTGCCTTCGGATAAGCTATACGCAGAGTATAAAGAAAGCTTTCGTATCTGCTCTTAAATCCGGCAAGGACAAAGGGTTTGTCAAGGCTTCCCTGGTCGTTCGTTCCGAGATTAACGATTATGAGCTCCGGGTCGAACCGGCTGTAATCCTCCCGGGTCTCCTTGTCATAAAACGCGTTGGTATAAGGGAATATCCTCGGGATGATGTTCTCGGGGTTGCCGGTATAATCGACGAAGATGCCGTATCCCGAGACACTGACCCATTCGGCATTTAAATTCATGTCTCTTGCGATGATGGCGGCATAACTTTGTTCCCCGTCTTCGTCACGGACCGTATATTCGGCGTCCGGAGCGCCGTGCACGCCGTATCCGCAGGTGATGGAATCTCCGATGAACAGGGCTTTGGTGCGTGTGTCAGAGGGGACGGTGAGTAACAGTCCGTCCACATCAAGGAAGACAACTCCGACGAATGACATCGCGGCCTCCGTGATCTTTACGACACGGATCGTATGCTCTTCTTCCTTCGGAAAACGGGCCAGAACGACCTCAGTCTCGGTTTTTTCAAGAACTATCTCGGTGATGGCTTCGTCGTCAACGTAAACCCTAAGCCCCGGTGCGTTGACAGGATCGTTTTCACCGGTCCGAAGAAGAGCCCGGACGCAGCTTGCCGACACATGGAGCGTAAAGCAGCTGTTTGTATAACCCATTACGACCATATCGCGGTCGCGAAGAACCCTTCCCTGAAAACGGATCGTCTCGGCGGGTTCCCGGTATGCTAAGTATTTATTCATAGTTTGTCTTTTCCTTTTTCCGGTGTTTTTTTCATCTGTCTGCGATGTTCGGGTTTTACTTATTTCTGAAGGAAGCTCATCGCGTCTTCCGAACTCCGAATTTTAGTGTGTCACGCTTCGAATCGGTCCTGTACTTTTGTCACGGCAGACCGCTCCGGCATCTCGTAAGGTGGTAAATCTGCGCTTTCCCATCGCCCCATAGTCTGTCCGTAACGAATCCTGTATTCATAAGTTCCGATCCGGAAAAAGTCTTTCCGTCGTCTGACGCATATGTTCCTTCCGGATCGAGTCCCTGAAGACAGAGAACCTCCGATCTTAAGTTCGCGCCGCCGTGGATCTGCACATAGGAAAGAAGCGCTTCTGACTTATCCTTTGCCACACACATCCATGCAACGGACATACGGTTGTTTTGGTTTTTATAAAGGGGAGAGGTTCCCTTTATGCGGTAGAGGTCACCCTCGCGTACAAGGTCGTTATAGCGGTGGTACATTTTGACCTGGTCACGGATCAGATCAAGCTCCTCGTCGGACATCTTTGTGATATCCATTTCATAACCGAAGGTCCCCGAAAGAGCCACTACACCACGCGTATAAAGGTCGGTGGTCCGTCCGACAACGTGGTTTGGACAGATGCTGACATGAGCACCGATCGCCGAAAGAGGGTAGATGAGTGAGGTTCCTTCCTGGATCGGAAGTCTTTCCATGGCATCCGTATCGTCCGAGCACCAGATCTGCGGGCAGTAATAAAGCATGCCCGGATCGAACCTTGCGCCTCCGCTCGAGCAGTTCTCGAGAAGAAGATCGGGGAATTCTGTCGTGAGCCGACTCTGAAGCTCATAAACACCCAGCATATAGCGGTGCATGATCTCGCCTCCCGGGGTCGTCCTGCTCCCGACATCAGTGAGAGGTCTGTTCATGTCCCATTTTAAATAGCGGATGTTCGCGCTTTTCAGAACTTGAGAGATGCTGTTAAAAATGTGATCTCTTACTTCCCTGCGTGTGAGGTCGAGGACAAGCTGGGTACGGCAAAGCGACGGCTCGCGTCCCGGGATCTCGATCACCCAGTCGGGATGTGCACGGTAAAGATCGGAGTCGGGACTCACCATTTCGGGCTCCATCCAGATACCGAGATCCATGCCGATCTCATTTACCGCGTCCGCAAGTGCCTTAAGACCACCCGGGAGCTTTTCCCCGTTGACTTTCGTCCAGTCACCGAGAGAGCAGTTATCGCTGTTGCGATGTCCGAACCAACCGTCGTCCATGACAAGCATCTCTATACCGGCGGACTTCGCGGTGCGGGCTATTTGAAGGAGCTTTTCAAGGTTGAAATCAAAATACGTCGCTTCCCAGTTGTTGATGAGTATGGGCCTCTTTTTATGCAGATAAGGACTCCGGATGAGATGCTCTCGGAATGTATCGTGGAATGTTCTGCTCATCGCACCGAAACCTTCCGAAGAATGAACGAGCACGACCTCGGGGGCGGTAAAAGATTCCCCGGGCTGCAGCGTCCACGAGAAGTTGTAGTCGGAAATGCCCATTCCGACGCGGAGCATGTCATGCTGCGTGCGCTCGACTTGGCCGACAAAGTTACCGGAATATACAAGGGAAAGACCGATCACTTCACCCGCTGTTTCTGACGCGTCCTCACCGGCGAGAGCCAGGAAAGGATGCTCCTGATGGCTCGAGATCCCTCGCTTCGATCCGATCTCGACACGTCCGTGTCCGATCGGGCGTCTGTCTGTAAAACGCTCCCGCGCCCAGCTGCCGGAAAGAGTGACGATCTCGCGGTTCTCCCACGGAAGCTCAAGGCATGCGCTCAAGACTTTTTCAAGATGCAGGCATTCGCTTCCGTCATTCCTTACCGTAACCGAACGGGCGACAGTGTCAAGTCCTCGGAAGATGCTATAGGAAAGTGTTACACAAAGACCGAGGGTTTCGTCCTTAAGATCTATCTCAAGAGACAAGGTGTCGTCTTCCGTACCGAAAGTCGCAGGAAGACCGGGGAGTGGTTTCTTGCCGTTAAAGATGCGGTGACCGGCAAGTTTAAGCTCGCAACCGAGGAAGCCCTGAGCGTTTCTGACCGCGAGCGAGCCGGGGCGGAAATCACCGATCCCTTCCGTCGGATATTCAAAAGGGAACCCGTCCATGAAGGTACATTTGTCACCGGGGACTCCCTTCATGTAGCTGTATTCATCTTTGCGCAGAAGAGCTAGCCCCGAACCGTCGGGGACCTTTCTGCCGAAACAGACATGACCGAGATATCCGTCGGCCGAGCCGATGATATAAGTGGAATGCTCTGTCTGCAGGGAGAAACATGAGGTTTCATCGCAGTAGGTAATATCGAAGGTTTTAAGCATAGTGGGCCTCCCGGTAATAGAATATTTACGCCAAAGCTTCCTTATCATATCGAACTCGCGATACATGTCTCCCTGCGTGGAAATGAGCAACAGTTATCTGATACCTATTTCTGTATCTTCACCGCGAACAAGACTGTGTTCCCTGATATAGGACACGATATCGTCTACCTGCGTAAACGCGAGGCTTACGTAGCTGTCCGCACATCCGTAGTAAAGCGCGATACGTCCCGTTACGGGATCATGTACGGTTGCGCAGGGGAATGTAACATTTCCGACGAAACCTCTTTCTTCGTACCACTCCTCGGGAGTGAGCAGGAAGTTCTCGCAGCGGTATTTAACGATCGAAGGATTGTCGATATCAAGGATCGCGCCGCCGATCGAATAAACATAACCGTTACATGTTCCCGACACACCGTGGTAGAAGAGGAGCCAGCCCTCGGTTGTCTCGATGGGAGCGGCACCTCCGCCGATCTTTAATGACTCCCACCACTCGAAGCTTCTGCCCATTACATGGCGATGCTTACCCCAGTATGTAAGGTCGGGGCTCTGCGACAGGAAGATGTCACCGAACGGGGTATGTCCGCTGTCTGACGGACGGCTGAGCATAAGATAATTTCCGTTTACTCTTCTGGGGAAGAGCACCGCATTACGGTTGAACGGAATGAAAGGATTCTCGAGACGTGTGAAAGTCTTGAAGTCCTTTGTCTTTGCAAGGCCGATGGATGCGCCGTAGAAATCCTGACACCACATCGTATAATATGTATCCTCGATCTTTACAAGACGGGGATCATACGCATATATGGGCTGGAAGGGTTCACCGTTCTCGTTGACAAACTCGATCTTGTTCTCTTCAAAATCCCAATGTATCCCGTCCTCGCTGCGTCCGAAATAGATCATGGAAACACCGTTTCTCTGTTCGCCGCGGAACACGCCGACATATTTTCCCTCGAAAGGAACAACGGCGCTGTTGAAGATTCGTGCCACTTCCTTGATGGGATTACGGTTTATGATCGGATTCTCCTTGTATCTCCAGATCGGAGCGTCCTTAATTCCTTCCGGCCTTTCCTGCCAGGGGATATTCGGAAGCGGATCACAGTTTAAAATCTGTACCTTTGACATATTGTCTTGTCTCCTTTTTATGTTGGTTAAAACACTGTTTTGCTCGTGGTACAGGAATAGCCTACGCCGCACGAAGGAAGCGTAGGCTATCCCGCTTTCTTAACCGATTTTTTAGATCAATTGTTTATTTGATTATTTGAACACAGTGTTGAGAGCGCTCTGAACAAGCTGCTTGTTTGTCTCCTGGAACTGTGCTGCCGTCTGCTCGCCCTTGAGCAGGAGAGGGAACTGATAATCAACTCCGAGTGCATTCCAAAGGTCAACGCCGGTCTTCTCACCGCAGTAGTACATTACGTTGTAGTTGTCCTCTGTGAGCGCATTGTCATGCCACCAGTCGTTAACATAATCTCTCAGCTCGAAGTCATCGCCGTAGTAATCCTTATAATCACGGAATACGCAGTACACAAGATAAGGATCCTCAACACCCGTAGGGATGATGTATGCGGCACCGCTTGCCGAATTCTTTCTTGCGTTTGTATCCTTGTTTCCGGAAGGACCGATAGGCATCGGGCACCAGATCTCGTCAAGACCCTTGTCGTAATCCTTGTTTGTGTCTACGATCCATGCTGCGTTGAACCAGCAGGCAACTTCGCCGTTAACATAGGCGCTCATGTTATAATCCCAGTCGTCCTCGTTCCAGGGATTTGCGATGTGGTCAACGTTGTACATGTTGTAGATGAACTCAAGTGTCTCGCCGACTTCCTTACTGCTGAGGTTCTCTGTCTTGCCGGATGCAACGCTTGTGCCGTTTGACATGTTGAGGTACTCGAACAACCAGTCATAACGGGAACCGAAACCGTATACATCGGTAACGCCGTCGCCGTCCGTGTCCTTGGTCAGCTTCATCAGATATTCTCTCCACTTGTCCCAGGTCCACTCGCCTCTCTCATAGAGAGCGTTGGGGTTTTCAAGACCTGCGTCATCAAGCATCTTCTTGTTGAAAGAAAGAACATATGATGCGGTAGGAACGGACTCGCCGCCTACAGGGAGCATGAAATAGGTTCCGTTGAGGCCGTTGATGTTGATGGTGGTCAAATAGTTCTGCTCGTTGAGAATATCAGCATCTGCGGGAAGAACATCCTCAAGGTTTGTGGCATAACCGTTTGCTACGGCAGGAATACCGAATGAAGGCTCCGTCAGGTAGATGTCGCAGTCGGGCTTACCTGCAAGAACGGAGGTGTTGATTGACTCCTGAACGCCGGCGTATGTAAGGTTTACATACTCGAGACGTACGTTGTATTTCTCTTCGACGTACTTGAGCGCATCGAAATTCTTCTGTGCAAGCTCCTCGTCCGATACGTAGGGATCGTCATGGATATCCGTATGTGTGCTGTCATAATAAATGTCATACCATGTACCGATCTTGATCGTACGGGGTGTGCTGCCCTCATGACGAGGCTCTTTTACGGGTTCGTTATTTTTGGCTGCGGTGCCCGTGCTGCCTTCGGATGCGGTTGTTTCACCGTTTGATCCCGTCGAATCGGGTGTTTCGTCGGATGTTGAACCGCAGGCTGCCATACTCAGTACCATGACTACGATAAGAGCCATAGCTGTCAGCTTCTTTAACATTTTCATGTCTGGTTTATCCTCCTTTTAAGGCCCTGTGGGAAAACATTTCCCACAGGGAACGATTAATAATGCTTATTTAACAAAACCGATCGATGCGGATGTTACGGACCATGCCGAGGATGCCTCGAACTGGATCATGGTTCCCCACTTGGATGTATCATCACCAAGGATCTCTGCTATGTCTTCAAATGTTACCTGGCAATGTCTGCCGTCGAACTTCGAATAGCCCTGTCCGGAACCGTCGTAATCACCTACGCCGACACGTGTCCAGCCCTGCTCTGCAGCGGGGAATACGAGCCAGAGTTCACCGGTCTCGGAGGTATATTCGGCATCGATCACCGAACCGGGAACGAGTGCGGCGATCTGATCCTCTGTGAGGTCAACGCCTGCCTGAGCCCATGCACCGGCTGATACTGATGCGCCGAGATCGATATGGCTGTTGACAGCGGTGAACGAATCGCCCTTGCCAACGCGGATTCCGTAAACTTCCCATTCGCCGTCAGACTCGCACTGCATGGTCGATCCCCATGTAGATACGTCTTCTCCGCAATATGCGGCAAGATCTTCATATGTTACATATGCCTTGCTGCCGTCGCATACCGCATAACCCTGTCCGGAGCCGTCCGCGTCACCTACGCCGACACGCATCCAACCTGCCTGTGCCTCGTTCATGACGATCCACATGTTGCCTGTATCGGACTTGTAGCTGATCTCTACTACTGAGCCGGGTACAAGAGCTGCGATGACCGCATCTGTCATGGGGATACCTGCCTGTGCCCATGCGCCTGCGGAAACCTGATATCCTTCAAAATCAACAGCATGTGTCAACGCATATGCGGGAGCCTTCTGTCCGACCTTAACGCTTGTAACTGACCAAGCACCGTCAGATTCGCACTGGATCTGGCTGCCCCATGTGGAGACATCGTCGCCGCACTGAGCTGCGATCTGCTCGAAGGTTACCTGTGCGATGTTCTTCTTTCCGTTCACATATGCGTACTGCTGACCCGAACCGTCGGCATCACCTACGCCGACACGCATCCAGCCTGCTGCGGACTCGTTCATGACGATCCACATATTGCCGGAATCTGATGTGTATTCGATCTCGATCACGGAGCCGGGTACAAGTGCTTCAAGAACCTTGTCTGTGAAAGGTACGCCTGCCTGAGCCCATGCGCCTGCCGATACCGCATATCCTTCCCAGTCAACAACCTTTGTAAGAGCAAAGAGGTTGCTGCGGTCATTTACGGCTGCGAAACCTGCGGGGTTACCGAACTCAGCCGATGTGTCCGCTTCGATCGTCGCACCGTTTGCATCAAGGAAAGCGATATTGTCGATCAAAAGATTCGAAGGTGTTGTCTTTGAGTTGTCGGTTTCCTTTGAGAGAACGATGTAATTCTCGCCGTTTCCGATAAAGCCTGCGCCGCTCACATCAAATTTGGCGGTCTTGGGATTTGAGGTCTCAATGTATACGGACCACTCGTTTGCCTTAACTTCCTTGTTGTCTTCACCGGTCATGCAGTAGAGACGTCCGCTTGACGAAGCGAATTTATCTGCATTCTCGGTTCCGAGATCGATACGGATCTCTTTTACGTCTGCCGTCTTCTCGCCGAGCAGAGCGGAGAGATTGAATGCCACGAACATGTTCTTGCCGTCAACATTCGTTGCCTTAAGTGCCTTGGAGCCGTTAAAATCCACTAATTCAAGAACCGAATTGTCTGCTCCCCCTCGTCCGGTATCGACTGCCGCGAACGCGTAGTTGCCGTCTTCAAAATCGATACTGGGTGCGGCTGCCGGAGTTGATACTTCCGTGTTTACCGGAGCCGGTGCCTCTGTGACTGCCGGAGCCACTGAGGTGTCTCCCTCGTCAACATCCGGCGTAACTTCTGCCGTTGACGGTGCTTCTGTGCCTACGGGATCTGCGTTTGTCTGATCGTCCGCGCTTCCGCAAGCTGCGAGAGAAGATACCATCATGGCAATTACCAGAACTATGGTTGCCAATTTTGTTTTCTTCACTTTTTTTCCTCCTCTTTTTTGTAAAAAATGGTTGTTGGTTTGTATAATAAAAATTGTTTTCACAATTTTATTATCATGTTTATCCGACGATACCCGACCGTTCCACGCCTTCTATGAACTGCTTCTGAAGGACTATGTAGATAATGACGAGCGGGAGCATTACAAGAACGATGCCCGCATCCAGGTAGAGCTGAAGGATGTTGGGGTCGTAGATCTTATATACGTTTCCGACCGTGCTTGCGAGTGTCGCAACTCTCTTGCTGAGCAATACCGAATCGCTGATATTGAAGAGCTTCGCGTAAAAAGTGTCGTTGTACTGCCATACGAGAGAGAAGATCGCTACAGTTACGGCAGACGGGATGGCGTTGCGAAGCATGATCCTGAAGTAGGTGTACCAGACACCGCATCCGTCAACATAGGCCGCTTCCTCGATCTCCTTGGGGAGCCCGCGGAAGAACTGGGTAAAAATGTAGATGTAAAGACCCGATCTGAGTCCGCAGGCGAAGAAGGTCATTATGTACATTGGCCAGACCGTTCCGAGCAGGTTCGGACTGTTTCCGAGGATCAGCCCGAAGATCCCGAAGACATCAAAGTTCGCAAAAGTCATGTAGAGCGGAAGCATGATGGTGTGCGTGGGAATGACGATCATGACCACAACGCAGGCGAAGAGTACCTTCTTGAGCGGAAAATCATATCGTGCGAAGCCGTAGCCGACCATCGAACACATAAGTACCTGGATCACCATGAGTGTCAGCGAATACAGGATCGTGCTGAGAGCAGTCGAAGAGTAGTTGAGTGTATCGAACGCGATCTCGTATCTGTCTGTCGTGGGCGACTGCGGGATCATGTAGACCATGGTGTTGTAGTTGTCGGCATCCGAGAAGAAGGATCTCGAGATGATGCCGAGCACCGGTCCTAAGATCACGTATGCCACGCCGATAAGGATCACCCAGCGTCCGAGCCCGAGAATGAAGCTCTTGAGGTCATCTGCGATCCTGCTCTTTGTGTTTTTGTCGATCTTTAAGAAACGGAGGCCTTTCGGGTTTACGGCGACAAGGTCCGTGTTTGCTGCTTTATTTTTCTCTGCGGCGTTATCCATGTCTGTTTGTGTCACCTCCCCGGATCAGTTATAGTAGAACGTTCGTTTTTGTATGAACCGGACGACGATCGCGAGTATCGCGCAGGTGATCAGTGTGGACACCAGCGAGAAAGTTGAACTCAGTCCGTAATTTTTTTCTGAAAAAGCGGTGTTGTACGCCAGTGTTACAACGTCCGAATTGATGAAGCTGTCGACTACCGTATAGACCACAACGGTTATGATGTGCGGCATGACCATCGGGAAAGTTACTTTCCAGAATGTCTCATAGGCCGTGGCACCTTCGATCTTAGCCACCTCGTACATCGAACCCGGGATGGATTGCAGCGCCGCGATGAATATGATGATCTGGACGCCCGATGCGTTTATGATGCTGCTGATCCTTCCCACCGCACCGACAACATATTCGATGAGGCTGTTCGGAAGTCCGAGATTTGAAAACATCTGAATATAGTACCCGACGCTCACTCCCGTGCTCGCGGCCTCGGAAACTTCCGCGCCGGCAGAGGAGAGTCCTCCGACCATCATGCTCGCCGCAACCTTCATTGCCGCAAGTATCGCTTCGGAATTTAAGATGACCGGCAGGAAGAATATGGCACGCATCAATGTACGGCCCTTAAACTTCTTGTTAAGGAGTATCGCCAGCATGAGGCTGAAGAAAGTGATAAGGGGTACGTCGATGAGCATGTTCCCGACGGACGTCGTAAGGACCTGCTTAAAGGTGCCGTGAGCCCTGAACGCATATATGAAATTGTCGAGTCCCACAAAATCGAGCGTATAGCCTCCGCCCGGCGAAACCGTAAGCTCCGATACGGAAAACTGCACGGTCATGAAAAGACTTCTCAGGTAGAACCACAGGAATCCTATCAGCCAGGGGACTATGAACAGGAAACCTTTCGCGGAGCGCCTGCGGGTAAGAGTTAATTTAGTTTTTTTCTTCTTTTTACCCATATCACCCTCCGATCGCATAGCTCTTGGGTCCTATCGTGATCCCGTCTTTATTTACCGTTTCGTCTGTATGGTTTACGCAGATCTTTATTCCGTTACTGTAGGTCGTTACGCTGACGCCGTCTGCGAGCAGCATGTGATCCGTCATATGCGCGCCGCTCACTTTGGAAAGCGCTTCGTTTGTTTCGTTCCAGATCCTGACAGCCGTATCTTTCCATCCGTCGTAGGAAGTGGAGTAAAATTTGTTGAGTCCCGTCATCTTCATTTCGGTCGCCGCTTCCTTTGTGAAGACAAAGTGCGGTGATGCGCCCTTTTCTATCAGGGAGAGGACGATCTCGTTCGTGTCTGTCGTATTCCCGAGGTTGATCACGTTGCCGCAGTAATCGATGCATCCGTGGATCAGCATCTCGTAGAAGGGAACCGCGCCGTCGATGCAGGGATATGCGTTGTCGATGAGCGGTGCGTTGATGATGTCATCCGCATATGCGAACGAATAATCATTGCCGCTGTTGATCATCACGTTCTTTCCGGTGTCCTTCATCTTTTGAAGCTGCGCTTTTACGATATTGAGCGCCTGCTCGCGGTCGATAACGTTTGTGCGACGCTTATCGGAATGAAGGACATTTCCGAGATCCCTCAGAGAGATTCCCGATATGTCATAATCCACGATGTCCTCCGCAAAGCTTTCCGTGTAACGGACCAGAAACTTCGGAGACACGAGGTAGTAGATGTTCTCGTCATAACCGAGACTTGCGGTCTGCCTGAGTGTGGCGGGATGAACCTCGCCGAACTCCCCGATATATCCGGTACCGTAATAACGTGAGGTCTCGTTCGATGCCGAGTATCTGCTGCTCACCTCGGAAACCTTTTGGAACGCGCAGTCCACGTAAAGCGTTCCGCCCATGCCGAGGAGCTCGTTTGAAAGTTCCTCGAGATCCGATTTGCCCCCGAGCTTTCCGGGAACCTTGATCTTTCCGAGAGTATCGTGGTAATATCCTCCGCCGCTCCAGCCCTGCAGGTTCATCACCTGGCTTGTCACGCCGGCGTCCTTAAGGTCCCTCGCGATATCCGCCGCCTCTTCGAAAGTGGTTATTGCAGAAAGCCCTCTGTAGCGTGTTCCGAGGAAATATTTCGTTTCCTCGATACCGCCGATCACATCGTAATAAAGCTTAATGTCACCCGTCTGTGCTTTTGATCCCTCAAGACGACCCTCGCGGATGAGGCGTTCCCTGTAGTAGTTCGCCGCGCCCGCATAACCGTTGTTTTCTGCGGTAAGGAGCGTATAACGCACTGTAAGGGGAACGTCGTAGTAATTTGTCTCGACGATGGGAAGCTTGGCTTCGCTTCCCGTTGTGCCGAACATCGAGAGCGTATCGTTTCCTCTGAGTGTGAATGTGGTATATACGTTGTTATATTCGTTTACATCGCCGGCTATGCTTGCCGAGACGTTCGCCAGAGAGGCGCCCGATTCGATAGTGGCGAGGATCCCCGAGTTCTCGCGGAATATCCCGAAGACGGAGAGCTTCGCGCTCGTGGTCTTCTCGCGAACCGTATAATCGGCGGCCATGGGGTCTATGCCGTATATGTATTCGGAATAATCGTTCCCCGAACGGGCGGTTCCCTTGCCGTTGTTGAAGTTGATGATCGATCCGGAACCGTTGGGCACGAGGATATAACCGCTCTCGTCTTTACCGGCCGCGCCGAAGAAGTTCAGCATCTGAATGTTGTGGATTGCTCCTCCGCCGTTCTCCTCAACGCCCTTCATATAGACGGTCGCCTCGAGATAGTCGTCGTTTATTGTATAATCGATCGGAACCCTGAAGGTGATCGGAACGGCGCCTTCAACATCCACTGCGGACATCTCGCGCTCGTAATCCTCCTTCGTCCATCCCGCTGCCGTAAAATATTCGTTCAGGCGGCGGACCTGGGACACACCTTTTTGGGTGTTTTCGAGCATGACCATCAGGTTTTCGTCCTCGTCGCTCGGAATGAATTTCTTCCGTGAGAATTTTTCAGCCGCGCTGTCCATCTTCGAAAGAACATCCTCGAGAACATCTTTGTTAATGTATATGGGGACGATGCCCGTTGATGCCGTGGTGTCCCCGAACGTGTATATGATCCTTACTCCGTTCTCGATCGATTGCGCCTCGATCTGTCCGAGCTGCGTCGCCTGCGTATAGGAATCAAAGGTGTTTTCCATACGCTGCGTGTTGTAATAGTCGAGGATCAGCTGACTCTTTAAGTAGGCCTTGTTCGTGGTGTTGGCGATCGCGTCCTCATCCGCTTTTTGGGGATTCGAATATACGGTCTCGCCGTTACGCTTGTCATAAACCGCGATGTTACCGGTGTCGGTTTGGACGTAGAGCTTTAGGAAGTCGCTTTGTGCTGCGAGAGTGAAACCGTCTACCGAAACGGAGGGATCGGCAGCGGCCTTAAACTCTGTTCCTTCCGCGACCGTATAGTCGGTCAGGTAATCCTTGTACCGGTCATAAAAACTGAATCTTATAAGGTAATAGGTAAGATACGCGGCGCAGACCGCAAGAGCGGCCGCGAGCACGTAACGGACCCATTTGTGTTTATTTGTTCGTTGTGCTTTCGGGTTCATTTCCTTCAGCGCTTTTTTCTGTTCTTTTGTTTTAGCCATGCGCTGCCTCCTCGTGGAAGTTGTTTGAAAAACGACTGCGTTTCCTTGCCAAAGATTTTTTATGCCCGGAAAAGCAGTTCCTGATAGATACTGTGCAGGAAACTGTATACCTGATTGACCAGATCTACGATAAGGAGGACGATGAATACGATCAGCAGGAGAGCAACCACGGTGAGGAAAAGTGTGATGAGCGTTTTCCCCAGTGTGAAGTTGTGTACCGTCATGATCCCGACGAGCATCATGAACAGGGTATAAGCTATTCCGATACCGCAGATCATGTAATAAAACGCAGCCTCGTCCTCGGAAACAAAACGGCTGAGAATCGTACCGATCAGGATGCATACCGTTGCGGGGACGGTAGAATAACCGACCGCGATCAGGATGTCCTTTAGCCTTCCCTTGCCGTCCATGAGACAGGTGATCGACCAGTTGCCGATACAGATCAGAAAGAAGAAGAGGAGCACCGTGATCAATTCGCTGATGGAATTTACATCGCGCGGATCGATATCGTTTACGATGAAACCTGCGGATATACGGTTGATCGACCACGTCACGGAGAACAGGATGACAAGACAGAGAGCCACCGCAACGGATCCCCTGTCCCTGTGCCGGATCTCGTAGAATCCGTCGGCGGGGTGACTGACTGTATGAAATGCATATTTCCACTTATCTTTCGATAAAAGCTCCTTCATTTACAGCAGTCCCTCCTCTCTGTCTTTTCCTCTCTTCCTGTTTTTCACCCTTCTAACTGTGAGTCCGGCAGTGATCAAAACTATCAATCCCGTAAGTATCCGGCCCAGGTTGTCCGCCAGTATCCGGTTCCGGTAACGCTTATAGGCAATGGAGTAATAATCCTTGTTCATGCCGAGTTCGAAATAATGCATGGCATTTTCGTTGTCGCCGGCGGTAAGATAAGCTTTTCCGATGCCGTTATTGGCAAGTTCGTTGTTTTCGTCCAGGCGGAGTACTTCCCGCCATTTATCGATCGCCTGTTTTTCGTCACCGTCGTATCTGAGCCCGACGGCTTCGTTGATCAGGCTTCCGTAATTTGTCTCATGAAATTTCATGATCACGTTTCGTCCTGCGTCGAGGACCAGGATCTCCTCACCGTTCTGCTCGATCGCGACGGGAGTCTGAAATGTTCCGTCCTGCAGTCCGATGCCGCCGAAGATGTACAGAAGATTTCCCTCTTTGTCGTAGGTGAAGATCCTGCCTCTCTTTCTGTCGAGGGCGGAATACATACCCTTGCTGCGGTATACAACATCCACGATCTCGGACGGTCCGCTGTAGTCTCCGTAGATGCCGATCCGGATGTCGCCTCCGACATTGCCGTTCTCACCTTTTTGGATAACGTCCTTGCCCTGAGGATTCAGTCTTCGTACGGCCTGAATGCCCTCGGAATCGATGTTTGACGCATAGATAAAGCCGTCCGCATCGACGTCGATCCCGGTAAATTCCGTCGGGATGTAGAGCTGTGTGTTCGAGCGCTCTTCTTTTGAAGCGAAGCGTCGCCAGAATTTTTCCCAAACGGAGATCTTTACTTCGATCGTTCCGAAATATCCGGAAAACGTTCCGTCTGCCTCAAAGACGAGGATCCCTTCAAATGCGCCCTTTGAGATCACATATATACGGTCCGCGTAGTCTACGGTTACCTTGAGCGGGATGAATGCAAAATTGTCCTCAAGGATCTCGGATTTCGGTTCCTTTACAACACGTTTATATTCACCCCCGGGGGTAAGTACGACAACACGGGCATTGTTCGAATCCGCAACGAAGAGCTCATTGTTCTCGGAAACGCACACACCGTAAGGGGCACTGAAACGATCCTCAACTCCGTCTACGGTGAAGGTATCGATGATCCGGTTGACCTTTTTCATTTGGCTGTCCAGTACCACGATCCGGTCGTTGCCGGTGTCTGCGACATAAATCTCACCTTCCGCCGATATACAGAAATCTTTCGGCTCCTTAAATGCTGTCGTACCTACGTCGATACCGCCGACACTTCCTTCGGGTGTATATGCGGCGGGAGTCTTTACGATATCCTCCCAGTAGTTGTAGTTATAGGTGTCGTAAGGCACTTCTTCCTCTGCCTGTACCGTGACTGCCGGGAAAGCCGTTATGAGAGACAGGGCAAGCAAGCCGAGTATTCTTATTAATCCAGTCTTTTTCATAGGCTCTTACTCCTTTATGCCGGAGGTCGTCATGGTTTCGAGAACGTTACTTTGGCAGGCAAGGAAGAAGAGTATCGGCACTGCCGCGATGATAAACGTTACCGCAGCGGAAGCGCCTGCTCGTGCCGTACCGCCGGCAGCGATCTGCTGAAGCGCGAATTGAAGCGGTTTTAACTGCTCGTCACGCAGGAACATGGAACCTGTGTTGCCCCACATCTGCTGAAACTGGAAGATCGCGAGAGTCAGCCATGCAGGCTTAACGTTCGGCATAACGATCGACCAAAATATCCGGTATTCGCTTGCTCCGTCGAGTCTTGCCGACTCCATGAGCGATATGGGAAGCTGTTCCATAAACTGCTTCATCAGGTAAAGTCCCATACCGTACTGCCAGGCCGGCAGTATAAGCGCCAGATACGTATTGTTTATGTGCAACCAGCTGATGATCATGTAGTTCGGGATCTGGGTTACCGTCCACGAGAACATCATGGAAAGGATTACCATGTTAAAGAGGAGCTTCTTGCCGGGGAAATTGTGCTTGGCCAGACAATAAGCGGCAAGGGACGCTACCATGACATGTCCGAAGGTCCCGAGACCCGTGATGATGATCGTGTTCATGATGTACCTTGAGAAAGGTACCCACGAATCGCCCATGACATTAAACAGGTCGGTAAAGTTGTTCAGTGTCGGATTCTTTACAAGTATCGCCGGAGGATACTGGAATATCTCGTCGAGCGGCTTGAGGGAGTTGTTCACGATCATGACAAGCGGCAGGGACATGAATATACCGCATATGATCATGATGGTGAAAAGAATCCCGTTACCGGCAACGGAACGGTTGATCTTTTTTGTTTTAAAGTGCTTCTTTTGAAGTTTCGTTACTCTGTCCAGGGTTATTCACCTACCCTTCGGAGAAGTTTCTGTACCAGTTTGTTCGTGCCGACCATGAGAAGGAAGAGCACGGTAGCGATGGCGGATGCATAGCCCATATCGAATCTTGTCGAACCGTAATCAAGAAGATGGGTAACGACCGTTGCGCCGGCATAATTTACGGAAGGATTACCCGCGAGCTGGATGGAGATATCGGCCACAGCGAAGGACTGGGTGATCTGCATTACCGCGCCGAACATGAGCTGTGGCTTCATCGCGGGGAGTGTGACGAACCACAGTTCCTGCCAGCGGTTCCTGACGCCGTCGATCGCAGCCGCTTCGTAGAGCGATTTGTCGACTGTCTGCAGACCTGCGATGAAGCTTAGGAAGCCGGTGCCGAGGGACAGCCAGAGCTGTACGACTATGAGGCACGGGAGGATGAGATTCGCGTCCTGCATCCAGAGCTTCTGTTCGTCGATAAAACCTAAATTCATCAGGAGACCGTTAAGGTATCCGTAGCGGTCGGAGGAAAGGATCAAAGACCAGACCATATATGCGTTGCCGCAGATGGACGGTGCATAGAAGATGAGTGTCAGGAAGGTACGCACCTTCGGACGGAACTCATTGATGATCCATGCAAACAGGAGACAGAGCAGGTAACTGATCGGTCCCGTGACAACCGCGAAAATAAGTGTGTTCTTCAGGGAGATAATGAAGATATCATCGTTGAGGAACAGCTTTGTGTAATTTGCCCAGCCGTTGAATTTCGGCATTTCAAGCATGTTGAAGTACGTAAAGCTCAGAGCAATGGACATGACCACGGGAAGTACCGTAAAGAGGAAGAACAGGATAAAATACGGGCTCATCATGATGTAGCTGGTCTTGTTCTTCTTAATGCGGTATTTGAGGGATCTTTGTCTCCTTGCAAGATCATAAACAGACATTTACCGGTTCCTCCTTTCCCCGATCATTCTTCTTCCACCGGCAGGCCGAATTCGATTCGCTTATACCGGATCTCTTCATTGATATAGAGCACTTTGTCCATCAATTCCTCGCGGGGTGACGCCGTATCGGTTTCCGTGGTGACCGTGTAAAACGCGTTGTTTACGTTTCGCCACGAATAGTATCCGCCGGGCACCTGAGGGATCCCCTTTACCCATTCAAATGCTTCCGCAAGGTTATGATATGTATCAACGGGCCAGGGGAGCATCTCGAAAGCTTCCCTGTTTGCCGTTGCGACACGGGCTGCCGAGCCCATGAGGCTTTCCATTTCCTTGTCATACAGAGCCTGAACATCGGTGCTTGTCCACCACTTAAGGAACTGCCAGCAGGCTTCGGGCTCCTTTGTATCGGCCATGATCATCGACGCGAGGCCCGTGCAGCCCACGGAATGATCCACCGTATTGTCGGCCTTCTTTGTTCCGGGAACCATCGCGAAGTCCCAAAGTCCTGCGATATCCGGAGCCGACACCTCCAGATTGTTGTACACGGTATAGTCTGCGATGATGATCGGGCACTCTCCGGTACGGAAACGTTCCTCGACGGAGGTCGTTTTATCGAGACCGTAATCGGTGTAGAATTCACAATATTGTTTAAAGGTATTTACCGCGATATCGGAATCAAGAGCAGAGGAGATGCCGCCCTCGTTATAGTATTTTCCGCCGTTCTGATACAGCATCATCGCGTATATCTGCTCGCTCGGCAGCATGCCGAACTCCATCTGGTTCTTTGCGAGTACGGACATGATGACCTTTACGTCGTCCCAGGTCTCGGGGATTTCGAGCCCGAGCTCCGCCAGGATGTCTTTCCTGTAGAACATGACAGGGAAGGTCTGCGTCTCGGGAAGCGCATACAGCGCACCGTCGAAGGAAAACGCTGTGAGAGCACTGTCGTAGAAACGGCCGGTCACTTCCTTTACGTCGCTGAATCGGTTAAGGTCGAGGACCGCGTTTCTGAGTCCGTAATTGACCGGCGTATCGTTTCCTGTATTAAGGACCGCGCCCGCGATGCCGTTTGTGTTCGCCACCTGGATCGCAACGTCCGGGCCTTCCCCCGCGAGCTCTGCCCTGAGGAGAGTGTTCATGTCGACGAGCTGGACATTAACGTTTATGTCATAAACGCCGGTGAATGACTCGTCTATCAGGGAGCGGATGACGTTTGCCTGATCGCGGCCGGTACCGATCCAAAGTGTGATGGTCTTGTTCTCTTTGTCTGTGTCGCCAGTTGAGCCGAGTGAGTTGTAGTCGATCACGAAGGAATTGAAAAGTCGGGCCGTCTCGTTTCGGACATCGCTGAATACATTGTCGCCGTCGATACTGAGGGACGACGAATCCGAGGTGATGAATATCCTGTCGATCTGGAGCGGCTGGCTGATGACCTGGGTGATCCAGGTACCGCATGCGCGGACATTGACTTTATATGTGCTGATGACACGGACAAAATGCTCTATGTCATTAATGAGATAATCGAGCTGGTCGCGCATCGTGATCAGCACGGACTCCTTGTCGGAGGTCGTTCCCACGGCGCTTCGAAGCGAATATATCGCGTCGTTCAATTCGTCTCTTACTTCGGTGATCTCGTTTTCTATATTGGGAAGGGCCGCCTCGATCTGGTAGTCGCGGTATGTGTCCGGAGACACGCCGATGATCCTGATCACCTTTCGGTAGATGGCATTTAATTTGCCGACACAGTCCTGCACCTGCGCGATCACTTCGGAGAAATCACCGAGCACGACTTCCATCCTGAGGGTATGGCTGCCTTTGGTCATATAGAATTTATAAGGATTCTTATCTTTGTCCGTGAGCGTCTCGAGACGCCAGTCGGAATCATAGTAGAAGCCGTAATTCTCCATCTCCCTGAAAGGGACCTCGCCGTCGATGGTGAGCTTTCTGGAGACGTAGATGCCGCGCATGAAATTCTGCTTGTCGAAGAGCGAGATCTCGTAATACCCGTCCTCAGGTATGTCAAACTGCCACTCGATCCACTGCCCGGCTTTGTCCCAGCTTGTGCCGCCGATCGTATTGTTAAGGAGATATCTTGAACTGTGATCGGATACGGCGGCAGAGGATTGATCCTGCTTCGGGTAGAGCGTCTGGGAGGATGTTTTTCTCGCGTCCTCGCCCTCTACGGATATCACTATGCCTGTGGTATCCTTCGCGCCTTCACCGTCCCATGCGGCTTTTTGGTCCGCATAGGAGAGTTCCCGCGCCTTGTTAGAGAAGGTAAGTCCTCCGAGGAGCATCGGCTCGCGGCGGGACTTTATGGTAAGTGTGTGTTCACCTGCCGTAAGATAAAAACTTAAGGGAGAAGTGATATAACCGTTGTTGTCATATAGGCATGACGTGATCCATTCGGGGATCTCGATCGAAGTGGGCTTCATGTCGTTGCCCTGGTTGTCTTTCCTCCAGGTGACATGTGTCGCTCCGCCTTCAAAGGCCTTCTTTGCTATGTCTGTTGTCCAGATACGCGAGAACTGCACGATGCCGAGTTCGTTATAGGGCTGTTCGCCGTCCAGTAAGAACGACCGCTGGATCTCGGAATTCTTGCCCGCGACGGGATAATAATCAAGGGAAAGCTCATATAAACCCGCTTCTTTTACGGAAAACGCATATGTGATCTCTCCGTTTTCTCCGGTTAGCACGCAGTCGCCGTCATAGCCTTCAAAATCCTTTATGATCCCGGGGGCTGCGACGGCTCCTCCTTCCGAATATGATGAAAAATCGGAGGCAGGGATCTTTATCACTTCGTCGGGACGCGTGTTGTCCGGAACTTCCGAGAGGTATCTTCCGTAATCGGTGCTGTACATCATGTCAGCGGTTCCCGGGACCACCGTATCTTTGGAGAATACGGCCCTGAGCACAAAAAACAGAACGATGGCAAGCAACACCGCGCAGTATATGATTGATTTTCGTACTTTTTGCGACATGTTTTCTTCCCCCTCCGGATTTCCTTCTCCCCTTATCCCTCGTATAACCATGCGGCCTCGCCGTTTTCGCCGGGGCTGTCCGGCATATAACCGCGAAGGACCTTTTATCCCTCGTATAACCATGCGGCCTCGCCGTTTTCGCCGGGACTGTCCGGCATATAACCGCGAAGGACCTTTTCCATCGGCAGACTGGACAAAAAGCACAGTATAGCCGGAAGAACAAAAAGGCTCGGGATCGGCAGGATGAAGAGAGACAGATATATCGATCCGCCGATCGCGGCAATGTGCAGCAGAGTAACAACGAAATGTTTACCGCTTATGACAAACGCCATCATTACGGCCTGTCCCGCCGATATCCTGAATCTCGAGACGATCGGGAAGAGATAGACGGATACGGACAGCGTGACGATCACAAAGATCACAAAGATCTTTGCTGTGAAAGTGGAAAGAGATATCTCCACATGTGCGACATACCGGTTAAAAAGAAACATCAGGGCGCCCCATATAAGAAGAGGTACCGTAAGAGCGGTTCCTTTTCCGAGGAACATCCGGAAGCTGTTAAAATAGCTGCGGACCGGATATCCGATCCCGTGTCGCACACTTTTTACAACAGTGTGATAAAGTGCGGCGGATGCGGCTCCTATCGTTATGACCGGCAAACATGTCAGGATCCACATAAAGCTGAGGAGTATCAGTTCGCCTGTTTTTGTGAGAAAGGAGACGAGCGGACCATCGGGAGCGAAGAGGAAATACCTGACGGATTTTTCGTTTGGTGTGTTTTTAGTTTGTTGAGCCATGCGTTAATCTCTTTTTGTTGTTTTCCGTCATCGCCGGAGGCTTTTGACCCGGGTGAGTTTGGGCGGCTAATTACTTAAAAACCGCTTTCTGCTTTAAACGGGCTTTTTTCCGACAATTTGGACATTTTGTACAGTTATTGCCTATAAATAAGTTGTTATTTAGCAAATATATACCATATTTTACTTAAATTTACAAGAGGTTTTGCTAAAATTTAGCAAAGATATACCATTTTTTACTTAATTTCGCTCAATAACTTATAAGACATACTTAGCTTTGGGGTTAATATGAGAATAAAAAAAGACCTCCCGCGCTTTTCGCACAGGAGATCCTTTGAGAAAACCCTTCTTACAGGGGTCTTTTGAGAAAGCCCTTCTTACAGGGTCTTTTTGGAAAACCCTTCTTACAGGGGTCTTTTCAGTCGTTTTCGGATGCTTCGTTCTTGCGTGATATTCCGGTCTTTCGCTCGACAAGCCAACCGTATGAGATCACCGTTCCGTAACGGTAATCGGGGTTGACGCAGTGTTGTTCGAGGATGTTGAGGAGCTGGACGATCATTTCCTCGATATTGACGTGGTAGGTAGTAAGTGCGACGTCATCGATCTTGTTGTCCGAATAATCGTCATAACCGACTACTGCGACATCTTCAGGTACTTTGTAGCCTTCACTGCGGAGCTTGAGGATCAGTCGGTAAGCCGTATGGTCGCAGGTACAGATAAATCCGTCCGGAAGAACGGCGGGAAGCTTTAAGTCTATGTCCTGACCTTTTTCGTTACGGTCGGATATCACATATTCCTCGTTGAAAGCGAGCTGGTTAGCTATCATATATTTCCGGTAGCCTACAAAACGGTCGAGATTACTTCTGGTAGACAGATAATTTCCGACGAATCCGACTGTCTTGCATCCGGAGCGGACGAGGTGGCGGGCAAGGAGATAACCGCCGTTGACGTTGTCACTGATCACGGCATCCATATCAAAATCTTCGTTCTCGAAATCGAAGAGTATGCATCCGATCCCCGTGCGGACAACGGAACGCAGATATGCATTTCCGATCTCGCCGATCACGATGATCTGGTCGATGGATTTGAGCGAAAGCAGTTTCGGCAGCTCGCCTTTTTCTTCGTCTTCAACGCGTACGGCTTCGAAGATGGCGACAAAATTCCTGCGTGTCAGTTCAAGCAGTATCTGCTGATAAACTTTCTGGTAGAAAGAATTTACGCCGATAAACCGCTCGGATATGATGATCGCAACGTTTCTGCTCTCGCTGCGTTCGGGATTCTTCTTGAAGATATACCCGAGTTCGTGAGCTCTTTCCACGATCTCCTGACGCAGCTGCTCGCCTACGCCGTCCTTGCCGGCAAGAGCCTTTGAGACCGTTACGATGCTGACATCAAATTCCCGGGCGATGTCCCTCATGGTAACTTTTTTTTCTGCCTTTTCCAAAAATATACCCTCCCTTTCCTCTATTCCGCATATTTCATCAATGCATTTACAATATCCTCATATACGATGTAACCTCCGGTGCGATAAAGAAGTCCGAAATTCTCGCCGTTTCCGGAGAAGGAGTTGTTATCCCACCATAAAGCCGTCATTCCGCGTGCTTTCGCCGATGCGATGTAATAGGCGGCATAGTCCACGCGTTCTTCGAGATTATTCTTGTCAAGCGCACCGAACTCGCCGATCACTACGGGTATCCCTTTGACGATGAATCGGAGATAAAGCTTGTCCATAAAGGAATCGATGTCCTTTGTTGAGGACTTTTTCTCCGACGAGAAGTAGGATGTTCCCGAAAGGTTTAGCGCAAAGTCATACGGCGTGTATGCATGCACCGATACGATGATCTTTTTTTCTTTCTCTGCCTCGGGCGTATCCTGCGGAAGTACAAAGTCCTTGTGTAAAGCTCCGTCCGCGGATGCGTCGTATCCGGGACACATCAGGTACCGCGAAGCATTATATCCGCCGGAAGCCCTGACCGTGTCGACGAACAGCTGGTTGAGCTCGTTGATGCAGAGGACGGATTCCGTTACGTCGCTGTTTCCCGACGGGATCCACCATTCATGCTCGTGCCCGACAAGGCGCGGTTCGTTCATCGATTCGAATATAAGGTGTTCGTCATAATCTTTATAGCGCTCGGCCAGCTGGGACCAGATAGCTTTTATGTATGATACGGATTGCTCCATATGCGCGTTGTCGGGATAGAATCCGTTTGCCTCGGGATGGTTGTCGTGATGGATGTTCAGGATGACATACATCTCTTCTTCGATCGCCCAGTCCACAACCTTCTGCACGCGCGCCATCCATGCCTCGGATATATTATAATCCTTATCAACATGATTATGCCAGGATACCGGAATACGAATCGTCTTAAATCCGGCCTCGCGGAATGCTTTTATAATGGATTTTGAGGTCTTTATGTTGACCCACGCGGTCTCGGTGCTCATCTCGTCGGAGAGGCCGGTGTCTTTGTATGCATCAAACGTATTTCCGAGACTGATGCCTATCTTAAGATCTTCTACAAATTTCATTGATTCGGTGTCCGGAACAGCTTTTTCTTCGATCGAAAGATCCGGGATCGTGACATTCGGAAGAAGTGCCCCGGACTGAGAAACATCGGCCGTTTGTTGCTCTCCGTTGTCTGAGCTGTCCTCCTGCGATGTGTTTTCGCTGTCGAAAAGGTTTCCTGCCTCATCCGCAGATTCCGGCGTTATTGCGTATCCCGACTCTGCGGAGACTCCCGTGCCGGTGTCTTTCGCGGCGGGATTTTCTACGGCGGAGACTCCCGTACCGGTGTCTTTTGCGGTGGTGCTGCCGCAGCCCGTGAGTCCGAAGACAAGGGCGAGGCAGAGCAGTGTCGTCAATAAAGTCTGTTTGTTTTTCTTTGCTTTCTTTTCGGTTTTTTTCATGGCTGCTCCCTGTCTGCGCGTGTACCATGATCCGGATGCGGCTCTTGCCGTGCGCTTTTTTGCCCGGGACAGATCTGCGGGCTTTGATCCGGCGCATTCCTGCTTTTGTACCGTCGGTGCGGAGAAAATGAATTCCGCCTTTCCCGATATCCGTATGTCGGGATATCCGCAGGGGATTATGAAATGATCGCCCTTCTTAAATACGACTCCGTCTAATGATGCCTCGCCCGAAAGCACCGATCCGATCATGAAGGGTTCTGTCTGTTTGAGGATCTCTTCTCCGTTCAGATCTCCTTTGAAGATCTTGTAACAGTCGCATGAGTGGAGCTGCTTTAACCATGAGCTGCCTTTCGGCGGGGCAATCTTATGTTCCTTAAAAGGAACATCTATCACATCCAGGCTCTTCTCGATATGGAGAGGCCGTTTCTTTCCGTTCTGCAGACGGTCATAGTCATAAAGCCGATAAGTGATATCGCTGCTTTGCTGGCTTTCCAGGATGAGAGTCCCTGCTTTGATCGCGTGTATCGTTCCGGGGTCGATCTGGAAGAAATCTCCTTTTTTTATAGGTATTTCCCTGATCAGATCTTTCCAGCGACCCTCTGATATCATCTCCCGAAGCTCCTCGCGGGTCTTTGCATTATGTCCGATGACGATCGTCGCACCGGGAACACAGTCGATGATATACCAGCATTCCGTCTTTCCGAGGGATCCGCCCTCGTGCTCGGCCGCATAAGCATCATTCGGGTGTACTTGTATCGAAAGATCCGCATCGGCGTCGATGATCTTTGTCAGAAGCGGGAAACGGTCCGAACGAAAATGTCCGAAGAGTTCGGGATGCGTATTCCACAGCTCGGAAAGCCGCATGCCGTCGTAGGTTCCGCCGTCTGCGACGCATTCTCCTTCCGGATGGGCGCTGACCGCCCAACATTCCCCGATATGATTGCTCATGATATCATAACCGAAATTATCATGCAACCGCTTTCCACCCCATACGGTCTCTTTAAAGACCGGTTTCATTCGCAAAATTTCCATTCTCCCTAACCTCTCTTTCCGAGTCTTTTTAAAACCTCAAAAAACATCCTTCCGTTGTGATAAGGACAAGTCCACTCGTCCGCGATCGCCTTTGCGGGATCGGGTGTTCCGTCCTGCGCGACCTGTGCATACCAGCAGGAGCCTTTTCTGCGGTCTACGATATGGCCGCGAATGTATTCCCAGACCGACTTTGAAGCTTCCAGGTATTTTTCGTCGCCTGTACGTTCGTAGCCGTTCAGGAATCCGACGACGGCTTCACATTCCACCCACCATATGCGTGAAGAAAGAACTCTTCCGTCTTCGCATTCCGCAGGAACCGAATGCCCGTCGAAGGCTACGCTGTAAATCTTTTCCGTGAGCGCGCGTGTGACCGCTGAAAGGTCGTAACGGGTCCCCTGTGCGCCGATGACGTCGACCGCCCGGTCCGTAAGCCACGCTGCCTCGATATCGTGCCCGTAGGAATGAAGGTCGATCAGAGTCCGGTAATCCTTGTCGAAGAAGACCTCGAGCCTTTCTTTCTCCGGGTTGTATATTTTGTTTTTTATCAGGAGTAGGATCTCTTTTAACCTCTCTTCGGTCCGGTCGGAGGGCGCTACGCGGTGAAGCTCGGTGTAGGCTTCCATCACATGAAGGAGTGTGTTCATTGTTCGGTCCGCAAGTACTCCGTTTTCGGAAAGATGTTCGTTTGGATGGGGGCCGAAAGAAGCAGAGAAAGATTCCAGATATCCGGCATCGTCGCGACATATTTCCTCAATAACGTCCATGAGCTCACGTGCGGTACGAAGCGCGGCTTCGTCTCCGCTCGCGTCGTAATAAGCAGATAAGCCGTATATCGCAAATGCGAGATTGTAGGTGTGTTTCTGCTCGTCTGAGGGCACTCCTTCGGCTGTTACCGACCAGTACACTCCGCCACGGGAGCGGTCGAGAAACGCACGTTGCAGGAAATCATATGCGTGCCTGGCGTATGACAGAAACACCGGATCTTTAAAAGTGAGAAAGGCGGTGGAGAACGTCCAAAGGATACGGCTGTTCAAGATGCAACCCTTGTCCGCATCCTTACGGAGGATCAGGTTATGATCCATTTTCCCGTAGTATCCGCCCCATCTGAGATCGATCATCCCTTCCCAGAAAGGAAACAGATGGGTCATAAATTCGTGTGTCATCTCTTCGATCATCTGATTCATGATTAACTCCTGCTAATTTTTAAGAATAATTTAAGTAAAAATCACTTGGATTTTAGCTAAAATTTAGGAAAATGTCAACCACTGTTTGAAGAATTGACTGAGAGAGATGACTGTTTTGTGGTTTCTGATGATGGAGAGAAGGTTTTAAGTTTGAGTCAAAATTTACATTTTTTGATCTGAAGAACAAGGCGAAACGGGTGTTTCGTTTTTGCTCTTTATTCATGAGAACAGTGGCGTTATAATTTATTCGATCAGAAACTCGGTATACCCAAAGGAGGCAAAGGCAGTGGTTAAAAATGTGGTATTTGATATGGGAAATGTTCTTCTCGATTTCGATCCGGAAGTTTCCTTAAATCGTTATTGCTCGTCCGAAGAAGAGAAAGATGTGATCAGACGGGAACTCTTTAACGGACCGGAATGGGCGCTTGGCGACAAGGGCGACATAAAGGACAGAGACAGGTTCGATCTTGTGAAGATAAGAGTTCCGGAAAAATACCATGAGGCGCTCCGGGGCTGCGCCGATAATTGGGAGATGTGTATGAATCCGTTGAACGGCGCAAAAGAGTTTTGCGAATACGTAAAGAAAAGCGGATTCGGGATATACGTGTTATCCAACGCAAGCGATCTTTTTTATACATATTTTCCCAAATTCCTGCCGCTCGATTTCTTTGACGGAGTTTTTGTATCGTCGGATTATCTGATGCTTAAGCCGGATGAGAAGATATACAGAACTTTTCTTGATAAGTACGGTCTGCGGGCCGGTGAGTGCCTCTTTATCGATGACAGGGAGGAAAATGTCGTCGGCGCTCAAAAGGTGGGAATGCAGACGCTCCGGTTTGAAGGGGATTACGATAAGATCAAAGAAGTATTGTACAACCCAAATTAAAATGTGTATAATTAAAAGTGTAAAAGGTGTTTTTGTACATAAATATCTCAGTGCGGTATCAGTGATAGGATGAAACGATGATGTATACGCGGTATCGGTGACAGGCTGAAACCGCATCGTGCACGCGGTATCGGTGACGGGCTGAGTTTTGGAAAAGAGGTGTATGGGATGGAACTGATCAATATTCTCGGTATAGTCGTGCTTGTTATCGGGATCGTCCTGATCGGAGTGGAATTTTATATGCCCGGGTTCGGTCTTCCGGGGATCGCCGGAATACTATGCATCGCGGCGGGCATATATCTGACGGGAAGAGATAATGCCGAGCGTCTGATCGTCGGAGCGATCGCGGTAGGGGTCGTCGCGGTGATGCTTGTTATAAGCATGATCGTTTTCAAATCGAAAAAAGTGAAGTCGCCGATCAAACTTGATACGGATCTGCAGGGGAAAAACATTTTTATAGAAGATACGGACATGAAAAGCCTGATGGGGAAAAAAGGCGTGGCATATACGGATCTGAAGCCCTCCGGGAAGGCGGAATTTGACGGTGCGAGACTGGATGTCCTTTCCGAAAGCGAGTTTATAAAAAAGGGTCAAAAAGTTACGGTTGCAGAGATTAAAAACAACAAAATATTTGTAAAAGGAGAGGATTGATCATGGAAGCTTATGTTATTGTAGCGGCGGTTGTTTTGTTTATACTGGTGTTTATTTCGGTAGTTCCGGTCGGAATGTGGATATCGGCCGTAGCCAGCGGAGTTAAGATCGGCATGTTTACCCTTGTCGGAATGAAGATCAGACGCGTAAAACCCGCAAAGATCGTAGGCCCTATGATAAAGGCTACAAAGGCAGGTATCAAGGTTCGTTCGAATGAGCTTGAAGCTCACTATCTTGCGGGCGGAAACGTTGACAGCGTTGTCAATGCGTTGATCGCTGCGGAAAGAGCCGGAATGGATCTTTCTCTTGAGAAGGCTTCGGCTATCGACCTTGCCGGCCGTAACGTGTTCGAAGCCGTTAAGATGAGCGTTACCCCGAAGGTTATTGAGACACCTCAGATCTCTGCTGTTGCCAAGGACGGTATCGAGCTTCTCGTTAAAGCGCGTGTTACCGTGAGAACAAACATCAACCAGCTTATCGGCGGTGCCGGTGAAGCAACGGTTCTTGCAAGAGTAGGTGAAGGTATCGTTACAACGGTAGGCTCGGCAAATACACACAGCGCGGTTCTTGAGAATCCCGATGATATATCGAAAGTGGTTCTTGAGAAGGGACTTGATTCCGGCACCGCATATGAGATCATTTCGATAGATATCGCCGATATCGACATCGGAAGAAACATCGGAGCAAATCTTCAGAGCCTTCAGGCTGAAGCAAACACCAAGATCGCCCAGGCAAAGGCTGAGGAGAGAAGAGCAATGGCGGTTGCTCTTGAACAGGAGATGAGAGCGGAAGTCGTTAAGGCTGAGTCCGAAGTACCGAAGGCAATGGCCGAGGCACTCAGAAGCGGTAACATAGGCGTTCTTGATTATTACAAACTTCAAAACGTGCAGGCCGACACCAAGATGAAAACCGATATCGGTAACGGTGTGACAGACTTTGTGGAGACAAAGAAGAATTGACGGAAAGATCCGACCCGCAAAACGGTCCGGCCGGAGAAGAAGGTCTCTGCGTACATCACAACAATAAGAATACACAGGAAAATGCCCGGAAATGATATGTGCCCGGAATCCCGGTTGCCCGGGAAAGAGGGTACATATCAAAAAACGAGGCATTTTTCTTTTAAAAAACGTGGTATAATTGTCTCAACTTGTTGGCCTGCAAAAGAAAGGACAAAGGAATGACGGTAGAAAAGATATATCTCGATATGGACGGTGTTGTGGCTGACTTCGAGCGCGGAGTAAGGGAACTGTGCGGTGTGGAACCCGTACCGCAGGGCGCCTGCAGTCCGAAAGAGGAAGATACGATGTGGGAGAGGGCGCGTGATATCGGACATTTTTACGGTAAACTGCTGCCTATGCCGGGCGCTGTCGGGATGTTTCGTGAGATCTACGAAAAGCACGGTGATAAGTGCGAGATCCTGACCGGAATACCTAAAGCCAAACGCGGGATACTGACTGCGGGGGAAGACAAGATATCATGGGTTCGGAAATATCTGTCTGAGGATATTAAGGTTCATATAGTATATCGTGAAGAAAAAAAGAATTATTGCACGGGGAAAGGTTGTGTCCTGATCGACGATTATGAGAAAAATATCAGGGAGTGGGAAGAGAACGGCGGCACCGGGATCCTGCACATAAACGTCGCGAACACGACCGAAGAACTAAAGAAATTGGGAATACTGTAGAAACCCCGGTGAAATAGATTTTGATATGCTCTGAAAGCCTGATTTTACGGCAATGTTAACTTTGGTTGACAAACTTCCAAGTGCGTTTGGTAGAAAACTGCGACATGTTTTTCTATACTTTTCGATACAAAAACTTCGATCGATGAGTTTGGAAAAAGGTCTTTTTCGCGGAAAGACCGAAAAACAGAGATGCGTATTTTCAGGCGCATCACAAGAGGAGGAATCAAATGATTTTCAGTGAACAACTTATTTGTTTAAGGAAGCAAAAAGGACTGTCGCAGGAGCAATTGGGTGAAGAGATAGGTGTAACGAGACAGACGGTCTCAAAATGGGAGCTTGGCGAGACGACGCCCGATATGGACAAATTGATCTCGCTTTCGAGACTTTTCGACATAACCATTGATGAGCTTGTCGGTAAAGAGGCGCCTACCGGGCAAAATACGCTATGCATGATGAACCGGGCAGGTTATTATGAATATAAGAGCAAGAAAACATTTCGCGGCTTGCCTCTTGTGCATATAAAGCTCGGACCCGGCATCACGAGGGCGAAGGGGGTCATCGCGATAGGAACGATAGCAACCGGTATCCTGTCGCTCGGCGCCATTTCGTTCGGCATCCTGTCGCTCGGGGCTGTTTCAATCGGGCTTTTGGCCGTGGGCGCTATGGCGATAGCCGCTCTTTTTGCGGCGGGTTCCATAGCGGTCGGAGCGATCGCGCTGGGCGGGATCGCTGTCGGTTTGCTTACAATAGGCGGATTATCGGTAGGAATATATTCGCTCGGCGGATGTGCGATCGGCGACAAGATCGCGAGGGGCGGATATGCGACGGCCAGGATAGCAATCGGAGACGAAACCTCGGGTGAAATGAGGTTTGACATCGCTGTCTCCGGGCAGGCCGAACAGATCAAAGCCGCCATCTATAAATATTTCCCGGATACGTGGGAGTGGATAGTGAGGATGTTTGCCAAGTAGCCGCGTTTCGGGTAGGGAAGAAGGATTTGTTTTATGTCATCGATCAAAGAATCTAAGGGCAATGGGGGATTTGGATCAAAACTCGGGTTTGTTCTGGCGGCGGCCGGATCGGCGGTCGGCCTCGGAAACATCTGGCGTTTTCCGTATCTGGCAGCCAAATACGGAGGGGGACTCTTCCTTATCGTATACATCGTGCTGGCCGTTACTTTCGGATTTACGCTTATGATCACCGAGATAGCGATCGGCAGGCGGACCGGGAAGAGCGTCATCGGCGCATATAAAACGATCAACAAACGCTTTTCGTTCCTCGGCTGGCTTGCAGCCCTTGTGCCCGTGATCATCACGCCGTATTACTGCGTGATCGGCGGGTGGGTTCTTAAATATCTCGTTACCTTCTGGGAAGGCAGCGGCACGGAGGCGGCGGGCGACGGCTCGTTCTTCTCGGGATTTATCGGATCGTGGTCGGAACCGACGGTCTATTTTGCCGTCTTCCTTATACTTACCGCACTTGTTGTTATGCTCGGAGTCGAGAAGGGGATCGAGCGCATCAGTAAATTAATGATGCCCGTTCTCGTTGTGCTCACGATCGGCATTGCCGTATATACATTGACGCTTGAGGGTGCGGGCGACGGACTCAGATACTACCTTCTTCCCAACTTTGACGGATTTACGTTTGAAAAACTTCTCAAAACGGTCGCAGCGGCCATGGGGCAGCTTTTCTATTCCATGTCTCTGGCCATGGGTATCATGGTCACATACGGTTCGTATATGCGTAAGCAGGATTCGCTCGAGCAGTCCGTGAGGCAGATCGAGATCTTTGATACGGGCATTGCGATCCTTGCGGGCCTTATCATCGTTCCCGCTGTGTTTGTTTTCTCGGGCGGCGATGCGGGCGCATTGAACGCGGGTCCCGGCCTCATGTTTATAACACTTCCGAACGTGTTCGCTTCCATGGTCGGCGGCAGGATATTCGGCACGGTCTTCTTTGTGCTTGTTGCCCTTGCGGCCATGACGTCGTCGATTTCCCTCATGGAGACGGTCGTTTCGATCATCATGGAAAAATTCAGGCTTCGCCGTATTCCGGCATGTCTTATCACCATCGGCATATGCGCTTTCCTCGGAATGCTCTCTGTTCTCGGCTACAGCGCATGGGATACGGTAAAGATATTCGGAATGCAATTCCTTGATTTCTTCGATTTCGCAAGCAACAACATCATGATGCCCATAGTGGCGCTTATGACATGCGTCCTCATCGGCTGGGTCACAAAGCCCAAATATATCGAGGACGAAGTGCTTGAAAGCGCGGAGAGATTTAAGGGGAAAAAGCTTGTGAATGTAATGCTCAGGTACATATGCATTATCTGCATGATAATCATCCTCATAACTCCTTTTGTAACAGTTTTGTGATCATACCCCAACCTTTTTATTCCTTTGGTGTCTATATGGGTGAAAGCTTTCATAAAGAGTAGGTCACAATCGGAGCACAGGGAAGGAGAACATCGTGCATAAGGCAGAAGCGGAAAAGATCATGGAGAGATTCTTAAAACCGGTCCTCGGGTTTGCAATGAAACGTTGCAGATCGGACGAGGACGCGGAAGATCTTTCCCAGGAGATCATATTAAAAGCATATAAGGCGCTCATCCTTCACGATGATATTGACGATGTGAACGGTTTTATCTGGAGAGTTGCGCATAATACGCTCAGCAATTATTATCGCGCGGTTCAAAAGAGCGTGATCGGTATCCCCGTAGATGAGGTTGCGGAGCTTCTTGAAGCACCCCGCGCCGATGAAGATGATACGGAAGAGACCGTAAACCGCCTTCGCAGCGAGATCGCATACCTTTCAAAACAGCAAAGAGAAATAGTTGTGGCTTACTACTTTGACAACAAGAAGCAGGAGCAGATCGCACGGGAACTCGGGATATCCGTGGGGACCGTGAAGTGGCATCTGTTCGAAGCCAAAAAAGAGCTGAAGAAAGGCATGGAGATTATGAGAGAAGCAAGTGATCTGAAATTTAATCCGATAAAGTTTGCAGCTTACGGCATAAACGGCAGCGTCGGTACAAAATCACCGGACGAGTTCTTCCGAAGCGTGCTTTCGCAGAATATTTGTTACAGCATTCGGAACACTCCCAAAACAACAAATGAGATCGCCGACGACCTGGGCGTTTCACCCGTATTTATCGAAGGCGAGGTTGAATTCCTCGAGGAATACGGCTTCCTTAAGAAGAAGAAGAACAAATATATCATAAACTTCCTTCTGGAGGAGCCTACCACAGAAACGCTTATAGCCGAAAACAACATGTACCGCACGGTAGCCGCAACATACGCCAATGAACTCTTTGACGCGCTCACGTCCGGCAACCTCCTCGATGACGAGAGGATCATGTGCCGTATGTCGGGAATGCGGAACGACGCGTCGGAAATACGGAACGGCACGTCGGGAATGTCGGATGTGAAAGAAAAGTCCACGGGTACGCACGCGCCTGCAGAAAAAAATTTTCTCCTTTGGACTTTGATCCCATTTATAGCGGCATGTTCGGGGGAACCCTGCGAAAAAAAGATTTCCTTTGACGAAGTGGCCACGATACGTCCGGATGGAGGCGTTAATATTTTCAAGGCATCTGTCGGAACGCCCGAAACGCCGAAAGAATATGTTCAGATGAAAAACTGGTGCGGTCCGATGTGGAACACTGACGGAAAGAATACTATCTGGCAGATTGTGACCGAATGGTCGGACGATATTGACAGGGTTGAATTGATGATGAGATATGCAGAGAACTGTCAGAGAATCCTAGAACTCTACGAGAGGTCAAAGACTGAGCGACTTTCGAAAGAGGAATATGCGTGGCTTGCAGAGAAAGGTTTGGTCAAGGTTGGAGACCGGGGAGAGGGAGCCGGGTCCGGAGAGAAAGGCTTGATCAAGGCCGGCACCCAAAATGAAGGGGAAGTGGATTGTTCGTGGCAGATCGTTATCCTTAAGGATAAGGAAATTGCGGAAAAACTTCTAAACATCGGAACGAAGCTTAAGAAGAAACATGAGAAGATGTTTGAAGAAGCGAAGCAAGAGTATATCTCCGAGGCGATGAAGTGCGTTCCGCCACATATGCGTAAGGCAAAAGAATTCGAAATGCAGTACATGTTCGGCGCTGATGGGCGATTCCTGCTTCACTGCCTGAAAACGCTCGTAAAAAACGGAAAGCTTAAGGAACCCGCACGCGATCAGAAAAAATCACTAACAACAATGATAATGCCCGCATAAGCGGGCATTTTTCAGATCGTTTCCGTTTCTCGTTCTGTTATAAGGACTTGAACAGATCGTTTCCGGTTTATTCCTTTAAAAAGCATTGGATAACACCTTCTCTGTTCGATGCGGCGTAATACCCGACTCCGTCATAGGAAAATTCATAAAGCAGGAGTCCGTCTAAATAAACATAGGTCATGTAATCGAGGGCAAAATACGCAGCTTTGGTCTCACCGGGTTTTATCGTCAAATGATCCAGGTAAATGATATCGCAATCAAGTTCGAGCGTTTTTTCCGCATCAACAAGGTATGCGGGCACATAGTCATAAACAGAATCATAGGCCGAGGAATAAAGGGCTGCGTTCCCTTTTGTCGCGTTAGGGCAGAGGATCAGGTCTTTTCCCCCGAGATTGGAGACTATCAATGACACCACATATGTTTCGTCTGAAGGCGATTCGAGTATAGCATAGAAATCCGGCTCGGCTCCTTTATTCTTTTTACCGTATATGTATTCCTCAGTAGTGATCGGATTATCAAGATCAAGCTTGTCCAGTTCGGAAATCTTTATTGCCAGATTGAGATTCTGGCCGTCAGAATAACTGGCGGTGGTAATGCCTATGACTTCGCCATAAGCGTTGATCAGCGGACCGCCGCTGTTGCCATGGGAAATGGCGGTATTTGTTTGGATGTATTCGGTATTGTCAATTTTTCTTGAGGGATTTGTGATGATCCCGTCAGAAAAAGTGTTGGTAAGGCCGAGGGAACTTCCGATAGTATAAGTTTTTTCACCCATTGTATAATTATGGGTGTTTCTTTTCAGCGGAGTTCCGGAATGATCGACTTCAAGAACGGCAAGATCGAGATCTTTGCTGTAGCCGACAACTTTGAGGACAGCATATTCCTTGTCGTCCATGGTTTTGACAGTAAGCGATGTTGCGCCTTCAATGACATGGTAGTTGGTAACAATTCTTTTCTTCTCAATATAGAAACCCGAACCCAAGGAGTATCCGGCATTTACTTCGACAACGCTCTTGCTGCATAAATCGTAAATCTCTGTCGGTGAAAGCTCTCCCGAAGAGGAATCGCTTTTTTTGCCGCTCGAAGAATCTCCTGACTTGCCGCCCGAGGAACCACCTGACTTGCCGCCCGAGGAATCACCCGACTTGCTGCCCGAGGAATCACCCGACTTGCTGCCCGAAGAACCACCCGACTTGCTGCTTGAGCTGTCGGATGCCTCGACCGTAATCTTGCAGGTGTAAGCCTGCCCATTGTGGATTGCGGTAATGGTTGTCTTGCCTTCCCTAAGGGCGGTCACTTTTCCCTTTGTTGATACTTTGGCAACCTTGGGTTTTGATGATGCCCAGGAAATATCACCCTTGGCGTTCTTTAGTGAAAGCTTGATCGAGCCCCCAACCTCAAGAGTGAGCTTCTTGGAACTTATACTGACCTTTTTCGCTGCCTGAACGGGGACATTTTTAATAGGCACGCCAAAAGAAAACAACATACCTGTAATAACCAAGACGATCCAGATTTTAAGATGATTTTTCTTCATATGCTCCGTGTACTCCCTTTTGTTGTATAAAAATACCAGAAGCAATTATACCAATAGGATATGATATATGCAATAGATGGGGATTGTGGAGATGATACTGATGAAAAACCGATTTAACACATTTAAATTGACTTTTAAAACCAAACACTTTGCTGTTGGATAGAAACAGAAATAACTAGTATAATATGCGTATGAACCTGTCATAACAGAGAATTCGGAGAGAAATCATGGAAATAGAAATCAAGGAACCGATAGAGTTATTGTATCATGCACGGATATACCCCGCTGACAAGCGTTCGCGGGAATTTGATTGTGATATCATGCTGACAGACAGGCATCTTTTTATCACGGAAGAAAAAGGTGACGGGACGCTCAGGATAGTGTATATGTTTGGATTCAAAGAGATACTTGAGGTTAAGGTCAGCAGACCCTATGCGACTTCGAATGACGTACCGCCTTCCGGAGATTACTTTGATAGCTTAAAAAAGCAGGATTCTTTTTTCAGGGGCGGGATCTTTGGAAGATTGTTTGGCTTAAGGCCTGTCGGAGGCTCGGGAAGACGGGGAAGAGTGAAGGACAAATATTTGGAGATCATTTATTCCGATGAGATGGGAAAGCCACAGCATCTTTATTTCAATAAGTTCGATAAGATACCGTATGACCTTGTAAAAAGATTTGAGAAGCCTCGTAAAGCGTGAAAAATTTTTTAAAATTTTTTTTAAATATTTAAAAAATTGTGGAACCGGTTTCAATGGTGTGTCGTCTAATAAGAGGGTGCGAAACGGAAAACCCTTTAAGTAATGCTTTTGCAAGCGTGAAAGGAAAATCTGTTATCAGGGAGAGCAAAAATATGGAAAAAATGTTAAGAACAATTACGGCGATTATCATGTTGGTTGTAATTGCCGTGTCGACGACGGGGTGCGCAGGGGATAGCGCATCGAATGCCGCACAAAATGCTGAATCGGACGGCGCGTTAAAGGACGCCGGGATCAAACCGGACGGCGCGTTAAACAGCGCCGATGCTGAACCGAACGGCGCGTTAAGGGACGCCTGGATCAAACCGGACGGCGCATTAAACAGTGCCGACGTTAAACCGGACGGCGCGTTAAGGGACGCCTGGATCAAACCGGACAGCGAATTAAACGGCGCGAAAACAGAACCGGATGACAAAGAAGACACCCGGGATGTTGATATCGTGCCGGTAAATATTATGGCAAATGACCTGATGGAGGGAGTCGAGGGGCAGGAAGTCAACAGCAATTATCTCTGGGGCAATTATGAACCCGGAATGACTGAATTTGCACTCAGGCTTGCCAAGGCATGTAATGAGAGTGACGCAGGCCAAAATGTTCTTGTGTCACCTCTCTCGGTACTTATGGCCCTGTCGATGACTGCTAACGGGGCGGAGGGCACGACCCTCGCCCGGATGGAAGAAGCTCTGGGATTTCCGATCGATATGCTTAATGCATATGCGTACTTGATCAACAAAAAACTTCAGGAAATCCCCTCAAATGCCGGAAAGCTTGAAGTCGGCAATTCTATTTGGTTCGCAAATGATCCGCAATTAATCGTAAACAAAGATTTCCTTCAGACAAACGCCGATTATTATGGAGCGGAGATCTATTCCGCGCCGTTCGATCATACTACCGTCAGCTCGATCAATTCGTGGGTAAAGGAAAAGACAAAGGGAATGATCCCGAGGATCATTGATAATATCGATCCATCTGACCTGATGGTTCTTGTAAATGCGGTTGCGTTCGAAGCCAAATGGAGTCATCCTTACATTGAACGACAGGTAGAAGACGGAGTTTTCCATGTTTCTTCTGATGAGAAGAGAATAATTCCATTTATGCACGGAAGTGAACATTCATTCCTGTCGGATGACAATGCACAGGGATTTATCAAAGAATATAAGGGCAGAAAATATGCGTTTGCAGCTCTTTTGCCTGACGAAGGAACGGATGTGGATGATTATTTGAAATCGCTCTCGGGAGAGCGTCTTAATAAAATTCTGAATGATGCGGAGGAATGCTATGTAGTGACATCTATCCCGAAATTTGAGTCGGAATATGATGTCGAACTCAGAAAAGTGCTGAGTGATATGGGTATGGGAAAAGCATTTTCGTATGATGCGGAATTTGGAAAGATCGGAAAGTGTTCTAATAATTTCCATATCAGAAAAGTACAGCATAAGACTTTTATTTCGGTCGATGAAGACGGAACTAAAGCCGGAGCGGCTACCGCGGTTATGGTAGGCGGAACCGGAGGGACTCCGAAAGAAAAGCATGAGGTCAATCTCGACAGACCGTTCGTATATATGCTTATAGACATGGAGACAAAAACTCCGTTCTTCATCGGCATCATGAGAGATCCTGCGCTGAAAGATTAAAAAGTTGACAAACCTCGGTCCTATAGAAAATAAGTGCCCCCGGTGGACTATGAAATTTCGGAGTTTTGGTCCACCCGGGGCATTGATTTCGTATAGGACCGAATTTTTTGAAAATTGGAAAAAATTGGAAGAAAAACCGGTCCACATGGGCTGTCGATTTTCTATTGGACCGGCAGTGAATCCCATCATCACACAAAGTCAAACCGGCAGTGAATCCCGTCATCACAAAGTCAAACAAGCGGTGAATCCCATCAATTCTTTATCGGACCAAGCGATCGAAAATGTATAATAATATAAGATTGCGCAGACAGACTGCAGTTGCGAAATCAGCGCCGATGTTTCGCTCTTTCGGAAAATAGTGTATAATTAGCATTTGGGAGACAGATCGGGGATCACGGGGGATGTCACGATGACCGAAGGTTCCCGAAATCATTAGGTACCCGGGGGATGCTATGCGCGGAAGACAGAATTTTTCGTTTGATTCGTTTGACATAAAGAAGATTCCGTTTGTTACAATCGTTATAATCTTGTTGAATGTGATCGGACTGTTATATGAACTTGAAGTCGGCGAGGACGTGGCAGCGTACCACTACGCCATGTATGAAGGCGCGCTTGAGGATGGCGAGTGGGGAAGAATGTTCATGAGCGGATTCCTTCATTTCGGGTTCTACCATTTTGCAAGTAACATGGCGTGTTTGTTCTTCTTCGGAATGAGTTTTGAGAGGAAGATCGGACCGGTCAGGTATGTGATCATATACATTGTGGCGCTTGTGGGCGCGGGAATCGCCGTAAATTTCTTCGGAGGACAGAGTGCGATCCATGCGGGTGCCAGCGGCGGAATATGGGGGCTTATGGGTGCGGCGCTCATACTTACGATCAAAAATCACCAGAATCCAATATATATCGGGCGCGGAATCATACTCAACCTCGTGTACAGTTTTAGTGCCGGAGTGAGCTGGCAGGGTCATATCGGCGGCGGTATCGCGGGATTTGTGACGGCGGCGGTGGTGCTTGTTTTATTCGGCAGGAAAGGTGACGGCGGAAACGGCTTCAGATACATGGGTCATAACGGCGGAAACAACGGAAACGACGATTTCAGGTATCTAAGGTAAACCACGGAAACTACGAATTTTGCTGCTTAAAACAAAACAACGGAACGACGATTTCAGGTACTTAAAGTGAGGTACGGATATGAGCTACACGATGCTTAACAACTCGAGGATCAAGTCTGTAAAATATGCGCCCGCATCGCTTGAGGGCGCTGCGCTTTCGTTCATTCGGACGAGCTGCGAGGGCCTCCGGTTTGACAAGGATAAAGTTTCGTCGCTAAGCGGCGCGGAAAACGGTAGTGTCTGTGAGAGCGCGGGAAACGGCGGCGCGGGAAGCGGCGCGGGAAACGGCGGGATCGCGCCTGATTCGGACGGGAAGAGCAACAAGCCCGGGCAGATCCCTTATAACATGGAGAAGGACATCGACAGGCTCTGTCTCGAGAACGCGATCGACCGTTTCCTGCGGACGGGCAAGAAGGACGATGCGTTTGATGTTTACTTCTGCTACCTCGAGATGTTCATCGGCGACTATGAGAAAAACAGGCGCATGATCGAGCTGCTTTCCGAGTTCGAGGCGACCGGCAGCGGCCTCCTCATGAAGCACAGGGATCATTATTCGCATTCCGTTTATGTCTTCACGCTCGGTCTTGCCATCTACGAGAGCAACAGCATATTCAGATATATTTACAAAAATTATTATGACCTGCGCGATGACCGCGAGGCAGCGGCTCATTTCCTGAAATACTGGGGACTGACATCGCTCTTCCACGATATCGGGTATCCTTTTGAGCTTCCTTTTGAGCAGGTTTGCTCATATTTCGAGGTCGAGGGCGATGAGCGAAAGGACAGACCGTTCCTGGCATATCATGCGCTCGATCCCTTCGTGAACATAAACGATGAGACAAAGGAGAAGATCGCGAAGCTCTACGGCGGCATGAGGTTTGACAATACCGACGAGCTCTTTGCGCATGTTCTCGCCGAAAAGCTCGGCGAGGCATATCGGTTCACGCCGATCCAGATGTACAATGTCCTCGTCGACAAACCGACAAAGCCCGACAAATTCAACCATTTCATGGATCACGCATATTTCAGCGCGACGGTGCTTTTCGAGAGGCTTTTCGAGGAACTCGGGATCGAGATCAACAAGACGTTCCTCGATGCGCTCTCCGCGATCCTCATGCACAACAGCCTTTACAAATTCAGCATCGCGCATTACAAGAGTGCCGGCAACAAACCCTTCAGAGCGGAACTGCATCCGCTCGCATATGCGCTTATGTTATGCGACGAGCTTCAATGCTGGGACCGCGTCGCCTACGGCCGTAACTCGAAAAAAGAGTTCCATCCCATGGCATGCAGATTCGATTTCTCGAAGGACAGGATAAAAGCCGTCTATCTCTTTGATAAGAAGCAGATTGGGAAGGTGGAAGACTTCATTGATGCATATAAGCGTTGGGAGAACGAATATGTGCAAGAAGACGGCAAGCCTGCACCCGGGGCACCGAAGCCTCCGAAGCTCAAGGCCTACTCCGAGATGTATGTGAGGAAGAACGGCAAGACGGCGTTTCAGGCCGATATCGAGAGTATCGTCGATCTGAGCGAGATAAAGCTTGACGTCGAGGCGGATTTTGCGGAGCGCGACGCGACGAACCATCAGCGCTTCCTGTCCGACAGCAATTACCTCAATCTGTATAACTTTGCGCTTGTGCTCAACGGACGCTGGAGTCATGTCGATGATTGGGCCCGCGCGCGGGAGGCGGGTAAGGAGGAGAATTTCCTCAAGAATACAAAGCTGATCGAAGAATTCGGAGAGCAGTTCAAGAAATTGTCGCTCGAATATAAGCTTTCGAACATCAATCAGGCGAAGGCATTTTCGAAATATCTCGATGTGATCGGATGTTTCTACTCGGACAAGAACGTGGATTATGAATTCCTCGACGGATTTACGGAGGAAGAGCTCTTAACGATAGGCAAGCTCGAGCATCACAGATGGCTTCAGGAACATGTGGACATGGGCTGGACCTACGGAACACCCGAAAAGGATAAGCGTGAGATCGAGCGCCGGCACAAGGACATGATCCCCGGACTTGAGGGCTTCGAGGTTTCGTTTGATCTCGCCGCAAAGCATTATGAGGACGGCCTTGACGCCGAAACGCAGAACAAGGACACCGACCCCATGGAGTGTATGCTTGTGATGTTGCGGCTCTATGACGGGCTCAGGATCTACAGGTTACATTGATCACGGGAGAAGGTCGTGGTATAAAGGAACGGATATCATCGATCACGGGAGAAGATCGTGGTATAAGGGAACGGATATCATTGATCACGGGAGAAGATCGTGGTATAAAAGGAACGGATATGAAGCAAAACGAGAAGACAAACGTAATGAGAGTCCTCGACGGCAAAAAGATCACGTATGAGGCTCATTCATATGAGGCAGATCCGACCCTCACGGGCGAGCAGATCGCGGGAATACTCGGCGAGGATCCCGACAAGGTCTTCAAAACCCTTGTGACGCAGGGAAAGACGGGCGCGTATTACGTGTTCGTGGTCCCGGTGAAGGGTGAGCTTAACCTCAAGAAGGCGGCAAAGGCCTGCGGTGAGAAGTCGATCGCCATGATAAAGCAAAAAGACCTGTTGCCGCTTACCGGATATGTGCACGGGGGCTGCTCGCCGATCGGCATGAAGAAGCAGTTTAAGACATATATCCATGAGACGGCCGCGTCCTATGAGAAGATGTTCGTGAGCGCAGGGAAGGTCGGCTTCCAGATTGAATTATCGCCGGAAGATCTTATTTCGGTGACAAGATGTGAGACGGCGGATATAATCGGAGAAGAGTGAGGCAGGAGGAATAAACATGAATTTCACAGCGGATATTTTTACAAAATTTGATAAACAGTGGGCGCTGCTTACAGCGGGAAACAAGGACAGCTTCAACACGATGACGGTGAGCTGGGGCGGTCTCGGAACGCTCTGGAGCAGGCCGGTGGCAACCGTTTATGTCAGGACATCGCGCTACACGCACGAGTTTATGGACCGCGAGGATTATTTCACGGTAAGCTTTTTCCCCGAGGAATATAGGAAGGAACTTGGCGTGCTCGGCTCAAGATCGGGCCGCGACATGGACAAAATGAAGGCGTCCGGGCTCACACCGAAAGAAGTCGAAAATTCGATGACGTTTGAAGAGGCGGAAATAACGCTTATCTGCAAGAAGTTGTTCATGCAGAACCTTGACCCCGCAAACATGACGGAGGAAATCAGGGAAACATTTTATTCGAAGGATGCCGCTCACGACATGTATATAGGCGAAGTGGTGGCTATCGTTTAAAAGCAAAGTACCGGGTATAATAACAATGCGGATAAGAACCAAAACAATGACTGAGGGAAGCCCCTGGAAGCACATCCTTAAGTTTTCGCTTCCTGTTTTACTGGGTTCCCTCATGCAACAACTTTATAATACTGCCGATACCCTCATAGTGGGAAGGGTTGTCGGCGAGGATGCGCTTGCGGCGGTCGGAACGGGATTTTTGATCACATGGTCGTTCTATCTGAGCGGACGATGTATGAGGTCGAGGGAAGAATAGATCCGGCTGTACGGAATCTGGTCATATAAAAAACGACAGAACTGAACATTTTTATATAGTCAAAACGGATGTATCCTCCTGAGCATAAAACAAAACTTGAACTCCGGGCAGAGTTCGCTATGAAAAACGGAGCCCGGGCAACAAGGCTCAAATGAACCATAAAGGGGGAATATACATGACAGACAATTCAGGAAAAGCTATTACGGGTACATATTCATCGGGGAGGGTCACGACACTGCGGCTCGTTGTTACGGCCATGTTCATGGGCCTTACGATCGTGTTCAGCATGGCCAACTTAAGCATTCCGGTTCCGGGCGGCCACCTTTATCTGTGCGACATGTTCATCGCACTCGGCGCGATCCTGCTTAATCCGGTCGAGGCTTTTGTGGTCGGCGGACTCGGATCGTTCTTCGGTGATATGTTCTTTTACCCGACACCCATGTTTGTATCGCTCGTGACACACGGCCTTCAGGCGGTCGTTATCTCGCTCATCGCGCATCATGCCCTGAAGCATCATCCGAAGCTTGCTTCGGGTATCGCGGTAACGGTCGGCGCGGTGATCATGGTGATCGGATATACACTCGGCAAGGGTCTCGTTTACAGCACATGGGAGGCCGCATATCTCAAGCTTCCTTATGAGATCGCACAGGGTGCCCTCGGAGCGGTTCTCGGAATGGTACTGTGCTGGGGACTCGGAGTCCGCAAGATGTTCAATCGACTCATAAATAACGCCTGAACGGGGAAAAAAGAATAACAAGGCGGAAATCAAGTGAACGCCCGGAAATAACATAACAGGGCGGAAATCAAGTGAACGCCCGGAAGTTACATAACAGGGCGGAAATCAAGTGAACGCCCGGAAGTTACATAACAGGGCGGGGATCAAGTGAACGCCCGGAATATATGAATATAACGAAAGAAGGTCCTATGTAATGTACGAAGATATCAGGGAAGAAGCCGCGAAAGCTGTGGCAGAGCTTGTTGAGAGATCGGGTATCGGGAAGGGTCAGATCCTTGTTGTGGGATGTTCGTCATCGGAAGTTTGCGGCGACAGGATCGGAAGCAATTCGAAACCGGATGTGGCACAGGCGGTTTTTGACGGTATCAGAAGTGTGACCGACCCGCTCGGCATATACATTGCGGCGCAGTGCTGCGAGCATCTCAACCGCGCGATCATCATCGAGCGCGAGGCAGCGGGCGACAGGGAGATCGTCAATGTCGTGCCCTGGACAAAGGGCGGCGGCGGGTTCGCGACAGCGGCGTATAACTGCTTTAAGGATCCCGTTGCGCTCGAGGAGATCAAGGCCGATGCAGGCATAGATATCGGCGATACGCTTATAGGCATGCACTTAAAGCGCGTTGCGGTGCCCGTAAGACTTGTGAACAAGAAGATCGGCGAGGCACATGTTTGCGCGGCACGCGTAAGACCGAAATTTATCGGCGGCGAGCGTGCTCACTACGACGAGCGCCTGATAGAAGTTGGAAAGAAGTGACGGCCGGACGGCGCGCAGGTGCAAGAGGCTGGACGGCGCAGGTGCAAGAAGCCCGGACGGCGCAGGTGCAAGAAGCACGGACGGCGCAGGTGTAAGTCGGCAAAACGGCGCGGG
>CAMIZL010000012.1 GCA_946403295.1 uncultured Clostridia bacterium | reverse complement strand
TTCGCGGCATCAAGTTCTTTTACAAGAGCGGAATGCTCTTCATCAAGCTTCCCTCCGGTCGCCTGCTCTCCTATGTGAAGCCTCGTATCGGAGAGAACCAGTTCGGCGGCGAATCCGTCACCTATGAAGGTGTAGGATCTACAAAGAAGTGGGAACGCATCGAATCTTACGGTCCGAAGTTTGTGGAGAACATCGTGCAGGCTGTCAGCAGGGACATCCTCTGCAATGCCATGAAAACTCTCCGGCACTGCTTCATCGTCGGGCACGTCCATGATGAGCTGATCATCGAATGCAGCCCCAATGTTGACCTGAAAGCAGTCTGTGAGCAGATGGGCAGATCCCCTGCATGGATGCCGGACATTCTGCTCCGCGCCGATGGCTACGAGACAAATTTTTATAAAAAAGACTGATATGAAAACAGCGGCTCCCGGTTCAATGCCGGAGGCCGCTTCTTCTTTATACTGCTTCGTTTTCAGAATGAATATCCTGAATAAGCAATCTGCATTCTTTCTGGAGATCTTCAAGCTGACGACACGCAGCGCTTCTGTTTGATCGTGTATCTCTGATTTCCTGAATGTTGCCATCTATCGTCGCGATGGATGTCTCTAAAGGACGATTCACATTATCTTTAATATACTGTCTTGCGTAATCTTCCAGTTCATTTGCTGCCACATTAAACTGGCTACGGATATTCTGACGATTATTCTTTAAATCCTCTCTGATTCTTTCCTCATCCTGATCAGCTTTTATCTGTATGAATACAGAGAAACCAACACCTAACGCACTAAGCACCTGGCCTCCAATGGCAATTCCCTTTGTTATCTTAATTGCCTGCCACGGCTTAAACTTAAAGCCGATCCCATGCCCAACTTTCAGAACCATTTGATGAATTGTGCTTCCAGAGAAGTTGGTGAGTTTTAAGCCACCTTGAGTTCCAGCTTTATAAGCATTATTTAACACAGCCTGTCCTGCCTTCTGGAAACCCGGACCGGCATTTGCGATTATTTTCTGTATTCCCTCAGGAAGTCCTTCAAATTTTCCAGAGAGTCTTGATTTTAGTTCCCGTGAGAACTCAGAATTTTCAATTACTTCAAGCTGCTGCCCCATCTCATTCAAACGTGAATCGATTACCTCAATGGCATCCGACTGGCACTTTTCAATGATATCCTCAGCTTTTCTAATTGACTTCTGAAGTTCATCCTCGACTTCATCCTGCTTACAGCCCTCTACCAGAAGATTCGCAGCATCAAGTCCTATATCACGAATCTGAGATGCAGCCGTGGTGTATATATCCTTCACTTCCTGCTGCATGCGTCCTCTCGCCTCAATGAGCAAGTGCCTTTGCTGCATGAAGTTCTCTTCAAGAGCATCGATGTCCGCATCAGATGATTTTGGTTGCAAATCTTTAATTGCCTTTTCCAACCGATCATCTATAACATACAACTCTGTGGTAAGTTTTGACGGTATACTCTTTTCTTCAACAAAGCGGTTCAGTGTTTCAATAAACTGAGCATAACCACTACGTGCAGCAAGCTCATCAGCTAGCTCAGGATCCTCAGCTCTTTCTTCAACACTTTCAAGGTAGGATTCGGCATCCAGGAATGAAAGATTAAGTTGCTCTGGAGTGTATGGCTCCAGAACTTTTTTCAAATCTTCTCGTATAATATCCTGCTGTTCTCCAGTATTCCCCTCTGCTGTTCTGTCCATCTTGTTAACAACAAGAATCATTTCACCAGCTTTATCTTTATCAATCGCCAGTTTTCTGAAATGCGCAGCCATATAGGAATCAAAAAGCTCATTGGTAACAACGAACACCAACATATCTGCTGAAGCTATCGCATCATAAGATATTTCATCATGATCTGGTCTCAGCTGAGTATGTATACCTGGTGTATCCACCACCTCAATACCATTCCAATCATATGTATGGGCTTGCTGTGTGGTTATATCAGCACCAATAGCAATATCGGTTCTTCCTGTAAGCATCTTCAGAATAGATGACTTACCGGCGCTATATTGACCAGCGAACACAAGCCTGATAGCAGCAGATTTATTATCTCGGATCTGTAAATCTAATCCTGCAGATAATAAGGCTGCCCTTGCCTTCTCTTTCAACTCTATGCTTCTTTGAGCAAATCCAGCAATCTTAAACATAGCCTTCACCTCACTCATTCATTATTAACAGTCTTGAAAACTGTTGTGCCAGACGGACTCTGTTTTTCATATTCGGTGTAGCGTCACCAAGAGGAATATGAGCTACACCGATTTTCTCTTCTATATTGATCCGGTTCCTATCTATCTCTCTTCCCAAAACTCTGGATATAAGAACCCGCTTATTATCTGAATCATAAACAAATCCTATTCTTTCTGCCATCAGTTTATACAGTCCATCCTTTTGCTCTTTAGGGAATACCGTCCCATCATTGAGCAGGATCAAACTTGTATTTCCGGGGATCCTTGCAACAGACTGTACGTGATACTGAAGTCCTTCAGCGCCGATAAGACGTATCGCTTCTGTCAAAATCTGATTGTTTAGTTCAAGCATATGATTGTTCAGCCCCCATGCCAGTTCCTTCTGTGTATCAGCTAAACGGAATATGACGGAATTAATCTTGTCCATCTCTGACATCAGGCCTTCGATTCTGACAGATACCAAGGAATCCAGATTCTTGTTCATCTGCTTTTCAAGAGTATCACATATCTGTGAAACATTTTCTCGAAGCTTCTTTTCAAGACGTGTTCTAGCCTCAAATTCCTTTTTATCACGGCTCTTGAATAAAAATGATCCACCGACACCTATAACGGATACAGCTAACGCCGCCCATCCTAAAGGACCTGCCGCTGCAGCGCCAACCAGATAAGCAATACCTGCTGCTATGGATAATCCACCGCCTAAAGCTATTGAAGACCAATCCCACAACTTTTTCCCGTCAATAATCTTATGCATCCGGAGAGATTTGTCGCCTTCAAAGGATGTAGCGAACTTCAATTCATTCGTAATCTCTCTGGAAATCTCCTTCAGTTTATCGTTGCTTTTAGCCTCAAGATCTTCAAGAAGCTCCTGACATCTTACTTCTACTTTTCGTGATTTAAGCAGCTTATTCCACGCCTTATCTGCATTCTTGTCATCAAAGTGATCTTCGGCAAAAGAAGCAATCTCCCCGTTAAGCTCACTCTTTATCTTTACAATCAGTGATTTAATCTGGGCCTTGCCGTCTCGATAAAAAACGTCCTTCCAACTCCCAAGCTGCCGCTTCTTAGCAAGGATGGTTCGTCCCTGGACACTATTTATCTGACTTTGTTCCAAAAGGTTCTCCATCGATTCAAGAATCGGATTTGAAATAATATCGATGAAGGTCTTAATTCTATAGAACTCACCTTTTGTTCTGACCTGATCCACGATCCGGCTTTTCAGGTAATCAATCCTGCTAACTTCGTGAAAGCTTTTTCTTTTTTCCGGATCCTCAGCCTTCAATGCTGCATATGCAGATTTAAGATGAACATATACAAACGGAATATGACTCCATGTCTGTCCAAACTGTTCCGAAAACAGCAAAAATTGATTTCTGATTTTATCCAGCCGTTCCATATCAAAGCGCTTATTCACGTCTCTAAGAGCCAACTTCAAGCTCTTGTCTTCCGCGATAGAGGCTTTGACATTCATAATACAAATGATGGGTTTTCCAAGGTTCACTATTCTACTGAAGCATTCTGCTTCTGCTACCTGCGGAGCGTCATCTGTAATCAAAAACAAAATCAGATCCGCAGTCTTGGCTGCTTCAAAAGCAATCTGTTCGTCATCTTCTCCTTCAAAGGCTCCTATGCCTGGTACGTCTGTTATTTCCAGACCATTCCACGTGTACTTCCGAACATCCCTGGTTGTGCGTTGCGATCCCTTTCCAATTGAGGATCCGTCCCCCTCAGTCAGAATTTCCATCAGTGTAGACTTTCCTGCCATTGTCCGCCCAAAGAGTGTAATCGAAAATTGTGACAAATTCTCTCGCAGATTCTGTAAGTCTTCCTTGAATGCAAACGAGAGCTTATTAAATGCATCTCTGATTTCTACCAGCTGTACCTCTAATAGTTCAGTCGCCTCCGGTGCGTAACACGGAGAACTATTGAAATCTATAATAGTGCTCTGGACTTTTTCCTGTGCTGAAGCCAGAGCTCTATTCAAATTTTTCTCCTGTGCTGAAGCGATCTTGTATCCAGTCTTTGCAGACTTATTGCATTCTTTCAGCACTTGCCTCAAATTCGTTTCGTCCATGCTACCCCACTTTTCTATTTCACTTCTGACAGTAAAAAGCTGTCAATTGCCCTTGGCTTTTCATACGTTCCCAGCTTTTCATCCAAATACTCCTGCAGTTCAAGCATCCGGCATACAAAGTCACCATACTCTGCATCATGGTCATCATTCCCTAACAGGATCTTCTTATTTGGTCTTTTTACAATCTTTCCGATAGCAGCCCTTGCTCTACTGTCATATATGAAGAATTTTTCCGGACAATGGAAATGCAGGTACTTTGATGCAAGAGATCTCTTTTCCAGACCGGTCAGCTCATAGAAGGTATCCATCAGGAACTTATGTGTACTAAGAATCTCTTTTGCGTCATCAACAATATGGCCTTTGCTCTTTTTCAAACCATCGATCCGATCATCAAGCTCCGGTCCAATTTCCAATAGTTTTGGAGCTACCACGTCATAATAAAAATCATCGCCGCCATCGACTGCGTTCTTTCGTCTCTCAATTGCTGCAGCATAGCTTCTGCCGATGAGCCAAATCTTTCCGACAATGACATCTATATCCTTGTGCTCCGGCTGCTCATCACACATACGGTAGAGAACGCTGTTTCCATATTCCCAGCGTGAATTGGCGGCTTTCAGATATTCTCTGTAAAGATTTTCAGTTCCTGTTTTCACCATTTTCCTTAACCTTAATGGAATCTTGAAAAGTCTGTTGCAATATATTTCTCGAACTGCTTCTTGCAATACTCTTTCTTGATACCTGTCTTCTTATCTTTCCTATTGCCGTTAAACCAAATACTACGCTTTCCAGCATTCTTTCCTGTTTTATTGGTCACACATTCCTTCAAAAATTCCTCTGACGAAAGGATCCACATCATCTCCAGGCGCTCAGAATAGAACACAAAGTAGAAGTTCTTTGTCAAATCATGAGTGATTGCTGAAAACAGTGCAGCGTCGCCATCGGTAACTTCGTTTGATCTCGCTTTAATCTGAACTTCTATAAAGGTTCCATCCTCTTTCTTGATAACGCAATCAACTCCATGATCATCTACCAATGGAAGATATACATCTAAGCCTTCCATGAGCATTTTTCCGACTAAGTTGTATTCCATTCTTTTTCCGAAACCGGCTGAATGCCTGAATGAAATTCCCATATCCTACTCCTAGATTAGTCCTTATTTTTCAGGTTCCAAAATACCCAAAAAGCCTTCTGGCAATTCAACTCTACGCTTTATGTTGTTGTTCAGAGCTGAACGTATACTAAGATTGTCAAAATCCGCATAAAAATCCTTTTGCGAAAAATCAACCTCGATACCATTCCATGCTAGTATTAACAACGCCCCTAATGAGACTGTTTGAATCTTTAGATTCAAGACCTTATTAACATCCTTTATAACTTGAAAATAGCCCTGCCTCTTATTCGGAAACGATAGGCATGCCACAAGAGCTGTATTCTTTTCTTTATCTATACCGTTCCGTGAATGAAGAACTGCAATATCATCTAGAATCCCTCTTGACGCATCCAATGTGTCTCTTCCAAATTCTATTTCCATAGCCCCGTAGCAGGCATCATAGATATCGCCATCAGAATACACAGCATCTATACGTGTATATACATCACCTGTTCTGCTGATTGAACAATGGTGCCCTACAGCAATCATAAGATTTCTAATCAAAAGATTCGCTGACATAGAACGTCCATCAAATTTTGAAACCTTTTTGTAAATATTGGACATGATAGATTGAGACTCATGTAGAAAACGGTGTTGCCAATTCAAAGTCATCAACCTTGTGAACAATTCTTCTTGAAGTCTAATATTGCTTGCAGTAACAGGCAGAATACTATAATCATTACGAGGTTCGGAAACATAAACCTTGTTTCCGTCAGAGTAAATCGCGCCAATTGGGCACATTAAAGCACATATGCCGCAGTTAATACATTTTTCATGATCAATCCTAGGAATGTCTTTTGAATAGTCCCAAGAAATTGCATCTACTGGACAAACATTATTATTCCTTTCATATGAGAAATCCTCAAATTCCGGGCATGAAATATAGGCCTCTGGAAATCTCATGCACCTTGGATTCTTACACTTTAAACAGGCGCCAGATATGCTTCTTCCTTTTCCCCTAATAATTGCGGTTTCCCCATAACGCTGAGTAACACTATCAATCTGGTTTATTTTGGGTAATGCAATACTATTTCTCTTCTCTTCTTTACTTAAAAGTGGCATTTGCAAAACCCTCCAATCTATTAAGCTTCTGTATATCTATCGTTTTACCGTCCAATAAAATTGTAATAGCTATAGTCAGTAGCGTTTTTAAGTCTATGACACCTATGCTGTATCCATATGTGTTCTTAAAATCTATCATTAAATTTGTCACTTCCGCTCTATCATTTGGCAGATAGTATCCTACGGCCAAAGAAGTAGTTTCTGGCTTTGTTGGATGTGTCTCCCTTGAAAGCAAAATTACTTTATTTTCGAGAGCCTGTCTTATTGCTTTAAGCGACAGATGCTGTTCTTCTGTTGGCGACTTTATTTCAATTGGAATGCTTTCCTCGTCATCTACTATAATTGCATCCCATCTTGCTCCATTATCGCCTGGTCTTGATGCAGTGCAATCAAGACCCATTACTCTGAATAGTGTTGCAACAAAAGGATAGAAACGAGTCTGTGTGTCCGTTATGCATTCTTCAAAAACTCTATCTATTATTTCTCTTTTCTTCTTCCCAGCTAGTTTTAATTTATTCACATAAGATGTAAATCTTTCAACTTCAGCATCTTCATTTCTTGATACAGTTTCTACTGTTACAGAAAGATTCAAATCATTAATAACGAGATCGGGCCTCGATACGTTAGGAAGAATTGTTCTATTCCTGTGGTACGATCCGTGGTTCCGTTTCAGATTTAACGCATCATCAACCTCATCATGATGAAGTGTTTGATATGGAGAAAACAGCAGAGGCTTTCCCGCCAGTATATCTTTGCATTCATTAGTATCATTCTGTATTGTCTCTTTTACTGGATCAGTGTTGTATCCCGCTCTAAAGAGCATGGAATAAACCCCTAATCTGATTAGTGCCCTTTGCTTAGCTTCAGAGTATGTAACATATTCATCTAATCGTAAATCTTTCACATTGTGCAAGCTCTTCGCAACTTCGCGCCCGTGGTCAGTAAGACAAATACACTCCAAGGATTTTGGCGGATACAGATCTTTTGTTCGTTTACTATCTATCCAATTACAGGTTTTCATAAAAGCAATGGGCAACCTAGTGGAATTGTCTGGAAGTGTGGGTTTTACATCCAGATCTTCGCATAAACCCTTGTAAGCTTCCTCATAACGCTTATAAGACCCTCGCAGTTTCTGTAAGTATGTAATCATTCTGGCATACTGTGATCTATCTAGATCATCAATGGACATTGGTCCCAAACATAATTCATGTTTGTACATTATTCCCCCTAGATCCTCCAGCGAAAATAATGCCGCTTTAAAGAATCTAACCTTCTCGTCATACTTGACATCCATTATCCTCTGAGGATTATTGATTCCCAGTACACACTGCTCATATAAAGGCAGAACTTCATCCGTACAGGCCGCATGTTCTCCGATATAGGTAAAGACAAGAGGATATGAGCCACTTCCAGCCGAGGTAATCCATCCCAACAACCGAAATACCTCGGCATACATCTTTGCGTTCATCTTAGTTGAATTCAAACTATCATTATCTGTATTGCTTAATGCCAATGCCGCATCGCCAGCATAACCATAAGCCGTCATAAGTTTTGTCCTTGCTATGGTCTCAGCCATATCGTCAAGACTAAAACTTGGTGCATCCTTATATTCATTATATAATTCTCGAAATACTTGAATCTGAGTTGTATATTGTGTTCCTGGATTACGAAATCTAATCATTCATCGTCACCTCTTGTATCCTTCAGTGCTTCTAACCTCGCATTAGCAATATCACACCATCTTTGTTCAAGTTCTATACCAGTCCATGTGATTTTATTACCAGCGGCATTTAGTTTTTCGCAGCACACACCAAGTGTTCCAGATCCGTGAAATGGATCTAATATTCGTCCATTAAAAATACCATCTTGCATAGGGCAAAAAGCTTTTATAAGCTCAGTTATTAAAGACTCCGGTTTCTGTGTTGGGTGTTCTGTCTTTTCTTTTTCAAATCTTTTACCTGCTAATGTAGGGAAATCCCATACATCTCCTCTCATTGATCCTTTGGGATTAGGTTGCCATATTTTTGTACTTCCGTCTTTCCCCTTATACTTGACAGGTGATTTAAGCCGTTCCGTGCTTTTATATGGGACTCTTACCTCATCGACATTATATGTCCATTTTTTCGGATGATTGGAAAACCAAAGAAATGGTTCATAATGTGTGGCAGGTTCTTTCTGAGATCTAGAAAAGCCATTCTCATAATGCCAAATATTCAATCTGCGATAATATAGTCCCGCATTATACATGGCGATCTGTATATAACAAATATAATCGTGTATTCCAAACCAAATAATGCTTCCCGTTGGGGTAAGGACTTCTTTCAGTTTTCTAATTCTTTCAGAGGATTTTTCAACAAAATCCTCTATTGATAATTTGTCACTATCGTTTCCAAAGTCTTTATTGATATTGTAGGGAGGATCAGTCAAGATCAGATCATATTTTTCTCCCTGCCGGATGAGATCATCTAATACTATGTCCATATCCCCACAAATAATGCCTTCAAATTGATTCATTTCTTTTTAGCCTCTTTCTTAAAAATGAGAATATATTGATGATGTATATTCTCAACATACGCGAATGGATATCCATAAGGAAGTAAACTCTTATGATTTTGCAACAGTATCTTTATTCCTTGTAAGTTCAGGATTCCTCCTCCAGGGATGCGAGATTTATTCATTTTTTGAACTAAATCACTATGGAAGCTTATAAAGTCCGACTTATCCCTAAAGTCTGACACAACCAGAGCCATATATTTCCCTGGTCTTAATAATCGAGCACACTGCATAAATACTTTATTTACCAGTATATCCAAGAAATCTTCGTAATTATCTACATTGCCAAGGTCCTTATCATCTTCTGAATACTTTGTTTCCAAGTTATTTGCCACCCTGTTCTTGCTGACCTTCTGATCTATTTTCCCCAGTATTCCCCAATAAGGCGGACTGGTAACGACAAAATCAACAGAATTATCATCAAGTTTTAACAACTCTTCACATGAATCACCATTAATGAAGATATGGTTTTTGCTAGTCCCTTCACCAACTTCAGTTTCTAACCTTTTTATAGATAATTCATGCCATTTGGAAGAAAGTTCTATGCTGGTGCAAACTCTTCCATCAACCTCACATGCCTTAGCAGTTGATCCAACGCCGCCAAACGGATCAAGAACTCGCATCCCCTTCTTTGTAAAAAAGCGAATCAGATGCCCTATATCTTGAAATGAATATGGTGCAGGATGCAGTTTTTCAATTTGAGCTTCTGGGCTGTCAGCACCAAGGCCTTTTTGATAAAAGAAACTTTTTGTTTCCGGTAACCAATCCTTTCCTGTCAAATCATTTAATGTATTTCGTTTATCTACAGATCCCTCAGACATCTGTTTATATTCTTCTGTGGTCATGAATGCCTCAATTTCAGAGAGAATATAGTATTTTTTCTTTCCATCTACGTGCTGAACAAGAAAACCGCCTTTTACAGCCTTATCAAATGTATGCCTTGAAAGCCCCAAAATTTGCATAGTTTTTGAACCGCTAATCCTCTGACTATTATCAATAGTGCTTTCTTTTTCCTCGACTTTAGAATCAGTATCAGGTTTCACTAAACCTAATTCAGCGAGTGTCATCTGTTCCATATAATCCTCCACATTAAGTAATCTCTGATCAGTTGATCAGATTCTAACCGTTTTCAGTATAGTTTTTTTAATCTATGCTATACATTTTATATGAATCCTAGTCCGATAAATGGGACTCCTGATTGCTTGTCTTTTCCGTAATCTCATCCGGAACAAATTCCATAATATCAGCCACATCACATTTAAGCTCTCGACATATTTTAGCCAGAACCTCTGTTGTAACATTTTCATCCTTTGTAAGTTTGGCCAGCGAAGAAGAGCTGATGCCGGCATTTTTCCGAAGATCAGACTTTTTCATCTGCTTATCAATCAGTAGCTTCCAAAGCTTGTTATAACTCATCTTCATCTTTCTTTACCTCTTCCGTGTCCCATGACCTTCCATAAAGCTCACAATTATTAGTTGACAGTCTCAATACACAATTACTTTCAAGAATCTTTTGCGTTTCTGGTCTGCAATCTCCCTGTTTATCATAAGCAATGAAAATCTGCTTTTTGGTGCTTGCATATATCCTCATAATCCCATCTTCGACATCCTTGCCCAGGTTTTTAAACAACAAGGAATCGTGTGCCAATGCCGGTAACGCCGTAGAAAACAGCATTGCAAGATCATAAACGATCATTCCTTTATAATTTGATCCTGTTCCGGTATTGTCTGGGGTCTCAAACTTATAGCTGTTGTATGCATTAAAGTGAACATGCGGCGGCTTCTTTTTTGTGTCAAAGAGCGTGTCATTGAATTCCTCCATCTTCGCATTCAATGTTTCCTCAATTTCTCGAAGAATATCCTCGATGCTCCGTTTTAGCACAGCATCCGCATTTGCTTTAGCCGCCTGTAATTCATTCTGTGTTAGGAATGCTTCGTTTTGTGTTTTTAACGCATCGATCTCACCTTTGAGCTCTGAATGTCTGTCCAGGAACTCTCTGGAGATATTACCAACAAATCCAAGTTCTCGTATCTGAGCATTAATTCCATCCAATTGTTTTTTAAGACTTGCTATATCTTCTTCTATAGCCTTTTTCTCATCCGCAAACTGCGCATCCAGTATTTTTGCCAGCTTTTGATGATATTTTTCCACCTCATACAGCTTGCGCACATTTACATCAGGGAAATACTCCTGCAATGCGGAGATATCAGCTTCCGTAGGATAGAGTCCATAATCAAGGCTCATATTCACAAGCCTAAGCTTCATTTCCTTCGCATGGATTGCTTTTTCATAATTCAATTTCTGGGTTGTAAGGGCTGCTTTTTTCTTATTGAGCTCTATCTCTTCTTCCGAATGTCCCTTTTCAGCCTCTTCCATAAGCGTTGCAAGCTGCAGTTCCAAATCTCGAATAACAGCAAGGTTCTCTTCATATTTCTTCTGTCCGCCAACAAGATCAGAAATGAAATGATATCGTCTTGCTTCTTTATATGCATCCAGCTTTTTCTTATGTTCAGTTACATTGGTTTTAAACTCTTCAATATCTTTGTATTTATCAAACAGAGTCAGAATTGAAGTAATGGATTTATCCATATTCTGCCCGGGAATTCCCTGTAGAGGATTCAATTCATCCGTATTTTTCTTTCCATAAACCCTGAAAAAACTACTCAGTGCAATACGAAACGACAGGCCTGCGAAATCCATGTGATACTGTTTCTTCAGCCAGGTTGTGAATTCTTCTTTTGTGTACTGATTCCCTGTAAGTTCATAGTTCTCATCACAAATGAAGATAGTATTACTATCTCCGGTATTCCTTGCGAAGAAATACTTTACCCCATCAAAGAGAAATGTGAAGAATATCGTGTGATGCCCTTCTTTCTGCACTCCGTCACTCTTGATATAGGTATCACCACCAAAGACAAAATCTATAGCAAGCAATGAGGAAGATTTGCCGATAGACATAGCTCCATCTTCCTTGCCCAATACGACATTAAGTCCCTCTTTGAATTGGATCGCCGGTCTCTCTTTTCCCTGCTTTTTAAAGGCTGGTGATTTCATTTCTATAAGCATATGAACACCTCCCCATCGTCATTTATGTCCGCCGCCCTTAATGCATACAGACAATCCATCACAGATATAAAGTCCGTAGCATCTTTTAATGATGGCTTTACCCGGTTATACAATTCTCCAACAGGAACTGGAGTCTGTTTGATCTCATCAAGAACAACCGGAATTAGGGATAGTGTGCTGTTTTTATATGAGTAAAGTTTATTCGGAAACTGCATCAAACACCTCGCACTTTGCAATAAAATACGCAACTACTATTTGACAGTATATGTCCTCCTGCAGGCTGACTTTATGTACCTTCTCAGATATCTCATTGAATATCTCTACATTGGACTTGTTTGCTTTCTTAAGTCTTTTATAAATAGCTTTCATTTGATCCTGGACTTCATCGTAGTCAATCTCTCCGCGCTTATCAGCGCTCTCTATGATCTCTTTAAGTGTTACATAATATGTATCCACGTACCCCTTGACTGTTTTATACAAAGCAAGGTTATCGTCCGGAATCAGTTTTTCCTTGATATCTTTCGGATCCAGAGACGGATCAAGCAAATCCTTTTCTTTAAGATTCTTTATCTTTGTGATCACGCCAATTATTTCTTTTTCTAATGGCATCCCGTCTAATAGCCTCATGCTCTGCTTATGAGCCACAAGAATCTTCTTAATGCCAGCCAGCTCTTTGCAGCGTTTCTTATTGCTGTCAAAGAGATAGGTGGCATGACAATACGGACAAAAAGCCAGTAGATTATCAACTTTAGCTTCCTTGCTCTTGTCTATAAGCCCAACCTCGAACAGGTAGGAAACCACTCCATTCTCTGCCACAGACAGCAGCCTTCCACATCCAGGAAATGTACACACATTATCTGCCTCATCTCGCAAGTACTCTCCAAACCGCATCTTCAGATCATATGCCTGCTGCATCAACCTCTGTCTTTCAAATTCACTCTGCGGCACCAACCCTGCTGCCGTGCGAATAATATCGACAAAACAATCCGCCAGTTTCTTTGACACGTTGGTTGCATTCGTTGATGAGTCATAGCTTTTATAATCATCTGCCAGAAGCGCAATCACCGCCTTGGGTCTCGTGTTCAGGGATTTCACAAACATCTCCGGAGAGAGCCTGTAAACAATACTCTCCGCGAACTTTTTAGAGAAGCCACGCTTTGCATAAGTACGAAGAGTGTTTTCCTTGGTAAGTTTTGTGGAGGGATCCTTTGGCGTCCCCCACTCATCTTCAGTAACATCCGTGATCATAGCCATCAGATCTCTAAAGAAATAAGGCACATCTGCACCATCAGATATTCGATTTTTCATCATGTTGAAGAAGTCCTTAAATTCCACGAATGCATTCTTCCTTTCCTCAGATTTGAACCACGATGAACCACGGTGAACCATTCTATCCCCAAACCTAAATACCCCATTTTCTATAATGGCAGCAGCGTTAGGGAAACGCTCGCGAAGCAAAATATGCGTACATAGCCATTATAGCAAAAGCGTGTCCGTTTGTCAAACAAAACGTTCGCGATATGGACATTTTTGCTCCGTGAAAGATTTTTTTGAGGCGAAAGCGCCAAAGAAATAGTCCTAGCGATTTATCCGGATAAAACAGCTGAGACAGGAAGGAGGCTAAGCAGTGAAAAAGAGTAAGCGTGAACATTGGATCACTAACATCGAAAACACAGCTGCTGCTATCTGTTCCGAATTGGACTCAGCAGTAGTTGAATCAGTTTTCAGGCGCTTCGGTGCAAACAGCGCTGAGGATGCAAATCCAGAAGATCTCCCTGAGATTTTCAATGAACTGTACGCTATCGAAGCCGACTTGAATTAACCAAATATGTCCTGAGCAAGACATTAAACTGCTCCGCCAACGGTGAGCTGTCCTAGACGTAGGCATGCTGAAAAGGCTCACCCAGGCGAACAACTGAATATTGAGTCAGTCTTTTCAGCAACTGACCAGGAACCGATAACGGAGGATTTCCATTATGGGCTGGTCAACTATTGCCAAAAAAGACATTTTGCCACGGATTTCCTCCAGCAATGACAACCTACGGAGGAAATTCAAATGGCAAAAATCACAATTGATTACTGTGGCAAATACAATAGCTACAACGGCGAAAAGGTAACTGAAGGCAAGGTTCTCGCACCGGTCATGATCTCGGACGATGAATTCAAGTACAACAACACGATCATCCCGGAGAACCTTAAGACATGGAAGCACTATGGTGTTCCGTTCAGAGTAGGCTTCATGGTAGTGGACGAAGCAGATTTCGATAAGATGCTCTCCCTCTACTACGGCTGCATCAACGATTATTTTGATGAACATCCGCAGTTCCGTCCCGGCAGATGTGTACTCGGTTGGGATTCCGAAGGCTTCCCGATCCTTTGCGGTAAAGGAAACCGTTGCAAGGATTGTCCCAGACGTGCAGAGCACCTTCCGCGCTATAAGAGCCGCGAAGACTTCATCACCTTTGTATCCTTCCAGGACACTCACGAAGATGAAGATGGCAATATGGTTGGAATCGAAGTTGCCGATCCCCGTCCTACGCCTGAGGAAGAGGTGATCCTCGAATCTTTCTTCACGGATTTGGTGGAGTATCTCGGTAAGATCAGTCCGCGTTACGCAAAGATCGCAACCCTCGGCATGAAAGATTATTCAAAAGAACAGATCATCGCTGAGCTCGGTTTGAAGCCGTCACGCGGCTATCAGGAGATCAACACTGCAAAAGAGCTTGCTAAGAAGTTCCTCGAACTGTAAAACGCACGAATGGCGCTACTGGATATCCTCCAATAGCGCCACACTTTTATCTCCCGACCGGCTTACGTCCATTCAGCTGGAACCGATCATGACTCTTGATACTTTTTACCGCCTGTCTCAGACTCCCTGCCCGTCCATGCTGGTGATACGGACAGGATGCAAAATGCGAATGAAATATGATAACTGTTCCGGGCTCCGGATAACCCGGACTGTGCAGGCTCCAGTAATGCCCGGTGTTGTTTGATTTGATTGTAATATCGTAGATATCCTTGTAGATGACAGTAAAGTATTTTGAATCCAAAGAAGCCAGTTCATTTACATCAAACATAGGCGATCACCTTCCTTCCGCTACATACATTGCCTCCCTCTCTGCCACGATCTGCTGCCGGATCTTTTTCTTTTCTGCATCAAACTTTTTCTGGAGCAGCGCCATCTCCTTATCAAGGAATTCTTTTTCCCTGCTCTCTGTCTCCGCTCTCATGGTGTCCGGTGTAATGATGAGCCTTCCGTCTTCACACTTCACTAGCACCGGTGCTCCGATCTGAAATCCAAGCTCTTCCAGCCATTTCCCCTGAAGTCGAAGCTGCGGTGCCGGATTACTGCCATAGTTCCAAATGCTGCTGATCTTAAGCGATCTGTAATCTTTTTTCTTTGTCATTCTGAAGTCCTCCTTTTTTCATAGATTGTCATTATGTCGGGATATGGTCGCATGTCCCTCAGTTCGTATTATAGGACATAGTCGCATGTCCGTCAAGAAAAATGTATGGTCGCATGTCCAAAAATGTGCTATACTCTATTTGGGTGAAAACATGACCATAAAGGAGATGCTGAAATGGCTGAGAAAAAGGATACCCGCCGCAGAACCCTCACAGAGGCACGCAAGGCGGCCAATAAGCGTTATATTGATAAGTTCGTAGAAGTGAAGGTCAGAATGACTCCTGAGCGCCGTACAGAGGTTCAGCAGCATGCTCAGGAGATGGAAGAAAGCGCCACCGCATTCATCAACAGAGCGATTGACGAAACAATGGCACGTGACCAAAAATCAAAGAAGAAATGAAGCACAAAGAACAAGGCAGCCGGGATCTGATTCCTGACTGCCTTTTCTCTTAAATCATCTGAAAATGTACGAATGCATCCTTGATGGCTTTTCTCTTATCCTCCGGACACTGAGGAACTCTGTTCCCCTCTGTCTTCGGCAGATTATAATTGATCCGCTCTACAATTCCGCATTCTCTTTTGACCTGGGCGATATAAAGGTTCGACACCTTCAGCCCGTATTTTTCCAACACGTAGGACTTGATTTCTTCATAGGTTGCCTTGGTTTCCGCACTGGATACTTCAAGCTCTGAGATATCCAGATCCACTTCAATTGTCGTGTCAGGTTTGCGTTGGGACAAAAGGCAAACCGTCTCCACGTGCACCGTATGCGGGAACATATCGCAACACCTTACCTTAACGACCTTATATCCGCCCTCCACAAAATCAAGCAGATCGTGCGCGAGGCTCGTAGGCTTGCATGAGATATAGATTATCCTGTCCACGCCGTACGAGATTATCTGTTTGAGCGCCTTGGGATGGATGCCTTCGCGCGGAGGATCGAGGATGATCGCATCAGGCGCCTCCTTGATAGTGTCAAGGACCTTAAGAACATCTCCGCATATAAATTCACAATTTTGCAGATCGTTGAGTTCGGCATTTTCTCGCGCCGACGCTACCGCCTCTTCAACGATCTCGACGCCGATCACTTTTTTTGCCACGGGCGCTATGACCTGCGCGATCGTTCCCGTTCCCGAATAAAGGTCGTACACAACCTTTCCGGTCACATCGCCGAGGAAGTCACGCGCGATCCTGTAGAGGACCTCGGCACCGAACGAATTTGTCTGAAAGAATGAAAATGCCGTGATCTTGAATATGAGTCCGAGGATCTCCTCAAAAAAGAAGTCCTTTCCGAAAATATCGAGCTTGCTTTGTGCCTTTAACGCATCTGCGGGATCATCATTGAGCGCACGGCTGATCCCGACTATGCTTCCGTCGAGATTGAGTTCACGCAGCCTTTTTGCAAGAACCTCAAGAAACATTCTCTCCGTAATGTCAAGGCATCCCGCCCTGAACACAGGCCTGTCGTCTTCGTCCTCAAACATCGGAAGGGCAAGTATCTCACCGACGATCCCGGAATCCTTCGGAAGCGGTTCACACTTCCATTGCGATGTCGTAACGAGGTTCACGAGGATCTCACCCGTCGTTGCCGCACGTCTGATCAGGAGATGACGAAGATATCCCTCGTGAGTCAGTTTATGCATATAGGTAAGTCCGAACTGTCTGCACGTCGAAACGACGGTATCAATGATCCTGTTATAATCCATACTTACGATATGGCAATCGGTGATCTGCTCGATATCGTAAAAACTGCCCTGTCTGTGAAGTCCGAGTGTAAGCTCTCCGCCCCTTGCGCAGTCGCCGAACGTAAATTCCATTTTGTTACGGTATCCCCACTCAAGCGGGCTTTGGTCGATCCCGGTGAAATCGTACTCTTCCCCTACCGCTGCGTCGATAAGCTTCTTGACCTGGGCTTTTTTTATCGCAAGCTCATCCTTGTATTCAAGTCTTTGATAAGTACAGCCTCCGCATCTCTCAAAGTGGGGACAGACAGGCTTTCTCGACTCGAGCGGCGAACGCTCGATTATCTCGTGGAGTCTTCCGCTTATGTGATCCGAATGCTTTCTTCCCATCGCAAATCTGACGGTCTGACCCTCGAGGGTACCCTTTACCTTGACTTTCTCGCCCTCACAAAAAAGCACTCCCGTTCCCGGAAACTCGGTTGTTTCAACCTTACCTGTGTATTCGACGCCTTTTTTCATTTTCTTATCTTCCTGCCATTTGTTTTTTATCTGTTCTGCAGACGATTTACTTCTTTACTTTATCTCTGCAAAGTGTTAAAATATTACATTATAAACGCAAACCTTCATTTTTCAAAGGAGTGACAATATGAATCCCAAGATACATACCGAAGCTGTCGATTATCTTTTCAAGGCTGTTTTGAGCCTTAAGGATGAAAACGAGTGTTACACCTTTTTTGAAGACATCTGCACAATAAACGAGCTTTTGTCACTTGCCCAGCGCTTCGAGGTGGCTGCCATGCTCCGCGCCGGCAAGACATATCTCGACATCGCCGAGAAGACGGGTGCTTCCACAGCAACCATCAGCCGCGTAAACAGATCCCTCAATTACGGTAATGACGGATACGACATGGTATTCGGCCGCATCCCCCGTGCACCGCAGCTCAAATGACCATCCCTGTCAATCAAACGAAAAGATATCTTCGAGCTCTTCGCGAGTCAGCTTGCCGAGGAAAACTTCTCCTCCCGTCAGGCACGAATCCGAGAGCTCCTTTTTCTTTTGCTGAAGCTTATATATCTTCTCTTCGATCGTTCCTTTTGTGAGCAGCTTAAGTACATAGACATTCTGTGTCTGTCCGATCCTGTACGCTCTGTCCGTCGCCTGATCTTCGACCGCGGGATTCCACCATGGATCGTAATGGATCACGGTATCGGCGCCTATGAGATTTAGTCCCGTACCGCCGGCTTTAAGCGAGATCAGGAATATGTCATTCTCTCCTCCGTTAAACCTCTTGACCATATCAAGACGCTCCTGCGGCGGAGTACTCCCGTCAAGATAAAAATAACTTATGCCTTTTTCCTGCAGCTCCCTGCCGATTATCTCAAGCATGCCGGTAAATTGCGAGAACACAAGGGTTCTGTGTTCGTTCGCGATAGCATTGTCTATCTGCTGCATCAAAAGGTCCAGTTTTCCGCTGCCGCCCTTATAATTGTCAAGGAACGTCGAGGGATGACAGCATATCTGTCTTAGCCTCGTAAGTGCCGCAAGGATCTTCATCTTGCTTCCTTCAATGCCTATGGTCTCGATCTGACCGAACAGGTCACCCTTTATCTCATTCATGTAGGACAGATATACATTACGCTGCTCTTCCGACATGGGCGTAACGATCTTTTCCTCGAGTTTTCCGGGAAGTTCCTTAAGAACATCCTTCTTCATACGTCTCATGATAAACGGACTGATCCTCATGTTAAGATTCTCAAGTACTTCTTTGTCACCGTTTATGATCGGCTTTTCATATCTTGTCGCGAACTTGCTGTGTGTCATGAGGAAGTTCGGCATGATAAAGTCAAATATCGACCAGAGCTCGGAAAGCGAATTCTCTATGGGCGTGCCTGTGAGTGCGAATCTGTGGTCCGCGCAAAGCAGCTTAACGGATTGGGCATTCAGGGATGCCGCATTTTTTATAAACTGCGCTTCATCAAGGAACACCGTACCGAACGTGATCTTTCTGTATAATCCGACATCGCGTCTCATGAGCGGATAAGACGTGATAAGAACATCATAATCCTCATATGCGGCAATAAGCTTTTTCCGTTCCTCCGGGATTCCCGTAACGACACAGGCGCGGATGTCGGGTGCAAAGCTTTGGAACTCTTCCATCCAGTTATAGATGATCGAGCTCGGGCAAACTATCAGGAAATGCGGATGCTGTCTTTCGGGGCCGTCAAGCATCGCACGGATATATACGATCGTCTGAAGTGTCTTTCCGAGACCCATATCATCCGCAAGGATCCCGCCGAGACTGTTGCGCGCAAGCGTCATCATCCAGCCGAAACCTCTGACCTGGTATTCGCGGAGCTGCGCGTTTATACCCGCGGGTATCTCGTAAGACTCTTCATGCACCGTGCTTATATTCTCGATCAGCCTGATAAAATCGTCGTTCTTGGTAACGGAAAAACCGCTCCTGTCGAACGCGCCGTCGAGATAGAACGCATTGCTTTTCGTAAGTTTGATACCGCCCTCCGTGAAATTCTTGGAGGTGACACCGAGATTGTCCATGATAACGGCAAGCTTTTCAAAATCATCATCCATGAGATTGATGAAACTTCCGTTTTCCAGTCTGTAATATTTTTTCTTGACCCTGAGCGAGCGGAAAAGACGCTCAAGCTCCTTGGGGCTCATATCGCCGTAGGAGAATTCCATCTGCAACAGATCCATATCGCTGCTGACCCTGAGTCCCACATTAAAGCTTCCTCCCGAAACGACCTTAAGCTTTTTAAAGTCCTCGGAATAATAGATCTGAGCCACTTCTGTGAGAGTTGTCTTATCGCTTATAAGGAATTCGTAAAGCGCCGATTCGTTCTTCAAAAGATAGAATCCCGTGCGCGCTTCGAATCCGAGATCCTCAAGGCGCGAAAGGATATCATCTTCTTTGTCCCTTTGACGAAGGATGATAAAATGGTCGCTGTCGGGGTTTTCAAAGCTGCTGAATTCATAGTCCGCATAAACGAACCTTACCTGTGCTTTTATGCCGTTTTGATATCTGTCAAAGAATATCTTGCAGGAAAGCTCCGGCGAGATATATCTGTCCGCGAGTTCCTCCGGGATATCGATATCCATAAGGTCACCGATCCTCGGAAGCACCTCTTCGAGAAATCTCTTCTTGTTATCGTCCCTGAAGATAAGAGGCGGCTTTTCCGTGCCGAGCGTATTAAAGAAAGGAGCGTAATTACGTCTGAAACGCGCATCCGGAACAAAGACCGCTCCGTTATAGTATATGAGTTCTCCGCTCTTCATCAGCGGTATCACGGCTTCCTTGTCGTGATAATCAAGAAGGATGGCGTCATCCACTATATCAAGATCGTATTTGATATTGGGGTTCTTGTCGAATATCCTGACATTCTCATAGACCCTCTCCCCGAGGATGAGTGTGAACGTGTATTTCCCGACGCTGTGAAGGAGTCTCATGAGCAGGTTCTTCGAAAGGGTCATCATGGCCCTGTTAAAGATCCGCGTGCCCGTGATATCGTCGCCGAGTTCGAGGAGCTCATAGCCCTCAATGATGAAATCAAGTATCTCTTTTGATGACTTGTCAAATTCGCTCTCCCACCAGACAAATCTGACATCCTTGCCGAGAATGATATCCTGATGTGTAAGATAATCGCTGATAAAGCGCTTCAGATTCTGAACCTTGTAGAGTCTGTCCTTTCCGACCTTTACCGAAAGGAAAGCTCTGCTTTCGTTGTCCGAGACCATCTGCGGAATGGTGATTATGGGTTCAAGATGGAATACCTCAACCGAACTGACACTGTCCTGCGTGCTCCGGAAATGATCGATGCACATGCACGCCCTTCTGTCCTCAGGGTCTTCGATCTCCTGAAATCTGTTCTTTTCCTGGCGTCTCATCACCGCAAAAAGCGCGGCGATCGAGTGTTTGCATGCACCTTTTTCCTTGAGACTTCCCGCACAATTGCACGTAAAACCCACCTCTCCGTTTTCCTCGGAGAGCATAACGGTATATTCGACTCCGTCCAAAACCTCCACGCGGATCTTGCCCGTGAGACGTTCTGTGCTCATTCTGCGCACATTGCCGTTACGGAAGCATCTGATGCCGCGAGAATAAGTAAGTTCACTTGATGCGAGCGCTCGTATAATTTGTCTGTTCAGCTGAATCATTTATCATCCCCACTTATCTTTGCCTCTCAGCAGGCATCCTCTTCCTACCGGGCCGTCAAAAGCAACCGTCAGTCTCTGTCCTGCATGCGGACAACTCTCCATGGCCGTTCCGTCCTGTGCGGTTATCGAAAGCACTTTCACATAACGCGGTACGACAGGTCCGGGCTCAAGCACCTCAAGCGTGTCTCCGACGCAGAATTTGTTCTTTTGCGTGATAACGCATATGCTTTCTTCCCCCGCATTCTCTTCTACCGTTCCGTAGTAGACGTATTCTTTGACATAAGTGCTGTCCTCATATACCATGGCTTCCTTCGGGGGCTTTCCGTAATAGAATCCGGTATAGAATCTTCTGTTTGTGCACTTTCCTACTTCCTCAACATATGTTGCCTTGTTCTTTTCGTAGACCGCGGGATCCGTAAAATAATCGTCTATCGCATTTCTGTATGCTCTTGTCACAGTCGCCACATAAAGGGCGCTCTTCATTCTGCCTTCGCATTTATATGATGAGATCCCGGCTTTTACAAGATCATCGATGTGGTCGACCATGCAAAGATCCTTTGAATTGAAAATAAATGTTCCGCGGTCGTTTTCGACAACGGGGAGGTACTCTCCGGGACGTGTCTCCTCCATGAGATGATATCGCCATCTGCAGGGATGCGTGCACTCTCCGAGATTGGCATCTCTGCCCGTAAGATAATTGCTGAGCAGACATCTTCCCGAATACGAAATGCACATCGCCCCGTGAACAAAGCTCTCGATCTCCATATCGGCGGGGATATTGCTTCTTAATTCCTTTATTTCTTCAAGTGAAAGTTCTCTGGCCGAAACGACCCTTGTCGCTCCCTGCTCATACCAAAAACGGTATGTAAGATAATTCGTATTATTTGCCTGAGTGCTGATATGACGCTCAATGGAAGGCGCGTGTTCGCGGGCGAGCATGAACACACCGGGATCCGAAATGATAAGTCCGTCGGGTCCAATCTCTTCAAGTTCCTCTAAATATCCCTCGATCCCGTTGAGGTCCCCGTTATGTGCGGTTATATTGACCGTAACGTAAACCTTTTTTCCGCGGGCATGCGCATATGCTATGCCTTCCTTCATATCGTCTGCCGAGAAATTAACCGCCTTCGCACGAAGGCTGTAGATATCTCCGCCGATATAAACGGCATCTGCCCCAAAATCAATTGCCGTTTTGAGTACGGGCAGGCTTCCCGCGGGCATCAGGAGCTCCGGTTTTTTCTGTTCGGTCATAGTCGTTTCCTTTTCTGTTTATGCTTCCTTGTACGTGAGCGCCGCCCCGTCACCGACAGGTAAGATGACTGTTAAAAAGCCCTCGGTGTGCGTTATCTCACGAAGGAATTCCCTCATTCTCTCATGTATCGTTCTGTCACGTCTTTCGACACCGAATCTCGACTTTGCTATCGATCCTTCAAGCAGGACATTGTCCGAAAGCAATATTCCTCCCCGCGCGAGAAGTCGTTTGATGTCCGGAAGGAATTTTCCGTATTGTCCTTTTGCCGCATCGAGGAAGATCATATCATATGTTCCGGACAAGCCGGAAAGCACTTCTCCGGCGTCCCCCTCAATAAGCCTGATACCGCTTCCCGCAAGGTTTTTCCTTGCCTCCTTAAGCCTCATCTCCACCTTCTCGACGGTGGTGATCTCAGCTTCCGGAAGCAGCGACTTCATAAATAAAGCCGAGAAGCCGACTGCCGTCCCGATTTCAAGGATGGTTTTCGGCTTCTCCTTAAGCAATAGGAATCTGATTAATTCGAGCATGTCATCCCTGATGATCGGAACCTGCTCTTTCCTCGCCCGATTTTTAAGATCTTCGAGCGCGGGCGGGAGATCGTGCGAAAGTGACGCAAGATACCCCGTGATCAATTCATTTACGATCATTTTATGTATTCCTCATCAAATCTGCGATTCAAGATCTTCGACCGTCTGTTCCTTATCTACCGAATTCGAAATGGATGATATTTCGTTCAGGATATCGTTATAACTCATGGAAGTATTGAGCTTATACGTTCCGGGCATTATCTCATATTCTTCGAGTTTCAATTTGAGATAGAACGAGTATCTGTCGGGAATGAGTTTTGCATCCTCGAGTTTTCTCGCTATGTTCATAGTGGATTCACCTTTAAGGATCTGGATCCTGACATCACGGGCCGGTCCCTCGTTCTCACATTCATCGCCGAACACTCTGTACGAGATATCGTAAGACTGCCCCGCAAGATCGGAGATCTTGTTGAAGACAAAAACATAAAAGATCACGTTTATTCCCACGATAAGGATCGTAAGGGATAGCCTCGTGAGCAATTTCATTATAAACGAACTTCTGCTTCTTTTCATAACGACACTCCTCTTAGGAACACTTCCTGCCCCGCGCAGCTCACACTTCCATGATGATGGGAAGTATCATGGGACTGCGCCTCATCTTCTTCCACAGATAATCACTCAGATCATCCTTAAATCTGTTCTTTATCTTACCCCAGTCCGAAAGCTGGTTTTCTATGCAATAATCGAGTGTTTTGTTGCAAACTTCCGCCAGTTCCGCAAGAAGGACTTCGGATTCACGAACATATACGAATCCTCTCGTGATGATGTCGGGACCCGAAACAACAAGCCCCGTCTCGCTCTCGATCGACATCGCGACAACGATAAGTCCGTTTTCCGAAAGCATATGTCTGTCCCTGAGAACGACATTGCCGACATCTCCGACTCCGAGTCCGTCAACGAAGAGGCTTCCGGCCGTAACGTTGTGCGTGATCGCCGCATGCTCGTCATTCATCTCAAGAACATTTCCCGAGCGGAGAATGAACACGTTTTCCTTCGACATCCCGAGGCTTTGATAAAGCTCGCTGTGAGTCTGCAGGTGTCTGTATTCTCCGTGTACCGGGATCGCATAACGGGGTTTTGTCAGCGTATAAAGGAGCTTGATCTCCTCCTGGCAGGCGTGGCCCGAAACATGCGCATCCTGATATATTACCTTTGCTCCCTTCATGGAGAGCTCATTGATGACCTTTGAAATGCTCTTTTCGTTGCCGGGGATCGGCGATGAGCTGAAGATAACGACGTCTCCGGGCTGAAGGCTTATCTTTTTATGGATATTGCCGGCGATCCTCGAAAGTGCCGCCATGGATTCGCCCTGGCTGCCCGTCGTTATGATCACGGTCTTTTCTTCCGGATAGCTCTTGATGTTTTCGATCGGGATGATCGTATTCTCGTTAAACTTGAGGTATCCGAGTTCCGAAGCCGTCTTTATGACGTTTACCATGCTTCTTCCCTCTATGACGACCTTCCTTCCGAATTTTTCCGCACTGTTTATGATCTGCTGTACTCTGTCGACATTCGACGAGAATGTCGCGACAATGATCCTCCTCGAGCTGTGCTCCGCGAAAAGACTGTCAAACGTTTTCCCGACCGTCTTCTCAGACATGGTGAATCCGGGTCTCATAACATTTGTCGAATCGCAGATCAGCGCAAGAACGCCTTTCTTTCCGAGTTCGGCAAATCTCGCAAGATCGATCGTATCTCCGTATACGGGTGTGTAATCGATCTTAAAATCCCCCGTATGCACGATCACGCCGGCAGGTGTATGTATAGCAAGAGCCGCCGCATCGGCAATACTGTGATTTGTCCTGATAAATTCGACCCTGATCTTTCCGAAGACAACGCTCTGACCGTAAACAACGGTCTTTAATTTGACCTTCTTCGGTATCTCAAATTCCTTGAATTTGTTCTCTATAAGGCCAATCGTAAGCCTTGTCGCATAAACGGGAACGGGTATCTTGGGAAGGATATAAGGAAGTGCTCCTATATGATCTTCATGACCGTGTGTTATGACAAAGCCTTTTACTTTTTCAATATTATCCGTCAGATATGTAACATCCGGCACGACGAGGTCGATGCCGAGCATATCATCCTCCGGAAATGCTATTCCGCAATCAACGACCACTATGGTATCTTCGTATTCTATGGCCGTAATGTTCATTCCGATCTGCTCTAGTCCACCGAGCGGAATGACTTTTACAGTAGGTTTATTATCGTTCAATTTTTTTCCTCATCTGTTTTTTCGGTTCAGTCCTGTTTTTCGACAACGATATCCATCTCACCGTCAAGAACCTCGTTAAAGAGACCCGTAACCGCGGCTAGCTCATCGTCATCCTCAACCATAAGGTAGGACGCTTCCGTTTTGTCTTCTGTCTTAACTTCCTTGAGGACATATGCCACTTCGTCCTCATCTTTTTCATCGGCCGTGACAAGGAGATATGTCTCTCCCGAAAGCCTGGCCTCTTCGATAATGGTGAATTCCACATTCTCACCGTCATCTGTAGTAAACATTATCTTGTTGTCCATTTTTTCTCCTCATTGGATGCGGCTGTAAGCCGCTTCCGTTTCCTTGTCGTACACTCAACTAGAATAGAAAAGTTATCATTGAATGCGGTTGTAAGCCGCTTCCGTTTCCTTGTCGTACACTCAACCGGAATAGACGGAAAAATTATTTTGTTAAACGAGAATCAAGATAGCTCTGGAGAATTATTGCAGCAGCTATCTTGTCAACAACCTGTCCTTTTTCTTTATACGAGAGTCCCGCCTCATCAAGAACACGGCTCGCCTGAACCGTAGTGAGACGTTCGTCCCAAAGTATCGTTTCCCTGCCCGTACGTCGCTCCACATTCGCGGCGAATTCGCGGCAAAGGGAAGTTCTTTCGCTTTCGGTATCATCAAGCTTCTTGGGAAGACCCACAACGATCTTCTCCACCTCATACTGCGCGCAAAGTTCCTCTATCGCGGCATATGTCTGGCGAAGCTTTGTCTCATGCTTGCGTCTGATGGTAGTGATGGGCTGCGCCGTGATCAGGAGCTCATCGCTAATAGCGACACCACAAGTCATGCCGCCAAAATCAAGTCCCATTATCCTCATAAAACCATTCCAATGATCATTAGTCGTTACTCAAATACATCACGAACCGAAATTGTTCTTGATGTATTCTTTAAGGAGCTCCTCGATGATCTCATCACGCTCAACGCGCATGATCTGGCTTCTCGCACCGTTATGACTTGTAATGTAAGTAGGGTCACCCGACATGATATAGCCAACAATCTGACTTACAGGGTTGTAGCCCTTCTCGGTAAGTGCGATATAAACACTGTCGATCGTGCTCTTAACAATCTTGTCCTGTTCTTTCGCAGGTTTAAAAAACTGTGTGTCCGTACTGATCCCGTTCTGCATGATTGTCCTCATTTCCGGCTATACGCCAATACATTATCAATTCATTATATATCAGGAACAGATGTTTTTCAAGCCTCAGCTACTGTTCCGAGTAATACGCCTTCCGCGGACACGTTCTCGCAGCTGACGCTTATGAGCGAGTTGACCTCGGGCACGGCTCCCCGCACAACAGCTTCAACGTCCGCATACCGCGTCGTCAGACCCTTCGCGATCGTTACCCCGTTTTCCGTCCGGATCCTCTCGACGAGCACCTGCTGCTTTTCGCCTGTAAATGATTTAAGGTATTCCGCATGCATTCTTTTATCAAGCTCTATGAGTCTGTCGCTTCTCTGCGCCGATACCTGCGGGGGAACCTGATCCTTCATTGTTGCCGCAGGTGTGCCTTTTCGCTTGGAATACCTGAAAACATGCATCTTGGCGAATCCGATCTTCTCGAGATTGGCGATCGATGTTTCAAATTCCTCGTCCGTTTCTCCCGGAAATCCGGCGATTATGTCGGTGGTGATCGCAGGTCTGTCAAACACTTCCCTGATAAGTTCCACACGCCCGGAATACTCTTCTATCGTGTAATGTCTGTTCATCCTCTTTAAAACGCTGTTGCAGCCGTTTTGGAGCGACAGATGAAACTGTGGACAAAATTCTTTTATTCCGGCGAGCTCGCTTACGAATTCCTTTGTGATTATGCGCGGTTCAAGGCTTCCGAGCCTTACTCTTTCTATCCCCGGTACCGCCGCCGCTTTCTTTATGAGATCAAGAAGCGGTCCGTGGACAAATCCCGCCTTTTTGTCATAATCGTCGCGACCGTACGAAGAAAGATGTATCCCCGTAAGAACGATCTCTTTGTATCCTTTTTCGGCGAGACCGCTTATCTCCGCGAGCGTATCTTCACAGCTTCTCGACCGCACCCTTCCGCGCACATACGGAATGATGCAATAAGTACAGAACTGATCGCATCCGTCTTCCACTTTGATGAACGCTCTCGTCTTGTCATTAAAACCGTCTATGCTGAGATCCATGTATTTCTTGTCGGTGAAAAGATCCGAAACCACCGATGCGGCCCTGTGCTCACCGAACCATGTCTCTATCGCCCCGATCATCTCATCCTTTTTGTTGCTTCCGATCACTATAACGCGGTCATCCCCCTCAAAAGCGGAACTGCCGGCCGCCTGTGCATAACAGCCCGTGACTACTATAAGCGCGTTTTCGTCAAGCTTCATGGCGCGGTGAACGGACTGTCTCGACTTTTTGTCGGCAATACCCGTCACAGAGCATGTATTGATAACGTATATATCGACGTTCCCGTCTTCTTCAGCGATAACGGCGCCCTTTTCTTCAAGCATTCTTCTTATGGCCTCAGTTTCATAGGCATTCACCTTGCAACCGAGAGACATGAGCGCCACACGCTTGCCACTGATAACGGACGGATTAGTATTCATCTCGTTTCCTCTTTCCAAAAGTTAATAGTGCACTTCTTACAATCTTCGACCCGCTGACGATACCGTTTTTCGGAAGTGTTTACTCTTGACAAAAAAACATTTACCTTTATACTGTACTCATAAATACTAATATTTGATGTAAAGGAGTGTGATTTTATGAAGACAGTAAAGATTAATCTCAACTCAATTGATGCGGTAAAGTCATTTGTTAATGCCGTAACAAAATTTGATTCGGACTTCGACCTGGTTTCAGGCAGATATGTTATCGACGCTAAATCTATCATGGGTATCTTCAGCCTTGATCTTTCAAAGCCGATCGACCTTAACATTCATGCAGCCGATAATATCGACGACATCCTCGCTGCTCTTAAGCCCTACATCGTTGGCTGATGAGAAAACGCGAGATCGCTATTGATTGAGAATTTGAGCAGTACACATTACGGGTACTGCTCTTTTTTTGTCCTGTTTTTCTCTTTGTTTTTTCTCGCACGGGGTTTGTTGTATCTCCTTATTCCTTTGCGTACGGAGTTCCCTTGTCGTAGATCCTGCTGCTCGTGACGTTCATGACTCTTACTGTTTCGATCGCTTTCTCTACGAGAGCCTCCACCGAGCCTTCAAGTTTTCTTTCCGATTTTTCGATCACATGAAGGAGCGGCTTTGTAACGGGATGCTTTGCGACAAAGATCGTGCAGCAGTCTTCGTAAGGTTCGATAGACGTCTCGTACGTTCCTATCTTCTCCGAGATGTCGATGATGTCCTGTTTGTCAAACGCGATAAGCGGTCTGTATACGGGCATTTCACAAACGGCATTCGTCACGTTCAGGCTTTGCATGGTCTGGCTGGCAACCTGTCCTATGCTTTCGCCCGTAACAAGCCCGAGCGATCCGCACTCGCGCGCAAAATGCTCGGCGATCCTCATCATATAACGTCTCATGATGATCGTGAGCTCGTCTCTCGGACATTTCTCGATAATGTCGAGCTGAATGTCTGTAAAATTGACTATATGAAGCCTGATCGGACCCGTATATGCGCTGATTATCTGTGCAAGATCAACAACTTTCTGAAGTGCGCGCTCGCTTGTATAAGGCGGTGCGTGGAAATATACGGCGTCGACCGTAACGCCGCGCTTTGCTATCATATATCCGGCAACGGGACTGTCGATCCCGCCCGAAAGAAGCAACATTGCTTTTCCGTTTGCGCCGACGGGCATTCCGCCGGGGCCGGGAATTATCTCCGAATATACATAAGCGTTATTGCGGACTTCAACATGGATCCTGACCTGCGGATCACGTACATCCACCTTGAGATTCCCGAACCTGCCGAGAAGATATTCGCCCATATCGGAACAGATCTTCGGGGATTCGATCGGATAACGCTTATCGGCACGCCTTGCCTCAACCTTAAAAGTGATCTCTTTATCGCCGTACACTTCTTCGACATAATCGCCCGTGGTTTTTTTGAGACTTTCAAAGCTGTTGTCGGGGATCACCTTTACGGGACAGATAGCCCAGATACCGAAGATCTTCTTAAGTTCCCTCACCGTTTTTTCGTAGTCGTAATCCTCGGGACAGGACAGGAATATCCTTCCCTGCTCCCTGACAGTCTCAAAACCTTCCGCGATACGCGAAAGATTCTCCCTGATCCTTGCGCAAAGGGCGTCTTCAAAAACATATCTGTTTTTTCCTTTTATCCCTATTTCCGAATATTTGATCAAAAATGCCCTGTATGTCATGGCTGTTCCTTTCATCTGCTGCGTATATTCCGGGTGTTCCGATCCGCCGCATATATGTCCGATCCTGCGGCCGGCTGCGTCTTATTTTCTTGCAAATCTCGTGTAGAAAGGTACTATCTCTTTAAGTACCCCGATCGTTTTTTCAAGCTCCTCGCGTGACGTCGAAAATGAAAAACTGAATCTTAGTGTCGCATCAAGCAGATCCTTTCCGACCCCGATCGCCTTTAGCGTTCCGCTTATACCGGGATGGTTGCTTGAACATGCCGAACCCGACGACACGTAGATACCCGACTCCTCAAGCGCGTGAAGGAGCACCTCCGCCCTGGCTCCCGTGAATCCCGCGCTGACGATGTGCGGTGCGGTCTTTCTGACCTCGGTCTCACTGAAAGAGCCGTCCTCTTCCGGCTTTACCGCATGTACATGCGTACCGTTTATCTTCACGAGTTCGTTTATGAACATGGTCTTTAATCCGAAAAGACGCTCGACCGCTTCGCGTCGTTCATTATAATATTGCTTCGACGCTTCGGCAAGTCCCGCGATCGCAGGCACGTTTTCCGTTCCCGAACGTCTGTCTTTTTGCTGTCCGCCTCCGAAGATGAGAGGTCTTAACCTGACTCCGTCTTTGACATAAAGGAATCCGCTTCCTTTAGGCGCCGTGATCTTGTGACCGCTCACGCTCATGAGGTCTATCCCGAGTCTCGCGGGGTAGATAACATATTTCCCGTAGGCCTGGACGGCATCGCAGTGAAAAACGATGTCTTTGTTCGTGTTATGAACGGCTTCCGCGATCGCCCCGATATCGTTGACGGAACCGACCTCATTGTTGACATACATGACCGAAACGAGCACTGTCGTGGGTCTTATCATAGCAACAAGCTCATCCGTTTTGATATGCCCGAGTTCATCTACAGGCGCAAATTCAACTTCAAATCCGAAATCCTTGAGTGAAATGAGAGGGTTGTATACGGACGCATGCTCATAGCCCGAAGCGATCACGTGATTTCCCCTTCTCTTGGCCGCAAGTGCGGCTCCTACGAGCGCCATGTTGTTTGACTCGGTCCCTCCCGAAGTGAACACGATCTCACCCGGCTTAACATCTATCGTTTCCGCGATGGTCTTTGCCGCGTTTTTAATTATGTTTCCCGCATCAAGTCCTCTGACATGCTTAGACGAGGGATTTCCGAAATCCGTCTGCATCGCGTCAAGAACCGCCTTCGCGGCAGCATCGCAAACTCTTGTGGTTGCGGCATTATCAAGATATATATTCATAACACTTCCCTCATTTCCGAGCGCCGTTTTCAATCTCAAACATAATGACGGCAAGAGCTGCCGGTCCCGCGGTCTCGGTTCTTAAGATCCTCTTTCCGAGACTGACCGGTACCGCTCCCATCTGTATCGCCGCTTCCACTTCGGAGGCCTCGAATCCGCCCTCGGGTCCTATAAAGATCCCCACGCTTTTTGTTCCCTTTAGGCCCCTGACGGTCTCCCTCGAGCCTTCCATCGTGCATCCGAGTGTTTCGCTCTCTTCGTAGGGAATGATCGTTCTTTCAAGCTTTCCGGCTTCAATAAGCGCCTGTTTAAACGTCATCACCTTATCCACGACCGGAATGATACCGCGTCCGGATTGCATCGCCGCACTCTTTGATATCGCGTTCCATCTCTCGATCTTTTTTGCTTCTTTCTTTTCGTCTTCGATCTTTACGATCACACGCCTCGTCATCACAGGGACGATCCTGCTGCATCCGAGCTCAACCGCCTTTTCGACGATCAGATCCATCTTGTCCTTTTTGGGCAATCCCTGAAAGAGAACAATGGTTGTGGGAAGCTCGGTTTCACACGGGAAACTTTCTTCCTCATCAAAGTAAGAACAGCCCTCGCCGAAACCGGCAAGGGCACATATATGCGAGATTCCCTTTGTGTCGTTGATGACGACTTTCTCTCCGCGCTTCATGCGCAGAACATTTTTAATGTGATTGTGATCTTCTCCCGAAAGCTCTGTGCGCTCGCCGGGAAGGATCTCACGGTCAATGTAGAAATGCTGCATTTTTAACTCCGCTTTTTGTTCTTAAACGGCTCTTGCCGTTATTCCGGACCATTCTCCCATCCGCTCTGTGCGAACGATCTCAAAACCGTTTTCCTCAAGTGCTTTCGCAACAGAATCCTCTTTGGTCGTAAGGATTCCTGAGCAAGTGATATATCCGCCTTTTTTTGTGAGTTTCCTTGCATAAGGCGCAAGGGGGATTATTATATCCGCAAGGATATTTGCGGCCGTAAAATCAAATTCGTGTCCCTCGAGAGATTTGGGCAAATCCTCGGACGAAAGAAGATTTCCCGTCGCGAAAAGGATCGTTCTGTCCTCTATGCCGTCAATATCGCAGCTCTCAAGATCTTCACAATACCGGGCCGGGATCTTGTTGACAGACGCGTTCTCGACCGATATCCTCGACGCATTGTCATCGACATCAAATCCGAACGCATATTTCGCGCCGAAAAGGATCGAAGCTATCGAAAGGATCCCGCTTCCGCATCCTATATCGATACAGGTATCGCCCTTCTTTAAATATTCGCTCATGGCGAGCAGGCAAAGCTTGGTCGTCTCATGCGCGCCCGTTCCGAAAGCGGTTCCGGGGTCTATCTCGATCACGGTGTCGCCTTCACCGGCCATGGGCGCTTTTTCCTCCCATGTAGGCTTGATCACGAGCCGCTCATTAACCCTGAACGATCTGAAATACTTCTTCCAGTTGTTTATATAGTCCTTGTCGTCGGTCGTTCCGACCGCGAACGTCATTTCTCCGAAATCGCAAAAATCGGAATAATCCTTAGCGGCATCCTTAATGTCCTCAAGAAGCCTGTCGGTATCGGTGTCTTCCGAGACATAAAAGCTGACACGCGCGCTTCCGTCATCGGGAGGAAGTGTGGGAAGGATGTCAATGAACATCCTTTTTTTCTCTTCTTCGGTAAGAGGCACGTTGTCCTCGATCTCAAACCCCTCAAGTCCGAGGTCCATTGCGATCGCTCCGAGGTAATCGAGTGCCTGTGTCGTCGTATTGAGAGTAAGCTTTGTCCACTTCATATTACGACTCACCTCCGGCCTGAGCTTCGCCCTCTTCGCCCTCTTCGCCTTCCTCTGCGTCTTCTTCGCTTTCCTCTTCGATCTCAATGATCACCTCCGGGTCGTTAAGCTCGCCCGTGCTCTCATAATCCTTCGGAGCTGTCAGGAAGAAATTAAAGTCGCTTAAGCTGTATTCGTTCGAAAGAGTCAGATAAATGCATTCTCTTTCAATATTTTTTTCATCCCTCGTGGTACCGCATATGATCCCGCGGATATCTTTTACAACATAATCCTGCTTTGCGAAATAAGCATCCGCCATCAATTCTTCTATCGTTTTTCCTCCGGGAACCACATCATTGTCGATGCCGTCTTCCGAAAGATCGCCTTTATAGTATTCCTTGATCTCCTCCCAGAGCTCGATGGCGCCTATCTCCTCTTCGTTTAATTCATAAACTTTTCCGGATACGGTTGTAAGTGTATTCTTTCTGTAGTTGTAAGGATTCTTTGATCTTCCGTAGCCCCATACGATAAATGCAAATGCAGTCTTTAAGTTCTCGCTCGCCTCGACCTTCGCGTATGTCAGATATCCCGACATGAACGCATTTACATAGGCATTAAGGGCATAGTTTGAATTTACGTAATCAATGATCTCCTGCGCAAACACAACGCCCGCTTCATCATAGCATCCCCAAACCTCGTCCTGGTCCTTGGGATCGATGCCTTCGATCTCGGGATATTTTTCCTCTTCGGGATCAAATCCGCCGGCTCTGATGATCGTATCGACCTTCTCGCGCTCCTCGGCGGGAACCTGTGTGTGGAATTCGGCCATTCCGGGGATATCAAGATCTCCGAGACCATAGTCGCCTCTGTAGCCTTTCGCAGCATGTGCCTTGATGTTGAAGAGCACATCTTCCGCGGTGACCGGCGTACCGTCTGCAAATTTAAGACCGCTCTTGAGCGTGATCTTATATGTATTGTAGATCTTTTCAGCCTCCGCATCCACGGGAGTCTCCTCATCCCCGGCTTCGGCTTCTTTTTCTTTGCTTTCGGATTTTTCCTTTTCTTCGGAGTCCTCTTCGCCCTCTGTTTCTTCCTCTTCTTCACCGGTCTCTTCGGGCTCTTCCGCTATAACGGGAGTTCCGTCCTCTCTTTCGGCACTGATCTGTTCGTATCCGAGCGAGAAGGGAACAAAATCTGCTCCTTCAATAGCAAAAAGCGGCATTTCGCTTATGTCATAGGAGCCCTCCTCCATATCCACAACCGGCGTCGGCGTAGGTGAAAGAGTCGGTTCGGGATCAGAGATCACGGTGATCTCCGGCTTAATTTCGATCGGCTCCGTTACCTTGCTTTCTCCGGCAGAACATCCTATGATCGCAAGAAGTACCGCCGAAACAATAACAATAAAAATGCTGCTTTTTGCTTTCTGAGTCATTAGCTTTTCCTTTTGTTCGTTTCATTTATGAATATGCCGGCCGGGGCGCGGCAACAGTCCCGTCAGAACAGACGCTTCTTTTTCTTGGCGCCGTCATCGGGCGTCTTACCCTTAAGAGAATCGTCGAATTTCTTTAAGAGCTCCTTTTGCTCGTTCGTAAGCTTGGTAGGAACGTCGACAACGAGCGTAACATAATGGTCACCGCGATTGTTCTTGTTCCTGAGCGAAGGAACGCCCTTTCCGCGAAGCCTGATACGTGTATCAGTTGCGGTGCCGGGTTTTACTTCGTAAAGAACATCACCGTCTATGGTTGAGATCCTCACATCGCCGCCGAGTACCGCCGTCGCATAACTCATGGGTGCTACGGAGAAGATGTTCGTGCCTTCTCTTTGGAATATCGGATGATCCTGTACCCTGATCTCAACAAGCAGATCGCCTCTCGGGCCGCCCATAACTCCGGGTTCGCCTTTCCCTGAGAGTCTGATACTCTGTCCGTCGTCGATGCCGGCAGGTACCGAGACCTGAAGAGTCTTTCTGGTACTCTTGTATCCCGAGCCTCCGCAATCGGGGCACTTGTCCTTGATAAGCTTTCCTGTTCCGCGACAATCGGGACATACCTGAACGCTTCTCGTCATTCCGAAAAGAGTGTTTTGGGAATAAACGACCTGACCCTTACCCTTACATTTCGGACATGTAAGAGGCGTTGTTCCGGGTTTTGCGCCGCTTCCTTTACATGTGGGACATTCATCCTTAAGAGTGATCTCTATCTCTTTATCGACACCCTTCATTGCCTCATCGAAGGTGATCCTTATCGACTCGTAAAGGTTTGCTCCCTTCTGGGGACCACCGCCCGAGCGTCTCGAACCGCCTCCGAATATGCCTCCGAAAAGGTCGCCGAACATATCCGTAAAATCGATATCGCCAAAACCACCGAAGCCGCCGAATCCACCGCCTGCACCGGCTCCGCCCTGTTCAAACGCGGCATGTCCGAACTGGTCATACTGTTTGCGCTTGTCGGGGTCGGAAAGTACAGCATATGCCTCGCCGACTTCCTTAAATTTTTCTTCAGCTTCTTTGTTCCCGGGATTAACATCGGGATGATATTTTTTTCCGAGAACACGATATGCCTTTTTAATCTCCTCAGGGGTCGCATTTTTTGCGACCCCGAGGACTTCGTAATAATCTCTTTTGTCAGCCATTTGATGGTACTCCTAATGCCTACACCTGCGATTTTCTGCGCATCCTGCCGGAGGCAACTTAATATTGCGCAGCAGTCCTAATGGAAACGCTTTCAAGCGTTTCCCGCGCGAAAATCGCGGCACGTAGTGCCTACCTTTGCGATTTTCTGCGCATCCTGCCGGAGGCAACTGAATATTGCAAAGCAATATTCAGTTTATACTTCCTTGTAGTCTGCGTCAACGACATTATCATCATTTCCGCCGTTTCCGGGCTGAGGTCCCTGACCTGCCTGATAAGCGCCGCCCATGTCGGGGCCTGCCTGTCCCTGTGCGCCCTGAGCTGCCTGAGCCTGCTCATAGACTTTCTGGAAGAGGCTCTGTGAATCGGTCATGAGCTTCTCTTTGGCTGCCCTGATCTGATCCACTTCGGTCTCGGACATAGCTTCGGGATTTGTCTTTGCAAGGATATCCTTGAGTGCTGCGATATCGGCTTCAACAGTGCTCTTGTCGGAATCGGCGATCTTGTCACCTACATCCTGAAGTGCCTTCTCGGTCTGGAATACGATCGAATCAGCCTCGTTACGTGCATCAACCGCTTCCTTGCGTTTCTTATCCTGTGTCTCGTATTCGGCAGCTTCCTTAACAGCTTTCTCGATATCGGCTTCGGTCATTGTTGTGCCCGAAGTGATGGTAATATGCTGCTCACGTCCTGTTCCCTTATCTACTGCGGAAACATTAACGATACCGTTTGCATCGATATCAAAGATAACCTCGATCTGAGGAACGCCACGTCTTGCGGGAAGGATTCCGTCAAGTCTGAACTGTCCGAGGAGCTTGTTGTCACGTGCGAACTGACGCTCGCCCTGTGTTACACGGATATCAACCGCGCTCTGGTTATCTTCCGCAGTTGAGAAGATCTGAGATCCTCTTGTAGGGATAGTTGTATTTCTCTTGATGATAGGTGTTGCGATTCCGCCGAGTGTCTCGATGGCAAGTGTAAGAGGTGTAACATCGAGAAGCTGGATGTCACCGGCACCTGCATCGCCTGCAAGCTTACCACCCTGGATCGAAGCACCGAGGGCTACGCACTCATCGGGGTTAAGAGTCTTGCTGGGCTCATGTCCCGTAAGCATTCTGACTTTATCCTGAACAGCGGGAACACGTGTCGATCCGCCGACAAGGAGAACCTTTGAAAGCTCGCTTGCCGAGATTCCCGCATCACGAAGTGCGTTCTGTACGGGGATAACGGTTCTCTCGATAAGATCCGATACGAGTTCCTCAAACTTAGCACGTGTAAGATCCATATCGAAATGCTTGGGTCCGTCCTGGGTTGCTGTGATGAAAGGAAGGTTGATGTTTGTTGTTGTCGAAGACGAAAGTTCCTTCTTTGCCTTCTCTGCAGCTTCCTTAAGTCTCTGGAGAGCCATCTTGTCGAGTGAAAGATCAACTCCCTCTTTCTTCTTGAAGTCTTCGATCATGTATTTCATGATCCTGTCATCGAAATCGTCACCGCCGAGTCTGTTATCACCGGCTGTAGCAAGAACCTCGATAACACCGTCACCGATCTCGATAACGGACACATCGAATGTACCGCCGCCAAGGTCATAAACCATGATCTTCTGCTCTTTCTCATTGTCGATACCGTATGCAAGAGCTGCTGCCGTGGGCTCGTTGATGATACGCTTAACATCGAGACCTGCGATCTTGCCGGCATCCTTTGTTGCCTGACGCTGTGCATCATTGAAATATGCGGGAACCGTGATAACAGCTTCCGAAACCTTCTCGCCGAGATATGCCTCAGCATCTGCCTTCAGCTTCTGAAGGATCATTGCCGAGATCTCCTGGGGAGTATATTTCTTGTCATCGATGGTCACCTTAAAGTCGGTACCCATATGACGCTTGATCGAAGAGATAGTCTTGTCGGAGTTTGTAACTGCCTGACGCTTTGCAGCATCACCGACAAGTCTCTCACCGTTCTTTGCAAATGCAACTACCGAAGGGGTGGTTCTCTGTCCTTCAGTGTTTGTACATACAACGGCTTTGCCGCCTTCCATAACCGCTACACATGAATTTGTTGTACCAAGGTCGATACCTATAATCTTACTCATAATAATTCCCTCTTTTCTTTACTTCGTTGTTAAAATGTTTCCGGGACATGTCCGTCCCTCTGCGGATATCTATCTGAATCGATCCCGCCGCAGCTTTATACCGCCTGCTAATTTGCCACCTTTACCATGCTGTGTCTGATGACACTGTCATGATAGGTGTACCCTTTCTGAAGCTCGGCACTGACTGTGTCTTCGCCGAATTCCTCATTTTCCTCATGCATTACCGCATTGTGAAGGTTGGGATCGAACTTCGCCCCAAGGGCTTCAATTGGTTTGACTCCCGCATCTTCGAGATTTGTCATAAGCTGCTTGTAGATCTTCTCCACTCCGTCGCAGTACGCGTTGCCCTTAAGTTCCTCGGGCACGGCGCTTATCGCTCTCTCGAAGTTGTCGATCGTGGGAAGTATCTTCTCGATGATCGACTTCGCACCGATCTCAAACATCTGCGCTTTTTCACGCTCGGTACGCTTTCTGAAGTTGTCAAACTCCGCAAGGTTTCGCAGAAGCCGGTCGTTAAGTTCCTTTATCTGCTCATCCCTCTTGTCTTTTTTGTCCTTCTTGCCGAAGAGACCTTTCTTACCCTTTGAAGCACTCTTTTCATCCGCTTCGCCGGCATTATCTCCTTCCGGAGCGTCTTTGGCGGTCTCCTCTTCGGGACTGTCATCTATCTCATCATGCACCTCGGCCGTACCGGGATTCTCCGTATCTGCAGATACGTCTTTATCCCCGGTAACCTCGTCCTCACGGTCTGCATACTCCGCACCGTTCTCGGAAGCCTTGGCAGCATCAATCGATTCCTTTAATAATTTTTCCTTGATGTTGTCTGACATTACGTCTCATTCCTTTCCTTCAGCTTCTTTCAAAGCTGCTTTTCATATATTCATGCGGTTCGGTAAAACATCACTTCACCGTCATTACTTCTTCTTAAAGATCTCATCAAGCTGCGTCATAAGCGTTTTGAGTGTTCCGACCACTTTGTCGTAATCCATTCGTTTGGGTCCTATGATACCCACTTTTCCGTAAACACCTTCTTCAATCTCATATGTTGCGGTAACTACCGAACAATTCTTCATGGAGTCGATCGGTGTCTCGTTTCCGATGTAGACCTGAATGTCGCCCCTCTTTCCGGAATTGTCTCCGTTTTCATTCGAAAGCTTGTCGTCGACAAGCTCTGCGAGCTCCTGCTTGTCTTCAAGCGTGTAAAGAAGCCTTCTCGCGCTGTCATCTCCCGAAAGCTCGGGATAATTGAGGATATTTGTGGCACCGCTCGTGTAGACTTCGATGTTGTCTTCCTCACGGATCGCCTCGCCGATCGCGTCAAGCACACGTCCTATAAGTGCGCTGTCCTCACCGGCCTGCTCCTTGATCTTTTGTATGATGTTCATGTTTATCTCTTCAAGATCAAGATCCTGAAGAAGCGAATTGAGCACAATGTTTAATTTAAGGAGAACCGACTCTTCATATCTGTGATCCGCATCGATCACTTTGTTCTTGGGGATGTTGCCCTCAAGGAAGATGATCGCGAGCAGATGTGAGTCATCCACATTTGTAAGCTGGATGAACTTAAGCTTTCTGCTGCGGTACTTCGGAGTGGTGATCATGGAAGCGTAGTTCGTGTTCACCGCAAGGAGTTTCGCAACCTTTTTAAGAAGATTCTCGATCCTGTCGGCTTTCTGGTCGAGGACTTCTTTCATGTTGTTGACTTCCTCAACCTTTTCTTCCATCATCTTGTCGACGTAAAGCCTGTAGCCCTTGTCGGAAGGAATACGACCCGCCGATGTGTGGGGCTGTACAAGATATCCGAGTTCCTCAAGATCGGCCATCTCGTTTCGGATGGTGGCGGAGCTGAGCGAAAGGTCGGTGAACTTCGAGATGGTCCTTGAACCAACGGGCTCACCGGTTTCGAGGTAGTTTCTGATGATAGCGTTCAGGATCGCCATCTTTCGCGAATCAAGCTTGTCACTCTCCATGTGAATCCTCCTGCCCTCAGAATAATACGGGACATCCCTGCTATTTCCTTGTGCCGTCTCCGTGTTGTTAGCACTCAAACAAATAGAGTGCTAACATCTATGAACAAGATACCACTACCCTTCATAAATGTCAACACCCTAATATTTTTTCTTCTAATAACTTCAACTTACTTCATATCGTTAAAAATCTTATTACCACCCAACATAGAGATATTGCCTTCGAGGCATATCCGATACGGTATCTTATTTATTCTTATTTATTCTTATTTATTTGTATTTATTTTATTTATTCGTATTTATTTCAGCGTGTTTCAGATGTCAAATCTTTCCTGAACATATTTCTTCGTTTTTAGAGTCTTGAACTGCTTCCGGGGTACAGAAACCTATAGAACGACCACATTTGTTGCCACTTTCTTACGGAAACTCACATCATGCTCTACGAGCAGCATGGTCGGTTCGAACTCGAGGATAAGCTTCTCGATCTGCATCCGAGAAAACACGTCTATGTAATTGAGCGGTTCATCCCAGATATAAAGATGTGCCGGAGTGATAAGGCTCGCGGCTATAAGCACCTTCTTTTTCTGTCCTTCGGAGAAATCTTCCATGTTCTTGACAAACTGCTCCCGTTGCATGTCGAGCTGTCTGAGGACCGCAAGGAACATGCTTTCTTCAAGTCCCCTCTTCTTGCAGAATTCACGAAGTGTACCTCGGAGGAAGGACGTATCCTGATTGACATAAGATACGATAAGTCCCGATGCGACATCTAAGGTACCTTCTGTAATAAGCTTGTTCTCAGACTCATGTCCCTCCGGATCGTTCTTTCTGAGTATTGCCTTCAGGACGCTTGATTTACCGCATCCGTTATCACCCGAAAGTACCACTCTTTCACCGCGTCTGACCTGAAATCTTAAGCCCCGGAAGAGTTCCCGGTCCGCGTCAGCGTACCTGAGCGAGAGGTCATAAGCGTTGATCAGCACTTCTTTGTGATAGCGAAGCGGCTGAAGCTTGAGGTCATTCACCCGCTCGATGTCCTGCAGTAAGCCTTCTTTCTCCGTGATCTCTCTGTCAATGCGCTTCTCCACTGCCTTGACCCTTGCCTGCATCTTTTTGGTCTTGGCTCCGATAAAGGATCTTGTTGCAATGCTCCTGTCATGCTCTTTGACCGGATCGAATCCGATCTTGGAACCTTCGCTTTTATCGGCCCACCTGCCGGTCCTGTCCGCCGCACCCCTTAGCTTTCCGATCTCTTTAAGATGCTTTTCATTCTCGGCCTGTCTGAATACATCAGTCTTTTCTTTATTCTCCCACCAGCTCGAAAAATTACCTGTCTGAACTTCTATGCTCGCGCGATTCAGTACAAGCACATGATCACAGACCGCGTCAAGGAGATCCCTGTCATGGGACACGAGGATAAAGCCCTTCTTCGTCTCAAGGTACTCCTTTATAATATCACGAGCCGCACTGTCCAGGTGGTTAGTCGGTTCGTCGATCAGAAGGAACTCGTTCTCATCGGCAAAAAGAACCGCCAGCATCACCCTCGTCCGTTCTCCGTAGCTCAAGGTCCCGAACGGCCTGTATAAGCATTCGGGGTCCATCTTAAGCTCATTCATCTGTACCATGACCTGCCAGCTTTCGACAGTCGGCTTCCACTCTTCGATGAGTTCCGATGCGGTTCTCAAGTTGTCCCGTTCGGTAACCCTGTAAGGGAAATAATCAAACCGGGTACTCGTTGTAATGTTTCCCTGATACTCGTACTTTCCCATAAACAGATTAAGGAGTGTTGTCTTCCCTTTTCCGTTTCTCCCAATCAGACCGAGCTTCCAATCAGTATCAATATTAAATGTCACGTCCTTAAGGACGTCATCCGCACTTCCGTCATATGCAAATGTCAGGTTTGTCACCTGTATCTGTGCCATGTTTTACCACCTCCGAAATAAAAAGAAACTGCTTCCGGTGTAGCCGAAAGCAGATTGATCGCACAAATGAAAACCTGATATGCCGAAACGCGCACAGCCCCGGGGCTCCCAGTGGTCTCAAAATGAATACGATAATCCGATTCGGCATACACAAACAGGGCCCCTAAGGCCATAAACTCTTGCTTGCATTCACCAAATCAAATTATCTGTTTATCATTCCGATACCCTAACGCCGAAGCATTCCTTTCTTTTTACTGTTTGATATGATATCACCTTTCCCGACAGAAAACAATCACGAGTTTTCCGCTCGAGCAGTGACAGGCACCAATGGGGATAGTACTTCAATACAACTTCAAAGTCAACTTCAAGTTCGGTTCAATTACACTTCACAAGCTTTTCAAAATATTCCTTAAACATAATACTCCTTCATGTTAGTAATGCCTCTTCACCTCAAACCGGTACAGATCGATACTGCTTCCGGGGGCGATGTGGCCCTTCCGCATAGCGATGGTGATCTGCTGCTCAACGGTGTCGACGCCGTCGAGGTCCGGCAGCAGGAGTCCGCGCTTATACCCACACTCCACGATCACGCCGTACTTTTTGACATCGAGCTCCGATTCGGACGATATCCGCTCGGGAGGCGTAAGGACATCAACGTTTATGTCAAGCCACGGCAGCTCTTCCTCTTCGACGGGGTCGAAACGGTTGTCCTCGGACACAGCGCTGACGGCGTTCCTGATGATCTCCTCGGCGAGGCACCCTGTTGTGGGAAGGATCGTTCCGATACACCCCCTGAGTCTTCCGAATTTATGTATCGAGACGAAGGCTCCGGCCTTCTCGTTTAAAAGCTCCTGCGGAACCCAGGCGGGCACATCCATCTTTCGCCCGTTAGTCACAAAATACTCGGCGGATTCTCTCGCCAGCTTCACATAGGCGTCGGAGGCCTCTTTCTTCTTTTTGAGGATGTCTTCCTCAAGTCTGATGCGCTGCGCAAGGAAATGCCTGTCTTTGTCCTCACCTTTGACCTCAAAGGTGCAGATCCCGTAGCCGACACCCGTTACGTCCTCATGAGAAAGCCTCTCAATATCGAGAGCACATCCGTCGAGCGCGCCGGCCATGATCACGAAGGATCTGTGACCGCACTCTGCCGCCTTGTCGCAGAACGTCTCGTCAAAGTCAAAGAGCTCGCCGAAGTTACCGCTCCCGAGAGTCTCCATGATCCTTCTGTCGTACTCGGGTCCTTCGGGTGCGAAGCCGTAAGGTCCGTAGTCCCGGAGCTTGTGCGAAAGGTCGCCGCTCGCCACGAAGACAACACGCTTTCCGAGAGCATCGGCCACCCTTTTTATCATCATGCCGTACTCGTAGTGCTTGAGGAGATCAAAGCCCGAAAGGCCTGTTCTCACCAGTTTAAAATCAGTATATTCTTTCAGTATGAACCAAAGAGGAACCATCGTTCCGTGGTCGAGGTTCTTGCTCTTTTCACCCATCGTGCCCGCAGGGAACCCCGTCCGTACCGCTTCCTCTGAGAGGGCGTTCACAAAATCCGTATCGTACGTGACATCAAAAGTCACTCCGGGCGCGCCGAACTCAGCAAAGGACCCTCCGGCTCTTTTCCCGGGCGAAATGTGGAAATAATCCGAGTAAAGGACGGAGTGGGGACTTGAAATAACGATAGTATCGGGGCGAAGTTCGGCTATTTTTTTCGCCACCTTCTGATAAGAAGCTGTGGTAAGCTTCACCTGATCTTCACTGCCCCTGCCGACCGCCGGAATGATCATCGGAGGGTGAGGTACCACAAAAGCCGCAATTACAGACATGTTCAGACGCTCCTTTCCCTGTTTGAATTCCTATATCAATGATACAGCCTCTTTCCGAACTTCTTCGAAATAAAGACCGCAAGTGCCATCTTGACCGCATCGGGAACAATGTACGGGAACACGCACCATGAAAGAACCGTCATAAGCCCGACCTCTCCCGTGTCCCTTAAATATATGTACATAAACCATGCGGTTCCGAACGTGTAGCAAACGATGAGTCCCGCCGCAAGTGCCGTTATCTGAATCCAAAGCTTCTTCCCGAAACATTTGGTGATCAGACTGTAGAGCGGTCCCATAAGCAGGAATCCGATGATGTAACCACCCGTCTTTCCGAACAACACACCTATCCCGGCGCCGAAGCTCGCGAACACCGGAAGTCCGACCGCTCCGACCAGAATATAGATAAAAACCGAGATCGTTGCCTTCATCCCGCCAAGCAGCATTATAAGAAAAAACACCGCAAAAGTCTGAAGCGTAAAAGGTACAACCACAGGGATACTGATCCACGAACATATGGCGATCAGTACCGCCCCGATGGCTATATACGCCATATCGATCGTTCTGATCTTCTTTCTGTTATCATTTGTGACAGTCTGCATTTTTATAACCCCCTTTTTATTCTTACGAGAGGGTATCACAGCACGTTTCGATTGTCAACTTGTTATTCGCTTTGAGTTGACAATTTAGCATTGCGGTGTTTATAAACCATTTGATTATTAAATTGTCAGGAAAACGCTTATTATCCTAAGCCAGAATCCTGCCCGCTATGCCTGCGATCAGTTCATTCTTGGTAATGGTGGCGCTCCCGGGCGTAAACAGACTCGAGGCCTTATTCCGAAGATCCCGAGGAAAAATCTTTATATCGGAATCAAAATTTATCCCTATCCCAACCACAAGCCATTGAAGCGTATTGCTGTCAAACTCGCTTCCCGACTCTATAAGAATGCCGCATATCTTTTTCTCCCCGATATACAGGTCATTGATACCCTTTTTTTCGGATAAAACTCCGGTCAGATCTTTTATCGCATCCCGCACCTCATTTCCGATCTCTTCGGTGATTGATTCGTTGTCAGTGATCCTGAGTTTTTCCGGCGAAAGGATCATGCTCATATAAAGCCCTCCTGTCGGAGAAAAGAATTCATGGTCTTTTCTTCCTCTCCCACGCGTCTGCTTCGATGAAACTACCAGCGTTCCGTGTCCGAATCCTTTAAGAGCAAGTTCCTTAGCAACATTGCTTGTTGAATCAATCGTATCATAAACGTATATGTTTAAGGTTTCGGCTAAAGGAATCTCCATGTTTGCTTTGATCCCCTCAGCCGAGATTATGTCGTTGCCGCTTCCAAGGCTGTAACCTTTATTACTTACAGCTTCTATCATGTATCCTTTTTCCCTGAGTTCCTTAACTGCTTTCCATATGGCATTGCGTGAAATTCCGCACTCCACGGCCATTTCAGTACCGGAAATAAACTTTCCCCTGTTTTTTTCAAGGAAAGCAAGGACTTTATCCGTAGTTTTTAAAGCACCCTTCATGGTAAACCTCTCACCTGATACATCACCCTTACAACCACGAAGCAAGCGTTCCGTATCCCGTATTATATTATATAAATTCACACATTACGCTGTTTGCCACGTCAAAACCTTTTTCCGTCAGCGCGACACAATCTCCCCTGTCCTCAAGAAGGCCGAGCCCGGTATACTTTCTGATGGTATCCCCAAATATTTCGTCCATCGTATTTCCGAACAGCTTACGGAATTCTTCCCTGTCCGCTCCCCCGGTAAGACGAAGCCGCAGGATCATATATTCAGACATCAGGTCCTTCTTTTCAAGACGCTCCTCAACCGTCCTCACCCCCACGGGATCCGCTATGTAAGCCGTAATATCCGGGGGATTCTTGTAGCGGTACATGACAGCATAGTCGATCCGGCCACCAAAGTTCCCTGCCTGTCCGCCCTGCTCCTGTCTTACGCTTTCTTCTGTGATAACCCCATTGCCTGATTTGTCTCTTAGGTACGAAGCCGCCGCAGGTCCGAGTCCGAGGTACTCCTCTCCGGTCCAGTAGCCCATGTTGTGACGGCACCTGTGTCCGGGACGTGCGTAGTTCGAGATCTCGTAACGTTCGTAACCGTATTCGGCAAGCACCTTGCCCGTAAGCTCGTACATCTGCCTGTCCGCGTCTTCTCCGGGCAGCAGAATTCTCCCCGCCTCCACATCGCTGTACAGCGGTGTCCCCTCCTCGAGGATCAGACTGTAGACCGAGATATGCTCGGGCTCAAGCCCTGCGACAGTCCTCAGTGTCCTCTCAAAAGACTCGATGGTCTGACCCGGTATCCCGCTCATGAGATCAACGTTTATGTTGCAAAACCCGACTTTCCGGGCTGTTTCGTAATTCTTCAGAAACTCCTCATATGTATGGATCCTTCCGAGGGCCTTGAGCTCCGCGTTGGCAGCTGACTGCAGGCCGATGCTCAGCCTGTTGACCCCGAGCTGCCGCATGAGCGTTAGTTTTTCTGTATCAAGCGTTCCGGGGTTACATTCAACCGTTATCTCCGCATCTCTTGTTACCGGGGCACCGTCAAAGATCCCCGTTATGAGCGTTTCGAGATCTTTGCATGACAAGACCGTCGGCGTTCCTCCGCCAACAAAAATGCTCGTAAATCCGCTACCGCCGATCTCTTCCTTTCGCGAGTCGAGTTCTCTTAAAAGCGCGCGCACATAATCTTCCGCTTCCGGGACCTGTCCGCCGTTGGGCAGCGAATAAAAATCGCAGTACCTGCACTTTCTCACGCAAAAAGGAATGTGAACATATAACTCCATGGCAACTCCATTTGGGCGACGTCTTTGTTCTTCGTTATCCGACGGGCCGATAATATGATTATAACATTCATAACATGTTTTTCCACTTTTATGTCTTTTGAGACAAAAAATGCATACGTAATTGAACAAAAATGAATATCCCCTCCCCCACAAAAGATGATAAAATGGAATCCTAATCAACCGAGGAAACGGATAAAGATAATGAGCGATACGGAGAAAAAGCAATCACAACTTAAATTCATGACCGAGACATCCACATCACGTCTCGTTTTGAAGCTTGGTCTTCCCACGACCGTGAGCATGCTCGTTACGACCATCTACAATATGGCCGACACATATTTTGTGAGCAGTCTGGGGACAAGTCAAAGCGGCGCGATCGGTGTTGTTTTCGGCCTTATGGCGATCATCCAGGCGATCGGCTTTACGTTTGGGCACGGAGCCGGAAGCAATATCGGAAGATTCCTCGGCAAGAACAGTGCGCATGAAGCCGGACGTTATGCTTCCACAAGCGTATTTTTCGGCCTTGTTACCGGTATTACCCTCTCTGTCTTCGGATTATGTTATCATACCCCTCTCATGTATTTGCTCAAAAGTACGGATACCATACTTCCTTACGCCCTTCAATACAGTTTTTACATTCTTCTTGCCGCTCCTATAATGGTTCTCTGCTGTATCCTCAACAACATACTCCGATACGAGGGCAAAGCCACATTTGCAATGATCGGACTTGTCTCCGGCGGACTTTTAAACATTCTGGGAGACTTTGTGACGATAAAGATCCTGAATCTGGGAGTTTCGGGTGCGGGAATATCGACGGCCGTATCTCAGTGTATTTCCGCCGTGATCCTCCTCACCCCGTTTTTAAAAGGAAAAACCCAGTCCCGGATCAATTTGCGTGATGTATTTTCAAGAAAACAAAATGCCCGCGAGGATTCGGATCACCGGGCATATAAACCCATGATCTTCGTTCTCGGGAGCATCCTTGCGATCGGTCTTCCAAGCCTTATGAGACAGGGTCTCGGAAGCCTTTCGACTATAATCCTTAACGCATATGCGAACCCCTTCGGTGACGCAGCTATCGCCGGCATGGCCATCGCATCGAAGGTTGTTAATTTTATTTTCTGTGTCGGGCTCGGCATCGGTCAGGGCTTTCAGCCCGTAGCGGGATTCAACTACGGTGCCCGAAAATTCAGCCGTGTCAAAAGCGCATATCGCTTTACGCTTATCCTCGGAACGATCACGCTCGGGATCATAGGCTTTACGGGGTGTATATTTGCGGAACCGATCATCTCCCGTTTCATCAGCGATCCCCGGGCCATCGCAGTCGGAGTTCCCGCTCTGCGGTACCAGGCGGCCGTGATCTTTATCATGCCCATTCAGGTCACAACCAACATGCTTTTCCAAAGTACCGGAAAAAGCGTGCGGGCAACAATCCTTTCCGCAACAAGGAGCGGACTGTTCTTTATCCCGACCATAATCATCCTCAGTAATCTTATGGGACTTACGGGTATCGAATGTTCACAGGCGATAGCGGACGTTCTCTCTTCTCTGCTCGCTATCCCGTTTGCCGTTCGTTTTTTCGGCAATATGCCCGGGGATGAATAAAAGCCGCCGTTACCGGCGACTTTTATCACATTCACTTCGCTGCATAGTCTTTGAAAGCGATATCAAGATCTACATTACCGCTGATGCCGTCTATCTTGCCCGACTCCGAATACTGCAATATGCCGAATTCGTACGGGAATTTGATGTCTTTCGAATAAACGGCGAACCACTTCTCAACGTCTTCAAGTCTTGAAAGATCGATGCCCGTGAGCATATAACGTGTATTGGCATAGATCATCGGTGTATAACCCGCTTCTCTTATCCTGTCGCAGAAAGCAAGACAGATGTCCGTCCTTTCTTTCATGGAAAGGTTATTGGCTCTCGCGTCAAATGTTGTAACCTTCTCCGTATCGAAGACGATCGGGTACGTAACGTTATAACCCTTGATATTCTTCAGAACATATTCCGCTTCTTCAACGGCTTCCTCCGTGGTGATCGCTTCCGAGAAGAAATAAACACCGACCTGTATACCGTTTGCCGTCGCATTTTGAATGTTCGTCCTGTAGTAATTATCTATTTCAAGGGTTCCTTCGTTCATTCCCCTGTAACCGAGCCTTATGATGGCGAATTTAACCCCGGCATCCGCCACTTTCTTCCAGTTGATGTTGCCCTGGAATTTCGAAACATCGATTCCTCTTACGGATATCTCCTGCCCGTCGCCGTCGAAATAAACAAAATTATCGGGGTCGTCGGTATTAAGTCTCGAGAAATCATAGGGGATCATCTTAAGCGATTCGTCAATCTCAACAAGGAATCTCTCGCCCTCGTCCCAATAGATCGTATAATAACGTTCAGGAACGTTTTGGCGCGGGATTATAAGACCTTTCCCCTCGGGATCGGCATATTCCTTTTGTATGAACGAAGCATATTTGGCATCCGTTATTCCGATCTCGTTACCAAAAGCCGCAAACGACCCCTCAAGGGTTCCGAGAACATATTTGTCGTAGAGTTTAACGAGCGTCGACCAATGGATACCGTCTTCTGCGATCTCATATTCGAAATCCGCGTACATATCGGGGATATGTCTCTCGATATAAACTATCTGGTCGTATTCGGCGGTGTCGAGCTTATAACGGTATCTGGCCTTGGATGTCTGTGCGGCGAGGACCACATAAGATTCCTCTCCGTCCTGCTCCTCGGTATATTCGAAATCGAAAAGCCCCAGTAACAGTTTTTCGAGATGATCGCTCTCATAGAGCTTAAAACCGTCACAATCAAATATACGAAGTATTGAGGGGATACCGCTGCCCGCGGCCGGAGCTCCCGTAAACACCAGATATTTGCTCTCGCCGATACGGGTTATGGTGGGCACGAGTCGGAGCGGGTCACCCGTAAGGTCATAATCTGCCGTAAACAGGTATCTTCTTCCGTTCTTTTCGACGAATACGCACTTACGGAGCGCAACTTCGTCGGCATAATATTCATTCTTGTATCCGACGGATATATTGCCGTCCGAAAATACCAGATATTCAAGACCGTCCCTGATCTCGCGCGAACACTTGAAATTTCCCGCGATAACGGTTGAAGAAAGGGCCTGCAGATCATCCCTGTATTTTATCTTTTCATGCACTTCCGCAGGGTTCTCGGCATTTTCCTCACCGACCTGACCGGTCTTAACCGTCTCGGGCGTGTTCTGCTGCTGTGTATCATCCTTGATGAAAACAAAATATGCGAGCAATCCTATGATACAAACAAGCTCAACAACAGCCAGCACAAGAAGGACCCTTTTTGTCAGCCTGCTCTGCTTGGCCTTAGGTCCCGTTGTCAATTGGTCGATCTTCTCCCTGCTCTCGGCAAGACTTTCCCTGAGTGTCGCAGCTTCCTGCTCCTTGCCTTCCACCTCTTTGAGAAGAAGTTCGAGATATTCCTTGGCATCCTTTAGTTCTTCCTCTCGCGAAGCTTTCCTTTGACGGTCGGCTTCGTAAGCCTTTTGAAGATCCTCGAGATTGTTGTTTTCGTCCATTTGGTTCTCCTTACCGCTTATGATCCCTCGCCCTTATTGCCCGGCGAAGCCGTATTATTACGGGTCGGTCTTATCGTCCGGTAAATATACCGATAAGATTTCTTCCGATCGAGGCGCCGACATTGCCTCCGAGCCTCTTGCCGAAGCCCTTTCCGAGGAGCGAGCTTCCGACACTGTTACCGAGTTCTCTGCCTATCGTTCCCGTAACGGTCTTCGCAATGCTCGTTGTAGCCTTGCTGACCGCTTTGTCTCTTTGTTGTTTTGCCTTAAGGGCTTCCTTCTCAAGTCTTGCTCTTTCCTGAGCTTCGGCAAGCGAGTTGCCCGCAGAGACTCCCGCAACGGGAGCCGTTCCCTGATAGACGGTACTGTCTCCCGCACTCTGCTCGTTTGCGGCCGCCTCTTTATGTCTCATAAGGAACTCGTAAGCCGAATCCCTGTCAAAATAATCGTTGTATCTCGTATAAAGGATCGATCTCTTAACGATCTCATCCCTCTTCGTGTCATCAAGAGTTCCGAGCCTGCTCTCGGGAGGTGCGATCATCGTCTTCTCAACAACGGTCGGAATACCCTTTTCATCAAGCACCGAAACAAGAGCTTCGCCCGTTCCGAGTTCACCGAGAGCTTTCATCGTATCAAACGCGGGATTTGCCCTGAATGATTCGGCAGCAGCCTTCATGCCCTTTATCTCCGAAGGAGTATATGCGCGAAGTGCATGCTGTATCCTGTTACCGAGCTGTGCAAGCACGCCGTCCGGGATGTCTCTCGGATTCTGTGTGATGAAATATATTCCGACACCCTTTGATCTGATGAGCTTTACAACCTGTTCTATCTTTTCGAGAAGTACCTTCGGAGCGTCATCGAAGAGCATGTGCGCTTCATCGAAGAAAAATACCATTCTGGGTTTGTCAAGATCCCCGACTTCGGGAAGGGTCTCAAAAAGCTCCGACATGAGCCAAAGCATGAACATCGAGTACATCCTCGGAGAAAGCATGAGCTTTCTGCAATCAAGCACCTGTATCATACCTTTTCCGGACGCATCGGGAAGGAACCAGTCCGAGATATTGAGTGCCGGTTCCCCGAAGAAGACTTCGTCACCTTCCGATTCGAGTGAAACGATCGCACGCGTGATGGTATTAAGGGAAACCGCAGCTATATTACCGTAGCTGACGCTGTACTCCTTCGTATGTTCACCGACAAATGCAACAAATGCCTTGAGGTCCTTAAGATCGATTAGCAACAGTCCCTCGTCGTCTGCTATCTTAAAGAGGACGTTAAGTATCTCACTCTGAGTGTCACTCAGTCCCATTATCCTTGAGAGCAACATCGGTCCCATTTCGGAGATCGTAGTGCGCAGAGGCAGTCCCGTCTGTCCGTATACGTCCCAGAAACATACGGGGAACCCGCTGTAAGCAAAACCTCTCTCATAAAGGCCCATCACTCCCGCTCTGTCTTTTGTTCCGGCCGCATCCCCCGGATCCACCATGCTTGAAAGGTCGCCCTTTGCATCGGCAAGGAAAACCGGAACACCCATCTCAGAGAATGATTCGGCAAGAGTACGGAGCGTCACCGTCTTGCCTGTTCCCGTTGCTCCCGCAATAAGACCGTGCCTGTTCGCCATCGAAGGACGGATATAAACATCCGCCGTTCCGTCTTTTACTTTACCGACAAGTATATTTCCGTCACAGATCATACCGAAACCTCCCTGTATCCAAATCGTATATCGATCATTGCCGTACCGTACGAGCCAAAGATCTTAACATTCATATTTATTATATTATACCGCGATAAGAAAAAAAAGACTCCGGCAAAAAACAAAAGCACCTTTCGGTGCCTTTGAAATCTCATATTATGCGGGGTCGTCCCGTAAGGACCCTGTTCCCCGGGAAGTTTCCGGAGCGACTATCTCGCGCATCCCGCCACAAGAAGCTCTCTGAAATCATCAAGCTTAACGGGTTTCGAATAATAATATCCCTGTTGTGCATCACAGCCTATACCTGTAAGAAACGAGCTTTGATCGCTTGTCTCGACTCCCTCGCAGAGAGAGCACATCTTGAGTTCCTTGGTCATGTTTACAATGCTTGTGATGATGATCTTCTCTCTGTCACCGAGTTCCCTCGAACGCAAGAAACAACGGTCAAGTTTGATAACATCGATCGGTATCTGACTGAGTAACTTAAGCGACGAATAACCCGATCCGAAGTCATCCATGGATACCTTCATGCCCATCTTGTGGAAAGCCGTGATGAATTCCATGACTCTGTCGGTACGCTCCGTGCACATCGTCTCCGTAAGCTCAAATTCAAGGTATCTTGTCGGAACTTTGTATGTATCGCAAAGATCTCTCACATAATCAATTATCTCAAGATCTTTCATGTGCTGGCGCGAAACGTTCATCGATATGGGAACGACGCACTCACCCTTGTCGAGCCTGTCTCTGATGAATGCGAACACTTCGTTGTATATGTAATAATCAACATTGATTATCTGTCTGCTCTTTTCAAGTATCGGAATAAACTGATCGGGGTAGATCATTTTGCCGTTTGGTTTGATCCATCTGACGAGCGCCTCCGCTCCGATGATCTTTCCCGTACGCGAATCGATCTTGGGCTGATAATATGCTTCAAGCTCGTGATTATTGATTGCCTCATCGATCGTTGAAATGATCTCCAGCTCGCTGTCGATCTTGGTAGCCATCTCGGGGAGGAAAAGCGTAACAGAATCGTTGCCGTCCAGCTTGGACTGTTTTCTGGCAAGATTTGCATTTGAGATCGCTGTCTCAACGTTTATGCCGCGTTCTTTGGCATCGATAAAGAAAACTCCGGCAGTCATGCGAATCCGTTCACATAAAAATTCCTTACGCAGGATTTGCTCAATGTAGGAGATCGACGATTTAACTTCGTCTAAGAAGGCCTTTGTGTCACCGTCCGCACAAAATCTGGCGCATACGATATTATCCGAAACAACTCTCGCACCGCAAAGAAAATCTTCCCCGCCTGACGAAAACATCTCGGACATCCTGGCCAGGAGTCGATTGCCTCTTCTGTAGCCGTAAGTATCGTTAAAATACTTAAAATGCTTGATATCAGAATAGACAATAGCTATAGCGGCTTCTTCGGGCATCTCACTGACTGCCTTCTTAAGCTTCGGCACAAACTCTTCATAGCTTTCTAATCCGGTCAACTGATCACTCAATGCTTTTTTCCTCACGATTTGTGGTTTTACATTGAATAATTGTATACCGAAAACGTGCTTACGTCAAGTGTTTATGCTAGGGAATATTAAGTTTACAGCCAATGCAATCACTGCGGAAATAATGATTAAAACGATAGGAGAAATTTTCTTTTTGCGAAGTCTCTTGTATCCTGTTGCTATTCCGACTATAACCACAAGCAGTCCCATTCCAAAAAAATTAATCGAGCTTTTTTCATCACCAATGCCAAAAAGTAAAGACAGACCCATGGTCACTGCCGTCGACATGATAAGCGCCACAACACCCGGTCTTACACCGTCAAGGAAGGCATTTACACCCTTTAGCTTCATAAAATTCTTCATTACGGAAGAAATAAGGAGCATGATAAGGAACGCAGGCAGTATAACACCGACAGTGGCGAGTATCGCACCGGGCACCCCGCCCTGCGAATAACCCACAAAAGTCGCCATATTTACGGCGATCGGGCCGGGTGTCGATTCGGACACCGCGATGAAATCCATCATACGGGTATCGGTAAGCCATCCGTGCGAAACGACCGTCTCACGCACAAGCGATATCATTCCGTAACCGCCGCCGAACGAAACGGCACCGATCTTTAAGAAGGCAAGGAAAATCTCTAATAAGATCATTCGTCTTTACCCCCTTTTTCTTTCATATCCGCGGCCGATCCCTTTTTTGCGCGCACATTATCGAACGCAAAAATAAAAAGGCCGACACATCCGCAGGCAAGAATGCATATAACGGAAGAAAAACCGTATCCGAACAGATAAAAACCGATGAACAATGCCGCAACGACACCGAAGATCACATATGTAACGGGCTTTTTTTTGAGCCCCTTAAACATTTTGCAGCCTGCGGAAAAGATGAGATATACAACGCACACGCGTATGCCGTCGAAGGCATATTGTACGTACCGCAGCTGCATAAACCTGTCAAAAACAAGCGAGACCATCATGATAATGATTACGGACGGGATAACAACTCCGAGCGTCGATGCAAGAGACCCGAAGAATCCGGCCTGTCTGTTGCCTATAAACGTAGCGCTGTTTATGGCAAGCGGTCCGGGTGTCGACTCTCCTATCGCCACAATATCCAGAAACTCTTCATGTGTAAGCCATTTACGCTTTTCGACAAATTCTTCCTCCAGGAGCGCTATCATCGCATATCCGCCTCCGAATGTAAAGGCTCCGATCTTAAGGAATGTCAGAAAGAGCGTAAGTATCATCTTTCCTTTAGTCATATTCTTACCTTTGATATGTCATATTATTTTTCAAAAAGCAGATCCCTCATCTTCGGATGGATCGTTCCGTAGGAATAGCCGTAATTTCTGACATGGATCATAAACACGAGTGAAAGATTCTCCTCGGGATACATGATCGTTGCGGCGCCGGCAGCGCCGTCCCATCCGAACACTCCGGGTTTTGCGATCGAACCCAGGAGCTCGGGTTCGAGCAGTATCTGCATTCCGACACCGTAGCCGTAACCCTTGCGTCCCATGGTATTCTTTATGTCCTCACGGCTTGCGGGACCCAAAAGGTTGGTCCTTATTGTATTTACGCTCTGCTCCGAAAGGATCCTGTTGCCGGTCTTGCCGACACCGAAGCATGCGAGCGCATCGGCGATAAGCGAATAATCATAAGATGTGCTCATAAGACCGGCTCCGCCGCTCTCATAATTCTCCGAAAGCTGATAGCAGCAACTGCTGTCCATGGGAATGATCTTTTGTGAGGGATCATCCCAGATATATTGACGTGCCAGAAGCGGATCGTCGTCGTTCATGGGTTTGGCAAAGAATGTATTCTTCATTCCGAGCGGCTCCCATATGTTCTTTTTGAGATATTCGCCGTAACTCATCCCGGAAACGACCTCGATCACGGCAGCGATAACGTCGTGACTCAGGCTGTATAAGAAATGTGTTCCGGGCGCGAACTCGAGAGGAGTCAGGACGAAGGAGTCAACGATCTGTCTCGTGGTAGCCTTCTGTCCGAATTTTTTAAGCGTTTCAACGATCCCATTGCGTTCAAGATCATAGTCGAGTCCCGACTGCATGGAAACAAGATGCTTGATGAGCATCGGCCCGCACGGTGCGGTCCCATTGTCAGAAGTCTTCATCGTGAGCTTTCCGTAAGCCGGAAGATACTTCGCAACGTCGTCCTCAAGTGAAACTTTTCCCGCCTCAACAAGTTGCATAAGTGCCGTCATGGTCTGTATCTTGGTCATCGAGAATACAAGATATCTCGTGTCGTCACCGGCCTTTATCCCCTTTACGGGATCGGCATCACCCTTTAGATATCTGTAGATCTCCTTGTGATCCTTATTGATCCTGACATCTATCGAGGGAATCCCCAGTCCTTCAAGACTGTCAAGGTACTCATCAAAAAGTCTTGTGTTCATTCTTGCTCTCCTTCTGTTTTTTCACTATGTTAGCCCTTAAAGCCATTGTTTACTTATCACTTATTGATATGATCTTACTTATTTTTATTCCACACTCTTTAAAGCTTCCGCCATATTGATACGTGCGAGCCGTCGTTTCATCATCAGGTTCACGAAGAAAGTGAACAGGAACGTGAGCACTATTGAGATCCCGTACGTAAAGACCGTCCTGATGGATTCGAAAGCGATCAGCTCGATCTTGATCCGGCTCATAACAAAGTTGTGCAGCGCTATCCCGAGCGGTATCCCGACGATCGCCCCGCAGAGCGTCATAATGAGGTTCTCGCGGAACACGTACTGCGACGTCTCGAAATTCTTGAAGCCGAGTACCTTGATGGTCGCGATCTCCCTGATCCTCTCAAGGATGTTGATGTTCGTCAGGTTAAAGAGCACGATAAAGTCAAGCGCCGCAGCGCATCCGATAACGAGCATTACGACGTACTTCATGCTGTCGAGCATCGAATTGACTCTTTTGAGCATCTCGTCCGTCAGCGAGATGCTGACAGTCCTGCCGTAGGCGGCAACCTTCGAGCCTGCCTCATAAACGTCGGTTCCGTCCTTAAAATTGAGGTACGCAACCTTGCGCTCGACCTCGGGCAGGAATTTCTCAAGCGACCCCGTGGTCGTGTAGATGTAGTTGTAGATGACGTTTTCATAGACACCCGAGATATCGAGGTCCACATCATATCGGTCGCCCACCTTAACGCTTATATGGTCGCCCTCGAATAACCCGTACGCATCCGAGAGATTCTTGCTGATGAAGCAGGAGCCTTCGGCGGGCGTAGAGAGCCTCACGCCATCGTTATGGAAATCGACCATATCCTTAAGCCCGTCAAAGCTGTCGACCGCGATCAGGGTCACGGTTCCCGTGGACTGCTCGGTCGTGCATGACGCGGGTCTGCTGTAGAGAAGCGTGCATTTATCGATCACGTCGCCGCACTCAGCGAGGAAATCGTCCCTCAGGTCAGTCATGTCCTCCGCAAAGTTTGCGGAGCAGTCGTAGAAAGTGATCTCCTTAAACTGCCTGTCCGCTATGTGCGATATCGAATCGTTAAGACCAAAGCCCGTCAGAAGAAGCGACGTGCAGCCGCCGATACCGAGGATCATCATGAACAGCCTCTTTTTGTAACGGAAAACGTTCCTGACCGAAACCTTGTGCAGGAACTTTAATCTCTTCCAGATAAATCCGATCCTCTCGAAAAGGACTCTCTTGCCCGGTGCGGGAGCCTTGGGTCTGATGAGCTCTGCCGCAGATTCCTTAAGCTCGCTGCGTGCCGTAAGGAAGGTTACTCCGAGGACGAGCACAAGGTAACCGCCGCTCGAAAGCGACATAAGAAGCGGATCGAATACGATGGTGAGTTCGGAGAGGCTGTAGAGGATCGAGTAGGCCTGCCAGATGGACACCGGGAATACGATACTTCCCACGAATACTCCGATCCCGCAGCCAAGTACCGCCGCACTGCCCGCATAGACGAGGTAGTGAGCCATGATCCTGGCCTTGCCGTAACCGAGTGATTTGAGCGTTCCGATCTTGGTGCGGTCATCGACAACCATCCTGTTCATGGTCGTCAGGCACACGAGCGCGGCAACCGCAAAGAAGAACAAGGGGAATACGGCGGCGATACCGTTCACGATATCGGCATCGTTTTGGAAACAGTAATAACCGACGTTCTCCTTACGACCGAGTACATAAACGTTTTTGCCGACCTCTTTTAAGGCTTCGTCGGCCTTCTCTTTAAACATCGGGAGTGCCATCGCAGGCAGAGACTCAAGGTCAACTCCCTGCTCCTTAGCGATCAGCTCATAAACTCCGTCGGTGCCTCTGCAGGCCTCCTCGGACGCGAGGTCTTCAACCTCCTCCTGCATCGCCTCTACCGCGTTATTGTACTCCTCGGAGTAGACGTAGCCGGACTCTTTGTAGGTGAGGTAGATGTCGGTGTAGCGGTCCATATTGAGGGCGCTGTCCATCATGTAGACAAACCCCGAGATCGAACCGTTCCCGAGAGTCGTGGTGCCTCTTTCAAAGTTTATGTAGAGCGGCGTACGGACCGATCCGACGACCTCGTACTCCTTAAATGCGAATTTGTCGATCGTCTCCTCGTCGTTTCTTTCGGCGACGACGATCCTGCCGCCGATCCCGAGACCGCCGAGCTCGTAGCTGTCGATCACGCACTCGTAGGGTTTCGTGGGCATCCTGCCCTCAATAAGTTCTGTGTGATTGATCTTTGACGGAAGGCTGATCGCCTTAAGAACCGTCTCGTTGTCATTGATCAATGCGAGGAAGTCGGTGCTCTTCGAGCCCTCGGCATCCCTGACACCCTCGAGCCCCTCAAACGCAGTGACATTCTCATCGTCCCAACCGAGAGGTGATACCAGCCTCGCGTCGTACATGTTCGTTCTGTTAACGTAGTCGTCGAGTGTCTGTATCATGGCGGAATTGGTGATCTTAAGTCCTGTAAAAAAGCCCGATCCGAGCGCGATAATAAGCGCGATCGCAAGATACCTGCTGATCGTGCTCACTATCACCCTGACGCCTGTCTTCGTCATGGCACTCATTACGGACTTATGTCTTTTCAATTCTCCGTGTCTCCTCATGATTTCGCTTTACGATATTAATCTCCTGCAACTGACCCATCAAAGAAAGCTATTGGCATCTTTTGATACTCATCATAGAATCATATCTCTCTTTTTATACCTAAACCGGTATACTTTTTCTTTCCCAAAAAAACGGGCAGACTTCTATCATATGTTACCACTCTATAGTATCTACAGAAACAGGATGATGGTTTACCACATTAGAGATCGTCTCTCCGCTTCTCACTCTTATCACTCTGTCTGCCATGTCGGTAAGCGCCTGGTTATGTGTGATCAGGATAACGGTCATGCCTCTCTCGTGTGCCGTTTTCTCAAGCAACGAAAGGATCGACTTGCCCGTCACGTAGTCAAGGGCTCCCGTCGGCTCGTCGCACAGCAAAAGCTTCGGATTCTTGGCAAGCGCGCGTGCGATCGCCACTCTCTGCTGCTCTCCGCCCGAAAGCTGTGAAGGGAAGTTGTCCGTTCGCCCTGCGAGGCCGACCTCACGGAGTGTCTCATAAGCGTCAAGAGGATCCTTGCAGATCTGCCCGGCAAGTTCAACGTTCTCAAGCGCCGTAAGGTTCTGCACGAGGTTGTAGAACTGGAACACGAATCCGATGTCGTTGCGCCTGTAGAGCGTGAGCTGCGCCTCCGAAAGCTTCGAGATCTCGACTCCGTCGAGCACAACCTTACCCGAGGTGAGCGTGTCCATCCCGCCGAGTATGTTAAGAAGAGTCGTCTTACCCGCGCCCGAAGGACCGACGATCACGCAGATCTCGCCCTTCTCGACATTGAACGTCGCGTTCTTAAGCGCCTCAATGGTCATCTCACCCATTCTGTATTCTTTTCGTACATTCTGAAACTCGATATATGACATGTGACTTTCCTTTCACGGTAGGACATCCAAATCTTCGGTCATATAGAAAATACCATAAATCCCGTCAGATTTCATCAAAAAAATCCTCCGGGCACGATCAGACGACCGGACCCGGAGGGGACAAATGATCAGTATTTTTTTGTCAGTTTGTATTTTTCTCAAACCAACAACTCCATTCCGTCATATGCTATCCGATAGCCGTTTGCCCCGGCTTCTTCCTCCATTTCTTCATGTGTGGCATTTCCCTCATGAGAAATATGCGTGGCATAAACAAGAGTTTTTTCGTCTGTGATACCCTTTCTTTTCATGGTTTTTACATATTCGGACACCATCCCTGCATCCGGATGTCCTCCCGCATTGAAACCTTTTCCATACGTTTGATCCAGAAAAACAACATCAAATCTGTGACCATCCAAAATTTTCCAGGCCTCCTCGCCGATCTCCAGCATATCCGTCCCATAGAAAACACTTTTGCCCTTATATGAAACAATATAAACAAGTGCTTCTATCCGCGCATCGTGCCCGGAATCAACAGCAACGATCTCGTAATCACCCAAGCGGATAACATCTCCATGGCTGACGATGTGCAGCGTGCAATTAAGATCTGCCTGCCACTTCTTTTCAAAGAGATCGATGCTTTCATTTTGTTTGATCCAACGATCCATATCCCCGGCAGTGCCCCGGGAGCAAACAATATCAAGATGCTTCAGATTCTTGGTCGCATATTCGCTCCATCTTGTAACGAAATGTCCCGCATCAAAATGATCGCTGTGGGAGTGAGTTTGAAGTAAATACCTTATCCGGCCGGCATCAATTCCATACATGTTACAAGCGTTTATCACGTCAGGGCCAAGGTCGATCAACAATTCATCGTTAATGACGATCGCGGAACGTTTTCTGATATTCTTACCGCCGATTTTTCTTGCCCTGACGCATATATCACAGTTACAAAATGCAAGCGGCATACTTGTAGCCGCTGCGGTACCTAAAACCTGTATTTTCATTTTACATCACCCACACATAGTTTAGAGTTTTCCCGAACCGGTTTCTTGGAGCTCAATGTACTTTGCCACCGCATCTTCTTCGTTGCTGCCAAGTCAGGATGTTTGATCATTATGATCATATACATTTCTTTCCGTATAAGACATCATGGAATTGTTTGTCCTTGCGTAAAAAACCACAAAAGACAAAAAAGCCGCACTGCATAACAACGGATTATTGAGTAGCAGTCCCGCCACCAAAACTCCCACAGCGCATATGCCAAGGAATATTATAAAGGCAACATGATCTTTTATCCATTTTTTCTTGAAAAATTCCATTTTATCCTTCGCGTTAAAGCTACTCGACTTTATTGTCTGTGTCAGATTCTCTTCAGCAGCTTTCCGGTACTCTTCTTCTTTCAGCCGTCTACCGCTCAAAAGCTCGTTGACCGAAACGCCGAACAACTCACTCATTATAAGAAGTGCATCTGCCGGGGGAAGATAAGTACCTGTTTCCCATCTCGATACGGTTTTGTTCGTGACGCATGTTTTCTCCCCCAACTGCTCCTGGGTCAGTCCCGTTTCTTTTCTCAACTGAGCTATAAATTTTCCGATTTCATTCAAATTCATGTTATCACGTATAATCCAATTATCAGTTGATGATTGGATTTTTTCCTTTCTCCCAGGTT
>CAMIZL010000011.1 GCA_946403295.1 uncultured Clostridia bacterium | reverse complement strand
GTCTTCCTGTCCTTCCATTTCCGTCTGCAAAAGGATGAATAAACTCAAATTCATAATGGAAAATACAACCTTTTACCAATGGGTGCAGCTTTGATTTTTTCAGCCAGTCAAATAACCGACCTATTAAATCCGGAACATAATTGGCAGGCGTTCCTGCATGTATAAGCTGCTCTCCTGCATACACTCCTACACCTTTACTTCTGAATACACCGGCTTCCTTTACCAGACCTTCCATCATAAGCTTATGTGCTTTCAAAAGATCTTTAACTGAATAGGGATTCAGCTTTGTCATAATCTCATACGCTTCATAAGCATTCTGAACTTCTCTGATATCCCGAGGTGGTCCCAGTACACGCTTTCCATCTATTACGTCACTTACCTGTTCCTCGGTCAATGTATTTTGTTCAATCGCCAAAGATGAATGAATAGACTTAATACGATTATCTCGTCTAAGCTTCGGATTCTTAGATAACTGCTCCGATACTGTCATTGCTCCGGTAAGCTCTGCTATATTTATTACGAGATTAGTAATCTCATCTGTCATTGTAAATGGCGGGATATAGTTATCAGACATATACTTTTCCTCTCCTTGACCATGGCTCCGAATTTATAATTTCACACCATACTTTTTCTCATCTTTTATCTTCTCTATCTCAACATAAAATACTATACAGCAATCCTTGAGCATTATCAATTACTTTGTCGTAAATAATGACGTAAATCATTTTATTATATTTTCATTAGATTCAATAACATCATTTTCTTCCAAATGATGTTATTAAACCCATAAATAATGCAATAAAATACAGACCTCCGGTACAATCAAATACCAGAGGCCAACATCATCTTTACTATATATTTTCAAAATTCGCGATCAGTGCACTCTTGTACAACTTTGCTCGTTTCTGTTACGATTTGATTCCATTTGGCTTCAGCTGTCCATATCGCATGGACTGTATCAGCTAATGTTATCAAATTGTTATCACGGTAGTGTTATCAACCTACCTAGTTCTTCGCACTCAGCGTAACTCTTCAATAAAATTCTGTATCCTCTGAGTTGCAATTTCATCTCGGGACATTTTGCGCAATTCTTCACACGTAACCCATTTGTAAGCTGATGTCTCGCCGTCCTGAAGGATAATGCTTTCTTTATCAACATCGGTATTACACAAATACTCTACGTAATATGTCTGATGTCCATAATGCAGAACATGGCCGATTTCCATAAGCTTATCGTCAGCAATACCGGTTTCTTCCCTTAATTCTCTAATTGCGCAAGTCAATGGATCTTCACCCTGTAGTGCAGAACCTCCTGCCGTTGCTTCCCACATTCCGCCAAGGTGTTTTCTTTTGTCTCGCTGCATCAAAAGATATGTTCCATCGTTATGTTTTACTATAATCTCGCAGCAAAGATGAAATATACCATCCGGTATCTCTTCACCGCGAATCAAGGTTAGCCCATCTATTTTATTTAGATGACCATCGTAGGCATCCCATTTCTCCATAATCCAATCGCCCCCGCTTAAACCTGCTCTATCACTGATATTTCTATCCCAACAACGCCATATTTCTCAATATCTTCCTTGGTATAATACGATAACATATCATCCGGATTTGCTGTTTCATCTTCAGTGTAACCGATTGATATCTTACTATGATGCTTGTATAGTTCGGCAAAATCCGAGTATTTGTATATGTTCATAACCTTACAGGACATCTTCTCCTGTGTGGTTGTATTGGTAAACTCAATAATATCGCCAACACTGATAATCGATCTTTTCTCATCATATAAGCGCATTTCGACGGTCTTCCGGCCTTCCTTGATTGCCTGGAAAGAATCGTCCCATAAGTTCATATAATGTGTCATACTTACCATCGCTCCATGTTCCTCTTTTCTGAAATCCCAAGTTGCATTTTGCTGTTTGAAAAAGTTCCTCCACAGGATTTATTTGACTAAATCGCCTATAAATGGTTTCAACCGGTTAACATATGGGCCGAAAGAAAAGGCCTTGCTAAGCTATTCATTAGCTCAACAAGACCTTTTTAGTCTCCGTTAATCATTCCCACTCGATCGTTGCTACGGGCTTGGGGCTGAGGTCGTAAGCGACTCTGCTGACACCCTTTACTTCGGTGATGATGCGGTTTACAATCTTGCCGAGGAGCTCGTAAGGGATAGGCTCGATGGTTGCGCTTGTTGCGTCAACGGAGTTGACCGCACGGATCACAACGATCCAATCCTCTGTACGCTTGCCGTCCTTGATACCTGTCGAGGTGATGGGAGGAACTACCGTGAAGTACTGCCATACCTTACCCTCAAGGCCTGCTGCTGCGAACTCTTCGCGAAGGATCGCATCAGACTCGCGAACTGCCTCAAGACGATCACGTGTGATGGCACCTGTACAACGAACACCAAGTCCGGGTCCGGGGAAAGGCTGACGATAAACCATGTTGTCGGGGAGGCCGAGTGCCTTACCTACCACACGAACCTCGTCCTTGTAAAGGAACTTAACGGGCTCAACAAGCTCGAAATCAAGCTCTTCGGGAAGTCCGCCAACGTTGTGATGAGCCTTAACACCGTCTGACTCCAATATATCGGGATAAATCGTTCCCTGTGCAAGGAACTTGATACCTTCCTGCTTCTTTGCTTCCTCAGCGAACACATCGATGAACTCGCTGCCGATGATCTTACGCTTCTTCTCGGGATCGGAAACGTTTGCAAGTTTGTTAAGGAATCTGTCTGTTGCGTCAACATATACAAGATTGGCATCAAGCTGCCTGCGGAACACGTTGATAACCTGCTCGGGTTCTCCTTTACGAAGAAGGCCGTGATTAACGTGTACGCACACGAGCTGCTTGCCGATCGCTTTAATAAGAAGTGCTGCAACAACCGAAGAATCAACACCGCCGGAAAGCGCAAGAAGAACTTTGCCGTCACCGACAGTCTTCTTAATACTCTCTACCTGTTCATCGATAAACTTCATTGCTTTTGCTGTGTCATTGATCCTCTCCATGCTGTCGGGACGTTTGTTATCCATAGTAATCCTCCTAATGATATTCCTCACATACACATATCCGCCAAAGACATCTCATAACCGCTTCGGTCTTCGCCGGTTTACGAGATTCCGAAGACTTATGTCTTTTGACTTCTGATATATTACTCTGAAAAAAACCCTTTTGCAAGCCATATTTAAATGAATTATTTTAATAAAAACCCGCGCAATTAAAGTTTGTTAAATACTCCGTGAACAGCCAGTTCGTAAAGGATGGCGTATGCTATCCAAAGCACAATACCGAGAGCCAGGAAAGGATTCATGATCTTCCTTTTTGGCATGTCCGCCAAAATGTCCGCAGGCACCGTCGTATTCACAGCACCATCCGCAGGCACCGATGTCGCATCCCCTTCTGTCTTTTTTGCCATTTCCGCACGTCTTATCCGCTCTTCCAGACGCTCGCGGCTTACGCTTTTAAACCTGAAAACCCAGACCTGAGGTATAACGGATTTCATATATTCATATCTGCCGGAAGCTTTAGCGATGCTGCCGACAAGTCTGTACGCCGCTACCAGACCGAAAAATGCGAGTACGACAACAAGTATGATTCCAACGATCGTACCCGCAGTGGTGATCGCCTCCAAATATTCCTCCGGGATCTGCGGATCTACGGCGGTTCCGAGACTGCTTCCGAATAATTCCTGCGTTTGCGTCTCGGCTACATCGACGTATTTCATATAATACATAAACGTTATGGAAAAGAAATTTGTGAAAAAGTGCATGCACACGGACGTAAGGATCGAATCCGACGCCTCAACCACCACGCATGTGGCAACTCCGACGATAAATGCGTAGCACATTTGATTGAAGTTTCCGTGGAAAAGCGCAAAACACAACGCGGTATATATTATAGCCGCGCCTTTTCTTCCCGAACGGTTAAATGCGCTCAACAAGATCCCGCGAGATGCCAGCTCTTCAAAGATCGCGGGGCAGACCGCCATGGCTATGACCATCATCACGTACGGTGTATCTACCGATTTCACGTCTATCGCCGTCTCCGCAACGTTCGGAGTAAACAAAGTAGTGATCATATTTGCAAGCCCGATGAGCGGTGTTATGCAGATCTCAACAAGGACAGCCATTAAGATCACCCGTATTTTCGCGGGTTTTATCCTCAGCATCGGTACATATTGATCCTTTCCCATGTAAAGGAAAACAAATGTAGGCACCAGCGTCACGGCCTCAATGACCGACAACCTGAGCCAGTAAGGATTAATGGCCAAAAAAACTCCCGCCTCAGACAATACCACAACAAATAAAAATGTAAGACATAAACATATTCCGGCCAGCTTTGATTCTAAGCCGACAGGTTGCAAATCTCTTTTCTCCACAACAAGACCCTCTTTTCTTTTATTGTATGGCGTTAAAAACACCGCCTTTAAGTATTACATACATTTACTATGTTCGCAATACCTTTTAAAGGCAGTATATACACTTTTCAGCCTTTGTGATATAATCGTGCTGCTGACTCGGGAGGCGCGAGCTTCAATGATCTTCGATACTGCGATCTGAGATGCTTCGACCGGACTGTTTGGAAAGGAAAACGATATGGAACTCGGAAAGATCAACATAGTAAAGATTGCGCGCATGACGCCCCACGGCGCTTATGTCATCGATGACGAACCTTCCCCGAACACCCGGATCACCGGCGAAGTTCTTCTCCCCAAGGGCGAGATGACCGCGCGTCTTGATAAAGGCGACATCATGGAGTGCTTCATCTACCTCGATTCAGAGGACAGACCCGTGGCGACCATGAAGCGTCCGCTCATCACCCTCGGCGAGACTGCGATCCTTACTTGTCAGGAAGTAACTCAGCTCGGCACTTTCCTCGACTGGGGTCTTAAGAAAGATCTTTTTCTGCCGTACAGAGAACAGACCAGGCGTCCGGGCAAGGGCAGCAAAGTTCTCGTCGCGCTCTATATCGACAAATCCGGCCGTTTGTGTGCGACCATGAAACTATATAAATATCTTAAAAACGATTCGCCCTACAAAACAGGCGACAGAGTTCTCGGACGTGTATATGAGACAGGTCGCGACGAAGGCGCGCATGTTGCCGTCGACAACACCTATCGCGCTCTTATACCAAAAAAAGATCTCGTTACCGACGTCAATATCGGGGACGAGATCAGATTGCGTGTCGCGCGCGTCCTTCCGGACGGAAAGCTTGTGCTTGCCATGCGCGATCCTTCACATGTTCAGATATATGCCGATTGCGAGCTCATCCTCGGACGGCTCGGCTCGGCGCCCGGAGGCTTCCTGCCCGTTCACGACAAAACCGATACCGACGTCATAAGACGCACTTTCGGTATGTCAAAGAATTCATTCAAACGGGCTGTCGGTCATCTCATGAAAGAGGGCAAGATCACTCAGGATCCCTCAGGCATAAAGCTGACCGGACTAAAGTGACATATCAGTCTTCATTGCACACTTTCTCGAGTGTTTCAATGAGGACTTCTTTTTCTATAGGCTTGGAAACAAGATATTTAAGACCGAGCTCTTCAACTTCGCTGACCGTATCATGATCGCATAATGAGCTGAGCATAACGATCTTGATGGCGGGATCTGTCTCGATAAGCTTCTGCGCTGTTTCGATCCCGTCAATTCCGGGCATAACGATGTCGAGCGTGATGATATCGGGTTTGAGTTCTTTGGCCATGCTGAGACCTTCCTCTCCGCTCTTTGCATGTCCGACTATCTCGTAATCGAGCCCCTCAAGTGTTGCCGAAACCTCTTTAAAAATAAACGGCGAATCATCGATAATGAGAATCTTCTTCATAATTGTCCTTTCTCTGCGAATCCGGGTAGACCGGATCGACTTCATGTCAAACGTATCCCTGTTCCTGTCAATTAATTACTGGAATGCTCCGGTAAAATGTCATACGAAACGACCATATTAACGCTTCCGTAGTCACTTCCGAAATCGACACGTGCCGTGTCGGTGAAGACGTTGTCCTGCGGTGTGCGGTACAGTCCGCGGATCATTACCGGAATGACAAATCTGGATGCTCTTCCCGTTTCATTGTTTATCTGAGAGATAAATCTTCCGAAGCACATGTTTATGTATTCCTTAAAATACGCATCCCTGTCCTCCGGTGATAACGGACTGTTGTGGCTCATCCTGTCTACGATCTCATCAACAAGCTGTGTGGGGAAAGTGCTCACAACCCTTGATTTAAAGATTCCTTTTGACAGAACGACCACTGAAATCGGAGCCTCGATTCTCTTCTTACGAGGCGGAGGTTCTTTCAGATCGATCTGCGCAACCGTTTTCGTGACTGCCGCGTAGACCGAACGAATCGTCTCCTCTATGAAGCGGTCATTGATTTCGATAGTATATCACCCCTTACCTGTCAAGGAACCTCATCTTGTTGTCCCTGTCATTCTTTGTCTGCGCCTGCCGGGGGTCGGGAGTTTTTCTGGAAGCATTGGCGAAAGTCTGCTGCATCTTAAATTTGCATGCCGGGCAGTACCTTCCTGTCAGAATACTGGCACCACAACTCTCACATTCGATTCCCACAACAGAACCTTCCGCAAAGGTAAGGCGCTCCTCACGTACCCACTGCTTGATCATCTTAATGGGTGTGTCGGTTTCCTCAGACACCTTCTGAATGTTGGCGCCGGGGTTTTCCCTGATATATTCCTTACAAACCTGGAACTTTTCTTCCATCGCCGCCATGCATGCGGGGCAAGCAGGTGTGCTGGGTCCGAGGTAATTGTAAAGCTTTCCGCAACCTCTACATGATCTGACTTCCATAAAATCACTCCTTCCTTATATTTTCACGTGTTCGTGACACGATACTTTAACGCATATGCTGCAAAAGTCCTGCTACCCCTTTAGGGCCGGGGGCATGCGGATCAGTTACCCGCACCGATCGCGATGCTCAAAAGTCCGATCTCGGAAACGCCGGCTTCCTTAAGCATCCTCGCGCAACTCTCCATCGTGCTGCCGGTTGTGTAGATGTCATCCACGAGCATAACCCGCGCGAGCTCGGTTTCTATCTTGCTTCCCGGATACTTTTCCTTATTATAGGAAAAAGCGCCAAAGAGATTACGCCTTCTCATCTGCCTTCCGAGATTCTTTTGATAATCGGTTTTTCGTGCCCGGATCAGAAGGTCGGAAATAACGGGGATACCGAGCATCTCCCCGATCTTTGCGGAAATAATTTCCGCCTGATTATATCCGCGCTCCATGAGTCGCGTTTTATGAACCGGAACAGGGATCAGGGCACAGGGATTAAATTTTCTGATCCTTGAACCCGCACGGCTGACAGCCATTGCTGCGAAATAGTCCGTGTTATCCGTCTGTCCGTGAAATTTCAGATCACTCATCGCCTTCCTCATCAGATCGTCATAGAAGAAGATCGATATACCGAAGTCATTGCTTCTGTCGGAGTTAGTGCATGTGTAGCACAACTCTCCCGAGCCGAACTCGATCGCGCGCCCGCACAACAGGCAGGTCGGTTCTTTTATCAATGTAAATTCATTTGCACATTCACTGCAGACAAGCTCTCCCGCAGGAAGAACTATCCCGCATCCGGGGCATTTTCTCGGGAATAAAAAATGTGTCAATCCCTCTTTCAATAATGACCTCCCGGATACGTTTATCCATGTGAACAATGAGTCGCTTTTCGTCTTTGCATAATTATAACATGTTTATCATTGTATTGCACGCAATTTTTTCGCTTTTTGCAATTTTTTTGTTACTTTTCACAAATATATCATTTTTAACCGACAATTCTGAAAGTTTACATTTTGAATTTGAGATATCTCACCCCGCTTCGGTGATGCATATCCCAAACCTGAAGACATTTTTCGTTTCATTCCGGTGATGCATATCCCGAATCTGAAGACATTTTTCGTTTCATTCCGGTGATGCATAATATCCCGAACCTTAAGATTCCTCAGTTCATCTCGATGATGCATTCCTTGAGTCCCGAATATCTTTTTTGCTCGTTTTCGTTATGGATCATGTTTATGACGGTTTGTCTGCTGCCGACGATGATAACGCACTTTTTCGCGCGAGTGACGGCCGTATAGAGTATGTTTCTGTTGAACAGCTGAGCCGGTCCCGAAAGAAGCGGGATGACAACTGCGGGATACTCGCTGCCCTGTGATTTATGTATCGTCACGGCATAAGCAAGCTCGAGTTCCTCAAGCTGTGAGAACGGATATTCAACGAATCTGTTGTCGTCGAATTCTATCAGGATATGCTGGGCAAATGTATTGATCTGTCTGATCCTGCCCATATCTCCGTTGTAGATGCCTGTTCCGGTGCTCTTAACAAAGCCATGCTCCCTGATCTCCCATTCAAGATGGTAATCGTTCTTTGTCTGCATGACTTTATCGCCTTCGCGGAAGATGATGTCGTGGTATTCCATTTGCCTGCGTCCCTCTTCGGGTGGATTAAGATATTGCTGAAGAAGGCTGTTAAGGTTTATGGTCCCGAGGTCGCCCTTTTTCATGGGCGTGAGGATCTGCACGTCAAAAACATCCTCGCCGACATAGCGTGCGAGTCTGCCTCCGACCAGATTTGCGATGACTCCGCGTATCTCACCCGAAGAAAGCCTCTCCATCATAAAGAGGTCCTTTGAATTGTTATCGAGTTTCGGAATCTCTCCGCGGTTGATCATATGCGCTCCGACTATGATATCGCTCTCCATCGCCTGTCGGAAAATATGAGTCAGGCAAACCGCATTGAATCTGTGCGAAGAGATGATGTCTTTTAAAACATTTCCGGGGCCTACGCTCGGGAGCTGGTTCGCGTCGCCCACCAGGATAAGTCGCGTGCCGGGGCAGACAGCTTTAAGGAGCGCATGCATAAGCGGAAGATCGACCATTGACATCTCATCGATTATGACTGCGTCCGCCTCAAGTGGCTCGTCCTCGTTCTTCTCAAATGTAAACCGACCTTTTCTGCCGCCTGCTGGGTCGTCCGGAACGCCCTGACAGCCCAGCAATCTGTGTATCGTGAGCGCTTCGCGTCCCGTGGTTTCGGTGATCCTTTTTGCGGCGCGTCCCGTGGGGGCGGCGATCAGGATCGTCAGCCCTTTGCTCTCGAAATAAGAGATCATGGCGCGTATGGTCGTCGTTTTTCCGGTACCGGGTCCACCCGTGAGGATAAAAACTCCGTGCTTATATGCTTCACGGACCGCTCTCTTCTGGAGATCGTCGAGGTGAACATCGTCCTCCATATGCATTTTTGAAAATTCGGCATCCGAGATCTCTCCGCCGAACCGGTCCATGGCGTCAAGGTCAAGGAGCATGCGTGCGACACCGAGTTCCATATAGTAAAACGGAGCACGGTAGACTTTTCCGGGTTCCTCGGTCTCTGTGATCCCCGGACCTTTTACTATTACATGTCCCTCAACCGTAAGCTCGTCAAGAGCTCTTTGTGCCGAAAGCTCATCTACTCCGAGCAGTTCGCTGACCGCGCCGACTATCATGTCAGCGGGCAGATACGTGTGTCCCGCGCCCTCCGCGACGGAAAGTTCGTAAAGTATCCCCGCCCGGATCCTGTGTTCGCAGTCCTTCTCGATCCCGATGTTCATCGCAAGCGCATCGGCAGTCTTAAAACCCACTCCCTGTATATCTTCCGCGAGTCTGTATGGGTTTTCAAGGATCAGCTTTTTCGCCTCGTGACCGTATTCTTTATGGATCTTGAGTGCAAGACTGTTGCTGATCCCGTACTTTTGAAGGAACAGCATCAGATCACGTATACCGCGTTTTTCCTCGAACGATTCGCTTATCGCACGGGCCAGCTTCGCGCTGATCCCTTTTATGTCTATGAGTGCTTCGGGTTCTTCCTCGATCACTCTGAAAGTATCGTCACCGAACGCCTGAACTATCCTGTATGCGAGTTTGAGGCCCACGCCTTTTATGACGCCGCTCGCGAGATACCTCTCCATCGACGCGGCATCAGACGGCTCTATGTCCTCATAAGAAACGACCTCGATCTGATCACCGTAAACGGGGTGATGCTTATCGCGGCCGCTTATCCTAAGGCACTCGCCTTCAGCAATAAAAGAAAAGCCACCCACACAGGTGACCGGCTGATCTTTTCCGGATACCGCAAGCTCGAACACGGTATAACCGTTATCGGGGTTGCGGAAAACAATACTGCTGACGGTGCCCTCTAATTCTCTCAAATGTATGTTTCTCCTCTTACAGTCTGTAGCCGCTCATAAACAGGATCCTCCGAGCCCGTATATCTTTCCGAAAACGATCAAAGCGCCGGCGTTTTCGGGAGAACATACGCGACAGGAGAATCCGTCATTATTCTTCAATAGGTTTAATACCGGGGGTATTTCTCTTCATGGCATCAAAAAGCTTCTGTGCGATCCCGAGGTCTCCGCTGTCCGCGATCATCTTGGAATACTCCTCATAGAGCTTGTCTCCGAACATCGAGAGGTAGGGATTCTCCTTCTCCTGCTTCGGAACGATCGCTTCCTTCACATCGGTGAGCACCTGCTCGAGAAAGTACGCCTCAAAGCTCTTGCAGACATTCATGAGCTCCTCGTCGCTGGCATTCGAGAGGTCACCCTTAAGGGACTTCTCAAGACTGTCCGCACGTGAGTTCGCCGCGGTCTGCTTATTGTAGCGGTCCATAACCGCCGTAATATCCGAACTGACTGATAAAGACATATGTACCCCTTTCTTACGGATTACTTTTCGCATCCGCAATTTGCAATCCTTACGGATTACTTTTCGCGCCGCCCCGATCTCATTCGCAATCCGTTCGCTTCGCTCACTACTCGCTCATGTCTTGGGGCGGACTACTGCTTCGCAGTGTCTGCTTCGTCATATATGATTTGCCTGAAAGCAAGCTTTCGTCAAATCATTCTGACTCGCAGATCAGCGAAAAATAATCCTTAGGATCTCAGATTATTTGCCTGTTGCATCATTTCGTCCGATGCGGTGATGACTTTTGAGTTCATTTCGTACGCTCTCTGCGTTACGATGAGGTTTACGATCTCGTCCACGGTTGCGACGTTCGAACCCTCGAGGTATCCGGAGTGGATCTTACTTGTTGTAAGGAGCGGATCGTCTGCTTCAAGTCTCGGAACTCCGGAGTTCTCGCTCTCGCGGAACATGCTGCCCGAGATCTTGTCAAGACCTGCGGGATTGTTGAACTGTGCCATGCTTATCTTCACGCCGATATTCATCGCAACGTTTGTTTCTTCGTCGGGATATGTGAAATTGCCCCATTGATCGGTGCTCACTTTTGCCATATCGTACTCGGGTCCGAAGATGATGGGCTGGCCCGCATCGTCAAGGATGCTGTAGCCTTCCGCCGTACAAAGGGCAACACCTTCGGCCGTCATGGAAGTTTGAAGCGCACCGTTACGCGTATAGCCGATCGTTCCGTCGGGAAGCTGAACTCTGAAGAAGCCCTCGCCCTCAACACAGAAATCGTACTTTCTGCCGGTCTCAAGCATGGCACCCTGAGTAAAGATCTGTGAGAGGCCCGAAACCCTGACGCCGAGTCCCACCTGTCCTATTACGGGTTTGGGGTCACCGTTGTTGTCGGTAACCTTTCTTTGCAACTTCTGATAGAGAAGTGTCGAGAATTCGGTCGTCTGCTTTTTGAAACCTGCTGTATTTACATTGGAAAGATTGTTTGCGATATTATCAAGACTCGTCTGCTGCGCCGTCATTCCCGATGCGCCTGTCCATAATGCTCTAATCATGTAAACCTCCTGATCTTATGATCCCCGCTTCAAAGCCGGGGATGCTTTAAGCTCTTGCCGTAAAATCCGACGTGATCATATATGCGTCAGACCGATCACACCTTACCTACTGAAGAAACCGCAAGTTCTATCGTACTGTCAACACTCTTGATCACCTTTTGGTTGGCTTCATATGCCCGGGTGATCGCGATCATGTTTACCATCTCGTATACAACATTGACATTCGACTGCTCTGTGTAGCCCTGACGTACCGAACCCGTGGCGTCTTTCTCGGTCGCGCCGCGAACAGGCTCATAATATGTGTCACCGTGTTTCTTGAAATAATCATAATCTTCAAAGTCACGGATCACGAGTCTGTCTATGGGCTCACCGTCCGCATAGATAGTTCCGTCGGTGTCTATGACGACCTTACGTGCATCCACCGGAACCTGCACATCACCGGACTCACCCTGAAGGTGGTTGCCGTCAACGTCGGTGATATAACCGTCCTCTCTCATGTGGAAACTCCCGGCACGCGTATAACGGATATGGTCCCTGCCCTCACGGTCTGTGATCCTCACTGTAAAGAATCCGTCACCGTCCATGGCAAGGTCGTAGGGATTGCTTGTTTCACGCAAAGAACCCTGCGCGTAGTCGGTATAAACTTCACCGATCTTTACGCCCGGGGCAAGATCGCCGATCCTGCGCTGCTTCCAATCCTCCGACTCGTCGCGGATCTTGATCGCAAGATGGTCTTTAAAGCTCTGGCTTGTAACGCCCTCTTTTTTGAATCCGACCGTTGTCGCATTCGCCATATTGTTTGAGATGACGTCAAGTCTCTTTTGTTCGTTGTACATACCGGTCCATCCGGTATAAAGACTTCTGAGCATGTATTTCCTCGTTTTGAAACCGCCGGCAAAGATCCTCCTTGATCTTCCTTGTGTGCGGGGTTTCTTCTTTCTGACTGCGGCAGAATGTGCTTTCACTCTTTTTTATCGGCAAAAAACACCCGATACTTAACTGCCGAACACTCTCTTTATCTGACAAGGGTTCGTCACATAAATCCTGTCTTGTGGCGAACCCATAGTGTACTTATTTTCTTGAACTGAACATCTCCACGTATTTACCCGTGCCGATCGCTACGGCCGTCATGGGATCTTCCGCTGTCATGGTAGTGATACCGGTCTTTTCCTCGATGAGTTCCTCAAGTCCGTAGAGGAGGCATCCGCCTCCGGTAAGGACGATGCCGCGGTCCGCGATATCGGCTGCAAGTTCGGGCGGCGTCTTCTCGAGAACGCTGTGGATAGCTTCTACGATCTGGGACGTAGTCTCCTTGAGTGCCTCTTCCGTCTCCTCAGATGTTACCGAGATAGTCTTGGGAAGACCCGTTACGAGGTTACGGCCTCTGACATCCATTGCTACCGTTTCGGGACGTCTGTACGCCGATCCGATGTTTGTCTTTATATCTTCCGCGGTACGCTCACCGATGAGAAGATTGTGCTTCTTACGCATATATCTGACGAGTGCTTCGTCAAAGTCATCGCCGGCTATCTTGATAGATGTGCTGACAACGGTACCTCCGAGTGAGATAACTGCTATATCGGTCGTACCGCCGCCGATGTCGACGATCATATTGCCGCAGGGACGCGAAATATCGATCCCCGCACCGATAGCGGCAGCGATAGGCTCTTCGATGATCGCAACTTCACGGGCACCTGCCTGATAAGTAGCGTCCTCAACGGCTTTTTTCTCTACCTCGGTAACGCCGCTCGGTACGCAAACGCTTATGACAGGCTTACGGAAGCGCTGCTTTCCTACCGCCTTTTGAATGAAATATTTAAGCATCTTCTCCGTAACGGTATAGTCCGAGATAACGCCCTGTCTTAAGGGTCTGACCGCTACAATGTTACCCGGTGTACGACCGAGCATAAGTCTTGCGTTCTCTCCGATTGCCTTGATCTTATTGGTGTCTCTGTCAAAAGCCACTACCGAGGGCTCTTTGAGCACAACACCCTTTCCTTTTATGTACACGAGTACGCTGGCCGTACCGAGATCTATTCCGATGTCACTTCCAAGCATTGACAAATAACTCCTTTCAAACATCCCCTAAGGGGCGACTAAAAAATTCGCCCACAGAGATATTATATACGACACGGGATATTTTTCAAAGAGAAATTTGCCATAAAACGCAAGTATTTGATATATAACAGGAAACTCGTCATCTATTTGAGTGACGAGTTTCCGGGAAGTCTTTCGACCGTGTTATTAACTTCCTTTCTGCATCTGCAGCTGCGCAGTCAGCAGTTCGTAATAAAGCCCCTTTGCGGCGATCAGTTCTTCATGCGAGCCGACCTCTTTTATGGTGTGACCGTCGATAACGATCAAGCGGTCACAATCCTTAAGCGTCGAAAGCCTGTGTGCGATCGCGAATGTCGTCTTGCCTTTTGTAAGCTTTGAAAGTGCATTTTGAACAAGATATTCGCTCTCGGTATCAAGGCTCGCAGTCGCCTCGTCGAGTATAAGAAGCGAAGGCTTCGCAAGCACCGCGCGCGCGATCGCGATGCGCTGACGCTCTCCTCCGGAAAGATTGTAACCTTTTTCGCCGACATATGTATCGTAACCGCCGGGTGTACGGCAGATAAAGTCATGTGCATTGGCCGTTTTGGCTGCTTCGATGACCTCTTCGTAAGTGGCGTCGGGACGCGCAAAGCGAATGTTTTCGAGGATCGTTCCCGAGAAAAGGAATGTTTCCTGAAGAACAACTCCGAGCTGACTGTGGAAACTCTTTCTGTCAAGCGTACGTATATCTTTGCCGTCCACCAGTAAGAGTCCGTCGTCGGCTTCATAGAGCCCCATAAGCAGGTTTATAAGCGTTGATTTTCCCGCCCCCGAAGGTCCGACGATACCGATCTTTTCGCCCGGTCTGACATGCAGCTCGATTCCTTCAAGCACCGGTTTGTATGACCTGTAGCCAAATGTTGCTTTCTCAAAATCAACCTGTCCCCTGATCTCGCCGACAACTCCGTTTTCGTGGTCCGGTATGCGGTCGAAAGCGAGTATGTCATCGATTCGCTCAAGGCTGCTGATAAGCGAAGTCAGCTGTCTGGGAAGGTTCGTCATCCAATTGAGGTACATGTATAACAGCTGCGTATATGTCATAAACTGGATAAGCTCACCGGTCGTCATCTCGCCGGCCAGCACATTGCTTCCTCCGAAATATACAACAATGAATATGCCCGCACCCATGAGGAAGTTAAGCATCGGATTGAATACCGCCCAAAAACACTCGTTACGTATCTGCACGCGGCAATATTCGTTCGAGAACCTGAGGAACTTTTCCGACTCTTCCTTCTCGTTTCCGTAAGACTTAACGACGCGCATACCCGAGATGACATCCTGAAGATTACTGCTGATATCATCGTTTTTATGCCATTGAAGATGGAAACGGCGGTGTATGTTCTTTCTGAAGAGCATTATCAGCACAACAACAAGGGGCGCGGGGATAAACGCCATAAGCGCAAGCTTAACGTTTATCGACAACATAAAGATCACATCGCACACGAAAATGAACGCCACCGTCACCAGGTTGCAAAAGCTGTTTTCCATGAACTCCCTGATGACACGTGTATCCTGCACGACGCGGTTGAGGAGTTCGCCCGGGCGCCTGTCGTTTATGTAAGAAAGCGGAGCCGCCTGAAGCTTGTCAAACAAACTCTTACGCATATCGTTTGAGATCCTCGCGCCGAGCTTTGTCGAATAAAAACTCTTCGCAACGTTCACAAACACTATTCCGACACTCATCGCGAATATGCCGCCGAGGCACAGAAAAGCCGCCGACTTCGAAGGATTCTCGTCAAGGAGCACGTTGTCTACGAGATGTCTTTGGATCACGGGGTTAACAAGCGTTGTGACCGAGGCCAGGACCATAAGCACCGCGATGCCGAGGAACTGCGGGATATAAGGCTTTGCGAGTCTTTTGAGCGTTCCGAAGAAACGATTCTCGCCGCTGCAATGAGGGCAGCGTGCCGTACCCGGGATAGCGCGCCCGCATTTCGGACAGGCCGCCTCATATTCATTGCTCTCAACATGCTCGCTTCGTCCGGAAGCAAGAATGTTTATGCCTCTTGCTATATATGCGTAACGGGCCATATGCCCATGCGTATAACGCGCGATCAAGGTGAGCGTCCCATTGTGATCCACAGTCAGAAGCCCCTGACCGACGTGCGCATGCGCCTTCGCGTTTTTACAATCCGCTATCGCGAGCTTTTTTTCGATCTTCCCGTGCATGATCACATCGATCGTCCTGTTCGTGACCACGAGGAACGAATCCCGCGTATATATCGAATGCTCGTCGATATCGATGGGAAGCGTGTAATAAATCTCTTCGCCGTCGGCGAGTTCGATGAGGTTCCGCAAGTCCTGCGGAAGTTCAAAATTTAAGATCATGGCAATTTCCTTTTATATCTTACTGTTTATATGTAGGAGTCTGTGTTCCGGCTACGTCTCGCGGATCCGTAAACCTTTCGCACCGGATCACAGGAACAGATCAAGTTTTCTCTGCTCGGAAGGGGTGAGGGCGTGTATATCGCGGATCTCGAACCTGTTCTCATTGATGTCCGTGATAAGAAGCCTGGTCTCCGAGAGCTTTGTCACGTTGTTTCCGCCCATGTTGATGGTAAATTTCACTTCACCTTTGTCGGTCATCACATGGAAATATGCATATCCGTATTCATCTTTGATCGAGATGATCTTATTTATCACGGGCATGAAGTAATTAAGTTCCAGATCGCGCCTGATGAGCTCCTGCTGATCGGGGCTGAGTTGCGCGATATCCCTGATGACCGCAAGTTCCTCACCCGTCTCGTTTCCGACACGGATTGAGATATATTTCGCGGGATCCGTGAAAGGAAACAGCCTGACCGCGCGTACTCTGTCGTAGGTCCCGCATGACCCTTCCGGTGCGTGACCGGCGTCCCTGCTTTCAAGCTTTGCCCCGAGGAACCCTCCCTCGCTTTCAAAAAAGTTGAGATTTATATTCTTGTCTTCCATATCTTACACTAAATCCTTTCTGCTGTTCGGATGCCGGGTTGCCGATCTGTATGTACCGGCTCTTTACGTTTCTTCCCGGCAACCGGGTTGCCGATCTGTATGCACCGGTTCTTCACGTTCCTTACGTCAAACGGGTTGCCGATCTGTATGTACCGGGCCTTTACGTTTCTTCCGGCTACCGGGTTGCCGATCACGTGCGCATCTTCCTCAAATGTCCTCAAGCGACAAAAATCCCGTCTGCAGGTTCGAAAGCATGTGATAGATGCCTTCCTTTTCCATGAGTTCGTCATGAGTTCCTTCTTCGACTATCTGTCCGCCGTCGATGACGATGAGTCTGTCGGCGTTTTTGAGTGTCGACAGGCGGTGTGCTATCGAGATCGTCGTTCTGCCTTCGGCAAGGAGCGAAACCGATCTTTCTATCAATTGCTCGGTCTTTGTATCCACGGCCGACGTTGCCTCGTCGAGTATGAGGATCTTGGGATCCGCGAGAACGGCACGCGCTATCGAAAGTCGCTGACGCTCGCCGCCCGAAAGATCTTTGCCGCCGGCGCCGACTATCGTGTCATATCCGTCAGGCATCGCGCTTATGAAATCGTGCGCGCCCGCCAGCTTTGCCGCACGTATTATGTCGTCACGCGAAGCTTCCTTATCCGCATATGCTATGTTGTCCGCAACCGATCCCATAAATATATATGTATCCTGCGATACCATCGCAACACTTCGCCTTAAATCCTTAAAAGCAAGGTCGCGCACGTCGTGACCGTCGATCTTGATCGTACCCTCGTCCGTGTCATAGAGCCTCGAGATAAGGTTGACGAGCGTTGATTTTCCGGCTCCCGAACGTCCGACTATTCCGAGCACTTCGCCCGGATGTACATGTAACGACACATCTTTTAGCACAGGCCTGAAAGCTTCATAGCCGAAGGTCACATGCTCAAGTTCGATCTCTCCGCGAGGTTCGGGAAGATGTACGGGATCGGCCGCTTCCCTGATATCGGGCACCGCGTCTATGATCTCGAGCATACGCTGCGCGGAATTAATGCTGTCGGTCCATACACGGAATATATATGAGAAGAAATTCATGGGTCCGTTAAGGGATCCGATGTATCCGACAAACGTCACGAGCACACCGAGATCGATCGATTTTGTCTCAATGACAAGAAGAACGCCGACGATCCAGACCCATATGTTCGAGATCTCGCTGACCATGTTGTAAAGGATCGTGAATCGGTTGTTGTAACGAACTATGTCGACTTCGGCCGTCTCAAGCGAGCCCGACTTCTTTGAAAAACCGGTTGCCTCCTCATCCTCGCGGCCGAACGCTTTGACAACGCGTGCGCCGGTGAGATTGTCGTTAACTTTGCTTGTCATGGATCGCTCTGCGCGGTGGCGTTTGCCGTAAAGGGTCCAGAGCGCGGGTTTGAGCTTAACGCTCAGGATAACGAGCACCGGCAGCAGCACGACAGCAAGCAGCGAAAGCTGCCAATTTAGTCTGAACATTACAATGAATGTAACGATTATGGTTGTGGAGTGAATGAACAGGAAGGGAAATCCGTCAAGGAAGAAATCTATGATCCTGTCCGCGTCACTTCGTACACGCGTCATAAGTCCGCCGGTCTGCTTGCTTGTAAAGAATCTGAGCGACAGATCCCCCATCGACGAAAATATATCCTGTTTGATATCTCTTACGGTTTTTGCGGCAACCCTCGCGACCAGGTATTGTTGCAATATCTGAACCCCATGCTGGAGCACTCTCGCTCCGAACATGCAGATGACAAGAACGAGAAGCGCAAGCATATATTCGCCTTCAAGTCCGAAGTCCGCCAAAAACTCATCGTTCTTTCCGATAACGCCGTCATAAAGCACTTTTCCCGAAAGGTAAGGCCATATGATCGATATGAGTGCCGACGCAAGATATGTGAAGAAAAGCACGACGACAGAAATCCTGTATTTCAGGAAATATCTGAACACTCTCGAGAAGATCGTACGTTTCTTTGTGACGGGTGCGGCATCTTCCGTGCCCGGTTCGCTTTTTACGTCCTTCTTTTGGTTTTCTTCGGCACCTTCGACTTTTATGTTCGCGTCGCCCGTGTCTTTGCCCGGACGCCGCCCGTCCGGAGTTTCATTGTCCTCTTCGGCTTTCCTGCCCCCGGCAGCGCTACCGAGAACCGCTTTTACTTCCTTTATGAATGTGTTCATTTCCGGAGTATGGATTCCGGTAAAGGCCGCAACGAACGTATCCTTACCTGCGACAACAGCGGTGAGAAGGCTCGATGCGAAAAGTCTTTCGGCCCTTACGTCATCAATGCTCTTAAGTTCGATGAACGAAATGCGGTCTATGCGTGAGGGAAGTCCCTGTGCCGGCCCGCCGATAACCTCCGGAGCCTTTCCGCGCTTTCTGCCCTGACCTTCGGGCAGGGGTTCTTCGGGTCCGCTGACGATACCGAGATATGTGTCCGTAAGAAAAACGCATCCCTTAACATAGGTGCCTTCGTCCGAAAGATCGAACAGAGCGACGTTTCTTATCATATCGACCGATATCTCGCGCGCATCGCGCCCTGAAAGCGGTTCCCCTGACATGCCGCGCGCGTCGCGCCCTGAAAGCGGTTCCCCTGACATGCCGCGCGCGTCGCGCCCCGAAAGCAGCTCGGCCAGAGCGGTTTTGAGGTCTTTATTTATTGTTGTTTCTTTTTGTTTTTTCATGTTTGCTTCCTTGTACTGTAAGGTATTCTATTCTTATATCACGAATACCCGGTGGTTTCAACATGACTATTGTCATGTTCAGATAACGAACAAGCGCCTGAGAATATTTCTCAGGCGCTTATGGTATGCATGTGTTCGATCGTTTTATTCGTTCTCATAGGGAATGATCGTCTTGATCGTTCCGTCGGGAGCGATATCGAGTTTGGTATATTTAACGTTTCTGCGATGATTAATGCCCTTTGAAAGCTCGCAATCATGGTAGAAGAGATACCACTCACCATGATACTCAACGATCGAATGATGTGTGGTCCAGCCAAGTACAGGCTCCATGATCCTTCCCTTGTAGGTGAAGGGGCCTTCGGGCTTATCGGACTCGGCATAAACAAGATAATGTGTTGTTCCTGTCGAGTATGAAAGATAATATTTACCGTTAAACTTATGCATCCAAGGGCCTTCGAAATATCTGCGGTCCTCGTCGCCTTCTTTGATGGGATTGCCGTTCTCGTCAAGGATCTGTAAATGACGAGGCTCACCCTTAAGCGACTTCATATCATCAGCGAGCTCACAGAACATAGGTCCGATCGCGTCGCGCTCGGGATCGATATCACCCTCAAGCTGGCCGGCCTTCTCATCGAAGAAGCCCTTGGTCCACTTGTCGAGCTGTCCGCCCCAAAGTCCTCCGTAGTAGAGGTATGCTCTTCCGTCATCATCAATAAATGATGCGGGGTCAATGCTGTATGTTCCCTGAATATAATCTGCTTCGGGCTCGAAAGGTCCGACAGGAGAAGTCGATGATGCAACACCGATCCTGAAGATGCCGTCCTTATCCCTTGCGGGGAAATACAGATAATATGTTCCGTTCTTAAATGCTACATCGGGAGCCCACATCTGCTTGCTAACCCAGGGAATGTTCTTCATATGAAGAGCTTCTCCGTTGTCAACGCACTCTGCGTCGAGGTTATCAAGTGAAAGAACATGGTAGTCTTCCATGCGGTACTCGTCACCGTTGTCATTGTCTTCCGCATCATGAGGAATATCATGAGAAGGATAGATGTAGATCTTGTCATTGAAAACATGTGCTGAAGGATCAGCCGTAAAGATGTGCGACACTAAAGGTCTTCTCTGCTTAGCCATAAACCCGTATACCTTTCAATAAATCAGCTCTTACTTTTATCAAGTATTAAGCTACACAATTTTAAAACATTTCGGTTCGAAAACTTTCCAAACCGCCTATCATAATTCACATTATATGACATTTTTTCGGATTTACCAATCTAATTTACATCTCGACTTATCAAATATTGCTATCTTTTTATTCTTTTTCGTGTCAAACCGCGTTTTTTTCAATTTTTTCGCGTCATAAACGTTCCAAATATTTAAATAAAAAAACTCCTCATTTTGCGCCGATTAACACGTGTCAACACGAATTTCGACAACAATAAACGAGAAGTGTGAATTTGATATCGAATCATCTTTTTGTGAACTTCAGTCATCACAGACGGCAAGAAATGATAAACTACACGTTTTCATTATTTTATGGTCACCTTGTTCTTGCCTTCCTGTTTGGAGATATAGAGCGCCTCATCAGCCCTCTTGCAGAAACCGTCCGCATCGTCTCCTTCGGCATATACGGTCACTCCGAGGCTGACAGTCCTAAATCCCGCGTATTGGAATTCCGTCTTCGCAAATTCCATACGGATCTTCTCGGCCGTCTCCACAGCCTCGTCGATTTGGATCCCGGGCATAACCAGCATAAACTCCTCGCCGCCCCAGCGACCTGCCGAAAGCTTCGGATTTGTATATGTAAGATTCAGCATGATGTTCGCAACTCCCTTGATAACGGTGTCGCCGACATCATGTCCGAAGGAATCGTTGACCATCTTAAAATTATCGATATCGATCATAACGAGGGCAACCCCGTTCGCATTCATCGATTCCTCGATGCGGCGAAGCGTCTCCGTACGGTTTAACAGACCCGTCATGCCATCGGTGATGGAGCGGAGCTTGAGTTCCTTGTTATGATTGTATTCGATCGTAATATCGTCGATCACGTAAAGCTTGCCGAGGCTCTTGCGCTCGTTCGTAAGCTCGCTCTGCTCGACTCTGTAATAATTTTTCTTAATGTTTATGACTTCATCCTTATCTATCGCCTCTATAAGCTGCGATATGACGCCTTCGTCGCGGTCTTTGAGCGTCGGATATATGCGTTCGGAAATAACATTGTTGTAAATGATCGCGCCTTCGGTGTCGACAGCCACGATTCCTTCGGTCATGTTGTCGGCGATATAATTCTTAACGGCATCGAGCGCCGCGATCAGGTCATACTTGATCGTAGCGATGATCATAAGGACAAGGCAGATGAGGTAAGAGATAACGGTTGCGTCATATCCGCCGAGGATCCCGGTCGAATAAACTGCCATTCCGGCAACCATAACAAGACCGCAGGCAATGATGATCGCTGTCTGCACTTTTCTTTTACGTCTGCGCTCATTGAGGAGCTGCCTGACTGCCGAAACGATCGAGAAGATCAAATAGCCGGCAACCATCATAACGTATATATAATAGAAGATTCCGTGTTCATGAACGATATGGGGATAAAGCCCCTCCGTTGTCCATGCCTCACGAAACTGCGGGCCGTTCTCGTAATACATCGTATGATGCTCACACGTAAAGACAAAAACGCCTATTATCGCGTGGATGATCACGACGGTCCTCTTTGTATATTCGCTAATGCGTGCACCCGTGTATTCGGTCATGAAGAACAAAAGGGCAGCGGAAATAAACAACTTTCCCAGATATTCGATCTTTGTGGCCCACAAAGCATCATCCGGGTTGTTTGCTATCATTACCAAAAAGTAGCCCAGATTATTCACGGTAACAGAGAGCGTGAAAATAAACAGATATGCATGGATCCTGTTCTTCCACGTCGGAAAAAACACCAGCATTGTCAGGAAGGCAATGGGAATGCTCAATCCCTGAAACCATACAAGAACTTCGTACATAATCATCCCTCTACACGTTTTTTCACGAACTGCAAACATCGTCACAAAAAGCAAAATGTTCTTTCGCTATTTTATTGTATCACAAGGTCTTACTAATGAAAAGCAAAATTTAGATTATCGCCAATATTTTTATATCCCGTACACGGTTTTGATCCTGTCCAGTTTTTTTCCGATAGTATCAAAACAGAGTATAAGGAAGATAATGTTGGAAATTGCGTAGAGGACGGTCATCGGTGCCGCCGATGCGATCGCGGCAAGATAAGCGTCATAAGAAAAGTCTTCATTGTTCCACAGAACGGTCCAGACGTCCATTATGACCGAGAAAAGGACCCCCGAGATCGCGCCGTATGCGTAAAGAAGGGGCTTATTCTTTTTAAGATACTTTCCGAAGATCCCGGCACCGAGTCCTATGAGTCCCCACGAAAACATCTGGAACGGAGTCCACGGGCCCTGTCCCCAGAAGAAGTTGGAGATCACGGCCGTGATCGCTCCCACAAGGAAGCCCGATTCGCCGCCGAGATATACGCCCGCAATAACGGTTATGGCGGCAACCGGTTTGATGACCGGGATAAAGCGGCCTACCACCGCAAGGACCGTCATCACAACAACGATGACCATGCGCCTCGAGCCCGTCTCGCGTCGCTCAAATCCGCTGATGAAGAGCACGACCGAAAGTATCGTGATCAGGAGTGAGACATAGGCATACATCTTGTCCTCAAACACATAGACGCCCGCAAGAACCGCAGCCGGCACCGCAAAAAAGGGTATAAGGATCCTAAGGATCTTCCGGATTGCAGAATTCCCGATAACTACCATGTCCCGTGCTCCTTTCCGTCAAAATTTCTTTAGGATCCCTCTCGTGATGCGGTTATACGCAGTCGTATAGAAATAATTGCCCGTAAAGAATTCGCCCGCATCGCTGACCGAAACGACTTCGCCGTTAAACAAAAATGCGCATCTGTCCGCCGTTGACGCGGCGAATTCGACATCATGTGAAACGATGACGATCGTTACCCCGCCGGCGGCAAGCTCTTTAAGCCTCTTTCTGAGGGACTGCGCAAGTCCGGCATCGAGTCCTTTCGTGGGCTCATCGAGCAGTAACAGTTTCGGTTCGGTCTTCAGCACGATCTCAAGCGCGGCGAGCTGCTGCTCTCCGCCCGACAGATCGTAGGGATGACGCCCGTTATAGTCATCCGAGACAAATACGGTCTGAACATCCTGCGGAAGCATTGCCACGCATGAGCGGTAAAGTTCCTGCCCCCTGTAGTCGCGGATATCTTTTCCGAACACTTTTATCTTTCCCGAATACGGCTTAAAAAGTCCCGCCGCGGCACAGACCGCCGTAGACTTTCCGGCTCCGTTTCCTCCAAGGATGCAGAATATCTCACCTTTCCCGACCTTGAAAGAAAGAGCCCTGAGTATATCCCTGCCGTTTCTTTCGTATTTCAGATACACTTCCCTGAATTCGAGAGCGTCTTCCGGCGTCTTTGCTAACTCCGATCTTTTCATATGCTCCGAAGTCTTTGCGTCCTCCGGTGCTTCCGGCGCCTTTGCAAAATCTACGGCTTTCACGACTTCCGGCGCGCATTCGTGCTTTTTTATGTATTCCGAGAGGAATCTTCGTCCCTCCCCCACGCTTAAGGGAAGTTCCGCAAATCCCGCAGTCGCGGATCCGTCGCTTGCCGCGCCCGTCCGCTCTTTTCCACGCTCCGTGCTTTCTTCTTTATATGAGCCCGTAAGATTCATGTATATTTTTGCGGATGCGGGCATTGAAGAGGAAAAGATCTCGTTGGAGATAAGCGTTCCGACGCATTCCCTTGTTTCTCCGAACGCCGCGATCTCGCCGTCCGATATCGCGAGAAGCTTGTCCGATGCCGGGATGAGCTCCTCGAGGCGCTGCTCGGCGGCTATGATACTGATGCCGAATTCCCTGCAAAGCTTCCCGATCGTGGCGATGAAATCCGAAGCTGCGATCGGGTCGAGCTGAGAAACAGGCTCATCGAGAATGAGCAGTTTGGGCTGCATGACCATCACGGACGCGAGGTTGAGGAGCTGCTTTTGTCCGCCCGAAAGAGAGTCCGTGCTGCGCTCGAACCACGATTCCATTCCGAAATAACCCGCGATCTCGCACACACGGCGTCTGATCTCGTCCTGCCCGACGCCCAGATTCTCAAGTCCGAAAGCAAGCTCATGCCATACTTTGTCGGTCACGATCTGCATGTCGGGGCGCTGGAAGACAAATCCCACATCGGTGGCGGCCTCACGATCGCTCAGGTCATCCTGCCTGCGTCCCGAAATAAAGATGTTGCCGCTTTTCTCACCGCGGGGCGAAAGCTCCCGTTTCAGCAGACGCAAAAGCGTCGATTTGCCGCTGCCCGTCGGGCCGCACAAACAGAGCATCTCACCTTCCTCAAGGGAAAAGTTGATGTTCTTTAATGCCTGCTTGCCGTCGGCATATTTAAAATTCAGATCTTCAACCCTGATTATCTCCATCTGTAGCTCCTCATCCGTGCACCTCTTACTCCTGCCCGAATACTTTTCTTTGTATGATCCGGTCTCTTATCTTTGCCGCGAGCGGCAGGAAAGCGAGTCCCGCATATATGACGTAACACATGATCGCGTAGAGCGAAAACGGCGGCAGTTGCATGCGCGGATAAAAATCCGTTTTCAACCTGTCCATCGCGATCCCGAGAAAAATGAAGCCGCAACTTATGATGATAAGCGTGAGCATCACGGCGTCCGACCTTTCAAACCTGAACATCGAGAAACTTGTTCTCGTGCGTTTTATTCCGTATCCGCGCGCGCTCATGCTGTCTGCGGTGACTATCCCGTTCTCAAGACCCCATGTCGTCATCGCCGACAAAACGGAAAGCTTTCCTTTTATGTTGTCGATGGCATTTTCATTCTTATATAATCCGAGCGTTCTTTGCGTGTTTTCGATCTTCCTTCTCTGTCGCCCGAACAGCGGTACAAACCTGAGTGTCATCGACAACAAAAGCCCGAGCTTCGGAAAAGCGCGACCGAAAATGTAGAGAAGCCGGTCAGAGGTCATAAGCGTTCCGAAGACCCTGAAAAGAAGAAGGACAGAAAGGATCATGATGCCCGTCATCACGCCGTAGAGCACGGCTTCGAGCGTTATCGGATTGTCGTTTACAACGAGGAGCACGGTTACTCCGTTGTGACTGAAGATCGGATTCGCGAGCGATGTGAGTATGAAGATAACGAAGAAAAACAGATATGCCCGCCCCAGCCCGTCGCGCGTATATGATACGGCCGTCAGGTTCATGGCTGCGAAGGCGATGCCTACCATCACCGGATTTGTCGCGAACATGGCGATGCTCGCGAGCAGGAGGAAGTATAAGAATAAAACCGCAGGATTATATTTTTCTATCGGCTTCACGGCCTCCTCCTTTCTTTTGTCTCAGTAACGGGATCTCAAGCTAATTACCGGCCCGACTCTCTTCGATGTCTCTGCCGATCTCCCGTGTGTACAGCCACTCGATGCGGTCGCCGGGCTCGACCGTATATGCGCCGCAGCCGACCGAAGGCGATTCGCCGTTAACGTAGTACATCCAACCCGAGAGGTCGCCCCAGTCGTACTCGTAAATGTTTGCGATACCGCATATGTAATAGTCACGGGGTCCGCTGCCCGTTTTTTTCTTCTCCATATGGATCTTGTTCTCCCTGACAGCCCTGACGAGTATGTCGTAGACGCTGTCTCCCTCCCCGAATTCATATGTCGTTGTGTCAAGGATGATCCCGTCCTTCGGGATAAATTCCGAATCGCCCTCTCCCGCGATCGTGTCGCATCTGATCGTGATCGTGGCCTCCCCGACTGCTTTTTCGACCCTGTTGTCAGCGGTATAATAGGCATTCTCGGTCTTAAAATCCGAGAAAAATACAAACATTGCTGCCACTGCGGCAACTATAAGAACAAACAGGAAATTCTTCGGATTCCTCTTTTTGAACACAAGCAGGAGCACACACGAAACGATCGCAAGTCCGAGCACACAAAGAAGAAGTATGATCTTTATGTTATCTCCCGCTTCTTCACGCGTCTCCGCGGCGGCCGAGATCTCTGTGTCTGCGGCGGGCATGGTCTCTGTGCTTGCAGCGGACGTCGTCCCTGTGTCTGCACCGGGCGTCGCCTCTGCGCTTGCAGCGGACGTTTCACCGTCTGCACCGGCCGTGATCTCTGTGCTTGCAGCGGATATCTCACCGTCCGCGCCGGGCGTGGTTCGAAGCGGGTCGTCCGATGTGACGGCGAGGGCCTCGATACTCACGAGGCTCCGGGTTTTCGGGGATCCGACCAGATAATAGATCTCGCCCGATCTGAAACATATGTAAGATGCAAAAGCGGTAAAGGCCTGGGAGGTCGCGGTCGAATCGCTGCCGCCTCCCGATATGTGCTCAAACGAGCCGTCCGGAAGGGCATATTTCATCAATCCGTCGATGACCGAATTTCCGTCTTTGATAAATCTTGAATCCGTAGCGGCATCGATCCCGAGAGACGAAAGTGCGATGAGGACCTGCGACGTACTTTCGGAATTTTCGTTTCCGAAGCCCGAGAATCCGCCATCGGAGTTCTGTTTTCCCGAAAGGAATCTGACGCCCCTCTCGATCGCTATCTCGACGGAAGCGGGACGCGAGATCGTCACGGCAGACTCCGAATCTCCTTTATTGCTACCGGATGCGGAACCGTCCCCGGCCCCGATGCCCGAAAGGGCCTGAAGTACCATGGCGGTGACATCCACATCTCCGTTTTGACCCATGACGGACCAGCCGCCGTCGGGGTGCTGCATCGCGAGTATCTCGAGCGCGATCTGCTCGGGCGTGTAGGCCTGTCCCACCGCTCCGTTGTTGGCAAGATGCTGTCCGTAAACGAAGCTCATAATGCCGAGTTGTCCGATACTGTCCTCGAGAGTCTTTGCGATATACCCGTGCGTCCGGTCTTTCATGCACAGGCAAAGCGCATATTTAAGCCGCGTCGTGGCCGAGCGGACCGTGTTCTGCGAAACATATCGCTCTAAAGAGTCGCAATACGTCGAAACATCGGCAAGTCCGAGTTTATATAACGCATATGCGAACGAATCGCTGTCGATCCCCGCCCCGTCGGAAATGGCTCCGTCAGCCCATTCCCCGAGCGATCCGGCACCGGTTTCACTCATTTTATACATGGCAATACCGCCGATGATGTTGTTCACATCATCAACGGTATCCGCATGTACATTATTGTTTCCGAACAACGCTGCCATTATCAGGCAGACGATGAGTAAAAATATTTTCTTATTCTTCATAAATATTTCGGAACGTAATGATCGAAGTCATCAAAATGACATCTGCTCTTTCTTTGTTCTCGCGATCACAACAGCACCTGCCGCAATAAGAGCAATGCCGGATCCGATAAATACAAATGTCGATGTAACACCTGTCTTGGGAAGCTCGGGAACTGCAGCACCGATCTTGGCAACGCAAACAGGGGGAACAAGTGTCATTGTGTCGGAAGTAGCGCTGATAACCACGCTGCCTTCGTCGGCAACAGTGATGACAGCCTTGCCGTCTGCGTCGGTAACAACGCCCGTATCCTTGCCGTCAACAAGGATCTTTGCGCCTTCAACCGCGCTCTCAACGGGACTCCAGTTCTCGTCATAGCCCGAGCACTTAAGTGTAAGTGTGATCTCTTCGCCGGCAGCTGCCTTAACGGAAGCCTTCTCGAACCAGCTGTATGTATCCGACCATGTAGCGAGATCGGTATATACGAAAGCATATACGTGATCGCCCTCAGCGACGGGATCCGCAAGGCTCCATGCCGAAGCGTTGTTTACGTAGTAACCGTACGAACCGCCGTTCTCAACGCCCCAAAGTTTTCCGAGGCTTAAGCCGTATTCGCTGTCAAATGTGCCGTATCCGTCTGCTCCGTCGGCATAGAACTTTGCGTGAGCAGCTGCAAGAGCATCACTTATCGTGACAGCGCCGTCACCGTCAAGGTCGCTAACGGAAACCGATTTGCGTGCAACAACGATCTCGCCGTTGTCATCGGCAATAGTAACATAAACCTTTGTGCCCTCATCGGCCGAAACTGCCGTACATGTAGCGGCAATGACCATTACGAGTGCAAGGAGAATTGTGATTGTTTTTTTCATAGAACTGCACCTCTTTTTATTATTTTTGTTGCCAAATCTTTATGTGCGGTAAAATAATAACCCTCCGTCGCTTTGACGAGAGGGTCACCCTAACAGACCCACGAAGAACGATCATGGGTCAGGCGGGCGACATTTCCCTTGTCCAAAATGTCCGCACCTGTCTGCCACGTCAAGCATTCTGACTTACGGACCACCGCAGTATGTTCGGCCTGTCTGAGACCTTTGTATGCTGCGATCCGATCACAGTAATGATGGTTGCCACGGATTCTCACCGAGATTTCCTCTCAGGGACGCGAAACGCATCCCACCCCTTTCGTCGAGCGCGGCGCTTATGAGACGCCGTTTATCGCGGTCACTTTTTCGGAAACTGCGACAGGCGGAAGAGTCGGGGCAGACGATATTCAATTGTTCAACATCCCGTATTATACACAAACGCCCGGGCGATATCAAGCATCATCCGGGGAGCGCTTGTTATTACAACGGTCCGAAACCGGTCCCTAATTGTCCCCGCAGTATTTCCAGAGCATATCGTTGAGGTCATTAAGGGTTGTGGGCTTAAATACCACATCCACGAAGCCGAGCTCCCTGTACTTTTCATATGCACCCTTGATCGCGTTGGCGGTAAGGGCGATGACGGGTGTGTCGTGGTTCGGGCCGTCCGCCTGTTCCCTGATACGGAACAACGTCTCGACACCGTCCATGCCCGACATGTAGTGGTCCATAAAGATCAGATCGAACTTTCGCGTAGCTGCGGCGCGGAGTGCCTGTGCACCCGAAGTCACCTCTATCACCGTCATCTGTGAATCTTTAAGGAGTGCTTTGATGACCTTGAGATTCACTATATTGTCATCGACCACAAGGATCCTCTTGTTGGGATTGACAAACATCGGCTTTTCGTTTTCCCCACTCGTCACGGTGTTGCAGGAATGGAAATCGCCCATGCGGACGTACGGCTCGCATTCGAAGCGGACCGTGAAGAAGAATCTTGTTCCCCTTCCGAATTCACTCTCAACCTCAAGCTTCGAGTCCATCTTTTCAACGATACGGTATGCGATATTGAGGCCGAGTCCTGTTCCCTCGATATTGCGGTTGTTTTGAACGTCTATCCTCTCGAAGGCCTGGAAAAGCTTCGAAAGATCTTCCTGCCTTATGCCGCGGCCGGTGTCCTCAACCTCAAAAGTAATGAGGTGTGCCGTTTCGCCGTCGGGAACCGATGATACCCTGAGGGCAACGACGCCGCTGTCGGTATATTTGACCGCATTCGACACGAGATTGTTGAGTACCTGCATAAGCCGGTTCTCGTCGCTTGTTACGTAGCGGGGAAGATCCTGCGCCGCCTCGACCGAAAGAGCAAGTCCTTTGCCCTCGGCACGCATAACGAACATGTTATACATCCTGAAAAGGAATGCACCCAGATCGAAACGTTCATTCACAAGCTCTAGCCTGCCGCTCTCGATCCTCGAGAAGTCAAGGATCTCATTGATTATGGAAAGAAGTCCCTCGGATGCGCGATATGCGTCCGTCGCATAACCGCGGATCTCTTCGTTTACGTCGGGCGACTTCATGATGATCTCGTTCATGCCCATGATGGCGTTCATGGGCGTTCTGATCTCGTGTGACATCTTCGCAAGGAAATCGGACTTGGCACGGTTTGCGCGATTTGCCTCGTCAACGGCCTCAACGAGCTTTTCCTGACGAGCTTCAAGTTCCCTCTTTTGCTGCGCGATCGTCTGGTCATCATCGAGCTTCTGGGAGCGATGGTCATCAAGAAGCGTATATGTGACAAGCATTTTTGTAACATTGCCTTCGTTATATTCTATGGCGCGGCACGAAAGTCTTGCCCACGGTCCGTGCTCGCTTATCTTGAAATTCATCTCTTTGCGCTTTTCATCCTTGAAGAACACACGACGAAGGAAATTGATATTGGTAAAGAACGCGACATTCTCATCGGCCGAGCGGGCATATTTTGAAATGATCCTGCCCACTTCTTTCGAATATGAACATCTTGACGGAATGAAACCTTTGAGCCTCGGATCTTCGATCATGGCTTCCATTTCATCCTTTTCAAGGTCTATGAGATAAATACCGCTGTACTCGCCGGCAAGCGTCGAAATGATCGAATCATCGAGCGCGTTTCTCTTCTTTTCGGTTTCCGGAATGATCGTGGCCGAGCCGAGTATCTTAACGGGTTTGCCGTTTTCATCGAATTCGGTGGTAAGCTTGACTCTGAACGGGACTCTCGCCACCGTGAGCGGGATGACACCCTCAAAACCGGCCACGCCGTTCTCTTCTATCTGTCGATGCCAGTCTCTGTACAGATCGGCATAATCAAGCGGAAAGATTCCGGCATCTATGGCGGGTTCGGGGTAATTCTTCACAACCGCGGGAAGTCCGAGATCCCTCATGCATCTGAAACAGGGGCGCATCTCATGGGTTGCGATCGTATATTCCCAATAATATATGTTGTTGGATTCAGCCGTCTTGGCAAACAGATCCTTTTGATCGACATCTACGGCGGGATGGTAATGCTCAAGCGTAACATTACGCACTCCTTCATATATGTACCTCACTCCGTCCTCAACCCCGAGGTCGATCAAACGGCTTCTGACGCATATATTCTCTTCACCGCAGCAGTTCGAAACAAGACGACGCCACGTTTCGAGCCTGATCTCTTCGGTGCCTGCGCAAACATCAGCGATAGCCTTTTTGAAAGTAGCCAGACTGTCCGTGGTAAACGCTTCGAGATAATCGTGAGCGAGATAATCATTTTTATCAAGGTTCATCCCCATTTCGGGAAGAAATCTGCCGTTTATGTCTACCGGCAAAATCTTTTCTCCCGTGACTGACAAAATGATGGCGGGCTCGCCAAATCGATTCTTCATCAGTTCGCTAAAATCCATTTCTGCCTCCTTATGGCTATGTCCTGCCGTGAACGTTTCCGAGAGGTTCACGGATCAATCATAAACAAGCATTTACGAAACGCATTATTTCGGGCATTTCCTACTTCATGATGATAACATAATCATTGCTTTCATTCAAGAGAGGAAGGATTTATGACATTTCACCGTGGAACGGTTTGATCATGTTGTCCCCGTCTCTTCTTTACATAGGAAAATACTTGTGCTACAATACTCCGCGAATGTTATTTCAAACCCAATAAAATCACATAGAAGGAGTACTGACATGAACCTTTCACCACTTCAGAAAGCGCGTTATGCATATGCTCCCAAGCTTCCCGGTATGCTCCGCGCGGGCGTAGAGAACATCGGCGTTAGCGAGGGAAAAGAGACAAACAGCGTAGCCGATTGCGACAAGATACGCGCTAAATTCCCCAATACCTACGGCAAGAAGGAGATCACCTTCGTTAAGGGAAAGAACACAGCTCCCGCTAAGAAGCAGGTAGTAGGTGTTATCCTTTCCGGCGGACAGGCACCCGGAGGACACAACGTAGTTTGCGGTCTTTATGATGCTCTTAAGGCTGCCGATAAGAACAACGTTCTTCTCGGATTCAAGGGCGGCCCCGACGGACTTATCTATGACAAGTACATCGAGTTCACAGATGATTATATCGATCAGTACAGAAACACAGGCGGTTTCGATATCATCGGTTCCGGCAGAACAAAGCTTGAGACACCCGAGCAGTTCGCAGAGGTTACCAAGGTTTGCGCTAAGCACGGCGTTACCGCTATCGTTATCATCGGCGGCGATGATTCCAATACAAACGCAGCCGTTCTTGCCGAGTACATGGCAGCAAACAACACAGGTGTTCAGGTTATCGGTTGCCCCAAGACCATCGACGGTGACTTAAAGAACGAGGACATCGAGGCTTCGTTCGGTTTCGATACAGCTACAAAGACATACAGCGAGCTCATCGGTAACATCGAGAGAGATGCAAACTCCGCAAAGAAGTATTGGCACTTCATCAAGGTTATGGGTCGTTCGGCTTCTCACGTTGCACTTGAGTGCGCACTTGAGACACAGCCCAACATCTGCCTTATCGGTGAGGAAGTTGCCGCAAAGAAGATGAGCCTTTCACAGATCGCTGACGATATCGCCGATTCGGTTGCAGCAAGATCCGCAAACGGCGAGAACTTCGGCGTTGCCATCATCCCCGAGGGTATCGTTGAATTCGTTCCCGAATTCTCAAAGCTCATCGCAGAGATCAACGAGCTCCTTGCAGGCGAGAAGACGGCACAGTTCAACGCTCTTCCCGACTGGGCTTCAAAATACGAATTCATCAAGAACGGTCTTACGGCAGAGTCACTCAAGGTATTTGACATCCTTCCCGAAGAGATCGGCAAGCAGCTCTTCCTTGAGAGAGATCCTCACGGCAACGTTCAGGTTTCACTCATCGAGTCAGAGAAGCTCTTCGCTCTTCTTGTTGCTGACAAGCTTAAGGCAAGAAAGGCAGCCGGCACATTTAACGGCAAATTCAACACACAGCATCACTTCTTCGGTTATGAAGGAAGATGCGCATTCCCTTCAAACTTCGATTCGGATTACTGCTATTCGCTCGGATACAACGCATTTATGCTTATCTCCTACGGCTACAACGGATATCTTTCCAAGGTTTCGAACATCTCGAAGCCCGCTGAGGAGTGGGTTGCAGGCGGTATGCCCATCACCAAGATGATGAACATGGAGCGCAGAAACGGCGAGGACAAGCCCGTTATCAGAAAGGCTCTTGTTGAGCTTGACGGCAAGCCCTTCAAGTACTTCGAGGAGCACAGAAAGCAGTGGGCGGTTAAGACGGCATTCACATATCCCGGCGCTATCCAGTATTACGGACCCGCTGAGGTTTGTGACATCACCACAAGAACTCTTGCTCTTGAGAAGGGTTGATCCCAAAACAGATCGTGTACAATCGATACATACAATAACAGCAAAAGGCACCCACTTAGAGAGAGAGGTGCCTTTTGTTGTTCCGTAAATTCTGTTTTCTTTTGTTGTTCCGTAAGTTCTTAATGCTTTTCTTTGTGTTGTCCCAAAAAGCCGCTCCTATCCTGTTATTTGGCGGGTGCGATATTGATCGGGACATCGTTCATGAGCTCTTCGGACATGATCGAAAGGAATGTGTCAAGTTCCTCGATCGTCTTCGGTTCGAAACGCTCGCGGGCGCGGCGAACCACCTCGTCAACATAATCGCTCGAGAGAGCATAATAATTCCTGAATTTGTCAGTGACGCGAAGGTGGTATTCGCGCTTGTCTGTCTCCGACCTTATCTTCTCGATATAACCCTTCTTGATCAGAGAGTTGACCTTATATGTCGCATTGGGCGAAGAAACGTTTATGAATTTCGCGAACTGCGCAACCGTAGGCTCTCCGAGCGCATAGATCACTTCCACGCAGAAGGTTTCCACAGTTGAAAGGGAAGTCTCGCGCGAATGAAGACGTTTGAACATTTCCTGATAGAAATGTATCTTCAACTTGGTATGAACTTCAATCAACGATTTTTCAAGCATTTTTAACTCCTAAGCAATTCTGCTGCTTTTGCCCCTTATTCCCCGAGTGCGAACGAAAACTCAGCATGTACCGCCACCTGACCGTCGACCGTAGCGGTCGCCTCGCCGCGGCCCATGGGACCCTTCATGGCAGTGATCTCGCAGCTGAGCTCCAGAACATCACCGGGAACTACCTGCTTTCTGAATCTTGCATTTTTGATGCCTCCGAAGAAGGCGATCTTACCCTTGTTTTCGGGCTGTGTGAGAAGCACGACCGCTCCGACCTGAGCAAGTGCTTCGATGATGAGAACTCCCGGCATAACAGGACGTCCGGGGAAGTGTCCCATGAACTGCATCTCATTGGCGGTAACGCATTTGATGCCTTTTGCTTTGACCCCGGGCTCGCATTCCGTTATCTTATCCACCATAAGGAACGGATATCTGTGCGGCAGGATCTTTTGAATCTGAACTGAATCCAGTGTCATTTCCCTTTTGCTCCCCTTTTATTTTTTTTCTGTCCCGCGCTTATCTCCCTATAAGAATCGCAGGCAGTTTTCGGATGTTACTGCATCACTCCCCATATTTTTTAAATACGATGCTCGCATTATGGCCTCCGAAGCCGAGTGCGTTTGAAAGAGCGATGTTGATCTTACGGTTGCGTCCCTCGTTGGGTACGATATCGAGGTCGCATTCCGGATCGGGTTCTTTGTAATTTATTGTGGGCGGAACGAAATCATTCTTAAGGGCAAGTGATGTAAAGATTGCCTCCACCGCACCGGCCGCACCGAGAAGGTGACCGGTCATGGACTTCGTCGAGCTTACCATAAGCTTGTCGGCATGATCGCCGAACGCTCTTCTGATCGCACGTGTCTCGCCCGAATCATTGAGTGATGTTCCTGTTCCGTGAGCGTTTATGTAATCTACCTCATCGAGTCTGATACCCGCGTCGCGAACGGCAAGTTCCATACATTTTGCTCCGCCTTCTCCGTCGGGTGCGGGCGCCGTGATGTGATGAGCATCACAATTCGTTCCGTATCCGATGATCTCGGCGTATATATGTGCTCCGCGTGCAAGCGCATGCTCGAGTTCCTCAATAACAAGCACACCCGCGCCTTCACCCATAACAAAACCGCCGCGTTCCTTATCAAAAGGGATAGAAGCACGGTTCGGGTCCTCGCTTGTGCTGAGCGCCTTCATCGACTGGAATCCGGCTACGGCAAGCGGAAGAATAACGCTCTCGGCGCCGCCGCAGAACATGAGATCCTCAAATCCGTAACGGATCCTGTGGAATGCATCTCCGATCGCATTGTTTGAGCTTGCGCAAGCCGTTACGACAGCGGTACACATGCCCTTAAGGCCGTATTTGATCGCGATCTGACCTGCTGCCATGTTGCTGATGGCCATGGGAATGAAATAAGGAGAAATGAATTTATATCCTTTCTCGCCGCCTTTGCACTCCTCGTCAATGATGGTCGAAAGTCCGCCGATACCTGACGAAATGATACATCCGCAACGATCGGCATCCTCGGGAGGGAAATTAATGCCCGAATCCTCTGCCGCTTCCATAGCGGCTATGAAAGCGTACTGGCAGTACATATCCATTCGCTTTGCTTCTTTAACGCCGAGGATCTCTACTCTGTCAAGGTTCTTTACTTCTCCCGCAAGCTTTACCTTAAAATCTGTTGTATCAAATCTGGTTATGGGTCCGATACCGCATTTTCCGGCTTTCACGCTTTCCCATGATTCCGCCACGTTGTTCGCAAGCGGGTTCACGGTACCCATTCCTGTAATTACCACTCTTCTCATATCAATACTCCTCTTGGCGGCCGGACTTTTCGACCGTTTTTCCTCGAACCACGGTTCCCGTAGCCTTGAATCTTTCTTACATTCCGCCCGTCACTTCTATGACCTGCCCCGTCACATAATCCGAATCTGCGCTCGCAAGAAATGCCACAACATTTGCGACATCTTTCGGCTCTCCGAATCGCTTGAGAGGAATTCTCGTAAGATAATCATTCTTAACAGTCTCGGGAAGGACTCCCGTCATTTCGGTCTCGATAAATCCGGGTGCTACGGCATTAACGCATATGCCTTTCCCTCCATACTCGCGTGCCACGGACTTGGTAAGTCCGATAAGCCCGGCTTTGCTGGCGGCATAATTGGTCTGTCCGGCGTTTCCCGTGACCCCGACGATCGAAGTAATGTTTATGATCTTGCCTTTACGGCTTTTCATCATATCTTTAATGGCTGCCTTTGTACAAAGGAAAGCTCCTTTGAGGTTTGTGTCAAGAACTGCCTCATAATCGTCAAGGCTCATACGGATCATAAGATTGTCCCGCGTGATGCCTGCGTTGTTAACAAGCACATCTACCGCGCCGAGCTGTTCTTTGACCGCTGCGAACATTGCGTCAACATCTTCCTGCTTGCTGACATCTGCCTTAACACACATCGAGCGAACGCCTGCAGCTTCGCATGCCGCAACACATTCTTTTGCGGCAGCCTCGTTTCCCGCATAGCAGACCGCTACGTCATAACCTTTTTCGGCAAGAGTCTGCGCGATAACGCGCCCGATCCCTCTGCTGCCTCCGGTAACCAAAGCAATACTCATCGTTTTCTCCTCTTAATCTCACTGTCTCAGCTCTGTTACAACCGCTCTAAGGTCTTCGGACTTTTCGATGTTCATGATCTTAACATCGGTGAGTGTCTTCTTTATAAAACCGCTGATGACCTTGCCCGGACCGATCTCAACAAAGGTGTCGACTCCCTGCTCATACATGAACCTGATGGAATCTTCAAGATATACGGACGACTGTACCTGCTTCTCAAGAAGCGCGGGAACAGTCTCGTCTTCATTCTTTGTTCTTCCGATCGCATTGTACACCACCTGTACTCTTCCGGGGTTAAATGTGATCTTCTGCATCTCTTTGGCAAGGAGATCTCCGGCGCTCTTCATAAGCGTTGTGTGGAAAGGACCGCTGACATTGAGCGGAAGTACACGTTTGGCTCCCGCTTCCTTAAGCTCTGCCGAAGCCTTCTCGACTGCCTCGAGATCGCCCGAAATAACGATCTGACCGGGGCAATTGTAGTTGGCGGGTGAAACCACCTTTCCCGTCTCGCCGCTCACTCTCGCACAGCACTCTTCTATAACGGTGCGTTCGAGTCCGAGGACCGCAGCCATGCCGACTTTGAGTCCTTCCGCCGCCTGCGTCATGAAGCGGCCGCGTTTTGCAACGAGCTTTACAACATCCTCTTCCGAAAGAATTCCCGCGGCAAAAAGCGCGGAGTATTCTCCGAGACTGAGTCCGAGCGCATACTCGGGGGTTATGCCTTCCGATTCGAGCATCTTCGTCACACCGACCGCAAACGCAACCATCGCGGGCTGTGTATAGGCGGTGAGCGAAAGCTTTTCGAGCGGACCGTTAAAAGAAAGATCCTTTATATCAAGTCCGAGCTCGTCTTTAAGATTTTCCGCCGCGTTGTCAAGTGTTGTGCGGAACAGCTGCGATTCCTCATAGAAATCATGTCCCATGCCAACGCTTTGACTTCCCTGGCCCGCGTAAACAAATCCTATCTTCATATCTATCCCCTCTTGAGATGCGATTTCCGGTCGCATCCGTTTCCTCGCATATATTTGCCGATCAAAGCAGATCCTGTGCGCGGCCGAGCAATTGCACCGCTTCATTATACATGACATCGATGATGTCCGCAACCGGACGAACGCTCTTTAACTGCCCGCAGACCTGACCCGCCATTACGGAGCCTCTCACAACGTCGCCATCGACGACTGCGCGCCTCAGACCGCCGAGAGTGATCTTCTCGAGTTCGTCTCTCGTTGCTCCCGAAGCTTCAAGCTTTAAATACTCTCGTGACATATCGTTCTTTATGATACGCACGGGAGCACCCTGGCTGCGACCGGTAACGGTGGTCGAATTGTCTCTTGCCTTTATGAGCGCCTGTTTGTAATTGTCATGAATGGGACATTCCTCAGAAACGAGTAGACATGTGCCGATCTGGATACCGCACGCGCCGAGGATCATGGCAGCAGCCATCTGTCTGCCGTCCGCGATACCGCCCGCTCCGATAACGGGTATATCAACAGCATCGATAACCTGAGGCAGAAGCGTCATGGTCGTCATGTCACCGACATGTCCGCCGGACTCTCCGCCCTCTGCGATAACTGCGTCAGCACCGCTTCGCTGCGCGATCTTTGCAAGTGCGACCGAAGCAACCACAGGAAATACCTTTGCGCCGATCGACTTCCAGGCTTCCATATATTTTACGGGATTGCCCGCACCCGTGGTAATAAATCCGACTTTCTCTTCTACGAGCATCTTTGCGATGTTGTCCACGTCGGGATTAAGGAGCATGAGATTTACGCCGAAAGGCTTGTCCGTAAGGCTCCTGCATTCTCTTATCTGCTCGCGCAAAGCCTCCGCATTCATGCCGCCCGAAGCGACGAGCCCGAGGGCTCCCGCATTGGAAACAGCAGCTGCGAAGGCACCTGTTGCGATATTCGCCATACCGCCTTGTATGATAGGGTACTTCGTACCCGTAAGTTCATTTATAAGCATTATTTTCCTCTCAGATTATCACGGTTCCCCATGTACGCCCCGCGCCGAATGCGCACAGAAGCGTTCTGTCACCTTCTTTGATACGATTTGTCTTATATGCTTCATCAAGTGCAAGTCCCACGCTGGCCGCGGAGGTATTGCCGTATTTTTCGATGTTGACCACGAATTTTTCCATGGGCTGATTTACCTTCTTCGCGATTGACTCGATGATACGAAGGTTCGCCTGATGGAGTACATAATGGTCGATGTCATCATATGTAAGTCCCGCCTTCTCGACAACCTTCTCGATCACTTCCGGCACGGTCTTTACGGCGAATTTATATGTTCCCTGGCCGTCCATATGGATATGTCCGTCGGAAACCTTGATATTGATCATCTCTTCGTCGCCGTCAACGCCGATCTCCGAATAATAAGGTCTGTCGTCAAGCGCAACAACCGCTGCTGCGGCACCGTCTCCGAAGAGCACGCATGTCGTGCGGTCCGTCATGTCGAGTTTCTTCGAAAGCACTTCCGCTCCGACGATAAGGCCTGCTTTTGCGTTTCTCGCCAGCATAAGCGCTCTGATCGTCTCGAGTCCGAAAATAAATCCCGAACATCCCGCGCTCACATCAAGAGCAACCAGGTCATGAACAAGGCCAAGTCTGCTCTGAAGAAGGCACGCCGTCGAAGGCGAATAGTATTCTCCCGAAACCGTACTTACAATTATAACCCCTATGTCGGACTTATCGATGCCCGAACGCTCAATCGCCTCGCGAGCAGCCATCTCGGAGAGGTAAGTCATATCCTCGCCCTCGCCTACAAAATGTCTCTCGCTCATTCCGGTACGCTTTTGGATCCATTCATCGCTTGTCTCTACGATCTGCGCAAGGTCGTCATTTGTCATGACACGTCTGGGTACGCAGCTGCCCGTTGAAAGAATCTTGATTCCGGTCATATTCGTTGTCCTCTGATATATTATGCTTTCGTCATAAAGCGGTTCCCCGCTTCGGTTTCTTTGTAGCCGATGTTTTTGCGGCCTCTTACCGCTTCGGTTTTTTTGCAGCCGATGGTTTTGCGGCCTCTTACCGCTTCGGTTTCTTTGCAGCCGATAGTTTTGCGGCCTCTTAATGTTTATGTGCCCGAAGTGTTACTTCCGTATTCGAAATGTTTCTTCCCCGGGTGGCGATCAGTTCTTGGCGTTCTCGATGTAATCCATGATATCTCCCACTGTCTTAATGTTTACCATGGCTTCCTGATCGATGGAAACTCCGATCTTCTCTTCGATCGCAAGTGAAAGCTCTACGGCATCAAGGGAATCAGCGCCAAGTTCATCGAAAAGATTGGCATCCATTGTTACGCTATCCTCTGCGCATCCAAGTGTCTCTACGATGATCTCTTTTACGTCGTCAAACATGTTTTAAATCTCCTTAAAAATGAAATTGATTGAAAAATTTAATTAAAATTTCTTTAACACCTCTTGTTACTGTCATCTTATCCGATTGGAACTATAAGTCAATATGTACTTAAATTATTTTAGATTTTTTTAATATCTTTAAAAATTTTTTATTAATACTGTTGAATTCTTTTTCTTGACAAGCAGGTAAAAACCTTTCCGTATATGCAAGTAAAGCCGCTTCCTCATGCGCATGTAAACCCTTCCGCATATACAAGTAAAGCCGCTTCCTCATGCGCATGTAAACCCTTCCGCATATAGAAAAGAACTCCCGCCCCGGGAGTTCTTTAGCTCTTTCTATGCAATTATATGTTTCGGGATGTTTATCACCTGATGTCTTTATCATCCCTCAGTCCTCGGATGTCTCCGCGCCCACGAATGTATAACCGGTATCCGTTATGATCTTTTTGAGCGCCTCGATATCGGGTGCTTCCTTTGTCACGAACGAAAGCTGATTCTTCTTATGATCGGCCTTCACCTTCTTGGCGCCGTCAAACGCATTTCTGACAGCCTCCTGAACATGTGCTTCACACATATTGCACATCATTCCTTCTACCGTTGCTGTTGTTTTATACATAATAAAATCCTCCTGTTTGTATTTTTATTTTTGATCAAAGATCGTTTTTCAAACTTCCCTTCGTCACATTGTCTTTGATTATCTTGTCCGTTACATCGTAAAGGATCGCGGATCCGGGCTTTGTCGTGCTTTGACGTCCGTAAACCTGGGATGCGCTCACGCCGTGCTCCTTCCAGTCGCTTCCGCCGTTTGAATTATTGAGGATCAAAGGCTGGAAATTGTCCATTGCCTTCGCGAATCTTGCTTCCGGGGTTTCGCCGGCTTCAAATTCTTCGAAAAGTGCCGTCAGATCTGCCTTCTGGTCATCGGGCAGGAGTGAAAATATGCGTTCCTTGGCAGCCTCTTCTCTTGCCTTTTGTGTTTCTTTGGCCGCGGGGTCATAGGCGTAAGTGTCCCCCGCATCGATCTCAACGATGTCATGGATGAGGCACATGATCATGACCCGCGATATATCTACGGGCTCGTTGGCATATTCCTTGAGGAGATACGCCATGATCGCCATGTGCCAGGCGTGCTCCGCATCATTTTCGTTGCGGCCGTGCCCCGACAGGTGCGTCTGCCTGAAGATATTCTTCTCCTTATCGATCTCAAGTGCGAAATCCACCTGCTTTTTAAATCGTTCGTCCATTATATTACCTCTGCCGTCATTTGTTCCGTGTCGTGTGTGGTGCTGTCATTTCACCTCTGCCGTCATTTCTTCCCTATCGTGTGTGGCGCTGTCATTTTACCTCTGCCGTCATTTCTTCCCTATCGTGTGTGACGCTGTCGCCTTGCTGCATAAAACGTCACTCGTTCCAAGCCGGTATGAAATCAGCTCCCGATGCGTCGTCCTCCTGAATGAACACATTCGTGAGGCCGAGTTCAAGGCAGTGCTCGACAACCCTGTCATACTCGCGCTTTGTCACTTTCCGGTGCAGCTCGCCGTACGGCTCGAGCCGTTTCCTCTGCTCCTCGCGAAGCGCCCCCGGCACATCGTAAAGCGGCGTATATTGATTCATGATGCTGACGTATATGCTGTCTCCGTACTCCTCCGCGAGATAGTCCGCCACCGCGCACGCATTCTTCACCCCGAGCGGCAGAACCAGATGCCGGACTATAAGTCCTTTCTTTATAAGAGCCGCGCCTTCCTTCGCTGCTCCACAGGTTCTTTTTTCCGCGGCGCCAGCGCCATCTTTCTCGTTTTCACAGTTCTTTTTTTCTTCGGTGCCAGCGCCTTCACCCTCTATCACGGGTTTTCCGACCTGTCTGAACATCTCGGCGATCGCTTTTTTTGCGACCTCGGGATAATCGGGTGCATTAGAATATGCGGCCGCTTTCCTGACGTCCATGTATTTGAAATCGGGAAGATATACATCTATAAGTCCGTCAAGCATGCGAAGCGACTCGACCGATTCGTATCCCGACGTGTTATATACAAAAGGAAGACTCAGCCCCCTCGTTTTTGCGATCGCGATCGCTTCGCAGATCCCCGGTATAAAATGAGTGGGTGTCACAAGATTTATGTTGTGCGCCCCCTGCGCCTCAAGCGAAACGAATATGTCCGCAAGTTCTCCGGCGCTTACCTCACGGCCGCTTCCGCCTTCACTTATCGCCGCGTTCTGGCAGAAGATACAGCGAAGATTGCATCCCGTAAAAAAGACCGCTCCGCTGCCGCGCGTCCCGCTCACCACCGGCTCTTCCCACATATGAAGCGCCGCGCGCGATATCCTTATGGTGCCGCTCTCACCGCAAAATCCGTATTTTCTCTTCTCCGCGCGGGCACTGCTTTCATCGCCGGGATTCTTACCTTTCTCCGCGCGTGCACTGCTTTCACCGCCGGGATTCTTACCTTTCTCCTCGCGTGCACTGCTTTCATCGCAGGGGCGGCTCAGGTTTATGTTTCGGTTCGCGCCGCAATTACGGGGACACAAATGACATTCCGATATATCCAAGCAGCACTCACCTCTCTTCGTACCTAATGTATAACTTTTTTGTATATCCCAACTCCGCGCGTTTTTGTATACCTCAACTCCGTGCGTTTTTGTATATTCCAACTCCGCGCGTTTTTGTATATCTCTACTCCGTGCGTTTTTGTATACCTCAACTCCGTGCATTTTTGTATATCCCAACTCTGCGCGGTCTTTATATGTACGCTCTCTTCGGCCTTATATGATAGCACTTAACGCATATTTGGTCTAGCCCGGCCGTTTCCCTGAAAATATTCGCCTCCCCGGAAGCCCGTAAAAAGCGAGGTCTTCAAATAAAAGAGCATTTGTCAACTGCAATTTAACAAAAATATCCCGCATTTTCACACCAAAAAAAGTCTTTCTAAACGTTCGCAACTAAGTTACAATTGCATCAACAACACAGTTTCACGAAAGGATAAAACATATGCATGTAATCGAAACCAAAAACCTCACAAAGTCATATGGAAAAGCCCGCGGGATCGTGGACTTAACACTGACCGTTGAGCAGGGCGAATGGTTCGGTTTCATCGGACCGAACGGAGCCGGCAAATCGACGACGATCAGGACACTCCTCGGACTCATCTTCCCGACCTCGGGAAGCGCGAAGATCTTCGGACTTGACGTCGTAACTCAAAAGGAAGAGATCCTCAAAAGAGTCGGATATCTTCCCTCGGAAGCGTTATTCTACCCCGGAATGAAAGTCAAAGACATTCTCAAATTCTCGGCGGATCTCAGAAAAACGGATTGCTCGAAAACAGCCGCAGCGCTTTGCGACAGACTTAAACTCGATGTGAATCGCAAAGTCGACGAGCTGTCATTCGGAAATCGCAAAAAAGTCGCGATCGTAACGGCACTTCAGAGCAAGCCCGAGCTTCTCATTCTCGACGAACCCACAAGCGGCCTCGATCCGCTTATGCAGCACGAGTTCTTCGAGATCATCCGTGAATACAACAAAGAAGGATCGACAGTTTTTGTCTCAAGCCACATTCTTCCCGAGATCGAACGCAACTGCGATCGCGCAGGCGTCATCCGCGAGGGTCGTCTGATCGCTTGCGACAGCGTCGAAGCACTCGGACAGAGCAACGCCAAACGCATATCTCTGAGCGGCGATGTAAATGTAGACGGGCTGGCCGGGATCAAAGACATATGCGTTAACGGAGAAACAAAATCATTCCTGTACAGCGGCGATATCAACGCACTCATCGGAAAACTTGCGGGATGCAACGTAAAGGACCTCACCATCACCGATCCGGATCTCGACGAGATCTTCCTGCACTTCTACGGGAACGATGCAAAAGAAAGCACGGGGCCGAATACCGGATCATACGGAAGGGAGGAAAACTGACATGACGATCTTTAAACATGAACTCAGACAAGGCAGAAAATCCTTCATTATCTGGACTGCCGCTATCATGTTCCTTCTTGCGGTGTGTGTTTTCCTTTATCCGGAAATGAAAGCGGAAATGGATTCGATAAACGAGCTCTTCTCTTCCATGGGCTCATTTACGGCAGCGTTCGGCATGGACAAGCTTAATGTCGGCACACTCATCGGCTTTTATTCTGTTGAGTGCGGCTCGATCCTCGGCCTCGGCGGAGCCTTTTTCGCGGCACTTTGCGCCGTAGACCTTCTGTGCAAGGAAGAACGCATGCAAACATCGGAATTCCTGCTTACGCACCCCTTAAGCCGCGTGAAGATAATGACCGGGAAGTTTCTCAGCGTTATCTGCAGAATTTTCGAAATGAATATCGCGATCTTCCTGATCGTGCTCGTGTCGATCGCAGCAATCGGAGAACCGATCCCCCTGACCGAACTCATCCTCATTCACGTCGCATATCTTCTGCTGACGCTTGAGATCGCGGGCATTTGCTTTGGCGTATCGGCATTCATAAGGCGGGGCAGCATCGGAATCGGCCTCGGAATTTCGGCGATCCTTTATATACTCAACCTTATTTCGAACATCGCCGAACCCGCGGAGTTCCTCAGATACATCACGCCATTCGCATATTGCGAAGGCTCGCAGATCATAAGCGACGGCTCGCTCGACCTACCCAAGATCCTGATCGGATTTTTGATCGCCGGAGCATGCGTTGCCGCCGCATACCTGACCTACCCGAAGAAGAACATTCATTGACAATGTCACGCGCACTCGGTCTTTCACCCGTCAAAGCGCGACCATTACACGCACTCGGGTCTTTCACCCGTCAAAGCGCGACCACGACACGCACTTGGGTCTTTCACCCGTCAGAGCGCGACCATTACAAGTAAACTAAAAGCCGGTAACTACGACAGTTACCGGCTTTTCTTCCGAATTTCATTTTAATGCGCTCTTTAGATTCTTATTTGCCATGTTTCCTTTTTGACTTTTTTAATTGTCTTTCACGAATGCAAGCACCTTAGACTCTTATTTGCCAGGTTTCCTTTTTGACTTTTTAATTGTCTTTCACGAACGCAAGCACCTTTTCCTTGGGCATGGCTCCGAGTGTTCTTCCTGCCTCGACACCGTTTTTGAAAAGGATCAGGCAAGGGATGGAGGCAACCCTATAGTTCATGGCAAGTTCTTCCTCATCATCACAATTAACCTTTCCAACCTTGAAACCGTCAGCCTCCGCTGCCACTTCCTCGATAACGGGTCCGAGCATTCTGCAAGGTCCGCACCAGGGAGCCCAGAAATCTACTAGTACAGGGACATCCGACTTTAAAACGAGTTCATCGAAATTCTCCGAATTGATATGCATTACTTCCATCTCAAGTCACCTCTCTTCTTTCTTTCTCAGACATCATTTCCCTTCGCCGGGCAGCAACCCGCTCGGGAATATGTGTATCCTCATCGTATCTGTTTTTCGTACCCATGTCAATGAATATAAGAATTTCAGAAGACGCGTCAGTTACACTCTTTGCTACCTTCCCCGCCTCGCCGTCTTTCTGCGCAATTATAGACTTTCACTGCGAAAAGCGACGCTGATTTGAACATGTACGGAAGAATGGCTGATTTAGGGGTTGACATGTTTGGTCTATAGTTGTAAACTGTCCTCAGGTCTAGAGTTGTAGACCAGGTATGCCCGTAATATCGGACATGCATCGTTTTACAGTGATCTGCGACCTGTGCGCAGGGTTGTTTGACCGCGGTAATACCCGAACAAATCGAAAGGAAGAAGTATAAGTATGAAAGAACTGACACTCAGCGAGAGCGAATTCAAGATCATGGACATCATTTGGGATAACGCTCCCCTCGGCTCCGGCGAGCTCGTGAAACTTTGCGAGGCAAAGCAGGGCTGGAAAAAGTCGACCACCTACACGATGCTTCATAAAGTGATCGACAAGGGGCTCGTGAAAAACGAGGACAGCGTTGTTTCGTATGTTGTTGATCGCAGTAACGTTCAGCGCTTTGAGAGCAATCATCTTGTTGAGCGAAGCTTTGGCGGATCTCTCTCGGCGTTTGTCAGTGCTTTTCTCGGAAACGGTCGACTCACACGTGAGGACGCCGACGAATTGATAGATCTTATTAATGAACATCTGGATGACAAGTGACTGAGAGGATACTCGCATGAAGATATTTATCGAGACCATTCTGAAAATGAGCGTATACGGAAGCATTGCTGTGCTTCTTGTTCTCCTGCTCCGGGTCGTATTTAGGAGGATCCCGAAGAAGGCCATGTTCCTTTTCTGGATCGTGGTAGCCGTGAGGCTCGTGTGCCCCGTTAATTTCAGGACCCCTCTGAGCCTTTTCAACCTCGCACCCCAAAGCATAATTGATAATCTTGCGTACCCCACGGGCGAAGACGAGTCCGCCGATACCGCGCCGGAGGCTTCGCTTAACGCTTATGAAGCAAGCACTGAATACGCAAGGCTCACGGTCGACCCTGCCGCAAGCGAAACGCCCTTCGCATATCAAAACTCAGGCGAGGGCTCGGCAGCAGGAAACCAAGCAGGACTTCTCGCGGAGGGAAACCGGGCAGGGCTTCTCGCGGAGGGAAACCAAGCAGGACTTCTCGCGGAGGGAAACCGGGCGGAGCTCTCCGCAGCAGGAAACCAAACCGACATCGTCTCAACCGCAGATCGGTCCGGACTCCTCACAGCCGCAGGTGATCCCGGTTCGGAGACGAATTCCGGTATACTGTCGTATGCCGCTATTCTCAAGGACGCTCTCGAATCCGGCATATCCGATGTTTCCGTATCGGATGTAGCGTTTCCGGTCTGGCTTGTCGGAGTAGCCGTGATAATGGGGTATGTGGGCATATGCGTTATACGGGCAAACCACGTGCTTTCCCGCCTCTTTAAACGTTCGGGAAGGTATTTGGAGTCCGAAACGATACACACTCCGTTCATTATAGGATTTGTCAAACCCAGGATTTGCGTGCCTTCGTCGCTCGACGTGAACGAGAAGGATTACATGCTTCTTCACGAACACATCCATGTAAAAAATCATGATGCGCTGATCAAGTCATTTGCGCTTATGTTACTTTGCCTGCACTGGTTCAACCCGTTCGTGTGGCTGGCTTTCAGGCTTGCGATGAGCGATCTTGAGATGCGCTGCGACGAGGAGGTTGTCGACATTCTCGGCGACAGGATCAGAAAAGAGTACTGCCTTTCGATCGTGAACCACGCGGTCGCCGACAACAATTTCCGCGTTTTTACAACTGCTTTTGCAAAAAAATCTATTGGCAGAATGGAGATAAAAATGAGGATAAAAAACCTGATCAATTATAAAAAAGTATCGAAACTCACCACTATCATAGTTCTTATCATTGCCCTTACTGCAACGTTTATACTCACTTCCTGTGCGGACAACTCCGCAACCACGACGCAGGACGGGGCGGGCAAGGTTTCCGACGGTCCGGACCTTGAAAACGCAAAGATGATCACCGGGATCGAAGCGACCGATTCCGGCAAAAGAGTTAAGCTCACGGTCAAGGATCAGGACTCCGTAACCAAGATTGTGGTCATAAAGAACAACGCGGATGAATCATCGAAGGAATTCAGCATTCCCATACGTTCCGAGCAGGATAATATTGTGATCGGACAGGGTCCCACTTACAGGATCATTGACGGAGTGGGTGAGAAGATCTATACGGACACCGCAGAATTCGAAACGGATCTCAGAAACCTCGGTTTCCCCTTTAACGGCGAGACAGATTACGACGCATTCAACTATTCGGGATCGGTATACATTTACTACGATTCACTGAGCGGCAAAGATAAATATGAAATGCTTGACGTGATCCCCGATCCCGAAACTGATGAGCCCAGGCTTTCGATTGCCGAATCCGGAAAGAACGAAATATTCGTTGAAACCGAAGACGGCATGAATGTCAACTACGTTTTTGATAATGATGAGGTTCTCGGCGGAAGACTTGTACTGGGCTGCATCGGAGATGACCCCCAAGATACTAAAGATATCGCGATCAAGCTTTGCTCGAAAAGCAGCGATCGACTCGTTTACAGCGACGGAAGCCAACTTGTTACGCAGAGTAACATCGGCGTTACGTTCGATTCGTTTGAGGAATTCAAGGCCTTCTACTCTTCGGACAATCTCGAAAACATCAAAGCGGGCAAATATGCCGAAAGCGATCCCCGCGTATCGATCGTTTCCTGGAGCCAGTTCGGCAGTGCTGAGGCCGACAGCCTGACAACATATTTGCAGCACGAAGATTGCTACATAATGCAGCGCATATTCCCCGACGGCAAAACACACTTCACCCTTACATATTTCCCCTCGTATTGCTCGATCGTAAGACTTGAGAACATCCCCGCCGGCACCGAAGGCTGATCTTCAGCCTCCGGTGGCCCCCGGCGGGCCTAATCTCTTCTGAACAGATCTCTTGTATAAACTTTATCTTTCACATCGTCGAGCGCCGTGTCATAGCGGTTTGCGATGATACTGTCGCTCATATCCTTAAATCTCTCAAGATCATTCACAACAAGCGAACCGAAAAATGTGGTTCCGTCCTCAAGCGACGGCTCATATATGATAACGGTGGCGCCCTTCGCCTTGAGGCGTTTCATAACGCCTTGTATGCTGCTCTGCCTGAAATTGTCGGAATTTGCTTTCATGGTGAGGCGGAAAACGCCGATCGTAACGGGGCGTATCTTTCCGTCCGCGGCGGGCCCTGATCCGTCGCTCGCAGCAGGACGCTCGCCGTCCGCGGCGGGCTGAGATCTGTCGCTCGCAGCAGGACGCTCGCCGTCCGCGGCGGGATCATAAGCGCCCGACAATTCAAGGACTCTGTCCGCGATGTGGTCCTTGCGGGTGCGGTTGCTGTCGACTATCGCACGGATAAGCACCTCCGGCACATCGTGGAAATTTGCGAGAAGCTGCTTGGTGTCCTTCGGGAGGCAATATCCGCCGTAGCCGAACGAAGGATTGTTGTAATGCGTGCCGATTCGCGGATCGAGGCAGACCCCGTCGATGATCGACTTCGTGTCGAGCCCCTTAAGCTCCGCATATGTGTCAAGTTCGTTGAAGTACGACACGCGCAGCGCAAGATATGTGTTCGCAAAGAGCTTCACGGCTTCCGCCTCGGTAAAGCCCATATACAAAACGCTTATGTCTTCTTTTAGAGCCCCTTCCGTCAAAAGCTTCGCAAATACTTCCGCATGTTTGCGCGAAGCCGCGTCGCATCCGACGATTATCCTGCCGGGATAAAGATTGTCGTAAAGCGCCTTCGATTCCCTCAAAAATTCGGGGCTGAACAGGATCCTGTCGGTTCCGAATTGCTCGCGTACTTTTATGGTGTAGCCGACGGGCACGGTCGATTTTATGATCATAATCGCATGGTCGTTGCTCTCAAGCACCTGCCCTATCACCGATTCCACCGCGCTGCAGTCGAAGAAATTCTTCTGCGGATCGTAGTTTGTGGGAGCGGCGATGATCACGTAATCGGCTGCGGCATATGCGCTTATGGCATCGGTTGTCGCCGTGAGCTTTAGCCCCCTCGCATCATATTCCGCGAGGTACTTTTCTATGTATTCGTCCCGGATCGGCGACTGACGCTTATTCAGTTTTTCCACTTTCTCGCGATCGATATCCACCGCGATCACCTCGTTGTGCTGCGCAAGGAGCACCGCGAGCGACAAACCGACATATCCGGTTCCTGCAATTGAAATCTTCATTCCTGTTTCCTCTGTAGTTTAATTCTTACCCAAATCGGCAAAGTGGCATATGGCGAAATCCACCTTGTCCCTGAGGTTCGGGAAAGTTTTTGTGTATGCTTCCGGAAGCTTGTGGATGATTCATAGAGAAATTATAAATTCTTTGCCCTCAAAACACAATGCAAAACCGAGCGGTTGCGGATGTCCTTGAGTGACGCACCGGATGAGGATGTCCCTCGCACGCGCAACGGAAGGTATGTATAACACAGTGGTTGCGGATGTCTTGACAATCCGAACGGCAGGTTGTATTTTATCAGGAGAGGTGTTAGCGGCCGCTAACACGCCGGACAAAGCCGGAATCCGGACGAAAGCGGAGTCCTGATGAAACCGGAGTCCGGACGAAGCCGGAATCCGGACGAAACCAAAATCCGATAAAACCGAAATCCGAAAAAATCCGAAGGAGAATTGTTATGGACTGGTTAGCCGAGAATTGGGGAACGATAGTGGTATCCCTCGTATTGATCGCAATGGTCGTGGCCCTCGTGCGCGTGCTGATAAAAGACAGAAAAAAACCGGGATGCGGCGGAAATTGCGCGAGTTGCGGCAGCTGCCATTCCTGCCCCTCCTCAAGGAAGGACTCCGACGGGGCAGATTCCTGACAAGATTTCCTCAAGGACTGCCGACTCAACCAAATCGCTCCGACGGGAGCGTGTCTCTGCCCGCCTCTCTCCGACGCGTGTCGCATAATTGAAAATCAACTTCGTCTGTGTTAGTATAAAGCAAACGAGAAACCTAACCGTTTAATCAAGATATACGACCATTTTTTGTGTATTTATCGGAGAGATCATATGTTTATAAACAAGCTGAATCAGCTATACAAACCCAAGCGGATACTATTTTACACCGAAGCTACGGATGAAGAGATCAGGGAGTTTTACGAAGACAAAGTGCCCGAGCGGGTCAACAGATATTCGGGCGCGTTCGGTACTTACGACTACCCGGGTGTTTTTTTCGTGAGCTCGCTTGAGCGCGAAGTCATCGGGATCGAGTACCGCGAGGGCGATGACAGGATAGAGTATCCCACGGACCTCAAGAGCATCACGCTCGACGGTTCTTTCTTCTATTCGGTCGAGATCGATTCAAAGATCGACATGAGCCGCGATTCCATAACGGAATTTTTCGAAAATATCGCCGTGCAAAATGACGCGCACAGGATCTACACCGACCTTTCGATCAAGGATCGCTCCAAGGCCGGCGTCATAAGCGTGTTCATGGGTTGCAGGAAGATCAGGATGCTTTACGAGTGGAAACTCGACCGCGACATTGCGCACAGCATCATAAATGACGACGTTTCCGCCTTCGGCTCCGAGATGCTCTACAAAATATCCTTCTTCGACCCGATCACCGATCATTACAACTGGAACCACCTTGTTTCATATCTCGAAATGCCCATGGATAAAGGCATTAACGACTATGCCTTCGTCCATTTCGATGTCAAGGAATTCCGTGTGATCAACGAGGTTTACGGACATATCGCGGGAAACAAAGTGCTCTGCAATATCGTAAAAGCGATGAACGAAGCTGATTTCGTTTATGCCAGCGCACGATGCCATAACGACAACTTCGCGATGATGATAAAGGATATGCCCAAGGACGAGACGATCCGGACGCTCAAACATTTCTTTGAGGAACTCTCGCATCTCGAGGAAGACCCCAACTACAAGATATTCTACAGATGCGGCGTTGTTCCGATGCAGCGCTCGATCCTTTCGGGTAACCGCGTTGCCGATGCCGGCAAGATGGCGCAGGCGCTCGGTACCAACAGAAGCGAGACGGACATCATCATGTACACCGACAAGATGCATGATGATATCTCGTGGAGCAATTACATAAAAGCATACCTTGAGACGGCGATCGAGAACGACGAATTTGTCGTTTATCTCCAGCCCAAGATCAATTGCGATACGGATGAACTTGTCGGCGCCGAAGCGCTCATACGATGGAATTACAAGAATCAGGAATTTCTTTCTCCCGCAAGGTTCATTCCCTTCTTCGAGAAAGACTGCTCAATCGGAAAGATCGATGATATCGTGCTCAGGAAAGTCTGCATAGCGATCAAAAAATGGGAGCAGGAAGGGAAAAAGATCGTGCCCATATCCGTTAATCTCTCGCGAAGCAGGCTTTACAACAAGAACATTGTGGAACTGCTCACAAAGATCGTTGACGACTACGGCGTCGACCACAAATATATCGACTTCGAGCTCACCGAGAGTGCGTCCTACGATGACAAGAATCACATGATAACGCTTATGGACAAGCTTCGCGAGCAGGGCTTCAAGATCTCGATGGACGACTTCGGAACCGGCTACTCTTCGCTTTCACTGCTGACAGAGCTGCCGTTTGACACGCTTAAGATCGACAAGAGCTTTGTAGACAAGGTCGCTTCCGAGAATGAAAAGGAAGAGGATATAATCGTTATAAGGCATATAATCTCGCTCGCAAAAGAGCTCGGCTTCAAGTGCCTCGCCGAGGGTGCCGAAAAGAAAGGGCAGGTCGACAGGCTCAGCGAGCTCGGTTGCAAAGTGATCCAGGGCTACTATTTCAGCAAGCCGATCCCGATGGATGCTTTTGAGAGGGAATATTTGAAATAACCCCGGTATTACCGGACGTTATCACCAATCCGAATCCCAGTCGCTTCCGCCCCAGTCCGAATCCCACGAGTCGGAGCTGTCCCACGACCAGTCGCTGTCCCAGTCGTCATCATCGTCGGAGTCGTACCAGGAGCTGCTGCTGCTCGAGTTGTCATCATAATAAGCGGAGTCCTCAAACAGGGAACTGCCGAAGAACGAATTGTTCGAATAATCGTCGTAATTGTCGCCTGTGATGTAGGAATAGATGCCTGAAGCGGCACTCTCGAGCATCCAGTTGTCGGTGGCATCGTTATAAACGTACCAATTCGAATCCTGACGATAATAATCGTGACCGTTATAGCTGTAATAGCCTTTGGGGATGTCATCCCCAAACATCACGCCTATGATCAGCATGAACACGATAAACAGGACGATGGCTATTACTTTATGTTTGAAGATAACGGACAGGCACCCCACGGGGTTGCATCCCTTGCCGGACAGGTTTGAGGAACTGCCGGTTCTGCTGTAATTGCGGCCCACATTGTTTCTTCTGACCTGATCCTCGATCTCGGAGCGGAGGCGCTGGTAGAGCTCATTGACGGCATATGCCTCGTCCGAGCCTTCGTAACGGACCGCACGCGATCCGTCCGACTTATTCTTATAAACTACAAAATCACCGTTCGAATTCTTGTAGATTCCGAAGGCTTTGGGTTCCCTTATATCCTTACCGATGAAAAATCTCGTCACTTCTTCCGGCGGAAGATTTCTGGCCTCATACCACCGTTTCAATTCCTCTATGGTTTTGGGCTGCGACGACGATGTTCTGTTCGCGCCCGAGAGCGGCGCACCGCAATGCGGACACTGTCCCTCGGTCTCATCTACCATACTGTCGCAATAATCACACTTTATTTTCATAACATTCCTTCCTCGCTGGTCATCGATGCAAAAAATATGATAACAATCATAAATAACTCTTTACCTTTTGTAAATGTCTGGTACAATCTATATTTGAAGGTCCGTCCGGCTGCCTTGCCGGACGACCCGAAAAAACACTAGGGAGCGTATATATCTAATGAAAATTATCAAAAAATCCGCTTGTTTCGTATTGATCCTTTCTTTATGTCTCGGTCTGACTTCATGCAGTTATGAAAAACCGAAAACCGACGGTTATGTTATCGAGTTCGAGCCATCCGACACATCGAACGGGACACCTTCACCAACAGCCGTGCCTACACCTGCTTCCACGCCTATAACCACTCCTCTTCCGACCGCGGAGCCGATGGCCACCCCTACACCCGAGCCCACTCCTCTTCCGGAAGACGATATCGCTGTTTCGGATCCCGATGACGGTTCATTGGGCAATTTCGATCATCTCGATGACGACTCGGATTTCAGTAAGGTTAGCTGGGGCGTTACCTACAGTCTCCTGGAAGATATGCCCGGTATAACCGCTTCCGTCACGGCATTTAAAGACTCTTTTGGCTATTGGTATCTGATCGTCGGTATTACAAACATGTATGACCGACCGCTCTCCTTAGCCGGTGACGCTGCCGCAATGGACGATAACGGAGAGTGTATCGGTGACACCTACGTCTATTTGAGCAATGTCGGACCCGGCAACACTTCTGTCTTTAAGATCTACTGCCCTCAGGGTGTTCCGAATGGCAAGATCCGCTGGGATAACCTTTCTGTCAAGGACGGCTTCAAGGAATATGTTCCCTGGTACGCCGACTGGTCGCTTTCCTTCGTTGACGATGACACTCTTTCCGTAAAATATCAGATCCGGTCGGAAAGCGATGCCACTCCCGACAATATATTCGGACTTATCCTCGACCCCAACGGTTTTGTGATCGATATCTTTGAGGACACCGAATTTGAAACCGGTACCGTTTTTACAAAGGAGAATCTCATCTACCACAATGGTATCTCAGACAAACCTGTCCGCTACTTAGCGCTGTTCATCAATCCTACCATATTTTAATTCGTCTATCAGATTGCCGGCCATCATGCCCGTTTCGCCAAGGCGTTCCTTCGCCCTGTCACCCGCGCGACCATGCAGGTTCACCGCAATACACGCGGTTTCAAATGCGGTCACCCCGCTCCGGCGTGCACGGACAAGAAGACCTGCCATGATGCCGGCAAGAACATCTCCGCTGCCGCCTTTCGACATGCCGCAATTTCCGGTTGTATTAATGTATATGACCCCGTCATCCGCGGGATCGGCCACCACGGTACGTGCGTCCTTTAGAACGCATACCGCTCCGGTCGCATTTGAGATCCATTGCGCGGCTTCGATAGGCTGCATCTTGATCTGCGCCGCGGTCATCTCTCGCCCGAGACCCTTCATAAGTCTTACCGCCTCACCGATGTGAGGAGTAAGAACGATATTGCCGGCGCCGAGGCGGGATGTAATATCTTTAAACATGCCGGACGCAGTTTCACCGGGGGCAGTCCTGTCGTCGCCCTCGGTACGCGACGAATTATCCGAAAGGATATTCAGGGCATCGGCGTCAAGCACGAGGCGCTGCCCCTCCTTAAGCGCACCGAGCGCGCATGTTAGCAGCCCGCGTGCCTCTTCATTCGTTCCGAGCCCCGGACCTATCAAAACCGTATCCGCCCATGCGACGGATTCGGAAAGTTTGCGAAGAAAATCTGCGCGGAGACCCGTCGCATCCTCGCATCCCGTAGCGTCCCCATATGTGAGCGTCATTACCTCCGGGAGCTTGTCCATGAGAAGGTCCCTGTTTCTATCGTGAGTCACAACTTTTACAAGCCCCGCTCCGACAGAGCAGCACGCCGATGTGCACAGATACATCGCGCCGAAAACTTCTCTTGAGCCGGCGAGAATGAGCACCTTGCCGTTTGTTCCCTTGTTGGCGTCGGGAACATTTGTGGGAAGCCTGTATTTCAGATCGTGTGCGTCAAATTCAAAAGCCGCGGCCACATCAAAAAGCCCCCTGGCTTCTTCCATGGTCGCGGGTGTATATAATCCTATTTCTTTGCAAATGATCTTTCCGCTGCAGTAACGACCGTCATTTATCAACATGCCGATCTTGGTGTAGCCGAAAGTCACGGTAATATCGCACTTCACGGCGCAGCCCATAACGCGCCCCGTGTCCGCATCGATGCCGCTCGGTATATCGCAGGCAACGACCGATCTAAAAGCCCCTTTTTCCGAAGCAATGTTTATGCCCTCAACGGCGTTCTTACACATCCCCCCGATATCTCTCGAGAGTCCGACACCGAAGATCCCGTCTACGATCACGTCATATTTTTCAAAAAGAGATGCAAGATCATCCCCGGAAGCACTTTCGGGGAGAGTCTCAACAAACTCTACGCCAAGGTTTTTGGCGATCCTCTCCTGAAGCAGGAAGGAATCCGTCTTTTTGCCGAGAGGGTTCACCTCGTAGACATAGGCGTTACGGCCGCGACTCTTAAGGATGCGCGCTGCAGCCACCGCATCGCCGCCGTTGTTGCCGGTGCCGACGACGCAAAGGATCGTGCCTTTCTCAACCGCTTGCGAAATAACGTTGGCGAGCTCAAGGGCCGCTCTTTCCATAAGAACGATCCCGGGCGTCCCGATTGTTTCCGATGTGTAGCGGTCGATGTCCCGCGCCTGTTTTCCTGTAAGATAATAACGCATATCCTGCCTCGCACGACTGTCAGGTCTGAGGGTATATTATGAAGTTTCCCAGCACGGGGATGTTGTTCTCCTCGCAGATCGCATATTCATCTCTTACTGCGTTCGGAAGACTGTTCTTGATCGTAAGTGCCATAACGACCGCTTCCGAACCTCTGAGGTTTTGCAATGCTTCAAGCGAGCTTACGGGCGAGCCGGCTCCGGCTTCTATTCCCTTGGCCTTGAGGAGTTCAATGAGCTGCTTGAGCACGCGTCCGGTGTAGGTGCAGTCGGCATCGGATGCCACAAAGAGCTTCTTTGTGTTCCTGCTCTCGCAAAGGTTATAAAGTCTGTCGCATACAAGTGCGAGCGCTTCTTCCTCGGCAACCTGCGTAACACCGTGGAATTCTATCTTCTTGGCCCAGCTGTGGAAGAACTTTCCGAGCAGGATCCTCGATTTTGTTTCCTGAACGATGATACCGATGCCCTTCTCTTTTGTGAGATTTCCGGCATCTTCGATCGTCTTGACTCCGGGTGCGAACAGATAATTAATGGCAAGTATGATCACAATCACGAGACCGCCGACCACAAGGCCGATCGCTGCGTATCTGAAGTAATGCATCTTTTCCTTAACTTCCTGTTCCTTTTCAATCATGAAGTTAAATACCGCGCGCTCCTGTTCATCCATGGATGATTTTGCGCTCTGCTCGAAATTATAATAATCGGTAACGAGCTGCGAGCCCTGCTCCGACTTGGTACGCTGGTACTCGGCTATACCTGAATCATATCTTTCGGTATAAGACGTGGTAAGGCTTGAGACCTCAAGCATTATGCCCGCTCCCTTAAGGGATGCCTCATGCTCTCTGATGGCATCGTCGGCGATCTTTGCGAGCTCCTCGCAATCACTTCTCGTATTTGCGATGATCCTCAAAGTAAGGATACCTGTATAGGAATTACCGATACTTCCGTTTATGACATCGCCCACCTTATCGGTATCGATCTGATAAGCGTCCTGGCCGAGGCTTCCGTAGAGGCTCACGAGCTCGTTGACATATCTGGCATCAAGATCGCTTCCGAGAACATTGGCCATCTTCTCATAATCATTAAGATCAAGAGCAACATCCGAGAATGAAGACATAACGCCCGAATAATCGGTCTTAACGAGATACTCCTCGGTAAGAACGCCGACATTGTTCGCATCCAGCTTCATGTAAAGGCTGTTATCGGCATAGAACTGGTTCTCGCGGATTCTTTCCTGATAAGTCTTGTAACGCGTATAGTAGAGGTCGACACTTCTGAGCTGCTCCTGGGTCATGTCCCTTGTCAGCTGGTTATATGTGGCGTCCTCGTACTTGTTCTGTATCGACTCATATTGTCTGTAGATCAGAAAACCTCCGATCCCCACCATAAGAATTAAAGAAACTACCACTATAAGCTTCCAGCGATGTAAAAAATACGCGAACATATCGCCCAGGCTGATCGTGATCTCATTGTTCTGCTCGTTCATTTTCTCTTCCTGTACCCGCATCCGTTTGGATTCAGCATTCGCTTCGAATACGGTTCGCAACCCGTTTCTCTGTCATTCGGGTCACACGCCGTTAACAGTTTACCACAGACACACTTTTTTTGCCACATAAAAAGGCTTTGGCTATCCCAAAGGTTCCGACGGAAATCCCTCTCCTCAGATCATGTCCGAAAGAGCTGTGTATTCATAGCCGTGAGCGTCTGCGACGTTCTTATTGGTGAGCTTGCCGAGGTAGCAGTTTACACCGCTTGCAACAACAGCGCTCTTCTTGCAAGCCTCCTCAAGGCCCTCCTTCGCGATCTGAAGGCCGTACTTAAGGGTAGCGTTTGTAAGAGCGATCGTGCTTGTACGGGGAACCGCACCGGGCATATTGCCGACGCAATAATGAACAACACCTTCTTCGATATAAACGGGATCGTCATGGGTTGTAACTCTTGACGACTCGCCGCAACCGCCCTGATCGATGGCAACGTCAACAAATACGGCACCGTCCTTCATCTCGGGAAGATATTTCTTCTTGAAGAGCTTCGGAGTCGAACCGCCGGGGATAAGAACCGAACCGATAACAAGGTCTGCTTCCTTCACCACGCGCTCGATGTTGCTGTCAGTAGAAACAAGCGTCTGTATATGAGCTCCGAACATGTTGTCGAGCTGTTCAAGTCGTTTGAGATTAACGTCAAGGATCGTAACATTGGCACCCATGCCGACTGCGATCTTGCAAGCATTCATGCCGACAGTACCGCCGCCGAGGATAACAACATTTGCCTTGGGAGTTCCGGGAACGCCGGCAAGAAGGATGCCTTCGCCGCCGAAACGCTTCTCAAGGTATTTGGCACCTTCCTGGATCGAAAGGCGACCTGCGATCTGCGACATAGGCGCAAGGCAGGGAAGAGAGTGATCGACTTCTTCGATCGTCTCGTATGCAACCGCCTTAACCTTGCCGTCAAGGAGCGCGTCCATCTGCTGCTTATCCGCAGCGAGATGAAGGTAAGTATAAAGGATGAGGCCCTCATGGAAGAGCGCATATTCTTCCTCAAGAGGCTCCTTAACCTTAACCATCATATCAACGAGGTGCCAAACATCGGCTGCATTGTCGATGATGCTCGCACCCGCATTCACATATTCATTGTCCGAGAATCCCGATCCTACGCCTGCGCCCATCTCCATATATACATGATGGCCGGCGGCAACATATGCCCTAACGTTGTCAGGTGTAAGCCCCACACGGAATTCATTGTTCTTGATCTCTTTTACACATCCGATCTTCATAATAACGATTAACCCTCCTTTATGATGCGGCCTATAAGGGATCGCGAGCCGCACCGCACTTTCAACCGACCCGCCCTTTTCGGCCTCATTTCGCGAAACGCTTATGTTTCCGCGCTTTTTCTATTCTAGCATATGGGCGGATGTTTTGCCATAAAAATACCGCCCCCGATCATCGATTTTTTATCCCGATCATGCGGGGTCGGTACTATGCTGTTGTCCGCCGTCATCGCCTGTTCATGCTACGCTGTTGTCTGCCGTCACTTTTTATACAGTGTAATTATATACACCCAGCCCGGGCCGGACGTATCGGTATCCCAGTCCTTCCAGTGAACGCCGAGGGAGCGGCTGTAGGAATTAAGCTCTTTGTTGATCGCGGTAAATGCGCTGCTCGATGCCGTAATCTCCCTGAACTCAAGCGAAACCGTATTTGATTTTGACGAGGCAAGCTTTTTCGCAACTTCTTTCACATATGCGAGAGCTTCCTTTTTGCCGCTCACCACGGGGTATTTTTCGAGATTCGAATAAATGATCCCGAGGTCCTTGCTGACGGCCTTAGGGTACAGGTTTTCGTCCCATGTGTGATCTTTCTTCATTTCCTCGTCGGCAACGAGGAAATATTTGTAGTTGATCACATTCTTACCATTCTTGTTTTTTCCTCCGTCATCCCATGTGACATCGACCCCGTACCATTTATGCCCGATCTCGACCAGATTCCAGCCGTGATCTCCGGGTTCGCCGCTCGCACTTCCGATAACAAATTTCGCGTTTATGCCGAGCGCCTTGCAAAGAGAGCAAAAATATTTCGTATATCCGCTGCAAACCGTTTTGCCGTCTTCGACCGCGCTTTTCAGGCTGTATCGATCCCCGTTTGACTCATCGAATTCGTATTCGCATTTCTTTATGATATAGTCATGAATCGCCTTAACCGTCTCATATACATTATCTTTTCTGAGCTTTTCGGCAACTTTTACTACCTTGTTATACAGCTTTTTCTCGCTCTTGCTGAGGTATGACGTGTTTCCGCCCGAAAGCGCATAATCGACTGCGATCTCCTCGGACGAATATGCACCGGTATTCTTGCTAACGGAGACTATCACCGACTTTGCGTTTCTGTAGTTCGTGGGATTTTTGATCGTGATCTCCGTCAGATACGGGAACATCGCAAGATATTCCTCCTCTGAGCGAAAGAGCCCAACGTCGGAAAACACGACCGAAAACGCTGCGTATTTCCCGGTGTTTCTGTACATGTATTCGTCGAGTTCTTCCTGCGTGGTGCAATATTTCCCGTCACCGTAGTTGAGAATGGTTCCCGACTTATCGAGCATCTCGCTCTCGAGCCGCTTGACCGTTTTTTTCGCAAGCTTTTTATAGTCCTTCGCGGACTTTTCTTTCGGCACCTTCTTCACGGTGAATTTTACCTTAAACGTATATGTCTTCTCGTTCTGGGTTAGCTTCACGGTCACCGTTGCCTTACCGTTCTTGACGGGAACTGCCTTTTGTTTATTTATCCTGATCACAGCCTCATTCGAGGACGAAAAAGTCGTCTTCGCTCCGGGATCAAGGTTTATGAAATGAAATTCATACGGCTCCGAATCCGTATAAAGCACTGCTTTTTCTTCCCTCACGGAAGGCTTAAGCGCCGCCTTCGCACCCGCGGGCGTGGCAAACACAAGGAACAGCAGTACGAGTGCCGCCAGGACATATAAACGTTTAATTCTCATAATTCCTCATCACCCCGTCCGGTTCCTGCTTCACCGATTCCGTCTGCCCGTCCGGTTCCTGCTTCACCGGTCACGTCTGCCCGTCCGATTCCTGCTTCACCGATTCCGTCTACCCGTCCGATTCCTGTTTCACCGATTCCGTCTGACCGTCCGGTTCCTGCTTCGTTTGTCCCGTCGCTCACCTGCCTTGTGAGGTTTCTCACCCATCTGTATTTTCTGAATCTCACCATAACCCACGGAATCTTCCCGACTTCGTCGAGGCAGGTGCAGGCAAAGACTGCGAGAACAGGCCAGTCAAATATAATAGCGCCCAAAAATGCAAGGGGGAGGGCAACCAACCACATACTGACAAAAAGACTGTACATATCAAACAAGGTATCGCCTCCGCCGTCGATCACGCCGTTGATCGTGATCGTATTGACGCAACGCCCGATGATATATACGGCAGTGATGATCATCATCCCGTTGAGATATCCGGAGGCCTGACTACTGAGCTTAAAAAAGCTTGAGATCCACGGTGTGACAAGCAGCGCAACCGCCGAAGACGCAAATCCGATCACCCATGAAATATTCTTGAGCTTAATACCGTAGGCTTTACCTTTTGCGAGATTTCCTCCGCCAAGTTCGTTTCCGACCATGATGGCTGCGGCATTACCGATACCGTTGCAAACGCAACAGATCAGTTCCCTGATCACGGCCACCACCGAATTGGCCGCGGCAGCGTCTTCACCCATGTGACCGATGATCGCGGTATAAGCAGTGAATCCGACTCCCCATAATAACGATCCGCCCAAAAGAGGTCCGAGCTGCTTGAGGAAATCTCCGGTAAGACCTCCCATACCGAGCCAGATTTTAAGATTCGGCCTGACATGGCCTTCTCTCGATGCGATCGCAAAGCACAAGAGCAGCTCGATCCCGCGGGCTATACACGTCGCGATCGCTGCTCCGCGCGCATTCATGGCGGGAACTCCGAAATTTCCGAAAATAAATACGTAATTCAAAAAGATGTTTCCCAAAACAGCCGTAACGCTTATGCCAACGCTTGCAGGTACATGGTTACTGACTTTCATCATAGCCAGGTAACTCTGCGAAATACCCATGATGAGATAAGAGAATGCCGCGATCCTGAGGTAGTCACATCCGAGTTCTATAAGTGCCGGCTCCGACGTAAAAAAATACATCGGCACTTCCGGAGTAAACATGCACACGTAGAAAAAGAAGATCGAGATGATCAAATTGAATTTGATCATCATATTGAAGATCTTCTTTAAAGTCACCATGTCACCCTTGCCGTAATATTGCGCCCCGAGGATCGATCCGGCGCCGGTGACCGCAAATATAAACATGAACTGAACGAACTGCACCTGAGAAGCAAGCGACACCGCCGCCATCTCTCTCTGCGCGATATTGCCCAGCATGAAAGCGTCACATGCCGCAACCGCCGACCCCATCAAACTCTGAAACGCGATCGGAAGCGCAAGCATCCAAAGCTTCTCGTAAAAGATTCTTTTATCTATCCTTTCTTCCATAACAAGTCCTCATTCGTTTTTTTCAGTAAGACTATGTTAATGGATGGACGCGGATAAAGCAAGAGGATACTCGTACCCGGGTTGTCTTGATTTGCCACTTTTCCGATTGGAAATGTGTGCCGCCTGCCTTCATTTTCCCCTGATCCGAGCCCGGGTTGTCTTGATTTGTATGCCGCCTGCCTTCGTTTTCCCCTGATCCGGACCCGGGTTGTCTTGATTTGTATGCCGCCTGCCTTCGTTTTCCCTTGATCCTGGCCCGGGTTGTCTTGATTTGCCACTTTTCCGATTGAAAATGTGTGCTGCCTGCCTTCATGTGGTCCTATAGAAAATTTCCGGTCTCTGTGGACCGGTTTTATTTCCAATTTTTTCCAATTCATTGGAAATTTGGTCCTATACGAAATCAATGCCCCCGGTGGACCAAAACTCCGAAATTTCGTGGTCCACCGAGAGCACTCATTTTCTATAGGACTTGGTTTCGCCAAACCCTTGTTTATTTTCCTGCTTTCTAAGCCTGGGAATTGTCCAACCCCTGTCTCCGAGCCTCTTACTTGCTTCCCGCACCCCAAAAATTTACCCAAACCCGGTCTCCGGGGATCCTTACTTGCTTCCCGCGCCCCAAAAAATCGTCCAAACCCGGTCTCCGGGGATCCTTACTTGCTTTTAATCCTTCTCGGGTTTTTTCCCAACTTCCACACAAAAATCAAGATAATCATCTACCGCAGCATGGAATTCCTTTATAATATCGGGGATTGTATTTGCTTCAAAATCAATATAATCATTGATTCCCTCTATTTTTCCTCTTAAGGTTTCCGTCTCAGCTTCAAATTCAATCTTAGTATGATATCCTTTATATTCAATTATACTATTCATGTAATTCACCCATTTCCTCCAAATGATTAGTCAAATCCCTCTGTCTTTCCTTCCTCATCCCCTCTTAAAAAGGAATGCCGTTTCCCTTCTCACGGTCACGCGGTCGAGGTGATGAAGGAATTCTTCGTGCGCTATGTCGCTCTCGTCCACGAAGTGGGCGTGCTCCTCGTCTTCACGGTCGTAGATCGTCTGCTTGGCAATGTAGGCTTCTATGTCGTTATGCCAGTAGGTTTGTGCGTCAAGCCCTCCAAGAAGTTCTTCGCGCGTGGTCTGCCCGTATTTTTCCATGAGATCCCACTTCATCGTGGCAAGCGTATCGCGCAGGAGCGTGAGAGCCTCAGTTTGCTCCATTTCTCCGAGCTGAAGAGCCTTTCCCCTGATCAGATAGAATTTTCCGTCGTACATCATCGTGCCCATAGGAACCACGGGGACTTTGCTTTCGCGCGCCATCCTGTAAACGCCGGGCCACATCTTTCGAACCACCTGATTCGGACTCATGTTCCAGGTTCCCTCCGGAAAGATCATCACGTTTCCACCGAGGTCCGTCACGCGCTTTGCTTTCTTTATCACTGCTTTTCTGTTTTCTTTGTCATATCTTTCAACCAGGATGATCCCCGACGCCCACAACCCCCAGCCATCGGACGAATAGATCAGCTCCCTTTTTGCGTTTGTTACAAGATGTGACTGCCGTCCCGCATATACTACCCCCCACACGACATCCTCTCGCGAATATGTGTGCGTTATCGCATATATCTTCGGTCCTTTCGGAAGCGGCTCGGCATGACAGAGCACACCCCTAACTCCCGACATTGGTCTGCCAAGCATCCGCACGAACGGATATATGAGCCTGCGAAGCACTATCCCCGCTTTCGAGACGGTCTTCTCCGGATCATTGCTCAAAAGATATCTTAAAGACTTGTTTTCTTTACGAAACACATCCCATTTTGCACTGTTCTTCTCAAATTCATTCAAGTCCGATGTCATATACAGCTCCCAAATTCTTATATTTTCTTACTTGCTCTCAACTATAAAAAATTTGCCCAGACCCGGTCTCCGAGCCTCTTACTTGCTTCCCGCACCCATAAAATTTGCCCAGACCCGGTCCTCGAGCCTCTTACTTGTTTCCCGTACCCTAAATAATTGTCCACCCCCGGTCTCCGGGGGCCACTGCTTACTTTTTTCACCGGTATGGTAATACTTGTCTGAAACCATTATGACAAATATTCGATGTCTTTCGCAAGTGTTTTGCGGCTTGAGGCCCGAACAATTAAAGAATTTTGAAGCGGAAGAAGCGAAAATTTGACAGCCTTCGGTTAAAGCGATATAGTTTAACCTGTCCACCGACGAACAAGTCAAGCGAGGTAAAAAAATGCGAATCCCGGAAAAGATCAGATTATTTACGATAAAAGAATTTTCAGATATATGCGGTGTAAGCCGCTCGTCTATCCTTCGCCTGGAGGAAAGCGGCTATTTAAGGCCTCACAGGATCGACCCCGACAGCGGCTACAGGTATTATGACTCCGTTAACGTTACGGAAGTGACGCAATACAAAGCATTGCAGACGCTCGGCCTTTCTCGCTTCGAGATCGCCGATTTGTTCGCGCAAAAATGTGATGTGAAGGAATTTATCAGGGAACAAAAACAGCGGATAAGCCGCATGCACAGAGTTTTGGAAGAATTCGAACTCAGATACGTCAAGAAGCAGAACTACTATTTCTCCTTCATCGATCTGCCGGAGGTTTGCTGCTACAGTCTTAAATCAAAGCCGAATTCCATTGATAGCTCGGAATCATTCTATTACACATTGATTGAGGAATGTATTCTTTCGGGATTTCACGTCTCTCCCGAGCCGTTGTTCGGAACAAGCGCCGATGATTTTAAGAACGGCGTCGTTGTTTCCAACGAGCCACCGGAAATAACAGGTTATATCCCGATCGAACCGTCAAAAACCGATAATCCGAATGTTGTCCATGTCCCCGCGGTCCGCGCGTTTTCTTTGCTTGCGTACGGGAATTATACGATAATCGATGACATATGCAAAAAATTCTGGTCCGAAGTCAAAAAGAGAAATATCCGTCCCATCGGTCCGGCAAGATTCATGGGGCTTGTCGCGCCCTTTGCCGGAAGAGATATTTCCCCCGAAGATTTCTGCTATCGTCTCGTAGTGCCGGTAGAGTAGGAGATAATTTTATGATCATTGACTTTGATTTGCTGACGGTACTGTTAGGAAGTGTGCTGTATATAATCATTTGCCTCGTTATCAGCAGAACCAAAAATCCCTCAAAACCGTTTTATTTTTTCAGTACTGTATTTTTCATTTACATAATGGCGTTAATAAAACTGACGCTGTTTCCAATAATTATGACAGGCCTTCCGGCGAATCTTTCCTCAAGTGTTAATCTCATCCCTTTTCGAAGAGGAGTTGGTATGACCGACCTTCTTAATGTTTTGATGACGATTCCATTCACCATTATCTTTCCGTTCATTTCTAAAATCAGGACTTTGAAAAAGATATCATTAGTCGGATTTATTTTAGGGTTAGGAATTGAGTTGCTACAATTGGCGGAATGTGTATTAACAGGAGGTTTCACGACGCGTGTAATTGACATTACCGATGTAATCTGCAATTTCCTTGGTGTAGTGATCGGTTATATCATTCTTTATTTATTTGCCAAAGCAATAAGCATAATTCCTGATGGAAAAGACAATCGATTATTGAAATACAGCCTGACGATTATGAACGAAATAAGTAAAAAGAAGACGTAACTTACGGACTTCCTCCATAAGTTCAAGTTGAGATTTTTCGAGAAGTATAAAGGTATCAACAACCCGTTCGCAATCAAGTACGGAGCCGATAATCGAGTAGGAGGCGGTGACTAACCGCCGTCCTCTCACAGCACCGTACGT